>CAZDEZ010000055.1:0-29185 GCA_964504705.1 uncultured Bradyrhizobium sp.
GATGCCTGTGGAGGTGGCGGCGACGTGCGGGCCGACGGCGGAGGACCCGGCGGCGGCTTCGGACCGGACGTCACACCCGGCTTGGGCGGCGGCGCACCGGCCGCGCCGGATGGCGGTGGCGGCGGGGGCGGAGACAACGCCGCTGAACCCGGTCTTGGCAGCGATCCCGCAGCGGGAGGCGTACCGCCGGCCTTCGGCGTGCCGACGACGGAAGAAGCAGGCGCGTGCGGCTGGCCGCCTTTGGGAAGTCCGGCCGTTGCCGGCGCAACGGGTGCAGGTGCCGTGCCCGGGGCCGAAGGGATCGCCGATTTCGCGCTGGGGTTGACGGCCGGCACTCCTCCGGCGGCCGGCGGCGGGGCCGGAGGCGCGCCTTTCGTGCCCGGCACCGGCAGCGCATTCGCCTTCGGCAGCTGCTGGCCCTGCGGCGCCACCGCTGGCGCGTTGGCGGGCAACGCGTTCGGCGCAGCGCCGCCCTGCCCGGGCCTTGCCACTGCCGGATTGATCGTCGCACTCGGCGGTACCGGCGCCTTGCCCTGCTGAATCAGCGTGGCCCGCTGCGCCACCGATGGCGGCAGCGCCGGCGTGGCAGCACCTGGTGCGGCCGCCGGAATCCCTCCCTTGGCGCCGGGCGGCGTCCTCGCGGAGTCCGGCGTCAGTGCGCCGCCCGGCGGCGGGGGCGGCGGCGGCCGGTTGATCACGGTGTTGATGACCCGCGTGTTGTGGATGTTGGCGAAGATGACGTTGTTCGGCGGCGGCCTCACATAGACCGGCGCACGGACATACACCGGCATCACCACGAACATCGGCTGCGGCAGGATGAACAGCCCGATCGGCGGCGGGGGCGGCTCGAGCACGATGAATTCCGGTGGCGGCGGCGGCAGGAAATACACCGGCGGTGGCGGCGGCGGCGCGAAGCCGTAATAGGGATCGCTGAACACCACCACGGGACGATCGACATACACGATCTCCTCCGGCGGCGGCGGCGGCACGTCGTAATCCATGACTGCAAAAGTGGGCGGCGGCTCGAGCGGCGCGGTCAGGATGGCGAGGCGACGGCGCGCGTCGGCCGCGTGCGGCCCGTTCGGGTAGCGGCGGAGATACGACCAATAGGCCTGCGGCGTGTCGGCCCGGTAGGTGCGCATCCAGGTGATGGCCTCGCGCCGTGCGGCCGCCAGCGCCCGAACCCGCCTGGCCATGGGATCGCCGGGGTAGGCCGCAACGAACTCGTCATAGCCCTGCAGCGTGTCGCGCTCCAGCGCGGCGGCATAGGCATCCCTGACCCCGAGGTCGCGGATCGGCTTGTCCCTGACGGCAGCGACCTGGTCGGGCGGCGCCGGCGGCGGCGCATCGGGCGCGCGATCGAAGAACACGAAGCTGGCGTCGAGCTTGTGGGCGTGCCAGGGCACCTCGGCGCCCTTGCTGCTCTCGTTGACGCGCAGCCTGACGCGATCGAACAGTTCGGGCAGCGCCAGCCCGCCGGTGCGGATCATTTCCGCCAGCGACTGCGCGTAGGCCCCGTACGGCCCCTGCTCCACCGGCGCGACGGTGCCCGGCGCCGCATTGAAGGCGATCAGCATGCGCGGCTCGGGCTCGACCAGCGCAAGACCGCCGGCGATCGGCTGCCCGCCCTCGACAAAGGGCTGCTGGCGCGCGGCATCGAGCACCACGATGCTCGCCTTCAGCGGCAGCGTGCCGAGGCGGCGCACATAGTCGCCGATCCGCAAGCCTTCGGTCGGAATGTCGCCCTCGCGGCCGATCGCGGAATCGACGGGAACGAAATAGTTCTCGCCGGCGAGCTGCAGGCCGTAACCGGCGAGATAAATCATCGCCACCGTATCGGGGCCGGAAGTCTCGGCTTTCTGGATGAAGTCGCGCAGGGTCCGGCGCAGCGTGTCGCCGTCGAGGTCGCGGGCGCCGACCACGTCGAAGCCGGCGGCCTGCAGCGTTTGCGCGATCAGTCCGGCGTCATTGGCCGCAGTCGCCAGCGGCGACTTGCTGTAGGCGCCGTTGCCGACGACGAGCGCGATGCGCTTTTCCTGCTGTTGGGCGGAGGCCGGCGCGAGAATGCCAAGGCCGAACGCGAGTGCAAGGCACAGCGCGATTGCTGAAAATCTTCCGGTGGCGCCCATATTTTTCTCTATCCCCGCCGCTTATAGCGGGTTCCTCCCGGACACATAACGCGCCCGAACCTGAACAGCATTTGAACAAACAAGGGTACCAATAAGGCAGCGGAACCGGGGAAAGCGCAGAATATAGCCTACAGCGTCTGCACGTCGACCACGCCCGCCACCGCCTTCAACGCGCCGGCGATCTGCGGCGAGACCTTGAAGCGGCCCGGCAACTTCATCTCCACCTCGGTTTCGAGATCGAGCATCAGGACCAGCGAGACATCGCCGTCGGCGCCGCCGGCCGGCACCGGCGCGGGTTTCGCTTGAGGCGTGCGCGCGCCGCCATTGCCGTTGGACGCGGCGGCTTCGGGCATGCTGAGGCGCCGCGCAATCGAATCGAGCGGCCTGGTATCGCGCAGGAAGATGCGAAGGCCCTTCTGCGTCTTGGCGGCGGCGTCATCCAGCGGCTCGGCATGCAGCACGCGGGCGCGGACGTCCTCGCCCTGCAGCTCGGCGCCGAGTTGGAGCAGCACGGCGGCGCCCGGCTCAAGCACCTCGCGATATTGCGCAAGACCCTCCGAGAACAGCACGGCCTCGAAATGACCTGTCGGATCGGACAGGCCCATGATGCCCATCTTGTTGCCGGTCTTGGTGCGGCGCTCCATGCGCGAAACGACGGTGGCCGCCACCTTCCCCGCCGTCGCGCCGGTCTTCACCGCACGTGAGAACTCGGCCCAGCTCTGCACCCGCAGGCGCTTGAGCACGGTCGCGTAGTCGTCGAGCGGATGACCGGACAGGAAGAAGCCGACCGCGTCATATTCGCGCCGCAACCGCTCCGCCGGCAGCCACGGCTCGATCTGCGGCAGCACGATGGAAGGCGCGTCCGCCGCGCTGCCGAACATGTCGTTCTGGCCGGAGGTCGCCGCCTCATGGCTGCGCTGGCAGGCCGCGAGCATGGCGTCGGCGCCGGCGAAGACGCGCGCCCGGTTCGGCTCGATAGTGTCGAACGCGCCGGCCGCGGCCAGGCTTTCGATGACGCGCTTGTTGATGGCGCGCGGATTGACGCGCGCGGCGAAGTCGGCAAGCGAGGTGAAGGCGCCCTTCTTGCGCTCTTCCACGATCATTTCGACGGCTTGCGGACCTACGCCCTTCAGCGCGGCGAGCGCGTAGTAGATCGTGCCGTCGCCGACCTCGAAGGTGACGCCGGAGCGGTTGATGTTGGGCGCCTCGACCTTGATGCCGAGCCGCTGCGCCTCGGAGCGGAATTCGCTGAGCTTGTCGGTATTGTTGAGATCGAGCGTCATCGAGGCCGCGATGAACTCGACCGGGTAATGCGCCTTCATGTAGGCGGTGTGGTAGGACACCAGCGCATAGGCCGCGGCGTGGCTCTTGTTGAAGCCGTAGTCGGCGAACTTGGCCAGCAACTCGAAGATCGTCTCGGCCTGGCCCTTCGGCACATTGTTCTTGACGGCGCCGGCGACAAAGATAGCGCGCTGCTTCTCCATCTCGGCGCGGATCTTCTTGCCCATGGCGCGGCGCAAGAGGTCGGCGTCGCCGAGCGAATAGCCGGCCATCACCTGCGCGATCTGCATCACCTGTTCCTGGTAGATGATGACGCCGAAGGTCTCCTTCAGGATCGGCTCCAGCATCGGATGCAGGTATTCCGGCTCCTCGTCGCCATGCTTGCGCGCGCAATAGGTCGGGATGTTCGCCATCGGGCCCGGGCGATACAGCGCCACCAGCGCGATGATGTCCTCGAAACGGTCGGGCCGCATGTCGACCAGCGCGCGCCGCATGCCCTGACTTTCAACCTGGAACACGCCGACCACGTCGCCGTGCGCGAGCATCTGGTAGCTCTTGGCGTCGTCGAGCGGCAGTGTCGCCAGATCGACATGGACGTCGCGCTGCTTGAGCAGCTTCACCGCGACGTCGAGCACGGTCAGCGTCTTCAGGCCGAGGAAGTCGAACTTGACGAGGCCGGCCGGCTCCACCCATTTCATGTTGAACTGGGTGACCGGCATGTCGGACTTGGGATCGCGATAGAGCGGCACCAGCTCGCTGAGCGGGCGGTCGCCGATCACGATGCCGGCGGCGTGGGTCGAGGCGTGCCGGGTCAGGCCTTCCAGGCGCTGGGCGATGTCGAAGGCGCGCGCCACAACGGGATCCTCGTCACGGAACGCCTGCAGCTTCGGCTCGCCGGCGATGGCGGCGGCCAGCGTCACCGGCGCGGCCGGATTCTGCGGCACCAGTTTCGTGAGCTTGTCGACCTGGCCATAGGGCATCTGCAGCACGCGGCCGACGTCGCGCAGCACGCCGCGCGCCTGCAGGGTGCCGAAGGTGATGATCTGCGCGACCTGGTCGCGGCCATAACGCTGCTGCACATACGAGATCACCTCGCCGCGACGGTCCTGGCAGAAGTCGATGTCGAAGTCCGGCATCGAGACGCGCTCGGGGTTGAGGAAGCGCTCGAACAGGAGGCCAAAGCGGATCGGATCGAGATCGGTGATGGTGAGCGCCCAGGCGACCAGCGAGCCTGCGCCGGAGCCGCGGCCCGGTCCGACCGGAATGCCCTGCGACTTCGCCCATTTGATGAAGTCGGACACGATCAGGAAGTAGCCCGCATATTTCATGCGGGTGATGACGTCGAGCTCGAACGCCAGCCGCTTGCTGTAGTCCTCTTCGGTCGTGCCCTGCGACAGGCCGTGCACGCGCAGGCGCTCGGCAAGCCCCTCCTCGGCCTGCTGCTTCAGTTCGGCGGCTTCCACGGCGGCGGCATCGCTGCTCGAGGCGGCGCCGACGGTGAAGAACGGCAGGATCGGCTTCCTCGTCATCGGCCGGAACGCGCAGCGCTCGGCGATCTCGACGGTCGAGGCAAGTGCTTCCGGGATGTCGGCGAACAGCACCGCCATTTCGGCGCGGGTCTTGAAGCGGTGGTCGGGCGTAAGCTGCTCGCGGTCGGTCTCGGCGATCAGGCGGCCGCCGGCAATGCAGAGCAGCGCGTCATGGGCCTCATAGTCGTCGTTGCCGGCAAAATACGGCTCGTTGGTCGCGACCAGCGGCAGTCCCCTGGTATAGGCGAGATCGATCAGCCCTCCCTCGACGCGACGCTCCTTGTCCATGCCGTGGCGCTGCAGTTCGACATAGAGGCGGTCGCCAAACATGTTCGCCAGCTGCTCGCAGCGCGCCGCGGCCAGTTCGGTGTTGCCGGCGTTGAGCGCAATGGCGATCGGGCCGTCCGGCCCGCCGGTCAGCGCGATGATGTCTGCGGCATCGCCCTGCAGCCAGTCGAGCTTGATGTGCGGCGCCTGGTGCACCGGCGTCTCGAGAAACGCCCGCGAGTTGAGCCGCATCAGGCTGCGGTAACCGCGCTCGCGGGCGGCGAGCAGCACTATGCGCGAGGGAACTGCGGCATGCGCATTGCGCGCATTGGGATCCTGGTCGCCGAAATCGACGGCGAGCTCGAGGCCGACGATCGGCTGGATGCCGTAACCCGCCATCTTGTCGGAGAATTCGAGCGCCCCGAACATGTTGTCGGTGTCGGTCAGCGCCAGCGCCGGCTGACGGTCCGCCTTGGCGAGTTCGCCGAGCTTGGCGATCTTGATCGAGCCCTTCAGCAGCGAATAGGCGGAATGGACGTGGAGATGGACGAATCCGGCATTAGGCATGGGACGGTTTTGGGCTCGCGTCGCTAAGGAGGGAACGATCGCGTGGCTTGAAGCCGGCGACTCGCTGGCGCGATGGTAAGGCTCGCCCCCGGCAAGTCCACGCGAAACCCGGTAGCTCGCACGCTCGTCCCGCTTTTCCCCAGCCCGGCCGCATCAGAGCTGGGTGAAGAGCTGCGCCCAAACCGCGACCATTCCGACGAACAGCGTCAGCGACGCCAACGCCGCGGCTTCCTCCACGAAAATCTTCAACATCGCGACCTCCCGTAAACAAGAACATATGGCGAACAATGTTCCCATTCCGTTCTCTCGGTCAAGCCGCTTTATCGAGGCACAATCGGCAGCGTTAACAAAACGTTGCACCCCAAGGATTGGGGGCGACCTGGGGTGAGGTGTCGGAAACCTGACGCCCGTTGGTTGGGCGGCTCACAGAATCAGGCAGCGCAACGGATACCGGCCGAACAGTTCCGGTGCTCCCTACGGATCAGTCGAGTTCGACGACCTGGCCTTCGGAAAGCGACACCCGCCGGTCCATGCGGTTGGCGAGTTCCATGTTGTGGGTCGCGATCAGCATCGCCACGCGCGTGGCCCGCACCAGCTGCATCAGCGCGTTGAACACATGGTCCGCCGTGTGCGGATCGAGATTGCCGGTCGGTTCGTCCGCCAGCAGCGCGCGCGGCGCATTGGCCATCGCCCGCGCGATCGCCACCCGCTGCTGTTCGCCGCCGGAGAGTTCTGCCGGCCGGTGGGTGATGCGGTCGCCGAGACCGAGATAGGCGAGGATTTCCGTCGCGCGCTTGACGGTTTCGGAGCGCTTCAGGCCGCGGATCATCTGCGGCAACATGACGTTTTCCAGCGCCGTGAATTCCGGCAGCAGCCGGTGCGACTGATAGACGAAGCCGATGTCGGAGCGGCGGATCTGGGTGCGATCGGCATCGGCGAGCTGCGACGTCGGCGTCCCCCCGACATAGACCTCACCGTCATCGGGCGATTCCAGCAGGCCCGCAATGTGCAGCAGCGTGGACTTGCCCGAGCCGGACGGCGCCACCAGCGCCACCGACTGCCCCGGCCACAGTGCAAGCTTGGCGCCGTCCAGGATGGTCAGCGTAGCTTCGCCCTGACGGTACTGCCGCCTGATCTCGTGAAGATAGATGACCGGTACTTCTTCCGCCCCCTGCTCCATCTGCCCCTCACTCGTACCGCAGCGCGTCGACGGGATCGAGGCGCGCGGCGCGCCACGACGGATAGAGCGTGGCGAGAAAGGACAGCGTCAGCGCCATCACCACGACCGCGGTGGTCTCGCCGAAATCGACTTCAGCCGGCAGCTTGGAGAGGAAATACAGTTCCGGCGAGAACAGTTCGGTATTGGTGAGCCAGGACAGGAAGCGCCGGATCGACTCGATGTTCAGGCAGATCAGCAACCCGACGAAGAAGCCCGTGATCGTGCCGACCACGCCGATGGCGGCGCCGGTAATCAGGAAGATCCGCATGATCGAGCCCTGCGAGGCGCCCATCGTGCGCAGGATCGCAATGTCCTGGCCCTTGTCCTTCACCAGCATGATCAGGCCGGAAACGATGTTGAGCGCGGCCACCAGCACGATCATGGTCAGGATCAGGAACATCACGTTGCGCTCGACCTGCAGCGCGTTGAAGAAGGTCGAGTTGCGCTGGCGCCAGTCGACGAGGAACACAGGCCGGCCGGCGGCCTCCGTCACCAGCTTGCGGAAATTGTCGATCCTGTCGGGATTGGAGGTAAACACCTCGATCGCCGTGACGTCGTTGTTGCGGTTGAAATAGGCCTGCGATTCCGGCAGCGGCATGAAGACGAAGCCGGCATCGTATTCGGACATGCCGATCTCGAACACGGCGGCGATCTTGTAGGGCTTGATGCGCGGCGTGGTTCCCATCGGGGTCACCGCGCCGCGCGGCGCGACCAGCGTGATGCTGTCGCCGGCATGCAGCGACAGCTGGTCCGCGAGCCGGCGGCCGATCGCCACGCCCTGGCCTGCGTCAAACCCCTCGAGCGAGCCCTGCCTGATGTTCTTGGCGATCGAAGTGAGGTTGTTGATATCCTCCGCGCGCATGCCGCGCACCAGCACGCCGGAGGCGTTGAACGCCGAAGACGCCAGCGCCTGGCCGTCCACCACGGGCGCGGCGAGCCGGATGCCCTGCACCTGGCTAATGCGGTCGGCGACGTCCTTCCAGTCGGTCAGCGGCGATTCCAGCGGCTGCACCAGCAGATGGCCGTTGAGGCCGAGGATCTTGTCGAGCAATTCCTTGCGGAAGCCGTTCATCACGGCCATCACGATGATCAGCGTGGCGACGCCGAGCATGATGCCGAGGAAGGAGAAGCCGGCGATGACGGAGATGAATCCTTCCCTGCGCCGCGCCCGCAGATAGCGTCCCGACAGCAGCCATTCGAATGGCGCAAAAAATGCGGTGCGTTGCGGCTCTGTCATGGTCTCATCCATAGCTTGATAATCCCATGATTCGGGCCAAATGTGGCCGCAATGGCCCGCGCGCGGTGGATAATGAACGTCCGATTGCCGCGTTTTCTTCACACGAACCGGTATCCACCCCGCATCCAGCGTGGGGCCGGCTTTCGCTCGAAGATGCTCTAGCCGCTCAGCCGCGCGACGACGTCGGCCGGGCTCATGTTCTCGCGCGAGCCGTCGGCGCGCCGTTTCACCTCGACCTTGCCTTCGGCGAGGCCCTTGGGACCGACCAGAATCTGCCAGGGGATGCCGATCAGGTCGGCGCCGGCGAATTTGGCGCCGGCGCGCTGGTCGGTGTCGTCGTAGAGGACGTCGACACCCTTGGCTGTGAGCTCGCGATAGAGCTTCTCGCAAGCGCCGTCGACTGCGGCGTCGCCCTGCTTCAGGTTCAGGATGGTGGCGCGGAACGGCGCCACCGCTTCCGGCCACTTGATGCCGACATCGTCATGGCAGGCCTCGATGATGGCACCGGCGAGGCGCGAGACGCCGACGCCGTAGGAGCCGCCATGGATCGGCGCATCCACGCCGTCGGGGCCGGCGACCAATGCCTTCATGGAGTCGGAATATTTGGTGCCGAAGTAGAAGATCTGGCCGACCTCGATGCCGCGGGTATGCAGGCGCTTGTCAGCCGGCACCTCGGCCTCGAAGCGCGCCGCGTCGTGGACGTCTTCGGTCGCGGCATAGACAGAGGTCCACTGCTTGATGATCGGCGAGAGATCGCCCTCATAGTCGACGTCGTCGGCCGGGATCGGCAGGTCGAGCACGTCCTTGTTGCAGTAGACGCCGGACTCGCCGGTCTCGGCGAGCACAATGAATTCATGGCTGAGGTCGCCGCCGATCGGGCCGGTTTCGGCGCGCATCGGGATCGCCTTCAGTCCCATGCGGGCGAAAGTGCGCAGGTAGGCGACGAACATTCTGTTGTAGGCGCGGCGTGCGGCAGCCTCGTCGAGGTCGAAGGAATAGGCGTCCTTCATCAGAAACTCGCGGCCGCGCATCACGCCGAAGCGCGGGCGCTGCTCGTCACGGAACTTCCACTGGATGTGATAGAGGTTGAGCGGCAGGCTGCGGTAGGACTTCACATAGGCGCGGAAGATCTCGGTGATCATCTCCTCGTTGGTCGGCCCGTAAAGCAGCTCGCGCTTGTGGCGGTCGGCGATGCGCAGCATTTCCGGGCCGTAGGCGTCGTAGCGGCCGCTCTCGCGCCAGAGGTCGGCGAGCTGCAGCGTCGGCATCAGCAATTCGAGCGCGCCGGCGCGGTCCTGCTCCTCGCGCACGATCTGCTCGATCTTCTTCAGCACCCGGAAGCCCAGCGGCAGCCAGGCATAGATGCCGGCGGCTTCCTGCCGGATCATGCCCGCCCGCAGCATCAGCCGGTGCGAGACGATTTCCGCCTCCTTCGGATTCTCTTTCAGGATGGGCAGGAAGAACCGCGACAATCGCATGGGTTTTGGCTCGGGATTCGGAGAAAACGGCTGACGCAGTCAAACCGGATTGCCCGGCAAAACACAAGGCCGGGGCGGCCAAAATGCCGCCGCTCGCGCCGTTTCCCGATGTTTCCGCCCGTTGCCGGGCATGCAACGAGCGCCCGGCACCGCCCGGAAACCGTGACCGCTACTTCTTCATCATGTTGCCAGAGTGGTCGCCACCGGGCGCCTGTGCGCCGACGCCCTGCACGTCGAGCATCAGGTTCACCTTGCCGGCCTTTTCGAACTGCAGCGTCACCGGCACCTTGTCGCCCTGCTTGAACTGGCCCTTCAGGTCCATCAGCATGACGTGATAGCCGCCGGGGGCGAGCTTGACGGTCTTGCCGGGCTCGATGGCAAGGCCCTTGTCGAGCGGACGCATCTTCATGATGCCGCCGTCCATCGCCATTTCATGGAGTTCGATGCGGCCGGCGATGGCGGCGCTGCCACCCACCAACCGATCGGCGGCCGCGCCCTTGTTCTCGATGGTGAGATAGCCGCCGGCGACCTTGGCGCCTGCAGGCGTTTGCCGGCTCCAGGCCTGCGTGATCAGGAGATCGCCGGCCTTGACGTCCTCGGCACGAACAGGTGCTGCCATGACAGCTGCAAACATTGCTGCGATTGCCGTCGTCTGGATGAGTTGCTTCATGATTTCCTTCTTTCATAGACTAGAGATACGTTTCATTTCTTTGCGGCGAGCTGCCGCTCCGACCATTGCTTGAGGTCGGCCATTTCGGCCGAGCCTTCGATCGTCGTCATCTCGCCGTCGCGCGTGATCAGCAGCGTACGGGGGATGTCTCCCTGCCAGGCCGGATCGATCTCGAAGCGAAGGCGGTCGGCAAAGCCGTCGAAGATCCAGTTCTCCGCCAGCGTCAGGCCCGATCGCTGTAGCATCGCACGCGTGGCCTCTGGCAGGTTCGGAACGAAGTCGGCGCTGATCGTCACCATGTCGATCCCCGGGTGATCCTTCATGAAGGCGCCGAGCTGGGGCAATTCGACCTTGCAGGGCCCGCAGGTCACGCCCCAGAAATGAACGATGGTCGGCCTGCCCGCATGCGCCTTGGTCAGCTCCTGCCAGCTGCCCCGGCCGAACGGCTTGAGCTGCGTCTCCGAATCCTGCGCCGGCGCGGGCATCAGCAGCGCCAGGAACAGAACGCCTGCGATCAATTCCCGTCTCATGACTCGTCCCCGATCGGGATGAAGCGATAGCCGTCCGCTTTCGTCATCCAGGAAAGATAGGTTTTCCGTCCGTCCGTAACCAGCAGCGGATGGTCCGAGCTGTCGACGGTCGCCGAAAGGACGCGTGGTCTGCTCCAGCTCGCCCCGTCATCGACCGATGTCATGAGATGGACCGTGGTCCGTTCCCCGTCGAACTCCTTCCAGACCATCGCCAACCCCTGCGGTCCTGCAATCACGGCCGGCCGGGATGGATTCCTGTTCGCCTGCCCGATCGCAAGCGGCGTGGAAAAGCTTCTGCCGCCATCGCGCGAATGGGCGTAGAACAAACCCTTGCGCGCCTTGCCGTTGGTGAACCAGGTGACGTGATAGGTGCCGTTCGGCGAAACGGCAAGGCTTGGTCCGTGGTGCGGACATGCGGCGATCTGCCAGTCGTCCACCGCGACGCGGCGTGGCTCCCCGGGCGCGTCGGCATCGCCGAAGGCGATGACGGCGTGATCGCGGACGCCGCCCTCGAAGATGTTCCTGAACACGACGACCGGGCGGTTCGACCGATCGAACGCCAGCGCGATGCGGCAGCATTCGCAGGTGTTGTCGATCGCCATCCGCGCCTCCGAGTAGCTCGCCCCGCCGTCGCCCGAGGACGCGAAGAACAGCGCTGCGCCTTCGTATTTCTTGCTCGCCGCCCGCGCCGGAACGCGGTTGCGTTTGTCGAGCCATGCGGCAAACAGCTTTCCGCCGTTGTCGAATCCGATCGTTTCGAAGCGCTGGCTCTCGTTGTCGGCCGTGATCGGCCGCGCCGCGGCGAAGCTCTTGCCGCCGTCGTCCGAACGCGTGGTGAGCACCTGGCCATTGAAGGCCTTGTCCCTGAAGATCGAAAACGCCAGCGCGATGCCGCCCTTGCCATCGATCGCGATTTTCGGCCGCGCGTCCGGTCCCCAATCGAGATTGAGCGGCTCCGGCGTCGCCGCAACGGCGATCGAAAAGCTCTTGCCGGAGTCGCGGGAGCTGGCAACGGAAATTTTGCCGCCGGCCATCCAGGCCAGCCACAACGTTCCGTCCGGTGCGAAGGCCGGCGTCACCTTGGTGGCGCAGCGCAATTCGGGCTCGTTGCAGGCGGCCTCGGCGCCGTGCTGGTGGCGCATCTGCGCGGCGGCTGCGCCCTGCCAGAGAATGACGGCTGCGCCCGCGGTGAACGTCGTTCGAACTATCCTCGTTATCGTGCGCATCTCGATCACCGGAACGCGATCTTCATGCCCGCGACGACCGTCCGCGGCATACCTGCATAGATCGAACCAGTCGTGTTCGCCAGAATGCTCGCTGGATTTTGAATGCCTGCCGCAGTCACCGTATTGCCGATGTTGTTGGCCGAGGCGACATAAGTGCGGTCGAACAGGTTGCGCACCTCGAGGAACACGCTGAGCGACTTCAGCGTCTCCGACGTCAGGTCAGTCTTGTAGTGCACGTTGGCGTTCACCAGTTCATAGCCGGGCGCCTTCAGCAGGTTCGCATTGTCCATGTAGAAGGAATCCTTCCAAACCACTTCAACGAAAGCGCCGAGCCCTTGCAGCGGCCCGGCCGTTTCGTCCCACGACAGCCGCGCCGTCAGTTCGTTCGGCGAGATGCCGGGAATTTTGTTGCCCGCACGATTGAAGCTGTAGGTGGCGCCGTTGGTGATGTTCTCGACGTACTCGGTGTAGAGCTGGTCGAGATAGGTGTAGGCGGCGGTAAACCGCCAGGTAGGCAGGAAGCGCCAATCCACGGCCAGCTCGACACCGCGGTGCTCGGACCGCGGCGCATTGAACGTGTAGCTGGCGTTCGGCGCTCCGGCAGGCGTCGCTTGCGTGACGAGCTCGTCGCGGAAAAACTCATAGAAGCCGGTCAGGCTGACCGTCAGCGCCTTGTTCGGCGTCCAGTCGGCGCCGAGGTCGTAGCCGAGATTGCGTTGCGCGTTCAGCTGGGTGTTGTTGCCGAACTGGCCGCTGGACACAACGAAGAGGTTGCCGACCTGCGGCGTCCCGTAGCCAGTCGCGGCCCTCGCGCGGAATTGCCACTCATCGTTCGGTTTGAAGAGGAGCGCCAGTTCCGGCGCCGTGTTCTGGAACTGGCGGTCGGCACCCGTCAAGCGGGTCGTCGTGATACCTGCCGGTCCCGTATAGGCATAGGCGGTGTTCGCACCCCAAAGGTGGGTGTTCTCCCATCCGATGCCGGCAATGGCCGTAAGCGCAGGCACAAGCTTGATTTCCTCCCGGGCGCGGAATCCCCAGTTGGCGTGGGAGGCGGTCGTGTTGGCGCTTATCCTCCCGAGAGTCGCACGACCACCCGGCATCACGTTGAACGTATCGCTGGACCAGGGCAGCGTATTGTAGAATCCGCCGACATAGGTCGTCGTGTCCATACCGAAGACTTCGCCGCGCCGGGTAACGTCGCTGATGAAGTTATAGGAGGCGAAATCGCCGATCGCGCTGGTGTTGCCGGTCGGCTGATTGATGTTGCGGTCGTCGAACACGAACTGGTTGCGCCAGGTGGTCCGGTTGTCGAAGTCGTGCTCCCAGCGGCCGCCAACGATGGTGCGGCGGTCGTCGCGGCCGAGACCCGCGACGATGGCCGTCTGCGAGGTTCTCGTCCCATTGAATCCGTTGTTGAACAGCGACACCGTTCCGCAGCCGGCTGTACCCGGCGTCTCGCATCCCGTCTGGAACGGGTTTTGATAATACTGGTTCAGCGAGAGGCGGACCGGCAGGCGCGCGGCAAGGTCGTTGTGGATCAGCTTGAAGGTCAGGCGGTCGTCGGGCGTCGCCCGCAACGTGCCGAGGAAGTTCACCGTCTGGGTGTTGAACCAGCTGTTCTGGATGTAGCCGTCGCCGCGGACGTCGCTGCCAAACAGCGAATACTCGAAATTGCCGAATTTCTTCCCCGCCGTGAAGTAGTTGTTGAGGTAGCCGAAGCTGCCGCCGTCGACGCCGTACTCGAAGCCGTCGATCTCGCGGCCAAGGCGCGTACGGAAATTGATCGCGCCGCCGGTGGCGTAGTTGCCGTAAAGCGCTGACGACGGTCCGCGGATGACGTCGACCGCACCATAAGCGTGCGGGTCGATCAGGTCGCTGCGCGACAGCCCGTCAGGCTGGGTCACCGGAAAACCGTCGTCGAAGATCACCATGTTGCGGATGCCGAAGCCGTTGCGGGCGTTGGAGCCGCGGATCGAGATACCGAGGTCGCGCGGGCCGTTGCCCTGCTTGACGGAGATGCCCGGGCTCTCGCGCAGGATATCGGCGACCGAGAAGGCCGGCCGGTTGTCGAACTGGCTGCGGTTGATCGTGGTAACGGTCTGGCCGTTCGGCGCCTGGAGGAGGTTCCCCGCGTCCTGCCCGCCCGTGTTGATAACGACGACTGGAAGTTGGCGCTCCGATACGCCAACCGGCTGCTGCGACCGGCGCGGGCCCGCGGCCGAGGTGCCTGCGCGCTTCGGCGCAGCTGGCCTCGCCTGGGTCTCGCGTGGCGCCTCGACATTGACGGGCGGGAGCGCCGCCGGTTCGGCGTTCTGGCCATGGGCCAGGCCGGCATGCGCAATCCACGCCATATGGATGGCAAGGATGCTCACGCCACAAAGGGCATGATGCCTGAACATTGCAAATTTCCTGACGCCGGCGCGTTGGCCGGTTGCTCACGGGCATTCACCGGCACGGCAAGCCGATACCGGTAGCGAGGTCGTGGTCAGGAAAGGGACGGAGGCGCGCGCGCCTGCTCCGGGGAACCGGCACGGAAAACCGCCGGGTCGAGCGCAAACTCGTGCCAGACCACGTTGGTGATCCGGCGCTCGAAGGTGAGCAAGGACGCGGTCTGCGGCGGGTCGACGGGCGCACCGGTGTGGAGCACTCCGCAAAGGCCGCAGCAACCGTTCTGGGCGCCCTGTGCGCCGGGCTGGCCATCCTGGCTGGTCCCGGCGGCGGCATTGCCATGGCAGATCACCGCTGCACTCAGCGGATCGGAATGTACGATGCTCGCAGCCCAGCATGCAGCGATCGGTGCGAAAACCTGCACCGCCAGCGCAATCAGGACTACGGGCAGAAAATTCTTCAGCCGCCTGCGCATCGCCTCACCCATCCAGGACCCAAATAACCATCGGCAGAGTCCGAAGTCGAGACGGGGTTCCCGGGATTCTCCGCTGGGCCATGAAAAAGCATGCCCGCGCGGGGGCATTGCCGTAGCGCAAACCGGGCGGGAAATTTTTCGCCTACCCCTTATCCCTTTACTCCGGCACGAGTTTTTCGACCCCGCCTGCAACCGCGGGTGGCGCAATCCCAATCATTTCGCAGACAGCTTGAATTTTGAACAATCGTTGCTGAAATTGGTGACAAGACGCAAAAGATAGTCTACCAAAGCCGCCTCAGGCCAGCCGCGAGGTGGGACTGGTGGTCCAAGTCTCGGGAGGAACCCTGACGCGCACAAGCAGCGTCACCCCGTCAAACAAAGAGCAAATCTAATTTTTCGGGTGAAACAGGGTCGACACAATTTTTAGAGCAGGGCTTTCGCCCTGCTCTTTTTTTTCGGGCAAGTTGGATCGCAGCCGGCGGCACAAGAGACGATGTCCTTAGCGAATCCCATCGAAAGCAGCTTCGAACTCGCGGCCGAACGCTGTGAGGACCTGACGCCGCTGGTCTATCGCCGCCTCCATGCCGAGCATCCGCAGACGCAGGCGCTGTTTCGCAGCGAAGGCAGCGAACTCGTCAAGGGCTCGATGCTCGCGATGGCGATCGAGGCGATCCTCGATTTTGCGGGGGAGCGCAGCGGCAAATTCCGCATGATCGAGTGCGAAGTCGGCACGCATGACGACTACGGCGCGCCGCGCGAGCTTTTCGTCGCCTTCTTCGGCGTGATCATGCGCACGCTGCAGGAGGTTCTCGGCCCGGACTTTACGGCCGAAATGGACGAGGCCTGGCGCAAGCTGATCGGCGAGATCGAAGGCGTCGTCGCGGAGACCGCTTGAACTAGAACAGCTCCCGCTCGAGGAAGTTCGATCCGACGCCCCCGGTCCGCTTGATCGGATCGAAATCGCAATAGACGCCGTCAGCGAACAGCGTGTAGCTGGCGACGATGGTGTCCTTGTTGAGCTTGACCGAGTTGAGACCTATCACCGCGGTCTGCTTGCCGCCGTTCCACCTGAACGGCGTCGTGCTCTGCGCCTTCTCGCAGGCCGTCACCGCTTCGGCAAAGACGGCGCTTTCGACGAAGGCCTTGGTGGTCTGAAGCTGACGCAGTGTCCGCCAGTTCATGTAGAAGGAGCCGGCGAGGCCCGCGATCAGCAGGACCACGAGCCCGATTGTGATGCGCTGAAGATTCATCTACTGCCCCCTTGATCAATTCCTAGAACGGCGTCCCCATCAGACGCGACAGCCGTTCGATGGAGAGATAGCCCGCCTGGTGAGCCCACATCCCGATGCCGAAGACGACGGCAGAGATCAGCGTGGTCCAGATCAGCTTGCGTCCCATCCTGGCCAGGATCGGGGCTCCGGGATCGGTGCCGGGCGCGCCCTCGCCGTCCTCGTGCTGGCTGCGCACCCCGAACGGCAGCGTCACGAACAACGTCACCCACCAGAGGACGAAGTAGATCGCGAGCGCCGTTGCGATGCTGTAGACCATCGTCAGGCCTGTTCGATCTCGACCAGCGCGCCGGAAAAGTCCTTGGGGTGGAAGAACAGCACCGGCTTGCCGTGCGCGCCGATCTTGGGCTGACCGTCGCCGAGCACGCGGGCGCCTTCCTTGATCAGCTGGTCGCGCGAAGCGATGATGTCAACCACCTCATAGCAGACGTGATGGATGCCGCCGTCGGCATTGCGCTCGACGAACTTGGCGATCGGCGAGGCTTCGCCCAGCGGTTCGATGAACTCGATCTTGGTGTTGGGCAGCGTCACGAACACGGTGACCACGCCGTGCTCGGGCAGCGGCAAGGCTTCGGAAATCTGCGCATTGAACGCGCCGCCGTAGATCTTCGCGGCCTTCTTGGCATCCTTGACCGCGATCGCCACGTGATTGAGCCGGCCCAGCATCTCTACTCTCCCAACAATCTAGACTTCGAGGACGTGGACGAAGCACAACGGCTTCTTGCCCCATTCCTCGTTGACCGCCGCGCGCACCGCCCGGCGCACCGATTCTGCCAGCGCATCCGGATCGCGCCGCCGCGCCCGCGGCAAGCCCTCGACGGTGGATACCACCACATCGAAAACGATCTCGTCGAGCGCCTCGCCTTCCGCATTCTTCTCGGGGACACCGACCAAATCAACCTCGGGGTCGTCGGCGAGTTCGCCTTTGTCGGTCATGGCTATGGCGACAAAGACACAGCCGGCAAAACCGATCTTGCGCCGTTCGACCACGGCGCGCGATTTGGCATCCTCCAGGATCCGCCCGTCCTTGTAGAGCCGCCCCGACGGCAATTCGTCGATGATGCCGGGATCTCCCGGACCGAGCTTGACGAGGTCGCCGTTGCGGCAGGTGATCACCTTCGGCACGCCGGCCGCGCGCGCCAGCTTGGCGTGCTCGGACAGATGCAGCGCCTCGCCATGCACGGGGATCAGGACCTGCGGGCGGACCCAGGAAATGATGTCGCGCAGCTCGTCGCGGCGCGGATGACCGGAGACGTGCACGAGGTGGGTGCGATCGGTGATGACCTCGACGCCCTGATCGACGAGGCCGTTGATGATGCTGCCGACCGCCTTCTCGTTGCCGGGAATGGTGCGGGAGGAGAAGATCACGGTGTCGCCCTTGTTGAGGGTGACCGCCGGATGGTCGTTGTTCGCGATGCGCGCCAGCGCGGCGCGCGGCTCGCCCTGGCTGCCGGTGCAAATCGCCAGCACCTTGTCCGGCGGGAAATGGCCGTAGTAGTCCATGCCCCGAAAGCTCTTGGTGCCGTCGAGATAGCCGCATTCGCGCGCCACCAGCACCACCCGCTCCATGGCACGGCCAACCACCACGACCTCGCGGTCGGCGGCCCTGGCGGCATCCGCGACTGCCTTCACCCGCGCCACGTTGGAGGCGAAGGTCGTGACCGCCACCCGCCCCTTGGCCGATTTCACCAGGCCCGCGATGATGGTCGCGACTTCCGCCTCCGAGGGCGAGCGGCCGTCGCGCACGGCATTGGTGGAATCGCCGATCAGCGCCAGCACGCCGGCCTCGCCGAGCTCCCGCAGCCGCTTTTCGTCGGTCGGCGGCCCCAGGATCGGCGTCGGATCGAGCTTCCAGTCGCCGGTATGCAGCACCGTACCAACATCGGTATGGATCGCCAGCGCATGCGATTCAGGAATCGAATGCGCCACCGGAATGAACTCGACGTTGAAGGGGCCGAGATCGATGCGCCCGCCCGACGGCACCACGGTAACCGGGATTTTCGGCGGATTGCGCTCGGCCTCGAGCTTGGCCTGGAACAGCGCCGCCGAGAACTTCGTGGCGTAGATCGGACATTTCAGCTTCGGCCAGAGATCGATGATGGCGCCGAAATGGTCTTCATGGGCATGCGTCAGCACGAGGCCCAGCAGGTTCTTGCGTTCCTTCTCGAGGAAGGTGATGTCGGGCATGATCAGGTCGATACCCGGCAGATGCTCCTCGTCGCCAAAGGAGACGCCGAGGTCGACGGCGAGCCAGGCGCGCTGATGCCGGTTGCCGAGCCCGTAGATCGACAGATTCATGCCGATCTCGCCGACGCCGCCGAGCGGCGCAAAGGTCAATTCGTCGGGCCGCGCCATCAGGAAGCCCTCACGGAAGCCGCCGAACCGAAATAGACCTCGCCCGCCGCCACCGGCACGCGCCGCCCCTCCGGCGTGCGGACGATCAGGCAGCCGGACTCATCGATGGTGTCGAAGATGCCCGCGATGGTGGCGTTACCAGCATTGATGGCGACCTTCTCCCCCAGTCCGACGGCTCGCTGCAGCCACAGCCTGCGGATCTCGGCGAAGCCACGACCCCTGTCCCAGATGCCGCGAAACTCGACCCAGGCGTCGGAGAGCGCGCGGAATAATTCTTCGGCGCCGACCTGGATGCCCAACGCCTGAAGCGAGGTCGCGGGCGTCGGCGTGCCCTCGGGCGCGGCGACGACATTGGTGCCGATGCCGACGACGACCGCGAGCCCTGCGGGAACTGCCTCGGCCTCCAGCAGGATGCCGGTAAGCTTCTTGCCGCCGGCCAGGACGTCATTGGGCCATTTCAGGCCAAACCCGAACGGGTCGCCCCCGCCCGCGCGCAGGGCGGCCTCGATGCCGACCGCCCGCACCGCTGCGTCCAGCGACAGTCCGGCCGCAAAGCCGAGGGTCGCCGCCACCGCCGGAGTCACATCCATGACTTCGAGAATGCTGCTCGCGAGGTTGCCCTGCGGCGCGATCCAGGCGCGCTGCCGCCGTCCCCTGCCCGCGGTCTGCTCGGTCGTGACGAACCACATCGGCCCGCGCTCGCACTCGCGGGCGCGCTGCATCGCCTCCACGTTGGTGGAGCCGACCTTGTCGAAAGTGGCGAGCTTGTAGCCCGCTGATTGGGCCCGGGGACCGAGCGCTATTGTCATCTTTTTTCTTTTCGCATGATCTTCTCCGAAAACCGGTGCCCACTTTTCGGGATCATGCGCGCCTAAAACAGCGATTTCGCCGCTGATGTCGCCACACTTACCAGCGGTCCGGGATAGACGAAGAAGAAGATGTTGAAGAGGCCTGCCACCGCCAGCACCGTCCGCAATTCCATGCGCACGGGATCGAGCTTGCCGGCAGGCTCGTCGAAGTACATCACCTTGATGATCGAGAGATAGTAGAACGCGCCCACGACGCTGGTGAGCACACCGATCACGGCGAGCGCGAACAGGTTCGCCTTGATCGCCGCGACGAAGACGTACCACTTGGCGAAGAAGCCGGCGAGCGGCGGAATGCCGGCCAGCGAGAACAGCAGCATCGCGAAGAAGAAAGCGAGCAGCGGATTGGTGCGCGATAGGCCGGCAAAATCCTTGATGTCCTCGACGGCCTGACCGTTGCGCTTCATGGCGAGGATGATGGCGAAGGAACCGAGCGTCATCGCGACATAGATCGCGATGTAGATCAGCACGCCCTGCGCGCCCTCCACCGTGCCGGACGCCAGCCCGACCAGGGCAAAACCCATATGGCCGATCGAGGAGTAGGCCATCAGCCGCTTGATGTTGGTCTGGCCGATGGCGGCAAAGGCGCCGAGCGCCATCGAAGCGATCGAGACGAACACCAGAATCTGCTGCCATTGCGGCACGATGCCGGGGAATGCGGTCAGCGTCACGCGGGTGAACACGGCAAGTGCTGCGACCTTCGGCGCCGAGGCAAAGAACGCGGTGACCGGCGTCGGCGCGCCCTCGTAAACGTCGGGCGTCCACATGTGGAACGGCACTGCGGAAACCTTGAAGCAGAGGCCGGCGAGCAGGAAGACGAGGCCGAACACGATGCCGGGGCTGCCGGCCTTGGCCGCGGCCGCGATGCCGGAAAAGGCAACCGTGCCGGTGAAGCCATAGATCAGCGAGCCACCGTAGAGCAGCATGCCCGAGGACAGCGCACCCAGCACGAAATACTTCAGGCCCGCTTCGGTGGACTTGGCGTTGTCGCGGTTGGAAGCGGCGACGACATAGAGCGCCAGGCTCATCAGCTCGAGACCGAGATAGAGCATGATGAGGTCGCCGGCCGATATCAAAACCATCATGCCGAGCGTGGAGAGCACCACCAGGATCGCGTATTCGAAGATGCGGTTCGACGGTCGGGAAAGGAACTCCGCCGACAGGATCAGCGTCGCCGCCGAGCCGATCAGCGCCAGGACCTTCAGGAAGCGGGCGAAATCGTCGACGATGAAGCTGCCGCCGAAGGTGGTGAGCTTGCCGGCCGGTAACATAAGCTCGAGAACACCGGCGACGATCAGCAGCAGGATCGACAGCCAGGTGACCGCCTGCGTCGTGCCCTGCCCGCGATAGGCTCCGAGCATCAAGAGCGCCATGGCGCCGACGGCGAGCACGAGTTCCGGCAGCACCGGCAGCAAGTCATAACCTGCACTCTGGAAGTTCATGGCGTATGTCCCTCGGCTGCCGCGATCAATGCAGCAGCGCGGCTGCCTTCACGGCAGTCACTGCAGTGTTGTAGTTGTTGACGAGTTGCTGGACCGAGGCCGCCGACATGTCGAGCACCGGCTTCGGATAGACCCCGAACAGGATGGTCAGCGCCACCAGCGGGAACAGCACCAGGCCTTCGCGGAAGGTCAGGTCCTTGATCGAGGCCAGCGCCGGCTTGGTCAGCGCGCCGAACATCACCTTGCGATAGAGCCAAAGCGCATAGCCCGCGGACAGGATCACGCCGAAGGTGGCGAAAAACGCCGTCGGGATCGAGACCTTGAAGGTGCCGAGCAGCGTCATGAACTCGCCGACGAATCCGGATGTCCCGGGCAGGCCCACATTGGCCATGGTGAACACCATGAACACGACGGCATAGAGCGGCATCCGGTTGACGAGGCCGCCATAGGCCGCGATCTCGCGGGTGTGCATGCGGTCGTAGACGATGCCGACACAGAGGAACAGTGCGCCGGAGACGATGCCGTGCGAGATCATCTGGAACACGCCGCCGGCGACGCCCTGCATGGTGCCGGCAAAGATGCCCATGGTGACGAAGCCCATGTGGGCGACCGACGAGTACGCAATCAGCTTCTTCACGTCCTCCTGCATCAGCGCCACCAGCGAGGTGTAGATGATGGCGATCACCGAGAGCGTGAAGACAAACGGCGCGAAGTCGTGCGAGGCCAGCGGGAACATCGGCAGCGAGAAGCGCAGGAAACCGTAGCCGCCCATCTTCAGCAGGATCGCGGCCAGGATCACCGAGCCGGCGGTGGGCGCCTCGACATGTGCGTCCGGCAGCCAGGTATGCACCGGCCACATCGGCATCTTCACCGCAAAGGAGGCGAAGAAGGCGAGCCACGCCCAGGTCTGCATGCCGCGTGGCACGGCCGTGCGCATCAGGGTCGGGATGTCGGTGGTGCCGGCATTCCAGTACAGCGACATGATGGCGAGCAGCATCAGCACCGAACCGAGCAGCGTGTAGAGGAAGAACTTGAAGGACGCGTAGACCCGGCGCGGGCCGCCCCAGACGCCGATGATCAGGAACATCGGAATCAGGCCGCCCTCGAAAAACAGGTAGAACAGCACGAGGTCGAGCGCCGAGAAGGTGCCGACCATCAGCGTTTCCAGCAGCAAGAACGCCATCATGTATTCGCGAACGCGGTTCGTGATCGATTTCCAGCTCGCGACGATGCAGAACGGCATCAGGGCGGTGGTCAGGATCACGAACGGCAGCGAAATGCCGTCCACGCCCATGTGGTAGGTGATGCCGGTGGCGAGCCATGACGCCTTCTCGACGAACTGGAAGTCGGCACTGGAGGCATCGAAACGCCAGACCAGGATCAGCGACACGGCGAAGGTGACCAGCGTGGTCCACAGCGCGATCCAGCGCGCGTTGCGCGCGGCCGCCTCGTCCTCGCCACGCACGGCATAGATCAGCAAGGCGCCGACGATCGGCAGGAAGGTGGTGACGGAAAGGATTGGCCAGGTTGTCATTACTGGCCTCCCAAGCCGAACATGAACCAGGTGATCAGGCCGGCGACGCCGATCAGCATCGCGAAGGCATAGTGGTAGAGGTAGCCAGTCTGGATCTTGACGACGTTGCGGGTGACGTCGAGGACGCGGGCCGACACGCCGTCGGGCCCGAAGCCGTCGATGACGAAGCCGTCGCCCTTCTTCCAGAGCTGGTAGCCGATCCACTTCGCCGGGCGGGTGAAGATCAGATCGTAGAGCTCGTCGAAATACCATTTGTTGAGCAGGAACTGGTAGAGCAGCGGCTGCTGGTTGGCGAGCTCGACCGGCAAATACGGCCGGCGGATGTAGAACAGCCACGACACCAGGAAGCCGCCCACCATCATCGCCGTCGGCAGGAAGGCGATCACCGGGTTGATGTGGTGCATCTCCTCGATGATCTTCGGATTCATCTTCAGCGACTCGCGGAAGAAGTCGTCCACCGCATGTCCGGCGAACAGCTCCTTGAAGGGGAAGCCGGCGAGAATCGAGCCGACCGCGAGGATGCCGATCGGCACCAGCATCCAGATCGGGGCCTCGTGCGCGGCCTCATAGTGTTCCTGGTCGTGCGGCTCGCCGTGGAAGGTCTTGAAGATCAGGCGCCAGGAATAGAACGAGGTCAGGCCGGCAGCGACCACCGTCATCAGGAAGGCGTAGAACGCGAACGGATTGTGCGCGACGTAGGCGGACTCGATGATCGCGTCCTTGGAGAAATAGCCGGCGGTCAGCGGGAATCCCGTCAGCGCCAGCGTGCCGACCAGCATGACGAAGTAAGTATAGGGGATACGATCCTTCAGGCCGCCCATGTTGCGGATGTCCTGCTCGTGGTGCATCGCGTAGATTACCGAGCCGGAGCCGAGGAACAGCAGCGCCTTGAAGAAGGCGTGGGTGAACAGGTGGAACATGCCGACCGAATAGGCCCCCGCCCCCATCGCGACGAACATGTAGCCGAGCTGCGAACAGGTCGAATAGGCGACGATGCGCTTGATGTCGTTCTGCACGAGGCCGACGGTGGCGGCAAAGAACGCGGTGGTGGCGCCGAAGAACATCACCACGGCCTGCGCATTGGGCGCGAGCTCGAACAGCGGCGACAGGCGCGCTACCATGAACACGCCGGCGGTCACCATGGTCGCGGCATGGATCAGCGCCGACACGGGGGTCGGGCCTTCCATGGCGTCCGGCAACCAGGTGTGCAGCAGGAACTGTGCCGATTTGCCCATCGCGCCCATGAACAGCAGCACGCAGGTCAGCGTCAGCGCATCGGCCTGCCAGCCCATGAAGTTGATGGTCTTGCCGGTGAGGCCCGGCGCTGCATGGAAGATGGTTTCGAAGTCGGTCGAGCCGACCAGCATGTAGATGGCGAAGATGCCGAGCGCGAAGCCGAAATCGCCGACGCGGTTGACGACGAAGGCCTTGATCGCCGCGGCGTTGGCCGACGGCTTCTGGTACCAGAAGCCGATCAGCAGGTAGCTCGCCAGACCCACGCCCTCCCAGCCGAAGAACAGCTGGACGAGGTTGTCGGCGGTCACCAGCATCAGCATCGCGAAGGTGAACAGCGACAGGTAGGCGAAGAAGCGCGGCCGGTGCGGATCCTCGTCCATGTAGCCGATGGAATAGAGGTGCACGAGCGACGACACGGTGTTGACCACGACCAGCATGACCGCGGTAAGGGTGTCGATGCGCAGCGACCAGGCGACCTGCAGGTCGCCGGAATTGATCCACGGCAGCAGCGCAATGCGGGCGTCGTGCTTGAGGAAGCCGACGTCGACCAGCGCGAACCAGGACAGGCCCGCGGATACGAACAGCAGGCCCGTCGTGATGAGTTCGGCCGCGCGCGAGCCTTGCGCCGGCGGCTCGGAGACGTGGTGATCGTCGTGCCCGTGATCGCCATGACCATGGTCGTCGTGAGCAACAGAGGCGTGAGCATGGCCGTGGTCGCCGTGATGCTCGACGGTATCGCCGCTCGGATTGCGCGCATGCGCGCCGAAGATCGCGATCAACCCCGCGAGGATGGCGCCGAGCAGCGGCAGAAAGACGATTGCCTGGTACATGCCCCGCCCTAGCCCTTCATCAGATTGACGTCTTCAACCGCGATCGAGCCGCGGTTACGGAAATACACGACCAGAACGGCAAGGCCGATCGCGGCCTCCGCGGCGGCGACCGTCAGCACCAGCAGCGCGAACACCTGGCCGACGATATCGCCGAGGAAGGTCGAGAATGCCACCAGGTTGATGTTGACGGCGAGCAGGATCAGCTCGATCGACATCAGGATGACGATGATGTTCTTGCGGTTGAGGAAGATGCCGAGGATCCCGAGCGTGAACAGGATGGCGGCGACCGAGAGATAATGTCCGAGCCCGATGGTCATTTCACCCACTCCGCCGCGTCAGCGTCCTGCAGGCCCTGCCCGGACGCAACCTTGCGCACGCTCATGGCAAGCTCCGGCGTACGCGCGTTCTGCACGTTGATGTCCTGCCGCTTGACGGAGGCCTTGTGGCGCAGCGTCAGCACGATGGCGCCGATCATGGCAACCAGCAGCACGATGCCGGCCAGCTGGAAGTAATGGATGTACTTCGTGTACAGCACGAGGCCGAGCGCCTCGGTGTTGCTGACATTGGCGGGTATTGCCGCGGTGATGGCCTTCGGCACGCCGGGAGCGATCAGCCATGAGCCGACGATCAGCAGCAGCTCGAACATGAAGATGCCGCCGACCACGAGGCCAACCGGCAGATATTCGATGAAGCCCTCGCGCAACTGCACGAAATCGACGTCGAGCATCATGATCACGAACAGGAACAGCACTGCGACCGCGCCGACATAGACGACGATCAACATCATCGCCAGGAATTCGGCGCCCATCAGCACGAACAGGCCGGAAGCGTTGACGAAGGCGAGGATCAGGTACAGCACCGAATGCACGGGATTGCGCGCGACGATCACCATGACCGCCGAGGCCACGCAGACGCCGGCAAACAGATAGAAGAACAGCGCAGGAAGGATCATGCCCTCACCTCACCGGTACGGCGCGTCGAGCTCGATCGCCTTGGCGATCTCGCGCTCCCAGCGGTCGCCATTGGCGAGCAGCCTGGCCTTGTCATAGTAGAGCTCCTCGCGCGTTTCGGTCGCGAACTCGAAATTCGGTCCTTCGACGATGGCATCCACCGGGCAGGCCTCCTGGCACAGTCCGCAATAGATGCACTTCACCATGTCGATGTCGTAGCGAACGGTGCGCCGCGTGCCGTCGTTGCGGCGCGGGCCGGCCTCGATCGTGATCGCCTGCGCCGGGCAGATCGCCTCGCACAGCTTGCAGGCGATGCAGCGCTCTTCGCCGTTCGGATAGCGGCGCAGCGCATGCTCGCCCCGGAAGCGCGGCGAGATCGCGCCCTTCTCGAAGGGATAGTTCAGCGTCGGCTTCGGCTTGAAGAAATAACGCATGGCGAGGAAGAACGCCGATACGAATTCGGAAAGCAGAAGCGAGCGGGCCGTTGCGTTTATGTTGACACCCATGGCGACCTCACTTCGGCGCGATGCCGGCAAATTGCAGCACGCCGGCCACAATCACCACCATCGCCAGCGACAGCGGCAGGAACACCTTCCAGCCGAGCCGCATCAGTTGATCGTAGCGGTAGCGCGGCACGATCGCCTTCGCCATCGCGATCAGGAAGAACATGAAGAAGAGTTTCAGCGAGAACCAGATCACCCCGGGAACCCAGTTGAACGGCGGCAGGTCGACCGGCGGCAGCCAGCCGCCGAGAAACAGGATCGTCGCCAGCGCGCACATCGTGGTGATTGCGACGTACTCGCCGAGCATGAACAGCAGGTACGGCGTCGAGCCGTATTCCACCATGAAGCCCGCCACCAGCTCGGATTCCGCTTCCACGAGGTCGAAGGGCGGACGGTTGGTCTCGGCGAGCGCCGAGACGTAGAACACCACGAACATCGGGAACAGCGGCCAGACATACCAGTTCAGGATGGTGAGCTGCGGCAGGCCGATCAGGCTGGCGAGCCCGCGCGCATTCTGCGCTTCCACGATGGCGGTGAGGTTGAGCGAGCCGGCGCACAGCAGCACCGTGATGATGACGAAGCCGATCGAGACTTCGTAGGACACCATCTGCGCCGCGGAGCGCAGCGCCGCGAGGAACGGATATTTCGAGTTCGACGACCAGCCGGCCATGATGATGCCGTAGATCGACAGCGAGGAGATCGCGAAGATGTAGAGGACGCCGACGTTGATGTCGGAAATGACCCAGCCGAGGTTCACGGGCACCACGGCCCAGGCGGCGAGCGCGAGCACGCAGGACACCAGCGGCGCCAGCAGGAACACGCCCTTGTTGGCGCCGGACGGGATCACCGGCTCCTTCAGCACGAACTTGAGCAGGTCGGCGAAGGATTGCAGCAGGCCCCACGGGCCAACCACGTTGGGGCCGCGCCGGATCTGCACCGCAGCCCATATCTTGCGGTCCGCGAGCAGGATATAGGCGATCGCGACCAGCAGCACGACGAGCAGCAGCACGCTCTGCGCCAGCATCACGATCAGCGGCCACAGGAAGCCGGTCCAGAATTCGCTTGCGAAGAATTCAGCCATCAGCGCACGCTCACTCCGCTGCCGTCAGCATCCGGGCCGAGGCGAGGCGCGAACATTCCGCCATCACCGCCGAGGCCCGTGCGATCGGGTTGGTCATATAGAAGTCCTCGATTGCCGGCTTGAACGCCGCCTTGTCGACATTGCCGCCCTTGCCGGCCAGCGCCTTAACGTCGTCGGCCTTGCCCGGCTCGATCTCGTCGATCCGCATCAAATGCGGCGCCGCCTTCGAGATGGCCTGGCGCAGCTGCGCCAGCGAGTCGAAGGGCAGCCGCTTGCCCAGCACGTCCGACAACGCACGAACGATCGCCCAGTCCTCGCGCGCCTCGCCCGGCGGGAAGGCGGCGCGGTTGGCGATCTGCACCCTGCCCTCGGTGTTGACGTAGATGCCGGATTTTTCGGTATAGGCCGCACCCGGCAGGATGACGTCGGCGCGATGCGCGCCGCGGTCGCCATGGGTGCCGATGTAGACCACAAAGGTGCCGTCGGCCACCTTGGTCTCGTCGGCACCGAGCAGGAACAGCACGTCGATCGTGCCGAAGGTGGTCATCTGCGCGACCGAGAGCCCGCCGCCGGCCGCCGAGAAGCCGATGTCGAGCGCGCCGACTCGGGAGGCCGTGTCGTGCAGCACGCCAAAGCCGTTCCAGCCGTCCTTGAACGCGCCGACATCGAGCGCGAGCTTTGCGGCGAGCGAGAGCACGGCGGCACCGTCGGTGCGCGCAAGACCTGCGGCACCAACCAGCACGATCGGGTGCCTGGCGTTCTTCAACACCTCGGCAAAGGAATGCTTGCCGGCGGCGAGATCGCTCAGCGAGTCCGTACCCGCACCGATGTGGTCGTAGTCATAGGTGAGATCGGCTTTCGGGCCGATCACGCCGATCTTGAGCAGTCCGGTACGCCAGCGCTTGCGGATTCGCGCGTTCAGCAGCGTGCCCTCGCGGCGCGGATTGGAGCCGATGATGAGGAGCGCATCCGCCTGGTCGATGCCGGCGATGGTCGGATTGAAGATGTAGGAGCCGCGGCCGGCCCGGGCGTCGAAGGCTTCGCCGCCCTGCACCGCAAGGTTAGTGGAACCAAGCTTTGCCAGCAGTTCCTTCAGCGCGAACAATTCCTCGACCGCGGCGAGGTCGCCGGCGATGGCACCGATGCGGTTGCCATGGATGTGACCGGCCTTGGCGGCGATGGCGGCGAAAGCTTCCTGCCAGGAGGCCGGACGCAGCTTGCCGCTTTCGCGGATATAGGGCCGGTCGAGCCGCTGCGTGCGCAGGCCGTCGACGACGTGGCGCGTCTTGTCGGAGATCCACTCCTCGTTCACGGCCTCGTTGACGCGCGGCAGGATGCGCATCACCTCGCGGCCGCGGGTGTCGACCCGGATCGCAGATCCGATGCCGTCCATCACGTCCACCGACTGCGTCTTGCCGAGCTCCCAGGGGCGCGCCGCAAAGGCGTAAGGCTTCGAGGTCAGTGCACCGACCGGGCAGATGTCGACGAGATTGCCCTGCAATTCCGAGGTCAGCGCCTGCTCGAGATAGGTCGTGATCTCCATGTCCTCGCCGCGGCCTGTGGCGCCCATTTCCGGGGTGCCGCACACCTCCGCCGAGAAGCGGACACAGCGCGTGCACTGGATGCAGCGGTTCATCGAGGTCTTGACCAGCGCGCCGAGATATTTGTCCTCGACCGCACGCTTGTTCTCGGCGAAACGGCTGGTGTCGACGCCGTAGCCCATCGCCTGGTCCTGCAGGTCGCACTCGCCGCCCTGGTCGCAGATCGGACAGTCCAGCGGATGGTTGATGAGCAGGAATTCCATCACGCCTTCGCGCGCCTTCTTCACCATCGGCGATCGGGTGGAGATTTCCGGCGGCTCGCCCTTGGGACCGGGACGGCAGTCGCGTACCCCCCAGGCGCAGCTCGCGACCGGTTTCGGGCCGCCCTTCACCTCGACGAGGCACATCCTGCAATTGCCGGCGATCGACAGCCGCTCGTGGTAGCAGAAGCGCGGGATTTCGGCGCCTGCGGCCTCGCACGCCTGCAGCAGCGTGTACTCGGCGGGTACGTCGATCTCTTTGCCATCGATGATGAGTTTGGTCATCGGCTTCAGGTCTTTCG
>CAZDEZ010000056.1:0-28853 GCA_964504705.1 uncultured Bradyrhizobium sp.
CATTGCACACGGGTGTTGCGGGTGCCGCCGGCGCCCGGCCTTCCCTGCGCCCTCTGTTTGGAGAGGGAGCAAACGAGATAGCAAAGCTCAGGCGAAAATCGCGCCGTGAGAATGAGACCGCATGTCATGTCTCACCCTCTCGTGTCCCGCGCGCGATGCAGCGCGTCAGCGCTGCTTCGCAGAACCGGGACCCACACCTCCTTCACAGCAGCATGGGCCCCGGATGCAGCGCAGCACGATGCAAGGGCATCGTGCTGCGCTGCATCCGGGGCACGAGACTGTGTCGCTTCGCGCGCAACGACGGCGCACTGGTGCACTCCGCTACCCGACCTCAGTAATGCGGATCGTACATCTGCGCTTCGATGAAGCCCGACAAATCGTTCGGCGGCGGGCCGTCGGCGAGGCCGTTCTGCCAGGCGACATTCGCCACCGCGGACGCGATCTTCGCCGACACTTCGCGGATGCGCGGCAGCGCCGGATAGAGGCTGCCCTGGCCGAGATCGTCCGGCCTGACGCAGTCGGCGAGCGTGTGCGCGGCGGTCATGAACATCTCGTCGGTGACCAGCCGCGCGCCGCTCGCGATGGCGCCGAGGCCGACGCCCGGGAAGATGTAGGAATTGTTGCCCTGCCGCGGCACGAAAGTCGTTCCGTTCAGCTTGACCGGATCGTACGGACTGCCGCAGGCGAACAGTGCGCGTCCCCCGGTGTAGCGATAGGCCTCTTCCGCCGAGCATTCCGCCTTCGAGGTGGGATTGGACAGCGCAAACACGATCGGCCGCGCGTTGAGCTCGGCCATCATGCGCAGCACCTCCGGCGTGAAGGCGCCGCCGACCGCAGCGACCCCGATGATCGCCGTCGGCTTCAGCGTCTTGATCGCGGCCGCAAAGTCGGCGATCCCGGCATGGTCGTGCGCGTAGCGAAGCTTGTGGCCGGAGAGGCCGTCGCGACCGCGCACCACGAGGCCTCGGGAGTCCACCAGCCAGTTGCGCTGCAGCGCCTCCTGCTCGGTGGCGCCCTCGGCCATCATCGCGGACACCACGAGGTCGGCGATTCCCGTCGCGGCCTCGCCGGCGCCGAGGAACAGCAGCTTCTGGTCCTTCAATTTGCCGCCGCTGACGCGCAGCGCCGAGAACAGCCCGGCAAGCGCCACTGCCGCCGTGCCCTGGATGTCGTCGTTGAACACGGGAATATCGTCGCGATATTTGTGCAGCAGGCGGAAGGCGGAGTGGTTGGCGAAATCCTCGAACTGGATCAGCACACCCGGAAAGGTCTCGCGCGCCGCCGTCATGAACTCGTCGACGAATTCGTCATATGCGGCTCCGGTCAGGCGCTTCTGCCTGAGGCCAAGATAATAGGGATCGGCCAGCAATTCCTCGTTGTTGGTGCCGACATCGAGCACGACCGGCAGACACAGTTCGGGATGCACACCGGCGCAGGCCGAATACAGCGACAGCTTGCCGACGGGAATGCCCATGCCGTTGGCGCCGAGATCGCCGAGGCCGAGGATGCGCTCGCCGTCGGTTACGACGATCAACTTCGCCTGATAGGGCCAGTTCTTCAGCACCTCGGCGATGTGGCCGCGCTCGCCCGCGGAAATGAACATGCCGCGCGGACGCTGGAAGATCAGGCCGTATTTCTGGCAGGCGAGCCCCACCGTCGGCGTGTAGATGATCGGCTGGATCTCGTCGATGTTGTCGCAGACGACGCGGAAGAACAGCGCTTCGTTGCGGTCGTGCAGCGCGTTGAGCGCGACGTACTTCTCCAGATCGGTCGGCAGGTTGCGCATGTTGGTGAGCACGCGATCGGCCTGCGCTTGCATCGTCAGCACGCAAGGGGGCAGCAGGCCGCGCAGTCCGAACCGCTCGCGCTCGGCTGCCGAGAAGGCGGTACCCTTGTTGAGAAGCGGATCGCGGAGCAGGGTCATGCCGTGCAGTAACGTCATGCCCTGGAATGGCGCCGGCTGTTTGCCGGTCTTGTCAGGCTGTTGCACGCGTTCCCCCACACGACACTTCGAGATGATGATAGTCACACCCGTTCGCGGCCGAAGGCAAGACGAAATGCCGTTATGCGGCGATGCGGGAAGATCGTCAGTCCTGCAGGAAAAGCCGGCGCGGAAGCTTGTAGGATTTTACCCACTCTTCCCATGCGACGTCGGTTGGAAGGAAGGCTTCCTGCACCACCACCCACGACGCGCCGCTGCGCCGCAACAGCGTGAGGACCAGATCGCTGTCGAGATCGGGGACATAGTCCCTGGCATATCGCGTCCTGCGGTAGTCGATCCGTCCGCCGGCCTCGGTGCGCGGGTGCACTTCGGCAAACGCCCAGTCGCCGAACACGGCCAGCCGTTCGACTTCGAAGATGACCTTGATGCCGAGCCGCCGCTCGACCGGCACGCGCACGACGTCGAGGATCGCCTTTCGCTCCGGCGAGCCGCGCGGGACGAGGACGATCGACTGGGCGCTCGCGCGCATGGCCGGAATGACGGCAGTCGAAGTCAGAATGGCGAGCACCGTGCGTCGGGACAACATGAGAGGCCTGTTCCGGGAAATCGCGTTGAACGCTACCGATACGGAACCACGGCGGGCGACGCCTTGATACGGATCAACCGGCGCTTTCAGCCTTGCGGCTCACGCCGGCACCTTGAGCGCGAGCTGCGCGCGGAATGGAATGCTGTAGCTGCCGACCAGCGCGGTGCCGTCGATATCGGCGCTGCCGCCGGCATAGCTGCCGGTGAAGCCGCAGGTCACCTCGCGGCCGCCGAATACGAGGTTGAGGCCGGGCGCTTCGGTGTGCTGGTGCACGATCATCTCGCCGCGCCACTTGCCGCGGCTGAAGGAATAGGAGCCGGTGTAGTAGAAAAAGCTGTCGCCGCCCATGATGACGCCGTCGCGCAGCACCACGATGCCGGTGGCGCGGCCCTGCTTGAGGCCCGTCATCTCGATGCCGAGCGTGTACAGCCCGTCCTGCACGGACTCGCCGTCGGCGCTCGCAGAGCTGTCCGGTCTTTCGGCAACGCTCACGAATCCATCCTCTGTTGCAGCGGATACGGCATTACAGCCGTTTCCGAGGGCCGCCGCAACGGACGTGCTGCCGCAATGCCGCGATCGGGTTCACGTCCCGGCGGTCGCCGCGGCTTCGAGCAGCGCCAGCAGGCCGCGGAGGATTTCGAGCGGCGGCGGCGGACAGCCGGCTATATGCAGGTCGACCGGCACGACCGCCGAGACGCCGCCGACCACGGCGTAGCTGCCGGCAAAGCAGCCGCCGTCGCGGGCGCAGTCGCCGGCCGCGACCACCCATTTCGGGTTGGGCGTGGCAGCATAAGTCCGCTCCAGCGCCATGCGCATGTTCTTCGTCACGGGACCCGTGACCAGCAGCACGTCGGCATGGCGGGGCGAGGCGACGAAGCGCAGGCCGAAACGCTCGAGATCGTAGTAGGCGTTGCCGAGCGCGTGGATCTCCAGCTCGCAGCCGTTGCAGGAGCCGGCATCGACCTCGCGGATCGACAGCGAGCGGCCGAGCCGCCGCCGCGACGCGTTCGCCAGCGCCGCGCCGATTTCCGCGAGCGCCGCGTCGTCCATGGAGGGCGCCGGCTCGGTGAGCGACATCTGCGCCAGGCTCTGGAACAGCAGCTTGCGCATCAGAGATCATGCCCCGAATAGGAACAGTTGAACGACTTGTTGCAAAGCGGGAAGTCGGCGACGATGTTGTCCTCGATCGCAGCCTCCAGCAGCGGCCACTGGAACCACGAGGGATCGCGCAGGTGGCAGCGCGCCACGCGGTTGCCCGCATCGAGCCGCAGCCAGACGAGGATATCGCCGCGAAAACCTTCGACCAGTGCCATGCCCTCGCACAACGCGGTCGCGGCGGGCAGATCGATCCGCAGCGTGCCCTGCGGCAGGCGGTCCAGCAGTTGCCCGACCAGCGACAGGCTCTGCTCGATTTCGCGGATGCGGATCCACACCCGGGCGTTCACGTCGCCGGCATCGAGCACGGGCACCTCGAAGGCGAGTTCGTCGTAGGGCGCGTAGGCGAGATTCCTGCGGACGTCGAAGTTGCGGCCCGAGGCGCGACCGATATAGCCGCCGGGCGCGTATTGCCGGGCGAGGTCCGGCTGCACCGTTCCCGTGGTGACGGTGCGGTCCTGCAGCGAGGCGGTGTTGTCGTAGAGTTCGACCAATGCCGGGAACAGCGCCTTGACGTCGGCGATCAGCGTGCGGATCGCGGCCATGCCGCCCGGGGCAATGTCGGTCGCCACGCCGCCGGGCACGATGCGGTCGCGCATCAGGCGGTGCCCGAACGCGGTGTCCGCTGCGCGCAGCACCTTTTCGCGCAGTACGGCGCAGTGGGCCTGGATCAACGCAAAGGAGGCGTCGTTGCAGATGGCGCCGAAATCGCCGAGATGATTGGCGATGCGCTCCATTTCCGCCATCAGCGCCCGCAGCTGCGTCGCGCGCGGCGGCGCCTCGACGCCGAACGCGGCTTCGACCGCGCGCGCGAAGGCGAAACCGTAGGCCACGGTGCTGTCGCCGGAGGTACGCGCAGCGAGCCTGGCCGCGGCCTCCAGCGTCGCGCCGGCCATCAGGCCTTCGATGCCCTTGTGGACGTAGCCGAGCCGCTGCTCCAGCCGCACCACCGTCTCGCCATTGGCGGTGAAGCGGAAGTGACCGGGCTCGATGATGCCGGCGTGCACCGGGCCGACCGGAATCTGGTGCAGGCCCTCGCCCTCGATCGGCAGGAACGCGTAGGCCTTGTCGATCGGCGCCGCTCCAGGCGTTGCGGCAAGCGGATGCCGGACGTCCCAGTTGCCGTGATCGAGCCAGCCGCGCTGGTCGGGCAGGCCGACCGGCTCGAGGCCGAACAGGTCGCGCAGGGCGCGCTCCAGGCGCAGCGCGGGCGGATGATGCAGGGCGACCGACGGATAACGCCGGCCCTCGCAGGCGAAGCTGAGAACCGCGACACTCTCGTCAGTCTCATCGCGCAGCGCCATGTGGACGCAGTCCGCCTCGCCCCAGAGGCCGAGCAGTTGCCACCGGCCCGCCGCCAATCCCGCGATCGCATCGTTCCACATGTCGGCCGTGGCCGCGATGCGCGGCCATGGGCGGTGGCTCGTCGCGGTGTCGCCGTTGCGCAGGATTTCGTCGAGGCCTGCCATCTAGAGCTATCCCAAAATCTCTGCGACGTGGCGGAACCAGTTCACCAGCGTCGCCGGCAGGTAGACGCCGGCGATCAGCACGAGCCCGAAATGCACGAACATCGGCACGTAGGAGGCATCCGACGGCGCGATGCTGCCGGTCGGCTCGCCGAAGGCAAGGCCGTTGAGATGCTGGAACAGCGCGCCCAGCGCCAGCAGGATGCCGAGCACCAGCGGAATGGCGAGCAGCGGTTCGCGCGCGAAGGTCGAGCTCACCACCAGGAACTCGCTCATGAACACGCCGAACGGTGGCAGGCCGGCGATCGCCACCACGCCGATCACGAGGCTCCAGCCGAGCCATGGATGCGTCTGCGTCAGGCCGCGGATGTCGGCGATCCTCTGCGTGCCCTTGATCTGCGCGATGTGGCCGACGGCGAAGAAGATTCCCGACTTGGTCAGGCTGTGCATCGCCATGTGCAGCAGGCCGGCGAAGTTCGCCACCGGCCCGCCCATCCCGAACGCGAAGGTGATGATGCCCATGTGCTCGATCGAGGAATAGGCGAACATCCGTTTGATGTCGCGCCGGCGGTACAGCATGAACGCGGCGAACAGCAGCGAGACGAGCCCGAGCGTCACCATCAGCGGACCGGGTGCGATGGCGCCGGGGTTGGCGGCGAGGAGAATCTTGAATCGCAGCACCGCATAGAGCGCGACGTTGAGCAGCAGGCCCGACAGCACCGCCGAGATCGGCGTCGGGCCCTCGGCATGCGCGTCGGGCAGCCAGGCGTGCAGCGGCGCGAGGCCAACCTTGGTGCCATAGCCGAGCAGCAGGAAGATGAAGGCGAGATTGATCATGGCGGGATCGAAATCCGCGGCCTTGGTGACCAGTACCGTCCACACCATGCCGTTGAGGCCTTCGCCGACCACCGGCAACGCCGCCATGTAGACGAGGATGGTGCCGAACAGCGCAAGGCCGATGCCGACGCTGCCTAGGATGAAGTATTTCCACGCCGCTTCCAGCGCCTCGTGGGTGCGGTAGATGCCGACCATCAGCACGGTGGTCAGCGTCGCAAGCTCGATGCCGACCCACATCAGGCCGATGTTGTTGGCTGTCAGCGCGAGGTTCATGCCGCCGATCATCACCTGGTACATGGCGTGATAGAACCGCAGGTACACCGGCGTCAGCCGTCCGGTTTCGAGCTCGTGCCCGATATAGCTCGCCGAGAACACGCTGGTGGTGAAGCCGACGAAGGCGTTGAGCACGATGAAGACGATATTGAGGTCGTCCACGAAGAGGTACGGCCCGCGTCCGCCATGGTCGCCGAAGAACAGCGACAGCGAAGCGAGGAAGGTCAGGCCCGAGGCCAGCACGTTGAGGCGCGAGGAGATGCGATAGCCGGGAAGGGCCGCGAACAGCGCCGCCGCGACCAGCGGGATCACGAGCACGGCGTAGACGCCGGTCGAGGCGGAGAGGATCATCGGCGCTCTCCGCGGAAGCGGTCGAGCGCCTGCACGTCGACGGTGTCGAAGCGCTCGCGGATGCGGAACAGGAAAACACCGATCACGAAGAAGGCGATCAGCACCGAGAAGGCGACGCTGATCTCGACCACCAGCGGCATGCCGCGCGCACCGGCTGCGGCGAGCACGAGGCCGTTCTCCAGCGACATGAAGCCGACCACCTGGCTCACGGCGTTGCGCCGGCTCACCATCATCAGAAGACCGAGCAGCACGACCGAGAGCGCAAAGGCGAGATCCTCGCGCGCCAGCGGATCGGCCCCGGGCGTCAGCTTGAGCATGACCGTCATCGACAGCGCCACCAGGCCCATGCCGGCCAGCATGGTGGTGCCGGAGCCGATCACGTTCTCGATCTCGCGGTGGATGCCGAGGCGCTGGATGATGCGGTGCAGGCCGACCGGCACGACGATCGCCTTGAACACCAGCGCGATGAAGGCGGTGATGTAGAGATGCGGCGCGTGCTGGACATAGGCCTGCCAGGCGACCGATGCCGACAGCAGCACCGCCTGCAGCGCAAACGCATTGAGCAGCGCGTAGAGCCGGTGCTGCGTGATCATCAGGAAGCTGACGAGCACGAGCCCGCCGGCCAAAAGGTGCGCAACGTCGAAGGTGAGCCCGAGTCCCATCTACAGGCTCCTCGATACGAACAGCAGCAGCGTGCCGAGCAGGCCGAGCATCAGGGCGCCGCCGACGAAATCCGGCAGGCGGAACACGCGCATCTTGGCGATGGCGGTCTCGAACACGGCCAGCAGAAAGCCGAGCACGGCAAGCTTGGCGAGATAGAAGCCGAAGCCGGCGACATAGCTTGCCGTTGCGCTGTCGGGCTCGGCGAGCGTCCACGGCAAGAAGATGCAGCCGATCAGCGAGACGTAGAGCAGAAGCTTCACCGCTGCCGCGAGCTCGAGCATCGCCAGATGCCGGCCGGAATACTCCAGCACCATCGCCTCATGCACCATAGTGAGTTCGAGATGTGTGGCCGGATTGTCGACGGGAATGCGGCCGTTTTCGGCGATGGCGACGATGATCAGCCCCAGCAGCGCCATGCCGAGCGACACGCGCAGGCCGACCTCCATTGTCGACAACACGGCGGCGACCGCCGAAAGCTGCGTCGAGCGCGCCACCAGCGCCATGGTGAAGACGACCAGCAGCATCGCAGGCTCGGCGAGCGAGGCGATCATCACCTCGCGGCTGGAGCCGATGCCGCCGAATGCGGTGCCGACATCCATGCCGGCCAGCGCGAGGAAGAAGCGGGCGCTGGCGAGCAGCGCGATGATGGCGATCAGATCGGCGGACCAGCTGAACAACAGACCGGTCGCGAAGGTCGGCACCAGCGCAGCCGCGACCCAGGTGGTGGCGAAGATCACATAAGGCGCGACGCGGAAGATCCACGAGGCGTTGTCCGCGACCACGACCTCCTTCTTCAGGAGCCGCAGGATGTCGCGATAGGGTTGTATGATCGGCGGGCCGCGGCGGCGCAGCAGCCGCGCCTTCACCTTGCGCACGAAGCCGGTCAGCAGCGGCGCCGCGGCGAGCACCAGCAGCATCTGCATCAACTGCACGAGGAGGTGGGAAATCAGCTCCATATCGCGAGCACCAGCAAGAGCGCGACCAGCGAGAAGAAGACGAGACTGAGGTAACGGCGGATGGTGAGGAACTGCAGATGATTGAGTTGCGTCGAGGCAAATTCGACTGCGCCGGCAAGCGGCTGGTACAGCCAGGTCCAGATCGGGTCGGTAACAACAAGCGAGAAGTGTGCCGGAGCGACGTCGCCGGGCGCGGGCATCGCGACTTCTTCGCGCACCGCCGATGTCCGCGCCATGAAGACGCGGCGGATCGGCTGGGCAAAGCTGCTGCCGGAATATTGCGTGATGGGGCTGGGGTCCGGGAAGCCGCAGTCCCAGGCCGGTCCGCGCCGGATCGCATGCGAGGCGAAGCGGTGGATGGTCCACACCGCGAGCATTGCGGATGTGCCGATGAACAGGAACACGAGCAGGCCGTTGTAGGAGCTTTCGCTCGCGACCGCGGGCATGATGGTCAGCCATGGCAGGCTTGCCTGGATGGGCAGCGCGCCGCCGGCAAGTTGCTGCGTGATCGGCCCGACGGCATCGATGAAGAAGCCGGGGACGATGCCGGTGACGAGGCAGAGAGCTGCGAGCAGCGCCATTGCCGCGAGCGAAAAGCGGTCGACCTCCTGCGCGGTTGCAGCCTCGTTGCTGCGCGGACGGCCGAGGAAGCTGATGCCGAACGTCTTGACGAAGGTGGCGCCGGCAAGGGCTGCCGCCAGCGCCAGCAGCCCGCCGACCGCGGGCACCATCACCTTCAGCGTCCATTGCGGCATGTCGGGGCTGAGCAGGATGGCCTGGAAGGTGAGCCACTCCGACACGAAGCCGTTGAGCGGCGGCAGCGCGGAGATCGCGGTGCAGCCGACCAGGAACAGGAAGCTCGAGACCGGCATGCGGTGAATGAGCCCGCCGAGCCGGTCCATGTTGCGCTCGCCGGTCGCGACCAGCACGGCGCCGGCGCCGAGGAACAGCAGGCTCTTGAACAGGGAATGGTTGAGGACGTGCAGCAGCGCCGCCGTCATGGCGAGCGCAGCCGCGCCTGCCATCGCATTGGCGCGGAAGGCGAGCGCGAGCCCAAGCCCGATAAAAACGATGCCGATGTTCTCGATGGTCGACCAGGCGAGCAGCCGCTTGGTGTCGTCCTGCATCAAGGCCTGCAACACGCCGAGCACCGCGGAAAGCCCGCCGGCGGCGAGCACCAGCGCGCCCGACCACCAGGGGAGCGGCCCTGCGAGATCGAACACGATGCGGATGAAACCGTAGACGGCGACCTTGGTCATCACGCCGCTCATCAGCGCCGAGACGTGGCTGGGCGCGGCCGGATGCGCCAGCGGCAGCCAGGCATGCAGCGGCACGAGCCCGGCCTTGGATCCTGCGCCGATCAGCACCAGTACCAGTACGAACGCCGCGGTCAGCGGCGTGCGCGCGCCGGCGCGGATGGCTTCGAACGTGTAGTTGCCGTCGGGTCCGGTCAGCAGGCCGAACGCCAGCAGCAGGGAAAGCGTGCCGATACCGGCCATGATGAGGTAGACGTAGCCGGCGCGCCGGTTCTCGGGATCGTGATGATGCGCGATCACCAGCGCCCAGGAAGCGAGCGACATGAATTCCCAGGACAAGAGATAGCTGAACGCGTCGTTCGCCATCACGACCACGTTCATGCCGGCGAGGAACGCCGGGAAGAACGGCAGCACGCGATGCGGTTCGTCCTCGTGCTGGCCATAGCCGATCCCGTAGAGGCTTGCGGCCGCGCCACCGACATTGACGACGCAGAGGAAGAAGGCCGCCAGCGCGTCGACGCGGAAATGCGCGCCGGTCCAGGGCAGGCCGATGGGAAGCACGAGGCTGGCGGGTGCGCCACGGCCGATGAGAGCGATGGCCGAAGCGGTGACCGCGGCGACGGTGATGACCAGCGTCGCGCCATAGACGATCGATGTCGCCGCCTGCGACCGCGCGGTCGCGACGGCCAGCAGTGCAACCCCCAGCAACGCGGCAGCGCAGAGCATGAGGAATGCAACTGATGTCATCGAGATGCTTTCCTAACGATCCTTGCCCGCGACCTTGTCCTGACGTGGATCGGAGCGCGCAGTCCGCAACCGGATGCCGCGCCCTCCGCCCTGGCTGACGGCGTTGTCGCCGATCAGTTCGATGCCGGCCCGGTCGAGCGCGCCGATCAGCTTCATCAGGGAATCGACATTGCCACGGATGACGTCGGCGCTCGCCTCCATCCGTTGGATGGTGGGCACCGACAGTTCCGACAATTCGGCGAGCTGGCGCTGGTCGACGCCGAGGAGAGCCCGCGCGGCTCGCAATTGTGCCGAGGTAATCATGGCCTGATCATCGATGATCGCTGTCTCAGGCGCATGCTAGATATCAATGTATTTATGTCAACTATAATCGCAAGGATATCCATATTGATGTATAGAACATCATACTAATTCGCTGCGAGAACCCGGCGCGCGCCCAACCGATAGAGCTGCTCCAGTGCCTCGGTGACCGGACCTGCCATGCGGGGATCGGCTCCGAGAGCTCCGAACACCGATTCGACCGCAAGCAGGGCAGGTGCCAGGCGCCCGGCGACCGGGCCCGCCTCGTGCGCGATTGCGGCCAGCTTTCCGGCAATCGGGTCGCGCACGTCGATCTCCTTGTCCTGCTCGTCGCGCGCCGTGACGTAGCGCATCCAGCCCGCGACGGCGAGCGCATGGGTATCGATCGGCAAGCCTCGCTGCAGCCGGTCGGCCATCGCGGCGAGCAGCCGCTGCGGTAATTTTTGCGAGCCGTCCATGGCAATCTGCCAGGTGCGGTGATGCAACGCCGGATTGGCAAAGCGCGCCAGCAGCGATGCCTGGTACGCCGCAAGGTCGGTGCCATCGGGCATCTTCAACGTCACCGCTGCCTCTTTCATCACGCGGGCGGCAAAGGCGGCAAAGTGCGGGTCCGCCATGGTGGCGGCGATGGTCTCATAACCTGCGAGGTAGCCGAGATAGGCCAGCGCGGAATGGCTGGCGTTGAGCAGGCGCAGCTTCATGTGCTCGAACGGCGTCACGTCACTGACCAGCTGCACGCCGGCCGCGGCGAAATCCGGCCGTCCGGACGCAAAGCGGTCCTCGACGATCCACTGCGTGAAAGGTTCGGTGATGACGGGCCAGGCGTCGGTCATGCCGAGTGCGGACGACACCGCCGCGCGATCGGCATCCGTCGTCTCCGGCACGATCCGGTCCACCATGGTGCAAGGGAAGGCCGCCTTGTCCTCGATCCAGTGGGCGAGATCCCGGGATCGCAGCGCGGCGAAACGGGTGACGATGCGCTGCACGGTCCTGCCGTTGGCGGCGAGGTTGTCGCAGCACAGAATGGTGAAGGGCGCGATGCCGGCCCGCTGGCGGCGCGCCAGCGCTTCGACCAGGAAGCCGGCGGCCGAACGCGGCGCATGCGGGCTTGCGAGATCATGCACGATGTCGGGATGGGCTTCGTCCAGTTCGCCGGTTTGCGGCGTGTGGCAATAGCCCTTTTCGGTGACGGTGAGCGAGACGATGCGCGTTGCGGGATCGGCCATCCGCGCGATCAGGCGCTCGGGGCTGTCCTTGCCCACTTCCATCCCAAGCAACGAGCCGATCACCCTGGTCTCCGTGCCCGCGCCGGAGCGGACGGCGACCGTGTAGAGATAGTCCTGCGGCACCAGCGCATCGCGCGTGTCGGGGCTGCGCAGGCTCGCACCGACGATCCCCCAATCCCGTGCTCCGCCGGCGAGCAGGTCGTCGATGACAACCGCCTGGTGCGCGCGGTGAAACGCGCCGACGCCGAGATGAACGATGCCCGGCTTGACCGCCGACCGGTCATAGTCGGGGCGCCGGACGGCGACTGGCAGGCTGGCGAGGGTGGCGTTGGAAAGGCGCAAAATGCCTCCAATCGGGCTCGAACTGCGGGTTTTCGTCGGTCCGCTTGACATCTTCTCTGGTTTCCGTCAATTCTCTGGTCAATTGGTCAGGCCAATTATCCAATATTGCCTGAACCGCGCAGGGATGGAGCCGACCCGAACGGGTCGCCAAGAGGGATTTTGGGCGTGCCAATCGAAGCCGTGGAAGCACGACGCCTTTACCGCCAGGTCGCCGATCAGCTGCGCGCGCTGATCGACAGTGGAGAATATCCCGTTGGCAGCCGTCTGCCGACCGAGCGCGAACTCGCCGAACAATTGCAGGTGTCGCGGCCGACGGTGCGCGAAGCGCTGATCGCGCTCGAGGTCGAAGGACGCGTGCGCATCCGCGTCGGCTCGGGCATCTACGTCATCGAACCCGCGCCCGTACCCGTCGTGCACGGCTCGGCAACGATCGAAGGCCCTTTCGAGCTGCTGCGCGCCCGCGAGTTCGTCGAGGGCGCGATCGCAGGCGAAGCGGCGCGTCTCGCGACGGCAGACGACATTGCCGGCATCGATGCCGCGCTTGCGGCGATGGCGAGCGTCGAGCATCCGAGCGAAGCCTCGATGATCCACGACCGCGCCTTCCACGTCGCGGTGGCCGGATGTCTCGGCAATGCCGTGCTGGTGCGCGTGGTCGGCGAACTGTTCGACCAGCGGCTCAACCCCTATTTCGCGAAGCTGGCCAACTATTTCGAGAATCCGGCGTCGTGGCGGGCGGCGCATGCCGAGCACCAGACGATCCGCCATGCCATCGCCGCAGGCGATCCCGAGCGCGCCTGCGCCGCAATGCGCGATCATCTGGCGCGTTCGCAAGAACGCTTCGCCCAAAGCTTCGGCGCCGACACGGCCGCATCGCGCGGCCGGGTCGGCAGCGGTTGACCGACGTCACTATCGATCGAACGAAAATCAAACCAGGGAGGTAGTTCAAATGTTCAAGAAAGTAACGATCCTGTCGCTCGCGGCAGCAGCCGGGCTGATGGCGGCGCCGGGCGCGGTCTCTGCCCAGACCAAGCTGAAATGGGCGCATGTCTACGAGACTTCCGAGCCGTTCCACACGGCCTCGGTGTGGGCCGCGCAGGAGATCGGCAAGCGCACCAACAACCGCTACCAGATCGACGTCTATCCGGCCTCGCAGCTCGGCAAGGAGACCGATATCAACCAGGGCCTCGCACTGGGGTCGGTCGACATCATCATTTCCGGGTCAAGCTTCGCGGCCAGGAGCTACCCGCCGATCGGCGTGACCTATTATCCCTACACCTTCCGCGACGCCGATCATCTGCTCGCCTACACCAAGAGCGACGTCTTCAAGGAACTCACCAAGGGCTATGCGGACAAGACCGGCCATCAGATCGTGGCCGTCACCTATTACGGCGTGCGGCAGACTTCCTCGAACAAGCCGATCAAGACCTGCGCCGACATGAAAGGCCTGAAGATGCGCGTGCCCGACGTGCCGGCGTATCTCGCCATGCCGCGCGCCTGCGGCGCCAACACCGCGCCGATCGCCTTCGCCGAGGTCTACCTCGCGCTGCAGAACGGCACGGTGGAGGCGCAGGAGAACCCGCTGACCACCATCGAGGCCAAGAAGTTCTACGAGGTGCAGAAGCACATCGTGCTGACCGGCCACATCGTCGATCACCTCAACACGGTGGTTGCGGGCGCCCTGTGGAAGAAGCTGAGCGAGGAAGACCGCAAGATCTTCACCGACGTGGCGCAGGAAGCCGCGGCGAAGGCGACCAACGAGATCAAGGCCAACGAGGCCAAGCTCGTCGCCTTCTTTAAGGACAAGGGTCTCACCGTCACCGAGGTCAACAAGGACGAGTTCCGCGGCGCGGTCATCAAGGCGATCACCTTCGAAAGCTTCGACTATCGCAAGTCCGACTGGGATCGCATCCAGGCGGTCAAGTAACGCTTGCCACCTTCGCCCTTCTCCGCCGTAGTGGCGGGGAAGGGCGGACTTTTTCGTAACGCCCGCCCGCTCGAGGAACGCGCATGTCAACGGCTGAAGTGCACCGGCAGATCACCGCCGACGAGATCGCGCATACCTTCGAGGAAGGCGAGCCCGTCACCGCCGACCTCAGCCCGTACGCTCCGGAGGACTGGCTGGCGCTCGCGATCTTCTGGGTCATGGCGGTGTGCGTCTTCCTGCAGTTCTTCACCCGCTACGCGCTCAACGACAGCTACGCCTGGACCGAGGAGATCGCGACCTACTGCCTGATTGCGGTGGTGTTCATCGGCTCGGCGATGTGCGTGCGGCTGTCCCGGCACATCCAGGTCGACCTGTTGTTCCGCTATCTGCCGTACCGGCCGGCACGCGCTCTCTCCACGGCGATCGACGCCATCCGCATCGCTTTCTTTGCCTACGCGATCAAGCTGGTCTGGGTTTTCATCGAGGTGATCGGCGACGAACGGATGACGACGATCAAGTTCGAAAAGAAGTGGGTTTACTATCTCGTGCTGCTCGGCTTCGTGCTGATGCTGCTGCGCTCGATCCAGGTCGCCGTGCAGAACTGGCGGCGCGGCTACTCCATTCTCGAGCGCCCCGGCGCGTTCGACGGCACGGAGGCCTGATCGTGTTGCTCCTGCTCGGATCGTTCCTTGTCCTGATGCTGGTTGGGCTACCGGTAGCGCTCGCCATGGCGGTGTCCTCGCTGGTCTATATTCTCGTCACCGGCATCACGCCCGATGTGACGCTGGCGCAGCGCATGATCGCCGGCGTCGAGAGCTTTCCGCTGCTCGCGGTGCCCTTCTTCATCCTTGCCGGCAACCTCATGAACATCGCCGGCGTCACCGGCCGCATCTACCGCTTCGCCGTGGCGCTGGTGGGATGGATGCGCGGCGGCCTCGGCCACGTCAACATCGTCGGCTCGGTGATCTTCTCCGGCATGTCCGGCACCGCGATCGCGGATGCCGCCGGTCTCGGCACCATCGAGATCAAGGCGATGAAGGACCACGGTTACTCCACGGAGTTCGCCGTCGGCGTGACGGCTGCTTCCGCGACGCTCGGGCCGATCATCCCGCCGTCGCTGCCGTTCGTGATCTACGGCATGATGGCGAACGTTTCGATCGGCGCGCTGTTCCTCGGCGGCCTCATCCCGGGCGTCTTCATGACGCTGGCGATGATGGCAACCGTTGCCTATTTCGCCCACAAGAACGGCTGGGGCAGCGACACGCCGTTTTCCTTGTCTCAGGTCGGTTCGGCCGGGCTGGAAATTCTAATCGTGCTCGCGTTCCCGTTCGCGGTCTGGCTGCTCGTCATCGCAGGCCTCTCGGTCAACATGGCGGTCGGCATCGGCCTCGTGGTGCTTCTCGCAATCGACTGGTATTTCGACTTCTCCGCCGTGATGGCGCTGATGGCGCCGGTGATCCTGATCGGCGGCATGACGCTAGGCTGGTTCACGCCGACGGAAGCCGCGGTCGCCGCGGTGATTTGGTCTCTGTTCCTGGGGCTGGTGCGCTACCGCACCATGACCTTGCGCACGGTGGCGAAGGCGACGTTCGACACCATCGAGACGACCGCTTCGGTACTGTTCATCGTCACGGCGGCGTCGATCTTCGCCTGGCTGCTGACGGTGTCGCAGGCCGCGCAAACCCTGACCGACGCGATGCTGTCCTTCACCCAGAACAAATGGGTGTTCCTGCTGCTCGCCAACATCCTGATCCTGTTCGTCGGCTGCTTCATCGACACCATTGCCGCGATCACGATCCTGGTGCCGATCCTGCTGCCGATCGTGCTCAAGCTCGGCATCGACCCGATCCACTTCGGCCTGATCATGACGCTGAACCTGATGATCGGCCTGCTGCATCCACCGCTCGGCATGGTGCTGTTCGTGCTGGCGCGGGTGGCAAAACTCTCGGTCGAGCGCACCACCATGGCGATCCTGCCATGGCTCGTTCCGCTCCTGATCGCGCTGATCGCCATCACCTACATCCCCGACCTTACCCTCGGTCTGCCGCGCTACATGGGACTTGCGAAATGACACAGACGAGTTTTGCCGCAACGCTGTTCGGCCCCGAGGACCTGCGCATGGTCGAGCGGCCGCTCGATCCGCTGGTATCAGGCATGGTGCGCGTCCGCTTCGGCGCCGGCGGCATCTGCGGCTCGGACATGCACTATTTCCGCCATGCCCGTACCGGCGATTTCGTGGTGACGTCGCCTTTGGTGCTCGGCCACGAGATCGCCGGCGAGGTGGTGGAGATCGCGGGCGCTGCGCCCGGCGTGAAGGTCGGCGATCGTGTGGCGGTCAATCCGTCGCGCTGGTGCGGCCATTGCACGCCCTGCCGCGAGGGCCGGCTGAACCTGTGCGAGAACATCTTCTTCATGGGTTCGGCCTCGAAGACGCCGCACATGCAGGGCGGCTTTGCCAGCTATTTCGACGCTATCCCCGCGCAGTGCGTGAAGATTCCGGATCATGTGTCCTATCAGGCGGCGGCGCTGGCCGAGCCGCTCGCGGTATGCCTGCACGCGGTGGCGCGGGCCGGCGACATCAGGGGCAAGCGCGCGGTGCTGTTCGGCGCCGGCCCGATCGGTCTTCTGACCATGCTCGCCGCGCGGCGCGCCGGGGTTGCCGATGTTACCGTGGTCGATATCGCCCCGGCGCCGCTCGCCTTTGCGAGCCGGCTCGGCGCCGAGCGGGTGTTCGATATTTCCGGCAGCGACGAAGCGCTGAAGGCGCGGGCCGCGACCGCTCCGTTCGACGTGGCGTTCGAAGTGTCGGGAGCGGCGGCCGGGCTTGCCGGCGCCATCGGTATCGTCAGGCGTGGCGGCGTGGTGGTGCAGATCGGCAATCTGCCGGGCGGACAGATCCCGACGCCGTCGAATGCGGTGATGGCCAAGGAGATCGACCTGCGCGGCTCGTTCCGCTTCAGCCTGGAATTCATGACGGCGGTGGAACTGATCTCCGACGGCAGCGTCGACGTGCTGGCGCTGGTCACGGCGGAACGTCCGCTCAGCGCGGCGCCCGATGCGTTGCGGCTGGCGCTCGACCGTTCGCAGAGCGTCAAGGTGGTGCTGACCGCGCATTGACGCGCCGCGCAGGGAGTATCGGACATGCTCGAGGGATGGCGCTGGTACGGGCCCGACGATCCCGTATCGCTGGACGATGTGCGCCAGGCCGGTGCTTCGCACATCGTCACCGCGCTGCATCAGGTGCCGATCGGCGAAGCCTGGACGCGAAAGGCCGTCGAGGAGCGCAAGAACATCATCGAGAACGGCCAGCCCGGCCGCTCGCCGCTGACCTGGTCGGTGGTGGAATCGATTCCGATTCCCGACGACGTCAAGCGGCTCGGCGGCCGCGCCACGCGTTCGATCGAGGCGTGGATTACCTCGCTCGAGGCGGTCGCCGCCGCCGGCATCAGGATCGTCTGCTACAACTTCATGCCCGTGGTGGACTGGTGCCGCACCGATCTCGAATGGGAGCTGCCGAACGGTGCGCGCGCCATGCGCTTCGACCAGGATCGCTTCGCCGCCTTCGAGCTGCACATCCTGCAGCGTCCGGCCGCAAGCACGGAGTACTCGCCGGCGGCGCAAGCCCGGGCACGCGCAACCTTCGAGCGGATGAGCCAGGCCGATATCGACTACCTCGTCATGGTGATCGCGAGCGCGTTGCCGGGCTCGACCACCGAGCCGATGACGATCCCGCAGTTCCGCGACCGGCTCGCGCAGTACCGCGACATCGACACCAGCGTGCTGCGCCGGCACCTGATCGAGTTCCTCGCCGAGGTCACGCCGGTTGCCGAGCAGCTCGGCGTGACGCTGACGCTGCATCCCGACGACCCGCCGCGTCCGCTATTCGGCCTGCCGCGGATAGCCTCGTCGACGGAAGACTACCAGGCGCTGTTCGACGCGGTGCCGTCGAAGGCGAACGGCATCTGCTTCTGTACCGGCTCGCTCGGCGTGCGTGCCGAGAACGATCTTCCCGCCATGGCCGAGCGCTTTGCGCCGCGGATCGCCTTCGCCCATCTGCGCGCGACCAAACGCGAGGCCGACGGGCTCTCCTTCCATGAATCCGACCATCTCGACGGCGACGTCGACATGATCGCAGTCTTGAAGGCGCTGCTGGCGGAAAACCGCCGCCGCGGCGCCGATGACGGAATCGTGTTCCGGCCCGACCACGGCCATCGCATGCTCGACGATCTCGCCGCGACCAAGCGGACCAATCCCGGCTATACCGCGATCGGGCGGCTGCGCGGCCTTGCCGAACTCCGCGGTGCCATCCGCGCCATCGAGCATGATAGGATGCGCCCGGAATAGCCAACCGGGCTGCACGTCATGACCACCTCCGAGCGCCAGTCGCACTGGCAAGACGTCTATCTGAACAAGGGCGAGCGGCAGGTCAGCTGGACCCAGTTCGATCCGCAACCGTCGCTGGGTTTGATCGAGAAGTTTTCAGGGAACCGCAACGCCTCGATCGTCGACATCGGCGGCGGCGCCTCTCGCCTGGTCGATGCGCTCGTGATGGACGGCTATGCCGCAATCACAGTTCTCGACCTGTCGGAGGCCGCGTTGCAGGCAGCGAAGGCGCGCCTGGGCGAGAAGGGAGCTTCCGTGCAATGGATCGCCGCCGACGCGACGGCATGGCGGCCGCCGCAGCCCTTCGATATCTGGCATGACCGCGCCGCGTTTCATTTCCTGGTCGAGGAAAAGGACCGCGCCGCCTACATCGCCCGCCTGCAATCCGGCGTGAAGCCGGGCGGCCACGCCATCATCGCGACCTTTGCGCCCGACGGGCCGGAGAAGTGCAGCGGCCTGCCGGTGCGGCGCTACAGCCCGGAAAGCCTCGCCAAGACCATTGGCAGCGCGTTCGATCTGGTCGAACATCAGCTGCATCGCCATGTCACCCCCTGGGGCGCGGTGCAGTCGTTCCAGTTCAGCGTGCTGCGGCGGCGCTGACCGATCGGAAGGAAAGCGTGATGACCGAAACCGCAGCCCCGCGCCCGATCCGGGAAATCGCCAGCTACCACGCCCATGTCTATTACGATCCGGCGACGACGCGCGCGAAAGCCGAGCAGCTGCGCAACTGGATGGGCGAGCGCTTCTCCGTCACGCTGGGGCGCTGGCACGACGTCAAGGTCGGGCCGCACGACCAGGCGATGTATCAGGTGGCCTTCGCCAAGGAAGTATTCGCCGATCTCGTGCCGTGGCTGATGCTCAACAGCGGCGGGCTCTCCATCCTCGTGCATCCCAACACGACCAACCCGAAGCGCGACCATCTTGTCGATCCCCTGTGGATAGGCACGCCGCTTCATGTCCACGGCGACAAGCTGCCGGAAGAGGTCGAGGCCGAGCTGCCGCTGACGCCGAACACCAATCCGACCTTGCGGCCCTGAGCGTCTGCCGGTCAGTCCGATCCCGGCCGCCTCGCTCAACCCTCCGATCCTCCGAACGCCGCATAGTGCGCCGGCCGGCGGTCCACCCCGTGGTGCCTGTGTTGTTGCGATGGCCTGACGGCAAACCTTTGCGGCAGGGGACTGGGTCGCTGTAACTGCTCACTATTTTCCGTTCATGTATACCGAATCTGAGAACTAAGGTCTCCAATCGCTCCATATTGCGCAATCTCACCCGTTAATGTATACATAAGGTATCCAAGACGAGTTTGAGGAGCCCTGCCGTGAAGCCATTCCCCATGAACGCCTGGTACGCCGCCGGATGGGACGCCGAAGTCAAGCAAGCGCTGCTGCCGCGCACGATCTGCGGCAAGCACGTCGTGATGTACCGCAAGGCGGACGGGCAGGTGGCCGCGCTGGAGGACGCCTGCTGGCACCGCCTGGTGCCGCTGTCCAAGGGTCGGCTCGAGGGCGACACCGTCGTCTGCGGCTATCACGGGCTGAAGTTCAATCCGCAGGGGCGTTGCACCTTCATGCCCTCGCAGGAGACCATCAATCCGTCCGCCTGCGTGCGCTCCTATCCCGTGGTCCAGCGCCACCGCTTCGTCTGGCTCTGGATGGGCGATCCGGCGCTGGCCGATCCCGCCTTGGTGCCGGACATGCACTGGAACGACGATCCGGACTGGGCCGGCGACGGCAAGACCATTCACGTCAATTGTGACTACCGCCTCGTCGTCGACAACCTGATGGACCTCACGCACGAGACCTTTGTGCACGGCTCCTCAATCGGCAATGACGCGGTGGCCGAAGCGCCGTTCGACGTCACCCACGGCGAGAAGACCGTCACCGTGACGCGCTGGATGAAGGGCATCGAGCCGCCGCCGTTCTGGGCCGCGCAACTCGGCAAGCCGGGACCGGTCGATCGCTGGCAGATCATCAATTTCGAGGCGCCGTGCACCGTCAATATCGACGTCGGCGTCGCGCCGGCCGGCAGCGGCGCGCCCGAGGGCGACCGCTCGCAAGGCGTCAACGGTTTCGTGCTGAATACCATCACCCCGGAGACCGAGAAGACCTGTCACTATTTCTGGGCCTTCGTACGCAACTACCGGCTCGGTGAGCAGCGCCTGACCACCGAGATTCGCGAAGGCGTCTCCGGCATCTTCCGGGAAGACGAGAATATCCTGGAGGCGCAGCAGCGCGCGATGGACGAAAACCCGGACCGCGTGTTCTACAATCTCAACATCGACCAGGGAGCGATGTGGTCGCGGCGGGTGATCGACCGCATGATCGCGAAGGAAACGCCCGCGCAGTTGCAGGCGGCGGAGTAGGGCATGGCCGAGCGCGACGCCGATCGCTCCGTCTCGCAGACCGTCCGCGCCCAGCTGGCGCTGCGCGACCAGATTCTTTCGGGGACCTTGCGTCCGGGCGAGCGCATCTCCGAGCTGCAAGCCGTGGAGACCACCGGCGTGTCGCGCACGCCGGTGCGGATGGCGCTGGTGCGGCTCGAGGAGGAAGGGCTGCTGGAGGCCATTCCCTCCGGCGGCTTCATGGTCAAGGCGTTCTCCGAGCGCGACATCCTCGATTCCATCGAACTGCGCGGCACGCTGGAGGGGCTTGCGGCACGCTTTGCCGCCGAGCGCGGTGTCTCCGCACGCGATCTCGAGCCGCTGCGGGAATGCCTGAGCGAGATCGACGGTCTGGTGCGCCAGAGCCCGATTTCGGTCGATGCCTTCTCGGCCTACGTGGCGCTGAACGCCCGTTTTCATGCGCTGCTCACGGAGCTGTCGCGCAGCCCGCCGCTGATCCGCCAGATCGACCGCGCTTCCGCGCTGCCCTTCGCCTCGCCCAGCGGCTTCGTGATGGCGCAGTCGGCACTGCCCGAGGCGCAGCAGATCCTGCTGATCGCGCAGGACCATCACCGCATCGTGGTGGATGCCATCGAGAACCGGGAGGGCGCCCGGGCCGAGGCGATCATGCGTGAGCACGCGCGGCTTGCCGTGCGCAATCTGCGGCTGGCGCTGAAGAACCGCACGCATCTCGATCTGCTGCCGGCGCTGGCGCTGGTCCGCACGTCAGAGGTTTGAGGAGAGAGCGTCATGCGTTTTGTCGAGACCTGGACACCGGCGACGCTGGTTGCGACGCGCGACCTGACATCTGATATCCGCGAGTTCCTGGTCCGCCCCGAGGCGCCGGTCGCGAGTTTTCCACCCGGAAGCCATATCAATGTGGGCGTCACGATCGAGGGGCGGCCGGACACGCGCTCCTATTCGCTGGTGGGCGAGGCCGACCCGCGGGCCCTGCGCATCGCGGTGCGCCGGGCAGCGGATTCCCGCGGCGGCTCGCGCTACATGTGGCAGCTCGCGCCGGGTGCGCGGCTGAGCATCACGTTGCCTACGACGCAGTTCCAGGTCGACTGGACGCGGCCGCATTACTGCCTGATCGCGGGCGGCATCGGCATCACGCCGATCCTGGGCATCGCGCAGGTGCTGAAGCGTCGGGGTGCGAGTTTCGTGCTGCATTACGCCATACGTTCGCGGCGCGAGGCGGCCTATCTCGAAGAGTTGCATGCATTGCTTGGCGAGCGCCTCGTCGTGCACGCCAGCGACGAGGGCCGGCGCCTCGATCTCGCGGCCACCTTCGCGCAACTCCCGCCACGATCGGCGACGCTGTTCTGCGGTCCGATGCGCATGCTGGATGCCGCGCGCCATGCCTTCCTCGCCGCGGGCCGGCCGCTTGCCGATCTCTCCTACGAAACCTTCGGCTCCAGCGGCCTGCTGCCGACCGAAGCCTTCCGGGTACGGCTGGCCGATGCCGGCGTCGAACTCGTCGTTCCCAGCGACCGTTCGATGCTCGACGTGCTCAACGAAGCCGGCCACGAGGTGATTTCCGACTGCCGCCGCGGCGAATGCGGCGTCTGCGCCATCGACGTCGTCGGCATCGACGGCGAGATCGACCATCGCGACGTCTTCCTCAGCGACCACCAGAAGCGCGAAAACCGCAAGATCTGCCCCTGCGTATCGCGCGCCCGCGGAGTCCTGAGCGTCGACACGCTGCATCGCACGCGCGCGGCCTGAGCCCGCCGCGGCCGCCTTCTAGGCGGCTTGAAACGCTCCGGCTTTTTCGTGAGAATTTGCCCTGCTCCAGTTGCTTCCGTCGCGGGCGGCACTGAAGCATGTTCGCGCGCGTGAAATCTCGCTGTCCGGGAATCGTACATTGAAAGAGCATCCGGTCTACGACGTCGCAATCGTCGGCCTCGGCCCGGTCGGCGCGGTCTTTGCCAACCTGCTCGCCAGGCGCGGCCTGAGCGTCGCGGTGGTCGAGCGCGCCGCCGCCGTCTACGACAAGCCGCGTGCGATCGTCGTCGATCACGAGGCGCTGCGGATATTCCAGGCCATCGGGCTCGCCGGCTACATGGAAGGCGCGATCGCGCCGCACAACGGCACGCAGTTTCTCGGCGTTGATGGCGACATCATCAAGATCTTCGACCCTATGCCGCCGCCTTATCCGCTTGGCTGGATCCCCAACGCCACGTTCGTGCAGCCCGATGCCGAGAAGGCGCTGCGGGAAAAGCTGGCGGAATACGACAAAGTGGAGATTTTTCTGTCGGCGACCGGCGTGTCGCTGGCGCAGGATCAGGCGTCCGTGGCGCTTACGGCACGCCGCGACGACGGCGGCGAGTTCATCCTGCGCGCGCGCTACCTCGTCGGTTGCGACGGCGCCAACAGCTTCGTGCGCAAGCAGACCGGCGCAGGCCTCGAGGATCTCGCCTTCGACGAATGGTGGTTGGTGGTGGATACCCTGACCAGCGAGCCCGGCAAGCGGCCGGCGAAGGCGTTTCAGTATTGCCGGCCGTCGCGGCCCGGCACCTTTGTTCCCGGCCCCGGCAATCTCAGGCGCTGGGAGATCAAGCTGCTGCCGGGTGAGGATCCCGAAGCGACCGGCGCGCCCGACAATGTCATCCGGCTGCTCGCGGGATTCACCGACATATCCGACCTCGCGATCTGGCGCTCGGCGGTCTATCGCTTTCACGCGCTGCTGGGCGAGCGCTGGCGCGACCGTCGCGTCCTCCTGATGGGCGATGCGGTGCATCAGACGCCACCATTCCTGGGCCAGGGGCTTTGCGCCGGCATCCGCGATGCCGCCAATCTCGCCTGGAAGCTGGCGCTGGTGCTGCGCGGCGATGCCGGCGACGGCCTGCTCGACAGCTACGAGATCGAGCGCAAGCCGCATGTGCGCTCGGTCGTGGCCAGCGCCAAGGAGTTCGGGACGATCATCGGCGAGCTCGATCCCGTCGCTGCGGAGGCGCGCGACGCCCGGCTGCGCGCCGAGCTGAAATCCGGCAAGGCGGTGACGGTGCGGCAGCGCTTCATCCCCGATCTCGCATCCGGCCTGATTGCAGAGGGTGCAAAGCTTGCGGGAAGGCTGTTCGTGCAGCCGCGCGTGCGTGCGGCTAATGGCACGGTGCAACGGCTCGACGATCTGCTCCGGATGGAATTCGCGATCGTTTCGGCAACGCCGGAGGCGATGGGTTGGCTGTCGGACGCCTCGCTCGCCGGCTGGCAGCGGCTTGGCGGCGAGCGCGTCGTCATCGCGGCTTCGGGCGGGCCTTCCGACCGTGGCGGCATCCTCACCGTGGTCGAAGGCGACAACCTCTTTGCCGACTGGATGCGGCAGAACGCTGTCGCGGCCGTCATCGTCCGGCCGGACCGCTACGTCTACGGCGGCGCCGAAAATGCCGAACAGCTCAACATGCTGATCGGGCATCTGCTTCAGAACCTGCACGCAGGGCGGCAGGCTTTTCAAGCGGCGGCTTTGTCTGTACCACCGAACTAAGAAACGCCCCGGGAAAGCAATGAACAAAAACAACGAAACTTCCGAATTCGATTATATCGTGGTCGGCGCCGGCTCGGCCGGCTGCGTGCTGGCCAATCGCCTCTCGGCCGACGGCAGGCATTCGGTGCTGCTGCTGGAAGCAGGTCCCAAGGACAGCAACATCTGGATTCACGTGCCGATCGGCTACGGAAAACTGTTCAAGGAAAAGGCCGTCAACTGGATGTACCAGACCGAGCCGGAGCCCGGGCTGAACGGCCGCCAGGTGTTCCAGCCGCGCGGCAAGGTGCTGGGCGGCACCAGTTCGATCAACGGGCTGTTGTATGTCCGCGGCCAGCACGAGGATTACGACCGCTGGCGCCAGCGCGGCAATGCCGGCTGGGGCTATGAGGACGTGCTGCCCTACTTCAAGAAGGCCGAGAACCAGCAGCGCGGCGCGGACGAGTATCACGGCGCGGGCGGCCCGCTGCCGGTGTCGGACTGGTGCCATCACGATCCGCTGTCGGAAGCGTTCGTGAAAGCGGCGGGCGAGGCCGGCATTCCCTTCAACCCGGATTTCAACGGCGCCAAACAAGAGGGTGCGGGCTTCTTCCAGACCACGACGCGCCGCGGCCGCCGCGCCAGCAGCGCCTTCTCCTATCTGCGTCCGGCGAAAAACCGCGGCAATCTGCACATCGAGACCGACGCACTGGCGCAGCGCATCCTGTTCGAGGGCCGCCGCGCGCGGTCCGTCGAGTACAGGCAGCGCGGCCAGCTACGCAGCGTGCGGGCGCGCCGCGAAATCCTGGTGTCGAGCGGCGCCTATAATTCGCCGCAGCTGCTGCAGCTCTCCGGCGTCGGTCCCGCCGATCTCCTCAGGAGTCACGGTATCGAGGTCGTGCTTGACGCTCCCGGTGTCGGCAACGACCTGCAGGATCACCTGCAGGTGCGCATCGTGACGCGCTGCCCGCAGGCGATCACGCTCAACGACGTCGTCAACAACCCCGTGCGCCGGGTGCTGGCGGGCATGCAATGGGCGGCGCTGCGCCGGGGGCCGCTGACGATTGCGGCGGGCACGTCCGGCGCGTTCTTCAAGACCAGTCCGAGATTGGCCTCGCCCGACATCCAGATCCACTTCATCCCGTTCTCGACCGACAAGATGGGCGAGAAGCTGCATCCGTTTTCGGGCTTCACCGCCTCGGTGTGCCAGCTGCGCCCGGAGAGCCGCGGCACGCTGCGCATCCGGAGCGCCGACCCCGCGCAACCGCCGGAAATCCGCATCAACTACCTCGCCACCGAAACCGATCGCCGCGCCTTCATCGACGGCATGCGGATTCTCCGCGGCATTCTCGCCAAACCGGCACTCAAGGAATATGTGACGGAAGAGGTCTATCCCGGCGCGAAAATCGTCAGCGACGACCAGATCCTGGAATTCTGCCGCCAGACCGGCTCGACCGTCTATCACCCCACCTCGACCTGCCGGATGGGCAACGATCCGCTCGCCGTGGTGGACCAGCGGCTGAAGGTGCGCGGCATCGAGGGTTTACGCGTGGTCGATGCCTCCGTGATGCCGGATTTGATGTCGGGCAATACCAATGCCCCCACGATCATGATAGCGGAGAAGGCCTCCGATATGATTTTGGAGGACGCGCGCTAGGGCGCGCCCAGCGAAGGCAATAAATGGCAGCTATCCGGATAGGCACGCGCAAGAGCGTCATGGCGCTCGCCCAGACCGACGAGATCGCGCGGCAGCTGGTGCGCGCCTCGCCGGGGCTCGCCGTCGAGATCGTCAAGTTCGAGACCACGGGCGATACCGACCAGACCGGCAAGCTGCTGGCGCATGGCGGCAAGGGCGGCGCCTTCGTCGCGCAGATCCGCGCCGCCATGCTGGCCGGCGAATTGCAGGCCGCGATGCATTCGCTAAAGGACATGCCGGGCAACGAGGATACGCCCGGCCTCGTGATCGGCGCGACGCTTTCGCGCGATCCGCCGGGCGACGCGCTGGTGCTGCGGCCGGGGCTTTCGCTCGACGATTTCCGGCGCGATCGCGGCAAGGGCTTCAAGATCGGCACCAACGCGGTGCGGCGCGCCGCCTATGCGCGAAAACTTTTTCCCGATGCCGAGATCATCCATTACCGCGGCGCCGCAGACACCCGCGTGCGCAAGCTCGACAATGCCGAGATGCAGCGGCTGCCCGACGGCGGCGCTGTAGGGCCTGCCGATGCGCTGATCATGGCGCGCTCGGGCCTCGAGCGCGTCGGGCTCGCCGGCCGCATCGCCTATGAATTCTCGGTACGGGAAATGCTGCCTGCAGCAGGGCAGGGCATCGTTGCCGTCGAATGCAGCGCGCGCGATTTCATCACGCGGCAGACGTTGTCGCTGATCGACGATCCCGACGCGCACGCCTGCGCCGACGCCGAGCGCGAGGTGCTGTGGGTGCTCAACGGCCACTGCAATTCGCCGATCGCGGGCCACGCCGAGATCAAGGGCGCGGAAATGTCGCTCACCGCCTCGGTGCTCGATCATGCCGGCAGCCGTATCATCGAAACGTCGCGCACCGGTCAGGCCGACCGTCCGCGCGAACTCGGCCGCGCGGTGGGGCTCGAACTGCTCGCCAAGGGCGCCGCCGAGATCATCGAGCGCAGCCGGCCCGGCGAGGCGGCGGAAGAATCTGCGTGAGGTGAGCCCCCTGGTCGTGGCTTTCGGATGCGGCGGGTGCTCGCCATCCGGCGGATCACCTCGTCGCGCGGTTTCGGCTGCACTGAATTGGTCGTCGTGAGTCTTGTTCATAGACAGCCCTGCCCACTATCCAAAGTGGCTGATGGTGGTAACATCCCTGAGCTGCAGAGAATAAGCGTTTGATTGTTTTGCGCTTTTAGCTTCAAGTCTGCAGGGAGCCGACTAGGGGAACCCTATGGCAGAACAGGTCGAGATGGACTTCGGCCCGCCGTTGCCGACTCTCCCACAGCTATGGACGCCAGATGACATCTTCGCGTCCTGCGATGCCGAAACTATCCAGAGGTTTAAAGAGGACGGTAGGGTCGAGCGAAAGCCAGGTTCAATCAAGCGCAGCGCACTCGCGGACTACGTTTCTATGTGGGCCAATACTCAGCCGCATGGCGGGATCGTATTTCTTGGTGTGGCGGACAACGGCCGCATTATCGGCTGCAAGCATCTCCACGAAAACCAATTGAACGAAGTCCGCACGGTTCGCCGGTTGTGTCATGACGCCAAGGTCGAATTCAAGCGCGTCGCCGTAAAGAACAGTAAAGGAGAAGATGACTTCGTTGAAGTCATGCGCGTCTATTATCGAGAGGACAAGCTTGTCGAGACAACATCCGGTGATGCGTTCATTAGAGAGGGCGACGAGAAACGTTCGCTTAGGGAGGAGGAGAAGCGAGAGATTCGGCTAAACAAGGGGCAACTTGAATTAGAGGCAGAGAAAGTCGCTCTCCACTATCCAGGCGACTTCCAGCCGGAGCTCTTGAAGATCTACCGTGACGAGTACGTTAGGAAGCGCGGGCTAAGAGATCGCTTCACCATTGAGGACGTCCTCGATATGAGCAAGCTTGGCAAAAAAGGACCTAACGGATTTGTGCCGAATCTCGGGTGCGCGCTGCTTTTTGCCCGCGATCCGCGCCAACTGGTTCCCGGCGCATTCATCCGAGTCATCCGCTACGAAGGCACAGAAGAAAAGTTTGGAACGCGGATGAACGTCGTCGCCGATCGGGTGATTGATGGGCCACTTCCATTCCAACTAGCAAAGGCGCAGGATTTTATTGCGCCCCTAATCAGAAGCTTCACGCGCCTAGGTAAAGACCAAAGGTTCGAAACTACACCAGAGTTTCCACATGAAGCGTGGTTCGAGGCGGTGGTGAATGCCGTTGTTCACCGCTCCTATAATCTGAAGAACATGAATATCTTCGTGAAGCTGTTCGAGGACCGGTTTGTCGTTGAATCTCCAGGCGCGTTCCTGCCACCAACAACTGCAGCTACCGTTTTTGAAACTCACAATCCGCGCAATCCGAATACAATGTGGGCGCTACACTACCTTGATTTTGTGCAATGCGCCTTTGAAGGCACGCGCCGAATGCGCGATACAATGCGGAACGCAAACCTTCCGGACCCAATTTTCGCTCAACACTCCGAGGGAACGTTTCGAGTCGTCGTTACTCTCAAGAATCATGTGGAACACCGCAAGAACTACGTTCGTGCGGAAGCGGCGGCCGGAATCAATCCCGAGCTATATGCTTCTCTTTCCGAGAGCGAGAAAATGATCGTAAACTACTTGGCGGATAATCCGCGGGTCAACGTGACCGATGCTGGTCGGTTTATTGCTCTAGGTTGGCGCGCCACCAAACGTATTCTCGACCAGTTGGAGAAGAAGGGCGTTATCGCGAGGTCGGGGGAATACCGGAGTCGCCACCTCTTCTACTTTCTCAAGAACCGCGTTCAGCCAAAGTGATGTATCCACCGGTAAGGGGGAGGGAGCCCATTCGCCCCTGCGTCCATCACAATTGCGGAAGCTTGCTGCGTTGCTCTAGCCCTTATATTCCCGCACGCGCTTGACCATCCGTTCGACATGCGCGATCGGGGTTTCCGG
>CAZDEZ010000057.1:0-28474 GCA_964504705.1 uncultured Bradyrhizobium sp.
TCAGCACGGCGGAGCCGAACTCGATCCAGCCGCGGTGCTCGGCGCGCTCGAGCGCATCCGCCGGATGCAGCGCATTCGGCTGAGTTTCCTCCAGATATTCCAGGATCACGGCGGATTCGAAGATCGCCTTGTCGCCGACGACGAGCACCGGCGTCTTGCCGAGCGGCGATATCTTCAGGAACCAGTCCGGCTTGTTGGAAAGATCGATGTCGATCCGCTCGAACGGAACGCCCTTCTCCCTCAGCACGATCACCGCGCGCTGCACATAAGGACAGAGCTTGTGGCTGATCAGTTTCAGCGGCGCGGCCATGGCGATCCTCGAGGATATATGCACTTGCATCTAAATTACATGCAGGTGCGTAATCGTCAAGGTCGATGCACTTGCATCCACTTCACGGTCGCGCGATTACCCCGCCGGTCATCGGCATCGGTACGCCGGTAGTGGCGGGATAACTCAGCGGCAGCCCTTTCAGGCCGCGCGCCGCCAGGAAGCCGAAAGCTTGCGCCTCCAGCGCGTCCGAGGACCAGCCGAGCACCTCGGCCGCCTCGACGGTCGCCGGCTCCAGCCGTTCGCGCAGCATCCGCATCAGGGTGCGGTTGCGCGCGCCACCACCACAGACGATCCAGCTGTTCGGCCATTTCGGCAGCAGCGGCACGATCCGGGCGATCGCGGCGGCCGTGAACGCGGTCAACGTCGCCGCACCATCGGCCGGCGTCATGTCGGTGACCTTCAGCGCAGCAAAATCGTTGCGGTCGAGCGATTTCGGCGGCTTCAGGTCGAAGAACGGAAGTTTCAGGGCAGCGGACACCCAGGCCTGGTTGACGCGCCCCTTGGCGGCGAACTCGCCTTCCTTGTCGAAGCGCTGGTTCATGGTGCGGAACATGTGATCGTCGATCAGCGCGTTGCCGGGGCCGGTGTCGCAGGCGATCAGCGTGTCGGTGCCGTCGATATAGGTGATGTTGGAGACGCCGCCGATATTGACCACGGCAATCGGCCCCTGGCGCTCAAGCGATTGCGCCAGCGCCCGGTGATAGACCGGCACGAACGGCGCGCCCTGCCCGCCGGCGGCAACGTCCGCGGCGCGAAAATCGTGCATCACCGGGATATGGATGGCCTTGGCGAGAGCCGCGGCATCGCCGATCTGCACCGTCAAGCGCCTCTCCGGCCGGTGCAGCACGGTCTGGCCGTGGAAGCCGACGATGTCGATCTCTTCGCGGCTGATGCGGTGCTGCACGGTGAAACTGGCGACCGCCTCGGCATGCGCCTTGGTGACGGCCTCCTCGGCCTCGCGCAAAATGCCCGGCCGGGCATCGCGGCACGGCAGGTTCACCGCCTCGGTCAGCGCCTGGCGCAGCAGGCCGCGCTCGCGCTCGGTATAGGGCCGGTAGCCGGTAGGACCGAAAGCCTGGACCTTTTTTCCGTCGGTTTCGATCAGCGCGACGTCCACCCCGTCCAGCGAGGTGCCGCTCATCAGACCGAGTGCGGTCAACATCATGGTTTTGGCCTCACGAGCCTACCCCGGGACGCCCTGCTTGTGCCAAAGGAGCACATCTTATAATGCCACAGCGGACGAAGACTCGGCAGCCCGTTCGCAATGGGTTCCGCATTTCGTTAGAATTAGCGTGAAGAAAAACCGTGAAAATAGAGTGATCAGAGTCGCCGACACATGAGCGCATTTAAATCGGATTTCCTGAACATTTTACAGGAACGGGGCTTCATCCATCAATGCTCCGATTTCGAGGGCCTGGACGCGCTCGCCGCCAAAGGCGAGGCGACGGCCTATGTCGGCTACGACTGCACGGCCCGATCGCTGCACATCGGCAATTACCTCACCATGATGATGCTGTACTGGCTGCAGCAGAGCGGCAACCGGCCGATCACGCTGATGGGCGGCGGCACCACCATGGTGGGCGACCCCTCCGGCAAGGACGAGACGCGCGCGCTGCGTTCGATCGCGGAGATCGAGGCCAACAAGGCCTCGATCCGCGGCGTGTTCTCCAAGGTGCTTCGCTATGGCGATGCGCATTCCGACGCCGTCATGCTCGACAATGCGGAGTGGCTGACGAAGCTAAACTGGATCGAGATGCTGCGCGACATCGGCCGGCATTTCTCGGTCAACCGCATGCTGACCATGGACTCCGTACGGCTGCGCCTCGAGCGCGAGCAGGAGATGAGCTTCATCGAGTTCAACTACATGGTCTGCCAGGCCTACGACTTCGTCGAGCTGTCGCGCCGCGCCGGCTGCCGGTTGCAGATGGGCGGCTCGGACCAGTGGGGCAACATCGTCAACGGCGTCGATCTCGGCCGCCGCATGGGCACGCCGCAGCTGTTCGCGCTGACGACCCCGCTGCTCACCACCGCCTCCGGCGAAAAGATGGGCAAGACCGCCAAGGGCGCGGTGTGGCTCAACGCCGACGAATTCTCGCCCTACGATTTCTGGCAGTACTGGCGCAACACCGAGGATGCCGACGTCGTCAAGTTCCTCAAGCTGTTCACCATCCTGCCGATGACCGAGATCGCAAAGCTTGCAGCGCTCAAGGGCGGCGAGATCAACGAGGCCAAGAAGGTGCTGGCGACCGAAGCCACCGCCCTGCTCCACGGCCGCGATGCCGCCAATCAGGCGGCAGAGACGGCACGGCAAACCTTCGAGGAAGGCGCGATCGCGGAGAACCTGCCGACGGTAGAGCTTGCGCGCGGCGAGCTCGATGCCGGGGTCGGCGTGCTCGCAGCTTTCGTCAAGGCAGGCCTCGTCGCTTCCAACGGCGAAGCGCGGCGCCAGATCAAGGGCGGCGGCCTGCGCGTCAACGATGTCGCCGTCACCGACGAGAAGATGACGCTCTCGCCGGCCAACCTGACCGCTGAAGGCGTGATCAAGCTGTCGCTCGGCAAGAAGCGGCACGTCCTGCTGCGCGCGGCCTGACCGGCGGCGCATAGGCGCATTCGAAAAAGCCCCCTGCTCCTTGCGCGGGAAAAAGCGCTCCCTTGCGCCCGATGGACCAGAACACGCCGCGGGAGGACGTGACAGCCAGGCCGCTGAAGCCGGCGCGCGTGGCGCTGAACGTGCTGGCGCTGTGCTTTGCGCTGTCGGTGCTCGGCCGCGGCCTCGGCGAGAGTTTTACCGTCTTCCTGAAACCGATCTCGGAAGACTTCGACTGGGACCGCGCGCAGGTGGTCTCGGTCTACTCGCTGTCCTGGCTGGTGAGCGGACTGACCGCACCGCTGGTCGGACGGCTGTTCGACCGCTCCGGCCCGCGCACCGTCTATGCGCTCGGCCTCGTGTTGCTCGGCGGCGCGTTCCTCGCCGCCTCGCAGGCGCAATCGCTGTGGCAGTTCCAGCTCACCATCGGCTTTTGCGTCGGGCTGGGCATTGCGCTGGTCGGCAACGTGCCAAACTCGATCCTGCTCGGTCGCTGGTTCGGGCCGCGGCTGCCGACCGCGATGGCGGTGGTCTATTCCGCCATGGGCGGCGGCGTATTGGTGCTGCTGCCGGCTTCGCAGCTGCTGCTCGACCAGATCGGCTGGCGTGCCTCCTACCAATGGTTCGGCATCGTCGTGCTCTGCCTCGTGGCGCCGCTGCTGCTTTTGCCATGGCGACTGTTTGCGCGCGGCTCGCCGAACGTGGTCCAGAAGGCGCAGGCCGAGGTAGCCGACGGCGGCTGGACGCTGCACAGCGCGATGCGCCATCACGTCTTCTGGGCGCTGTTCTCGACCTTCTTCTTCACCGCGGCCGGCATGTATGCGATCTCGGCGCAGATCGTCGCCTTCCTGATCGACGCCGGATTTCCGCCGTTGCAGGCCGCGACCGCCTGGGGTTTTTCCGGTGTCGTACTGGTATTCGGCATGATCGGCGTTTCCGCGCTCGACGGCATCATCGGGCGCCGGCCGTCGGTGCTGTTCAGCTACGCCGCGTCAATTCTCGGAATCTTCTTCCTGTGGCTGCTGCAGTGGTATCCGAACTATGTCCTGCTCACCGTCTTCGTGATCTGCTTCGGCAGCATGATCGGCTCGCGCGGGCCGCTGATCACGGCGACCGCGTTGAAATTCTTCGGGGGCAAGCGCGTCGGAACGATCTTCGGCACCATTGCGATCGGCAGCGGCCTCGGTGCCGGGTTCGGCGCCTGGTTCGGCGGCGTCATCCACGACTACACGAACGGCTATAACGCGCTGATCGCCTTCGCGCTGGTCAACGTGATCCTCGGGATGATTCCGTTCCTGGTCGTCCCGGCGCTGCGGCGTTGACGCGCGAGCGTTCTCAATTGTTCGGCGGGAATTCGACCGGGTTGTTCTGCTTGCCGGTGTTGAACTCGAAGATCTTGCGCAGCACGCCCGGCGCCATCGCCGAGATCGGGTTGACGCGCAGCACCGGCTGGCCGGGCGTGCCGACGACCTCGTAGGTTACGCCGATCAGGCCTTCATTGCTGCCGCCGCCGAGGAACAGGCCGACGATCGGGATCTGGCCGAACATGTTGTTGAGGCCGTACATCGGCACGAACGTGCCGCTCATGCGCACGGTATTGCCGACATAGTCGATACTGCCCTCGATGGTCGCGCCGATCGCAGGCCCCTTCACCACGCCCTCGCGCACCGTAAGGTGCCCGCTCTGCCGGGTGAACTCCGCGCGCAGCCGCGAGAACGATACGCCGCTGGTGGCGCCCGGCGGACCGCCGGCCGCGACGCGTTCCAGCGCCGCCTCGCCCTTGACCGCGAAGTTCATGACGTTCATCAGCCCTTCCCTGGCGATGGGCTCGGACGTCGGCGGCTCCAGCGCGAGCGCAAGCTGCCCGCCCACCATCTTCGAATAGGTGTCGGTGAAGCGGAAGAAGGCGCCGGCGTCGCTGGTCTCGAGGTAGATGACCTCGCGTCCCTGGGCGCGGCCGCGCAGATCGGCGGTGACCGGCGTGTCGCGCCCAAGCTTTCCGCTGAGCGAGAAACTGCGAATCGTGCCGCCCCGGCGCGAGAACTTGCAATCGATGCTGCGCACCGCCTCGCCGTTGAAGCCCTGCACCGCGCCGAGCTTGAGATCGACGTCGAAATCGATGGCCTTGGACTTGCTCTTGGTCTCGGCTTCCCGGCCCGACACGGCCGATTTGAGGAAGCCCCGGCCGTCGAACACGTCGCCGCGCATCGTCACCTTGACCACGCCGTCGGTGTTGCGCTCTGCGCGCAGCGTGGTGCGGTCGCCGTCGGTCGGCGAATAGACCGGGAAATTTGCGCTGATCAGATCGCCGTTCTGGTCGACCTCCAGCGATCCCTTGATGGAAACGCCGCCGCCCTCCACCACGATGTCCTCGAAGCGGGTCGATTGCTGCTTCTGCACGACGTTGAAGGTGGCTTTGCCTGCCTTGCGCGGTTCCTTGACCCAGCCGGGCAGGATGTTGTCGAGTCTCAGCGCAGTGAGATCGGCCTCGACGCCGAGCTTGCTGTCGTGGTCGCCGCTGCCGATCTTGCCAATCAGCTTGACGGGCAGCGCGCCAGACACCGCGGGCCCGAGATCGAGGCCGAGTCGGGCGCGGCTGGCATCGTCGAGCGTCGCCGAAAGCCTGACATCGGCATCGCCTTCCGCCGGCTTGCGATAGTCGAGCGAGGCCTGCTGCCCGTTGATCCTGACGTCGCCCTTCACCTGATAGCCGGCATTGCTGGCCGATATCTTCAGCGTGCTGGCTTCCAGCTTGTGGTTCATCACCAGCTTGTCGGCGGCAAAGCCGGTGAGATCAGCGGTAAGGCTGTAGGTCGTGTCAGCCTTGGTGATCGCGTTCTTGACCGGCAGGCCCATGTTGATGAGCGCGGAGAAGTTGCCCTTGCTGTTGTTCGGATCGATCAGGGTGCCGGCGAGATCGCTCAGCCGGTCCGAGGCGAGGATCTCGGCCGCTGCCGGAACCGGTCCGTCGACGCGAACGCGGACCTTGGCCGGCGACGGCTTCGGCGCCATGTCGGGCACTTCGAAACTGAAGTCGGTGAAATTGATGTTGCGCCCGGCCGGCGTGTCGGCGACGCCGCGGCCGATGGTGACGAGCACCGAGCGCCCCGAAACCTTTGCCTTGAGATCGGCATCGCGCACGGCCGGCATCTGGTCGACGGGACGAACCGTCACGCCCGAGGCGACGATGTTGATGGCAAGACCTTCCTCGGGGATCGGCGGGCCCTTGCGCGAAAGGTTGCGCACCGGCGAATTAAGGGCGACGTCGATGCGCTGGAGTTGGCCCTTCTCGATCCGCTCGATCACCCATTCGCGCACTTCCGGAGCGATCAGGATCGGCCACACCCGCTTGAGCTGGGAAGCCGTCATCGGCGTGCCGGCAAAACCGAGCTGCAGCCGCGGCTCGCCGGAATAGTCCACCACGCCGGTTCCGGCGACGCTGATCTCGCCATTGGAGAGATCGGCCTGGGTCAGCAACACGCGCTTGCGGTCGGTGTCGAATCGGAAGCCGATGTTGATGCGGTTGAAGATCAGCGGCAGTTCGCCCTCGACGCCCGGCAGCACGATGGTGCCGCCCGATAGCCCGGCCTGCCAGTCGTTGACGTTGCCGTTCGGCGGCTCGATATGGGCCAGCAGCGTCACCCGGTTCGGGCCGGAAACGACCTTGAACGGAGCGACCAGCACGCGGCGGCTGGAATCCCATTCGACGTTCATCTCCGCCGAGTCGACCGCCATCGGATAGTCCGGCGTGTCGCTGTCGATGATGTAGCCGCTACCTGCGACGATCTTGCCGCGGAAATAGGTCGGCACGCCGTCGCGGCCAAGCTCGCCCTTCAATTCGCCCGACAACGGCACGTCGGCGCTGTAGGTGAGATCCTTGACGCGCATCGCCCGGAAAATATTGGCAGTCGGCAGCTTGTCGGCCTTGATGTCGACCGATCGTACGCCGTTGGCGGGCGGTCCGACCGTCACCTTCAGCGACCACGGCCTGGCGCCCTCTTCGCCGAGGCTCAGCGCAACGCCGCCGCCGCTCGGGCGGCGCAGGCTGAGGCTGATATTCTCCAGCGACCATTTGTTGCCGCGCTGCTGGTCGTCCACCAGCAGGTTGCCGTTCTTGAGGCCGATCTCGTTGAGGTTCTGTCCGTCGAGCCCGGTGAGGCTCAGACTGTCGAGCCAGTCGAGGCCGGCCAGGATCCCAGCCTGTGTGGAATCCGTCGTTGCCGGCTGAGGCGCGCCGGCCGTCGGCGGCGTCACCGGGATCTGGCGCGGGAACGTGGCCGGCAGGCCAGCCTCCTTCTTGGAGGCAACGCCGGTGGCCAGCGGTTTTGCGGTATCGCCCGCCGACACCGTGACGCGGCCGTCCGGCGTGATGCGGATGGCGAGTTCAGCATCCACCAGGTTGAGGCTCTCGGCGCGCAGCCGGCCCATCAGCAGCGCCGTGCCGGAAAGCTTCACTTCCGCCTTCGGGGCGGTAGCGACGATCGCCCGGTCGCGGTCGCGGACGACGATGTCGCGAATACGCACCGCGATGCGGATACGTCCGGCCCGCTCGATCTGGGTGCCGCCGATCTCGACCGTGTTGCCATGGCCGATATTTTCCTCGATCGCCGAAGCAAGCCAGGGTGTCGCGATGTCGAGATTGATCGGCCCGGCGCCGAGGCGCCACCACAAGCCGCCGAAGCAGAACACGAAGATGACGGCGAGCGCAGCCGCCGCAACCGCCAGCCGCTTCACCCAGCGTTCGCCGATCATCCAGCGCCGCATGGCGCCGACACGGTCGCCGATCCGGTGAATTCCGGAGCCCGAACCCGACAGCAGCTTTCGCGCACGATGACCCGCCGCCTCGTCCGGCTCGTCCCAGCGCGCCTCGCTCCACTCCGGATGTTGCGGACCGACGCGCGGCCTCGCCTGTGGAGCCGACTGCTCCCGCGAGCCTTGGCGCGTTCCGGGATACGGTCCGGTTTGAGCTCCTCCAGCCTGGGATGCTCCGACCGGCCCGTCTCCAACCGGCCCTTGGGGCGACGAATTCCTTGCCATTTCCTCTCGGTGCTGGCGCTGATTGCGGGTTGGTTCGCCGCCAAGGGCGCGCCCGTCGATCCCCATCGAGCGCTCCTGTGCCGGCATTGCTGCCAATCCCCGGTTTTTACTATGAGCCGTTGCCGGCCCCAACGAGTCCTTCAACGAGCGGACGGGCGGTGCTTCGAAATCCTTGTAACCATACTCCGAGGTCATCAGAATTGCCCAGCAGTTGGCACGAATCCGCATCCGCCGAACAAGACCCGCAATAGCCTATTGGTTGAGCCGCCGAAAGCGTCGAAAGGAAGGCGTATGTCCAAGAAAACGCGCAAGAAATCCCCCAGGACTGCCGGCAAATCCGCCACCGCCAAGCAGGCGAGTGTTCGCTCACCAAAGGCGACGAAGGCGCGCGCCGCAAAACCGGGCGGGACCAAAGCGGCCAAGGCCAAGAAAGCCGCTGCCCCCTCCCGCAAACGAGCGTCCGGCAAAGCATCGCAGACAGCAGCGTCCAAACCGTTAAAGCAGGCGCCCGCCACCGCGGTCCTGAGCGAGGGCGCCAAAGCGCCGGCCTTCCGCCTGCCGCGCGACGGCGGCGATTCCGTCGCGCTTTCCGATTTCGCCGGCCAGAAGCTGGTCGTCTTCTTCTATCCGCGCGCCGATACGCCGGGCTGCACCAGGGAGGCGATCGACTTCACGAGGTTGAAGAGCGACTTCGCGAAGGCCGGTGCCGCGGTGCTCGGCGTCTCCGCTGATCCCGTGAAGGCGCAGGAGGCTTTCCGGAACAAGCACCAGCTCGCTGTTCCTCTGATCTCGGATGAGCGGCGTGAGATGTTGGGGGCATATGGCGCGTGGGGCGAAAAGTCCCTGTACGGCAGGACCTTCATGGGGATCATTCGCACGACGGTTCTGATCGGCGCGGACGGCCGCGTGGCCCGCATCTGGCGCAATGTCCGGGTCGACGGGCACGCCGAGGCAGTGCTGGAGGCCGCCCGAGCGCTCTGAGCCCGGGCGCCTTCAGGGGCTCCGGCGGGTTCCCATTTCCTGAAAATTAACCATGACGGGGTTCAAATCGGCGCTGCCATTTGAGCCGTACGGAATCGTGTCCGACCGGCGCTGGAGTGCCGATGTCGCATCGTTCCGGTCATCATTCCGAGTACCCGCCGCACCACCATCCGCAGGATCACGGCAGGACTTCCCCTCGCCGCACCTCGCCGCAGCACGCGGCGAACAAGCAGGCCGGCTACACCATCACCCATGCGGGAAAGCAGGTTCGTTTCGGGCCGGTGGTGTTCTGGATCGGGGTCGGCACCGTCACGTTGCTCGGCATGTGGTCGGCGGCAACCGCGACCTATTTCGCGTTCCGCGACGACGTCCTGACCCGGCTGATCGCGCGTCAGGCCGAAATGCAGTACGCTTACGAGGATCGCATCGCCGAGCTGCGCGCGCGTGTCGATCGCACCGCCAGCCGACAGTTGCTCGACCAGGAGCAGTTCGACCAGAAACTCGACCAGATCATGCGTCGGCAGACCGCGCTTGAATCGCGCGCCACCGCACTCGGCGCGATCCCGGATAACTCGGTCACCGGCTCGGTTCGACCGACCGGCCGCGGCGCATCCGCCGACCAGCCGGCGGGAACGCCAAAACCCTCGCCGATCTCCGACACCGTCATCTTCGTCGCGCCGCCGGATCGTGAAGCGCGTCTCGAGTCGCGCGCGCCACGGGCGGCGCCGCAGCCCAACCAGTTCGCCAAGGTTCAGGGATTCGACAATGTTGTGGTCAAGCTGCAGAACTCGCTCGACCAGGTCGAGCGCAAGCAAATGGCGGCGCTCGCTGCCGTTGAAGATAGTCTGGAATCGCGGGCGCGACGCATGCGCGGCGTCATCGGCGATCTCGGCCTCGACATGGCGCAGCTCGAAGCGGCAACGCCGCGCAGCGCCGTCGGCGGTCCCTTCGTTCCCGTAAGGCTCGCCGGCGACGCCAGCGCTTTCGACCGCCAGCTCTACCGCATCAACGTCACCCGCGTGCAGGTCGAAAAGCTGAACCGCACGCTGGCGCTGGTGCCCTATCGCAAGCCGGTCATCGGCGCAGTCGAGTTTACCTCTGGCTTCGGCGTACGCAGCGATCCCTTTCTGGGCCGGCCCGCGATGCACACCGGCCTCGATTTCCGCGCCGCCACCGGCGATCCCGTCCGGGCCACCGCCAACGGCAAGGTCGTCACGTCAGGCTGGCAGGGCGGCTACGGCCGCATGGTCGAGATCGACCACGGCAACGGCCTCTCCACCCGCTACGGCCATCTCTCCGCGATCAACGTCAAGGTCGGCGAGATCGTCAAGATCGGCCAGGTGATCGGCGAAGTCGGCTCCACCGGCCGCTCCACGGGTCCGCACCTGCACTATGAAACCCGCATCGAGGGCGATGCCGTCGATCCGCAGAAATTCCTGCGCGCGGGCGTGCGGCTCAGCTCGGGTTAGTGCCGGTTCCGCGCCGCCCTTCTGTTTCACGATTGTCTGGCTAGGGACTGCCGCGAATCCGGCGGATTTTTTTCTGTCTCCTGTCGGCCTGCGTGAAGACTGGCCGTCCTTGTGGCAGAGACCGAGCAACCCCAGCTCCATCAGCCAAGGACTCCGCTCGGTCATGGAGAAAGCAACGTCATGTCGCAAGGAAATACCGTTCGCCTGCATCGCGTCTTCGCCACCAAGCCGGAGAAGGTGTTTCGCGCCTTCCTCGATGCCGACGCCATGGCCAAATGGCTGCCGCCTTGTGGCTTCACCTGCAAGGTTCACCATCTCGACGCCAAGGTCGGCGGCACATTCCGGATGTCGTTCACGAACTTCTCGACCGGCAACGGCCATTCGTTCGGCGGCGAATATTTGGAGATCGTGCCGAACGAGCGCATCCGCTACACCGACCGCTTCGACGATCCCAACCTGCCCGGGGTGATCGAGGTCACCGTGACGCTGAAGCCGGTCTCCTGCGGAACGGAGATCAACATCGAACAGGCGAACCTGCCGTCCGTCATTCCGGTCGAAGCCTGCTATCTCGGCTGGCAGCAATCGCTCGCCCAGCTGGCGCTGGTGGTCGAGCCGGATATTCCGGGATAATTCCGCGCCAATAAGGGGCAGACGCGGCGGCCCCGCCGGCTCGCAAGCGACAAAACGAGTTGTTGCGGACACGCCAATGTGGTGAGAAAGGCGCCACATCGGCGGACGCATTTGAGGCAGATCGCTTGCAGGCGCAGAATTTACGTGTCGGACCGAGGCATCCTCGCCTCGGCAACGCCGCCTACAGGCTCGCGCGCCGGCTGGGCGAGCCCGCCATGGCTCGCCTCGGCTTCCATCGCATCGATAGCAAGTTCGCCCGAACGACCATTGCCGCCATCGGCGAGCGGCTACAGCGCGGAGAAACCGTCTACGTCGCCGGCCTCGCCTGCTCCGGCACGCACAACAGCGGCATCGCGCTGATCGAGATCACGCAAAAGGACGGCCCGCGCCTCATCGTCAACAACGAGGAGGAGCGCTTCTCCGGCGAGAAGCACACCACGGAATATCCGCGCCGCTCGATCGACGCCATGGTGGCGAAGTTGCGCGCGATGGGTCGCGACGTCGGCGATATCGCCGCCTTCGTGACGACCTGGGACTACCCCGTGTTGCTCGCCACGATGGCCCGCACCCTGCTCGAGGAAGCGCCCGGCAGTCTCGCGATGCTGTGGCAGCCGGAGACCCCCGCGATCGACCGCCGCCGTCTCGACCAGATGCGGCGTACCCCGCGGATCCTCGCCAGGCAGCTCGGACTTTCCGAGCCGGTGCAGCTGATCTGCATGCCGCACCACGATAACCACGCATGGTACTCGTTCGCGGCCTCGCCGTTTTCCGACAGCGCCGAGCCCGTGGCGATCGCCGTCATCGACGGCACCGGCGACCAGGGTTCGGTCACGCTCTACGTCGCGCAGGACGGCGCGATGCGCCAGCTCTATTGCAACGACAGCGTCTTCGATTCCCTCGGCTGCTTCTACAGCGTGATCTCTTCGACGCAGGGCGGCTGGACCTGGCTGTCCTGCGAGGGCCGCTACATGGGCGCGGCCGCCTGGGGCGACATGAACCGCGCGACAAATCGCTACTACAAGGGCCTGCGCGAGGTGCTGCATTTCGGCGACGGCGGCGAGATCAGGCTCAACCGGGCGATGGGGAATTGGTATCGCGATCCCTATCGCCATCCCTACCACAAGCCGTTGATCGAACTCCTCGGCGAACCGTTGACGCCGGAGCAACTGTGGAATCCGGATGCGGTGCTGCGCGTCGAAGACATCCACCACGGCCCCGACACCAGGGATCGCCTCGACAAGGCCGCCGCCACGCAGCTGGTGTTCGAGGACGCCTTGATCCACATCGTCGACGGTCTCCTGCGCCAGACCGGCGCGCGGCGCCTCGTGCTGACCGGCGGCGTCGGGCTGAACGCACTCGGCAACATGCGGCTGCTCGAACATTTCGACGAGGCGTGGTTCGAGAAGAACCAGCAGCGGAAGACCGAGTTGCATCTGTGGGTGCCGCCGGTGCCGGGCGACCCCGGCGTCCCCATCGGCGCGGCATGGCTGCTGGCGCGTATGGCCGGCGCGCCGGTCGGCAGCGCCATGACCCACGCCTTCTATTGCGGTACGCCGCCGGCGGCCGCCGACATCGCAACCGCGCTCGGCGCGGACGACATCGAATCCGAGCACGTCGGCACCGTCGCGACCGCGGAGGGCCTCAACGCCATCGCCGACCTGATGGCATATGCGGTGGCGCAGAACGGCGTGATCGCGATCTACCAGGGCGCAGCCGAAACCGGCCCGCGCGCGCTCGGCCACCGCTCGATCCTCGCCAACCCCTGCGATCCCGACGCGCGCGAGCGGCTGAACGAGCGCGTGAAATATCGCGAGGCGATCCGGCCGCTGGCGCCGATGGCGACGCTGGAGGCGGCCCAGCAGCATTTCAAGCTCAAGCCCGGCGCGTCCGACGCCGACTACAACGCCTATAACTACATGGTGCTGACCGCGCATTCGAAGCCCGGCGCCCGCGAGAAGATCCCGGCGGTGATCCACGCCGACGGCACCGGCCGCATCCAGATCGTGCGCGCCGAGGACGATCCCCTCACCCACGCCTATCTGAAGGCGCTTGGCCGGCGCATCGGCGTGGAAATGTCGGTCAACACGTCCTTCAACGTCGCCGGCCCCATCGCGCAGACGCCGCAGCAGGCGATCGACACGCTGCGACGGTCCAGGGGGCTCGATGCCGTGATCATGGTCGCCGACGACGGTAGCGTGCACGCCGCCTGGCACGGCGGCGAGCGCGACAGCGGGAGATTTCGCGGCTGGCTTGCCGAGTGGCGAAAGTCGCGGACCGACTAACACGACAAAAGCTTCAGCACGCGGCCGTCGATCAACAGGAGTGCGCTGCCGATCACCAGGGCGCCGGCGATCTCGCGCAACGAGATCTGCTCGCCGAGCACGAGCCAGCCGAGCAGGATCGCGGTGACGGGCACGAGCAACGTCACCAGCATCACGTTGGTGGCGCCGGAGCGCCGCAACACCTGGAAGAACACAATGTAGGCCAGCGCCGTGGACAGCGCCGCCAGTCCGAGCACGGCAAGCCAGGTCGCCGCGCCCGGGACAGGCAATTGCCAGGGCCGCTCGAAGATTGCGGCGAGGATCGCCATCATCAGGCTCGACGCCATCAGCTGGAACGTGGCGGTCGCCAGCGGCGGCGAATCCGACAGTGCGCGCCGCGCGATCAGCGCCGAAATGCCGTAGCTGAGCGCCGCGGCAAGGCAGAGCAGGACGCCGAGCCCTTGCCCGCTTTCGAAGCCGAGCCCCCCGCCGCGCAGGATCGCGACGCCGGCAAGGCCGACGATGACGCCGGCGACGCGCCGGGCGATGAGCTTCTCTTCGCCGGCTGCCGCCATGACCACCACCGTGAACAGCGGCGTGGTGGCATTGAGGATCGAGGCCAGCCCGCTTGGAATGTAGGTCTGCCCGGTGACGATCAGCGAGAACGGCAGCACGTTGTTGAACAGGGCGACGAGGAAGAACGGCCGCCAACCCGCCCACGTCTTCGGAAAGGCCAGCCGATGGGCGTACAGCACCGGCAGGAGGATGACGGCAGCGAGCGCAACGCGCAGGAACACCAGCGTCAACGGCGGCAATTCGAGCAGCACCACGCCGTTGAAGAAGAACGAGCCGCCCCACAGGATCGAGAGCAACGCGAGCAGCGACCAGTCGCGGGCGTCGATCCTGGCGTCGCCGGTGGTCATTTGCGGCTCAGGCCTTGCGGGCGTTCCCCCGGCCACAGGCTCACGCCCGACCCTGCGCCGCGAGGATCTCACGGATTGCTCCTTCGGTGCGTTGCCAGTCGGTCTGGGGAATGCCGAGCTTCAATGCAGAGTCCAGCGAGCCCGTCCGTTGTTCGTGCTCTCTCACCAACCCCGGCAAGTCGATGTGTATGCCGGACGGGAGGCCGCCCTTCACCACCCGGTCGACCCGGGCAGCCATCTGGTCCATCAGCCGGACGTGGAACGATCTTGTTTCGTCGATGAACCGATCCCGAGAGATCCGGTAAGTGCCAAGAAGCGCGGACCACGCCGGCTTGCCATCGTACTGCCTGTCGCGGTTGTCCCATTCGATGTGGACATGCTCCCGGTCGGACCAGATCGCGATATTCGCGGATGGAGAGAGGTAGGCGCTGTCCAGCCGGCGCCGTTCGCTCCACGCCACGGCCGCGTCGCCTATCGCGCCGAGACGATCCGCATCGGTGTCGTCATCGTCGATGTCGCACCAGGCACGATAGGCGTTCCGCCAGGCCTTCGCCGACTCGCCGCTGATATAGGGTACGAGCGGTTCGGGAACCGGCTCCAGTATGTAGGGAAGCATATCCAGCAGGTCTTCGTGGAGACGGACGACCTGGTAGTCGCAGTAGCGGCTGATGCCGGCATTGCGCGCATGCTCGCTGTACTCGAACAGCGCGGCCTCGCCCGCCTGTATCCAGTATTCGCCGTAGGTCAGGCCGAACCAGTGCAGGCTATGGCTTCCGGGCTTCCCCCACGGAACGATGCTTTCGATTGGCGCCAGGGTGAAATTTATGAGCACGGCAAGGTCAGGTGTGTCTCAGCGGAGACCCAGCTCTACTCCACCGAGACCGGTTTTCCCACCCGATTTCCGAATCGAAGCGTCTATTCGGCCGCCTCCCTTGCAGATGCATCGACCACGGTCACCGTCCCGGCGGTGCCGTCCACTTCGAGCATCGCACCATCCGCGATCCGCTCGGTGGCGCCGGCGACCGCGACCACGCAGGGAATGCCCAGTTCGCGCGAGACGATGACCGCGTGACTCATCAGCGCGCCGACATTGACGACCACTGCGCTCGCCGGAAGGAATAACGGCGTCCAGGCGGGATCGGTCATCGGGGCCACCAGGATGTCGCCGGGATTGAGACCGCGCGCGTCGGAGGGATCGAGCACGATCCGGGCGCGGCCGCGGGCGACGCCGGCCGAGCCCCCGTCGCCTTTCAGCACGTCGCCTGCCGCGGCCAGCTTCGGCTTGCTCTTGCCTTGCGCGGCCTCCATTTCCTCGATCCCCGGCACTTCGTCCTGGGAATTGATGAAGAACGGCGGCGTCACCGCGGCAAAGCGCTCGCGCAGCGCCCAGCGCTCCCTGATGACGGGCACGAGACTGCCGGGATCCTTCAGGTAGCCTGGCAGTTCGTCGTGGAAGCGCAGCATCGCGACCATGCGCGGGTCCTCGACGCCGCCCTTTAGCGCGGCTCGCCGCACCAGTTCGCGAAACGCGTGCTTCAGATTGGCGCCGCTGCGTATCGCGCGATCGCGCGTCGCCTCGCGGGCCCGCGACCAATATGGCAGCGCCTTGACGGCTTTCCTGACGTTGCCCTTGTCCATGAACTTGACGTGCGGCAGCACTTTCTCGATCGCGGCACGCTGTCGGGCCTCCATGTCCACCAGCCGCACCGACGGCGCCAGGTCATGCTCGGCGAGCCGCATGCGATCGATTGCGACCAGCGCCAGCTCCGGAGTGTTCTCCCAGGTACGCGACGACAGCTCCCAGTCATTCGGCCCACGATGGCCGTGCCGGTCCAGGAAGGCCGCGAACTGCTGGTTGAACGCGGCGGCCTCGGGCATCGCTTTCAGCCGATCGTACAATCCCGCCGTACCGGCGCTGAAGGCGGAAGTCAGAGCGGGATTGGCACGCACGAGCTTTGCGATCTCGTAAAGCTCCTGCGCATAGGAGGCCGACAGCACGTCGCCGGCGGCGCCAATCAAATGGGTCGCCAGACCGGGTTCGCCGGCGGCCTTGGCGGCGTCGGCAAGGATTCCCGAGACGATCGCAGCGATCGAACTCGACATGATGTGGTTGCGGAAAACTTGCCGGAACACCGGCGGAAATGCCGCCATGTAGGCGTAGAGCGCCTCGTCGGGGGCATCGAGCGGCGGGCACTTCGCTTCCCAGTCGGCAGCGAGGCGGTAACTGTCCCCGACCACCGGCGGCTCGGATTTCGTACCCAACGCCTTGATCACGTTGAGCAGGATCTTCAGCGACGACAACAGGCTCTTGTCGCCCTTGCGCGGCACATAGGGCGGCGGGTTGCCTTCGCCGAACAGCGTGGCGTCGATCGCCTCCGCCGAGGAGCCGGGGGCCCGCACGCCGATCATGCGCAGGTAGGAGACGTTGAGATAGCCGTAACCGGCGTAGAGCCCGATGATGACGGGATCGTCGTTCTTGAAGTCGCCCCGTTGCAGGATGCCCAGCTGCCTGTAGGCATCGCGCCAGCCGGCTTCTGCGGCGAGCACGCCGAGCGTATAGGACAACGGCGTCAGAACCTCGGGAAAGACCTCGCCGATATTGCCGCGCGTGTTGATCGGCCAGCGCGGGTCGATCCTGCCTTCGACGAGCCAATGCGTGCTTGCCACGTGACGTTCCTCCCTGTGAGCGATGCGTATCGGCCTTTTCTTGTCGTTGCCGGCCATGCGGCCGGTCTTGCCTTCCTTAACCGCCTGACCTCGCCTCCTCGATGGCACGGTCCCGGCCGGCCAGATGAATCAGCTCCTCATGCAGCTCGAACCAGACGGTGTGATAGCTGTCCTTCAACGGGCTCGCGATCATGCTGCCATCGCCGGCGGCAATGGCGCTTGCCGCGCGCGCAAGGCGCGTCGCATAAGGCGTCAGGCGAGGCGCCAACGTCAGGATTTCGGGCAAGAGGGTCAGGGTCGCCTGGTGCAAGTCGGCGATCCCTGCGCGGACTGCGGCGTCGTAGACCGCGTCGGCGTGATCGTTCGCAACCTGTTTGCCGTCGATCGGCCTGACCTGCCAATCAGTGACGAGTCGCTTGAAGCGAGCATCCAGCGCCGTGAAGTCATGATAGAGCCGTTCGGCCGCGGATCGATCGACGACGCCGCGCTCCGCCTTGAGCTGACCCTGCAACCAAGCGCGCCCTTCCGCCGTCACATGCAGGCCGCGCGGCGCCTTGCCGATGTAGGTTGGCGGCAAGGACTGCAGCACCCGTTCAACGACATCCGCCCGCGCCGCAAGTGCAATGGCGATGCGCTCGAGCGTCGCGAAGCCGAGCAGCGACAGTGCCCGAACGACGGCAAGGTTGCCGATATCGCAAGCCGTGCCGGCTACGGCCGCGCTCAGCCCGGGCTCCGCTGCGTCGTTTTCCTCACCGCTCAACGAAAGCCCGGCCTCGGCCGCCCAGCGCCGCAGCGTCTGGAGTTCGGCCGGCTCCCCCTGCCCCGCCTCGACGCAATCGCCGAGATAGATCGCTCCAGTGGTGCCGTCGATGGTCAGGCGTGCGCCGTCCTCGAGCCGCCTTCCGGCAATGCTCAGGGCGGGCTCGAACTGCAGGGCTTCGACGCCGCACACCGCGGCAATGCCCCAGCCGCGCGCCACCAGCGCTGCATGACTCACCATGCCGCCGGTCGCGGTGATGATGCCCGAGGCCTGCGCCATGCCGTGCACGTCCTCCGGCGAGGTCGTCGGCCGGACCAGGATGACGCCGCTGCCGCCTGCCGCGAGATCGGCGACCCGATCCGGGTCAAGACAGATGACACCCGACACCACGCCTGGAGATGCAGCGACACCGCATGCGATGGCCGTTGCGCCGTCGCGCAGGCGGGCCATCGACTTGAGCTGACGCAGCTGTTCCGCCGTGACGCGGCGCACCGCCTCCTCGCGCGAGATCAGCCCCTCGTCTGCAAGGTCGATCGCGATCCGCGCCGCTGCGATCGCGGAGCGCTTGCCGGCGCGCACCTGCAGGATCTGCAGCCGCCCCTCCTGCACCGTGAACTCGACGTCGCAGAGATCGCGGTAGTGCTGCTCGAGACGGCGCAACACCGCGCCAAGCTCATCGTGAACATCTGGCAATCTCTCGCGCATCGCCGCGAGCGGACGGCTCGCGCAAATACCGCCGACGACGTCCTCGCCCTGGGCATTGGCGAGAAAATCGCCGTAGGTTTCGCTGCCGCCGGTCGACGGATTGCGCGAGAAGGCAACGCCGGTGCCGGACGCCACGCCGAGATTTCCGAACGCCATCGTCTGCACCACGACGGCGGTCGGCATCTCCTCGCCAAGTCCCTCACGCTGGCAATACACCCGCGCGCGCTCCGAACGGCTCGAACGGAACACGGCCTCGATCGCGCCGCGCAGTTGCGTGCGCGCGTTATCCGGGATCGGCACTCCCTCTCGTGCACAGATGTCGCGCACGCGCTCGATGTCTTCTCGCAGTGCCTCTGCCGGCGCATCGCGCGGCAGGTTGTCGCCGATGCGCTCGCGCGAAACGCCGTTCACGGTCGTTGCATACATCCGGCAGAAGCGCGCCCAGGTATCGAGCGCGAAGCGCTCGTCGCCGGTCCGCGCGGCGAGGCCGGCAATGGTCACGGCGTTGGCGCCGAGATTGAGGATCGTGTCCATCATCCCCGGCATCGACACCGGCGCGCCCGAGCGTACCGAGACCAGCAGCGGCCGTTCGCTGTCGCCAAAACCCTGCCATGTCGCGCGTTCGAGCGCCGCAAGCTTCTCGTCGATTGCCTCGTCGAGTCCCTCGGGCCAGCCCGACGCGAGGAACCGGCGGCACAGTGCGGTCGAGAGCACGAAGGCGTCGGGCACCGGGAGCCCGAGCTTCTGGCGCATCTCCACGAGGCCCGCGCCCTTGCCGCCAAGGCGCAAGCGCAGCTCGGAGGCGGAGCAATCGTGAACGTGGTCGAGGTCGTAGACGGGAAGCTGGCCTGACATCGTTCCGACCGCAGCGCTTTGTGTGACACCCCGATGACAGGGTCGCCCGGCGCGTTGCGGCAGTCAACAGCGGTTGCAGATGATGCGATGCACAAGCTGTCGGATGCGGAAGGCGGGCCGCGAGACGCGACGGGAAATAGCCTAGCTCTTGCGCTTCGGCCGCGAGACGATCTCGATCATCCTGCCTTCGTCGTCGTCAGGTGCGATGGCTTTCGCCTGCTCATAGGCTGCGAGCGCGGCGCGGCTGACCGGCACGCCGGGCAGCAGCGTTTCGGCAAGCCGCACCGCATAGGCGGCATCCTTGTGGCGGAGCGCCGCGGTGAACGACGCGCCGGAAAAGTCGCGCGCCACCATGCGCCTGGAGTGGCGGATCACCTGCGGGCTTGCCACCGCGCCGGTCGAGAGCGCCTCGGCGACCAGGTTCATATCGAGGCCGGCCTGCTCGGCAATTGCCACGCCCTCGGCGAGGCTTGCGATCTGCACCGCGCCCATCAGGTTGTTGATCAGCTTGAACAAGGTGCCCGAGCCGACCGCGCCGAAATGGCGGATGGTGCTGCCGAGCGGCGCCAGATAAGGCCGCGCCTTCTCAAGGTCGGCCGCGTCGGCGCCGACCAGCAGTGTCAGCTTGCCGGCGGCAGCGGCTTCCGGCAGGCCGGTGACGGGGCAGTCGATGTAGATCAGGCTGCGGGAGCGCAGCTCGCGCGCCATGTCGAGGGCGTGGCGGTGCGACACCGTCGAGCATTCGATCGCCAGCGTGCCCGCCTTCATGTTGGCGGCCGCGCCGTCCTCGCCGAGCCACACCGCGCGCGATGCGTCGTCGTCGGCCACCATGGTGACGACGGCATCGGCGCCTTCAGCGGCATCCGCGGGCAACGCCGCCCATCGCGCGCCGCGCGCGATCAGATCGTCGGCCTTGGCGTTGCTGCGATTCCACACCGCGACGTCGAAGCCCGCATCGAGGTAGCGGCCGGCCATGCCGTGGCCCATCCGCCCCAGTCCGATGAAGCCAACGTGCGGCATCGGCTAATCCACATCCTCGACCGCGCCGGGCCCGGTGCCGAAGGCGCGTTGCGCCAATGTCGCAGCCATGAACTCGTCGAGGTCGCCGTCGAGCACGCCCGAAGTGTCCGAGGTCTGCACGCCCGTACGCAGGTCCTTCACCATCTGATAGGGTTGCAGCACATAGGAGCGGATCTGGTGGCCCCAGCCGATGTCGGTCTTGGCGGCCTGATCGGCGGCCGCCTGCTCCTCGCGCTTCTTCAGCTCGATCTCGTACAGCCGCGCGCGCAGCATGTCCCAGGCCTGCGCGCGGTTCTTGTGCTGGGAGCGGCCGGCCTGGCAGACCACGGCAATGCCGGTGGGGATGTGGGTCAGCCGCACCGCGGATTCGGTCTTGTTGACGTGCTGGCCGCCGGCGCCGCCCGAGCGCATGGTGTCGGTGCGCACGTCGGATTCCTTGATCTCGATCTTGATGCTGTCGTCGATGACAGGGAAAATCTGCACCGACGAAAACGAGGTATGCCGCCGCGCGTTGGAGTCGAACGGCGAGATGCGCACCAGGCGATGCACGCCGGCCTCCGTCTTCAGCCAGCCATAGGCGTTGTGGCCGCTGATCTGGATCGTCGCCGACTTGATGCCGGCTTCTTCGCCCTGCTGTTCCTCGAGGTACTCGACCTTGAAGCCGTGCTTCTCCGCCCAGCGGGTATACATGCGCAGCAGCATCTGCGCCCAGTCCTGGCTCTCGGTGCCGCCGGCGCCGGCATGAACCTCGAGATAGGAGTCGAACCTGTCGGCTTCGCCCGACAGCAGCGCCTCCAGCTCGCGGCGGGCGACCTCCTTCTTCAGCTCCTTCAGCGCGTGCTCGGCCTCGGTGACGACGCCGGTGTCGTCCTCCTCCTCGCCGAGCGCGATCATGTCGATATTGTCTTGCAGCTCGCGCTCGACCTTGCCGATGCCGGCGAGCGCATCCTCCAGCGAGGTGCGTTCCTGCATCAGCTTCTGGGCCTTCTGGGGGTCGTTCCAGAGATTGGGGTCTTCGGCGAGCTTGTTCAGCTCGGCAAGCCGGGCCGTCGATTTCTCGACGTCAAAGATGCCTCCTCAGCAGCCCGACTGACTGCTTGATCTCTTCGACAAGGCGTTCGATTTCGGCGCGCATGATTGTTCCGGCGGCTTTCGAATGGATGTGCGGGGGTGTAGCGGCGCGGGCTGCCGAAGGCAACCCGGCCCCGGCTGGATGCGCCCCGGCTAATACAGCCGGCCCGTTCCCGGCTGCATGATGTTGCCGGCATCCGGTGGCGCAAACAGCGGCCGCTGGGCATCGGCATCGGCGACGCCGATCACGCTGTAATTATCCGGCGGTGCGGTGCCCGGCTTGAAGGCTTCGAGCAGGGTGCCGCGGCCTTCGTACGAGCCGGCGCGCATGCCGCTCTTGGCGTCGACGCGCACCAGCTTGATGCCGGCCGGAACCTTGAACGGGATCGGCTGCTTGTCGGCCAGCGCGAGCTTGAGGAAGTCCTTGACGATCGGCGCTGCCAGATGGCCGCCGGTCGCGCCCTTGCCGAGGTGGCGCGGCTTGTCGTAGCCGATGTAGACCCCGACCGCGATGTCCGGCGAGAAACCGATGAACCAGGCATCCTTTTCGTCGTTGGTGGTGCCGGTCTTGCCGGCGATCGGCTTGCCGACTTCCTTGAGGATGGTCGCCGTGCCGGCCTGCACCACGCCCTCCATCATGGAGGTGATCTGATAGGCGGTCATGGCGTCGAGCACCTGCTCGCGGCGGTCGACCAGCGCCGGCTCCGGCTGGTTCTTCCAGCCGCCCGGCGCGGCGCAGCCGCGACACTCACGTTGGTCGTGCCTGAAGATGGTGTGGCCGTAGCGGTCCTGAATGCGGTCGATCAGCGTCGACTTCACGCGGCGGCCGCCATTGGCGAACATCGAATAGGCCGTGACCATGCGCATGACGGTCGTCTCGCCGGCGCCGAGCGCGTAGGACAGATAGTTCGGCAGTTCGTCATAGACGCCGAAGCGCTTGGAGTACTCGCCGATCAGGGGCATGCCGATGTCTTGCGCCAGGCGCACCGTCACCGTGTTGAGCGATCGCTGCAGCGCGACGCGCAGCGTCACCGGGCCGTAGTACTTGCCGGTCGAATAGTTTTCCGGACGCCAGACGCCGGCGCCCTGCCCTTGATCGATTTCGATCGGGGCGTCCACGACGACGGTCGAGGGCGTGTAGCCGTTGTCGAGCGCCGTCGAATACACCAGCGGCTTGAAAGAAGAACCCGGCTGCCGGTAGGCCTGGGTGGCGCGGTTGAACTGGCTCTGGTCGAAGGAGAAGCCGCCGACCATTGCAAGCACGCGGCCGGTCCAGGGATCCATCACAACCATCGCGCCGGAGACTTCCGGCAGCTGGCGCAGACGGTATTGCCCCTCGATCTCCTTGCCGTCCTTGCCGAACAGCGGGTCGACGTAGATCACGTCGCCCGGTTGCAGCACGGAGGCGACCGACGTCGGCGGCCGGCGGTTGGGCCCTGAAGCGGGCTTGGCCCACTTGACGCCTTCGAGCGTGACGATGCCGGTCTGCCGGACCTTGCTGACGGCGCCGCCGAGTTCGCGGCCGGGCTGCAAGCCGACGCGCGCCGATTGGTCGCTGGTCTCCAGCACCACCGCCATGCGCCATGGCGAGATGTCCGAGAGCGACTTGACGTCGGCGAGCTTGACGCCCCAGTCGCCGGCAATGTCGAGCTTCTGGACAGCGCCTCGATAACCGCTCGCCTCGTCGAAATTGACGAGGCCGGCGACCATGGTCTTACGCGCCATTACCTGCATCTTGGGATCGAGCGTGGTGCGGACCGAGAGGCCGCCCTCGTAGAGCTTCTTCTCGCCATAGCGCTCGAAGATGTCGCGGCGGACTTCCTCGGCGAAATACTCGCCGGCGAACACGTGCGCTGCGTTGGAGCGGGAGACGACGTTGAGAGTTTCCTTGCGCGCCTTCTCGGCGTCGGCCTGCTTGATCCAGCCGTTCTCGACCAGACGGTCGACCACGTAGTTGCGCCGTTCGATGGCGCGGTCGCGGTTGCGCACCGGATGCAGCGCGGCCGGCGCCTTGGGCAAGGCGGCGAGATAGGAGGCTTCCGCGACCGTGAGCTCGTTCACCGATTTGTCGAAATAGACCAGCGAGGCGGCGGCGATGCCGTAGGCGCCGAGGCCAAGATAGATTTCATTGAGGTAGAGCTCGAGGATGCGGTCCTTGGAATAGGTCCGCTCGATACGCATCGCCAGCAGCGCTTCCTTGATCTTGCGGGCGAACGAAACCTCGTTGGTCAGCAGGAAATTCTTGGCGACCTGTTGCGTGATCGTGGAGGCACCCTGCGGGCGCTTGTTGGAACCGAAATTCTGCGCGTAGAGCACGGCCGCGCGCGCAAGGCCCGTGAAGTCGAGGCCGCCGTGCTCGTAGAAGTTCTTGTCTTCGGCCGCGAGGAACGCGTTGATGACCATCTTCGGCACCGCCTGGATCGGCAGGTAGAGGCGGCGCTCCTTGGAATATTCGCCGAGCAGCGAGCCATCGGACGCGTGGATGCGCGTCATCACCGGCGGCTCGTAGTCCTGCAGCTGGGAATAGTCCGGCAGGTCGCGGGAGAAATGCCAGATCAAGCCGGCGGCGGCGGCAACGCCGACCAGGAACACCACGGTTCCCGCGGCGAACAGGAAACCCAAAAATCGCACGAGCAAGCGCATTGTCGACGTTCCGTTCCTGACATCGGCGCCACCGTCCCGGCGCTTTCGTTAATCTTCTAAAGCCCGCACGCCATCCAAGCTCATTTGCGGGCGGATAATACATGGTCCGGCGGGGAAATTTGACCGATTCCGCAAGCCTCTCAGGGGTTTTTTATTGGCTGCCGCTGTGGCCAAACTAGGGCTTGGCGCGGCCGGAATTTGTTCATCCTCAATTGCCCGATCCGGCCGTTGCCAGTCGTTTGGCCAAAAACGCATCGATAGCCTGCGCCATTGCGCCCGCGGTGCGGTTGCGCCAGCTCTCCGATACCAGATGCTCGCGGTCGCCCTTGTTGGAGACATAGCCGAGTTCGACCAGCACCGAGGGCACGTCGGGTGCCTTCAGGACGCGGAAGCCCGCAGACTTCAGAGGATGCTTGTGCATCCTGACTGTGGTCTTCATCTCGCCCATCAGGATCCGGGCGAAGCGATTGGAAAAGGTTCGGGTTTCCCGCTGCGCGAGGTCGATCAGGATGTCCGTCACCACAGGCTCGGCGCTGATCGTCACGCCGGCAATCGCGTCCGAGCGATTCTCTGCCTCGGCCAACCGCTCCGCTTCCGAGTCGGAGGCTTTTTCCGACAGCGTGTAGATGGTGGCGCCGCGGGCATCGCCTTCGCCGCGAGGCAGGGCGTCGGCATGTATCGACACCATCAGCGCCGCGGACTGGCTGCGCGCAACCCGGACACGCTCGTCGAGCGGAACGAAGGTATCGTCGTCGCGCGTCATCACCACACGGTACTTGCCCGACTTCTGGATGCGGTCGCGCAGCGCCAGCCCGAAGGTCAGGACGAGATTCTTCTCCATGAATTCGCTGCCGCCGGCCTGCGTGCCGTTGTCGGGGCCGCCATGGCCGGGATCGATCACGATGACCGGACGCGCGTCGGGTGGCCCTGCCGGCTTGGCGGGCGCGACCGCTGCATTGGCTTCGGCAATGGCGGGACGCAGTTCAGGTCGCGGTTCCGGGGTGAGCGATTGCAGGAACGCGGCGCGATCGACCTCGACGAGTTCCAGAACCAGTCGCGACGGCTGGCCGTTGGCGGCTTCCAGCACATGGGAACTCGCGATCTTCGCAGGCCCCGTCAGATCGAACACGATGCGCGAGCCGCCGGGCATCACAAGCCCGTAGCGGAAAGCCTTGATGAGCCCTCGTCCCGCTATGCCGACACCCGCCGGCAGTTGAAAACTGACCTGGGAAAGGTCGATCACCACCCGATAGGGATCGGCCAGCGCGAAAGCGCGGTGCTGGACCGGCTTGTCGAGATCGAGCACGAAGCGGGTCTGCCTGGCATCACCCGCCAGCCGCGCATCGGACGCAATGGGGAAGTTGGCGACGGCGGCAGGTATCCCTTCAGCGGCTCTGGCGGTAACCGGCCAGACGCATGCCATTGCTGCGGCGCACAATAGCGCGGCCCCCAGCAAAACAAGGTGATTTGCGCGCCTCGCCAACGATTCCTCTGCCTCCGGAGGAGCCTTCCTTACCGCATTAAAACCACAGGGTTAATCGGACCTTAATGTTCCCGCCGACAAAAGCCGCGAGTGTTGCTGGGCCGCGACGCTCCTTGCGCCTAACGTCTAATCCACGTATGTAAAGCCCGCTGACGGCTATTTCCCGGTTGTGTCGCGTTCAGCCTCCCGGTGCCGCGCCGGAAGCTCCGATTTCGGAGATTTCCAGCGTTTTTCCGATCCCTCCAGAGCCTGCGCTGCGCGCGGCTGTCAAGGAGCGGCGGTTTCGAGCCCGAGCGGCGGCCCGTCCCGAGGCCACTCTTCTGCTCCAGGGACGGTTTTAGATGCGGCTCAGTCGGGCATCCGGCACCCCCTCGGGGTCGGTTGCACGATACGACGGCATGGCGCGCCTTGCGCCAGGCCGGGCCGACAGTGAGCCACCCGGCGGCACCCTTGCCGCCACTGTTTTTAGACGGGCCGACGCTTGATGCGCCAGACTGTGTTGCCGACCCTGATCCACGAAGCAGACGCGAAGCCGCGGCATGCTTTCGTGCGATCCCGTTCGGCGCGGCGCCCCACTTTGCGATTTGGCCTTCCCCTCACCCCCGAATCAGGTGGACCGTCGCGTCCCGGGCCAGCGCCGCTAGCGCAGGCCATGAAACGCGCCCGCCGCCGTCATGAGTTCCAAGATGCCCAACAAAATGTTGATCGATGCCACCCACCCGGAGGAGACCCGGGTCGTCGTGGTTCGCGGCAATCGAGTCGAAGAGTTTGATTTCGAGACCGCCCAGCGCAAACAGCTGCGCGGCAACATCTATCTCGCCAAGGTCACCCGCGTAGAGCCGTCGCTGCAGGCCGCCTTCATCGAGTATGGCGGCAACCGGCACGGCTTCCTCGCCTTCAGCGAAATCCATCCCGACTATTACCAGATCCCGGTCGCCGACCGTCAGGCGCTGATCGAGGCCGACGAACGCGCCCATCGCGAGGCCGAGGAGGAGAACGAGAACCGTTCCCACCGCCGCCGCTCGCGCCATCGCAATGCACGGCGCCGCGGCAATGGCGACCGCGTACGCAGCGAAATCGTCGAAGCCGCCGCTTCCGACGCCGCGCCGGAAGCGCAGCCCTTCGAGGGTTATGTGCCCTACGGCGAACAGCCCGAGTTCGAGACGCATGTCCACGAAGCGCAGGGCGAACACCACGAACATGATGCGCACGAACATGATGACCATCGCCATCATGAACACGAGGGCGAAGCCGTTGCACAGGAAGCACCGGTCGCCCAGCCCGATCCGGTCGTTGCCGCCGTCGAGGAATCTGTAGCCTCCGCCGCGCCCGAGGCCCCCGCCAACTTCGAGGCCGCGCGCGCCGCCGATGAACAGGCGGAGCAGGACGTCGCGCATGCCGACGAGGCCGCGCATGCCGGCGACGGCCCGGGCGAAGCCCAAGTCGAAGCCCTAGTCGAATCCCATGGCGACGCCGCATCGGTAACCGCGGACGAAGAGGACGACGAGGACGACGGCGAGGATGCCGAGGACGAGCAGGTCGAGTCCGTCGGCGGCGACGACGTGCTGGAGGAAGTGCCGGAGCGGCCGTTCCGTCCGCGCCGCCAGTACAAGATCCAGGAAGTCATCAAGCGCCGCCAGGTGATGCTGGTGCAGGTGGTCAAGGAAGAGCGCGGCAACAAGGGCGCGGCGCTGACCACCTATCTGTCGCTGGCCGGCCGCTATGCCGTATTGATGCCCAACACCGCACGGGGCGGCGGCATCAGCCGCAAGATCACCAGCGCCCAGGACCGATCGCGGCTGAAGGAAGTGGTGCAGGATCTCGACGTGCCCGAGGGCATGGGGATCATCCTGCGCACCGCGGGCGCTGCCCGCACCAAGCCGGAGATCAAGCGCGACTTCGAATACCTGATCCGCATGTGGGAAACCGTGCGCGACATGACGCTGAAATCGCAGGCCCCGACCCTGGTCTACGAGGAAGGCTCGCTGATCAAACGCTCGCTGCGCGACCTCTATAACAAGGAGATCGACGATATCATGGTGGCCGGCGAAGGCGGCTACCGCGAAGCGCGCGACTTCATGAAAATGCTGATGCCGTCCAACGTGAAGTCGGTGAAGCAGTATCGCGACGGCCAGCCGCTGTTCTCGCGGATGGGCGTCGAGAGCCAGCTCGATGCGATGTTCTCGCCGACCGTGCAGTTGCGCTCCGGCGGCTACATCGTCATCAACCAGACCGAGGCGCTGGTCTCGATCGACGTCAACTCCGGCCGCTCGACGCGCGAGCATCACATCGAGGACACCGCGCTGAAGACCAACCTGGAGGCCGCCGAGGAAGTGGCGCGTCAACTGAGGCTGCGCGACCTCGCCGGGCTGATCGTCATCGACTTCATCGACATGGACGAGAAGCGCAACAACCGATCGGTGGAGCGCAAGCTCTCCGACTGCCTGCGGCAGGACCGCGCGCGCATCCAGGTCGGTCGCATCTCGCACTTCGGCCTGCTGGAGATGTCGCGCCAGCGCATCCGCGCCAGCGTGTTGGAATCCTCGACCGAGCCTTGCGCGCAATGCGGCGGCACCGGCCATGTCCGGTCGGTCTCCTCGGTGGCGCTGCAACTGCTGCGCGGCATCGAAGAAATCCTGATGAAGGGCGCCACCCATAACCTGACGGTGCGCACCCGTACCGACGTCGCGCTCTACGTCCTCAATCACAAGCGCGGCCACCTGCGCGACCTCGAAAACAGCTTCAAGGTTTCGCTTGCCGTTGTCGCCGACCCCACAGTCAGCGGCCAGCAGTCCTTCATCATCGATCGCGGCGAGCAGGTGCATACGCTGGAAGCGGCCAAGGCGCTGCTGGCTGCGCAAGCGGCGAGCGGTCCGGTGCAGGAGGAGGAAGCCGAGGACGAGGACGACGGCTTCGACATCGAGACGGAATCGGAGATCGAGACCGACGAGACCGAGGGCCTGGCCGACGAACAGCGCACCGCCGAGGACGGCGAAGGCGACGGCCAGCGGCGCAAGCGTCGCCGCCGGCGTGGCCGCGGCGCCCGCGGCG
>CAZDEZ010000058.1:0-27527 GCA_964504705.1 uncultured Bradyrhizobium sp.
GGCCGTTCCCCGGGGAGAGCACGAAGTAAGCCGTCAAACCATTGCGCGGGGAAGGCCGGGATGTCCTGGCTGTACCTGTCAAACCCGTGTGCGTTCTTGACTACCCCATTGCACACGGTGCTTGCGGGTGCCGCCGGCGCCCGGCCTTCCCTGCGCCCTCTGTTCAGAGGGAGCAAACGAAATAGCAAGACCCGGGCGAAAACGAGTCGCGGGAGTAATTCTCGCTGTTTGAAAACTGAATCCGCAAATTCCGCTGTCGTCCCGTACAAGTGAGCGGAGCGAACGCGATACGGGACCCATAATCACAGGGCGTGGTTTTGCGAAGGCTGGAGATCCAGCTGGCTTCAACAACTGAACCCTGTGGTTATGGGTCCCGGCGTTCGCCGGGACGACAGCGGCGCAAGCGGCTCCTCACGCCTTCAGCGTCTCCAGAAACCGCACCGGCTCTCCCGTCGACGGCGTCAACACCTCGCCCTGCCACATCACGCGACTGCCGCGCACGAACGTCCCGACCGGCCATCCCGTGACGCGCAGGCCGTCATACGGCGTCCAGCCGGCCTTGGAGGCGATCCAGTCGTTGGTGATGGTCTCGCTGCGCTTCATGTCGACCACGGTGAGGTCGGCGTCGTAGCCCGCCGCGATGCGGCCCTTGCAGGCGATGTTGAAGAGGCGCGCGGGACCGGCGCTGGTCAGATCCACGAAGCGCGCCAGCGACAGCCGGCCGGCATTGACATGATCCAGCATCAGCGGCACCAGCGTCTGCACCCCGGTCATCCCGGAAGGCGAGGCCGGATAGCTCTTCTGCTTCTCTTCCAGCGTGTGCGGCGCGTGGTCGGAGCCGAGCACGTCGATGATGCCCTGCTCGATCCCCATCCAGATGCCCTCGCGGTGATCGGCCGAGCGCACCGGCGGGTTCATCTGCGCCAGGGTGCCGAGCCGCTCGTAGCATTCCGGAGCTGCCATGGTGAGGTGATGCGGCGTCGCCTCGCAGGTCGCAACATCCTTGTGGTCGCGCAGGTACTCGATCTCCTGCTTGGTCGAGATGTGCAGCACGTGGATGCGTTTTCCCGTCTCGCGCGCCAGATTGACCAGCCGCTCTGTCGCCATCAGCGCCGCGGTCTCGTCGCGCCAGACCGGGTGCGAGCGCGGATCGCCCTCGACGCGGTGCCCCTTGCGGTCGTTGAGGCGGTATTCGTCCTCGGCATGGAAGGCGGCGCGGCGGCGGATCACCTGGAAGATACGGCGCAGGCTCTCGTCGTCCTCGACCAGCAGCGAACCGGTGGAGGAGCCGATGAACACCTTCACCCCGGCGCAGCCTTCGGCGCGCTCCAGCTCCGGCAGATGATTGACGTTCTCGCGGGTGCCGCCGATGAAAAATGCGAAATCGCAGTGCATGCGATGCCGGCCGGCGGCGATCTTGGCGGTGAACGCCTCTTCGGTGACCGTCAGCGGATTGGTGTTCGGCATCTCGAACACCGCGGTGACGCCGCCCATCACGGCGCTGCGCGAGCCGGTTTCCAGGTCCTCCTTGTGGGTCAGCCCGGGCTCGCGGAAATGCACTTGCGTGTCCATCACGCCAGGCAGGATATGCAGCCCCCTGCAGTCGATCACCTCGCCTGCGAGATCGGTGTTGAGCCCGCCGATTGCGGCGATGCGCCCCCTGGTGATGCCGATATCGCGGACGCCCTCGCCGTCCTGATTGACCACGGTGCCGGATTTTAGAATGGTGTCAAAACGCTGATTCATCGGTCCTCATACTCGGTCCTCATCCTGAGGAGCCGCGCAAGCGGCGTCTCGAAGGACGGCTGCACACGGTGTCCGTTGCCATCCTTCGAGACGCGGGCTATGCCCGCTCTTCCGGATGAGGACAAGCCGCATGGGCCTTGTTCGGCGTACTCTAGCGCCTTAACTTCGCAGGGGATATTGGCCCAGACCCTATCCCCAAAGGAACTTGAAAAAAGAGCACTCGTGGGTATGAAAGCAGCGTTTTTGCCCGATCGCGGCGTCGTCAAGGTGAGCGGCGAGGACGCCCGCAGCTTCCTCAACGGCCTGGTCACGACCGACGTCGCCCAGGTCCGCCCCGGCCACTCGCGCTTCGGCGCGCTGCTGACGCCGCAGGGCAAGATCGTCGTGGATTTCCTCATCACCGAGGCGCCGCCCGGCCATGGCGGCGGGTTCCTGCTCGACGTCACGCGGGCGCTTGCGCAGGGCCTCGCCGACAAGCTCAAATTCTACAAGCTGCGCGCCAAGGTGACGGTGGAGAACCTCTCCGACAGCATGGGCGTGCTGGCGGCGTGGGACGGCGAGCCCACGATGAAGCCCGACCTTTGTTCTGCCGACCCCCGCAATGCCGTGCTCGGCTGGCGCATCCTGATCCCGGAGGAGTTGAAGCAGAAGGTGGCCGACGTGATCGGCGCCGAACTCGTCGATAGCGGGGAATACGAAGCGCACCGCATCGTTTCGGGCGCGCCGCGCGGCGGGCTCGACTTCATGTACAGCGACGCCTTTCCGCACGAGACCAACATGGACCGCCTCAATGGCGTCGATTTCGACAAGGGCTGCTATGTCGGCCAGGAAGTGGTGTCGCGGATGCAGCATCGCGGCACCGCGCGCACCCGCACGGTGAAAATCATCCTCGACGATTTCTCGCCCGAGACCGGTCTGCCGGTCATGGCCGGCGACAAGCAGGTCGGCACCATGGGCTCGACCGCGGGCAGGCACGGGCTGGCGCTGATCCGCACCGACCGCGTCAGCGATGCGCTCGAAGCCGGCGTCCAGCTCACCGCCGGCGGCCTGCCGATCCGCATTGCCGAGCCGGACGAACTGCGCCCCTCGCCGAAGCAGCCTGCCGCATGAGCGCATTGCCATGAGCAGATCTGCCGCACGCCTGCATCCCGACGGCAAAACGCGCTGCCCGTGGCCGGGGGAAGACCCGTTCTACGTCGCCTATCACGACACCGAGTGGGGCGTGCCCGAATACGACGATCGCGCCCTCTACGAGAAGCTGATCCTCGACGGCTTCCAGGCCGGGCTCTCCTGGATCACCATCCTGCGCAAGCGCGACAATTTCCGCCGCGCCTTCGACGATTTCCAGCCGGAGAAAATCGCGAGCTACAACGCGAAGAAGATCCACGCGCTGATGAACGACGCCGGCATCGTGCGCAACCGCGCCAAGATCGAGGGCGCGATCGCGAGCGCGAAGTCCTGGCTCGACATCATGGAGAACGGCCCGGGCTTCTCGACGCTGCTGTGGGACTTCGTCGACGGCCGGCCGAAGGTCAACAAATTCAAGACCACCGCGAGCGTGCCGGCCTCGACACCGGTGTCGGTCAAGGTCTCCAAGGAGCTTTCCTCGCGCGGCTTCAAATTCGTCGGCCCCACCATCGTCTACGCCTTCATGCAGGCGACCGGCATGGTCAACGACCATCTCGTCACCTGCTTCTGTCACGAAACCTGCGGCCACAAGCCGCGCTCGCCGCGCCTCAAGGTGAAATGAAGAAGCGGTCGGCGATACAGGAACGCGCCTGGCAGCGGATGCTGTCGGGCCGCAGGCTCGACCTGCTCGACCCTTCGCCGCTCGACATCGAGATCGACGACATCGCCCATGGCCTCGCGCGCGTCGCGCGCTGGAACGGCCAGACCTCCGGCGTGCACATCTTCTCGGTGGCGCAGCATACCCTGCTGGTGGAGTGCGTGCTGCGCGAGCAGATGCCGCGCGTCGATGCGCGCTTTCGCCTCGCTGCGCTGCTGCACGACGCGCCCGAATATGTCATCGGCGACATGATCTCGCCCTTCAAGGCGGTGATCGGCGGCGACTACAAGGTGGTAGAGCGGCGGCTGTTGTCGGCGATCCACATCCGCTTCGGGCTGCCGGCCGTGCTGGCCGACGGGATCACGCAAGCCATCAAGGCCGCCGACCGCGGCGCGGCCTATCTGGAAGCGACGCGGCTCGCAGGATTCTCGGAGGCCGAAGCGCGCCGTCTGTTCGGCCGCGACCCCGGCCTGCCCGAATCGACCGAGCGCGAATACCTGTCGCCCTGGACCGCGGCCAGGGCCGAAAAGCAGTTCCTGGCGCGATTTGCCCGGCTTCACCGGTGAATATGCGGCGTATGACTGCTTTCTCCACCGCGCGACGGGCCTTATAGTTCGGGAAAAACAGGGAACGCCATGCTCCACGTCTGTTCGCTCGCCGCCCTGCCCGACACCGTGCGCTCCACCGGTGCGAGCCATGTCCTCACCGTGATGGCCAATGTCGAGCAGGTCGCACGCCCGGTCTCGGTGCTGCCGGCCAATCATCTCAAGGTGTCGATGGACGACATCACCGAGCACATGGATGGCTTCAACGCGCCCTGCGAGGCCCATGTCGAGCAGGTGCTGGCCTTCGTTCGCGGCTGGGATCGTTCCGCGCCGATGGTGGTGCATTGCTATGCCGGCATCAGCCGATCCACCGCGAGTGCATTCGCCGCGGCGTGCCTGCTCAATCCGCAAAAGGACGAGTTCTCCATCGCCCGGCAAATCCGTGCGGCTTCGGCGATTGCCCAGCCGAACCGGCTGATCGTCAGCCTCGCCGACAGGCTGTTGGGGCGTGACGGGCGCATGCTGCGCGCGCTCGAGGAAATGGGCCCCGGCAGCATGATGGCCGAGGGCCGGCCCTTCCGCATCGACCTCGATTGAGGGAAGAAAACGACGCCGGATGAGCGACAAGCTTCTGACGCCGATCGAGATAGGGCTGACCGCGGCGATCGTCGCGATCGAAGGCGGCGAGCCGACGATCCTGATCGCCTCCGCCAGCGCTCCGGACGATCTCGCCGGCCTTCCGTTCGGTCCGTTCGATGCCGTCAGGCACCGCACCTTCGAGATCGGCCTGCGCGACTGGGTGCAGGAGCAGGCGGGGCTTCGCCTCGGCTATGTCGAGCAGCTCTACACCTTCGGCGACCGCGGCCGGCACGCCGTGCCCGGCGACACCGACGTTCATGTCGCCTCCATCGGCTATCTCGCGCTGACCCGCGCAGTGGATAACGCGCAGCGCGCACCCGGCGCGCATTTCGAGCCGTGGTATCGCTATTTCCCGTGGGAGGACTGGCGCACCGAAAGGCCGGCGATGATCGAGCGCGACATACTGCCCGAACTCACCCGCTGGGCCAGTCAGCCGGCCGAGGCGGAAGCCGCCCGCGCGATCTCGCGCAAGGACCGCGTACGGCTGTATTTCGGCCGCGAGGGTTCGCAATGGGACGAGGAGCGCGTGCTCGACCGCTACGAACTGCTCTATGAAGCCGGCCTCGTCGAGGAAGCCAGGCGCGACGGCCGCGCGGCCGCGCTGTCGCGCAAGACCCTGCCCGCCCTGGGCGTCGCCATGCTCTTCGACCACCGGCGCATCCTCGCCACCGCCATCGCGCGGCTGCGGGCAAAGCTGAAATACCGCCCGGTGGTCTTTGAACTTTTGCCCAACGAGTTCACACTCACAGAATTGCAGCGCACGGTCGAGGCCATCTCGGGCCGGCACTTGCACAAGCAGAATTTTCGCCGCCTGGTGGAGAACACCGCGCTGGTCGAACCGACCGGGGTGATGTCGACACAGACCGGCGGACGGCCGGCCGCGCTGTTCCGCTTCCGCCGCGAGGTGCTGCAGGAACGGCCCGCGCCGGGCCTTGGCGTACGCGCGCGGCGCTAGAAATCAGACGCGGCCAGGCCTGTCGGGCCGGTTGCGGAGGAGATCGATCTTGGAATTCATCGCATTGATACTTGCTATCGTCGCGGTAATCGTGGCGTTCAAGTCATCCAGCCAGCTGGCCGTACTGCAAGCGCGCATCGCGGCGCTGGAGGCCGGCAGGCAAGCCGTGACCGGGCCTGTCGCCGTGCCGCCGCCCTTGCCGACGCAAGAACCGCCCCAGGCTGCGCCTGCCCCGGCCGAGACTGTATCCGCGACGATGGAGGCCGCCCCGCCCATTGCGCCCGAGCCCGTGCAGCAATCCGAAGCGGCGATGGCGCCTCCGCAGCTGCCACTGCAGCCCGAGGCCGGACCCGGCTTCGAGGAGCGCATCGGCACGCGCTGGGTGGTCTGGCTCGGCGGATTGACGCTGGCGCTCGGCGGCTTCTTCATGGTGCGCTACTCGATCGAGGCCGGCCTGATCGGCCCCGGCGTGCGCACCATCCTCGGCGGCCTGTTCGCGCTGGCGCTGCTTGCTGCCGGCGAATGGACCCGCCGCAAGGAAAGCATCTCGCAGATCGCAGCTTTGCCGATCGCCAACATCCCGGCGATCCTTACCGCGGCGGGAACGGCGGTCGCCTTTGCTACCGTCTATGCCGCCTACGCGCTCTATGGCTTCCTGGTGCCCGCCACCGCCTTCGTCCTGCTTGCCCTGGTGGCGCTCGGCACGCTCGCCGCCGCCCTGCTGCACGGGCCGGCGCTCGCAGGTCTTGGCGTCGTCGGCGCCTTCGTCACGCCGATCCTGGTCTCGTCGGACAAGCCGGACTACTGGTCGCTCTACATTTACCTCGCCATCGTCACCGCCGCGGCATTCGGGCTCGCGCGCGTGCGGCTGTGGCGCTGGCTCGCGGTCACCACCATCGTGTTCGCATTGTTCTGGACGTTACCCGGCCTTGGCCCGACGCTGGTCGTCCCGCACATCTTCCACGTCATCGCCGGCTTCGTTCTCGCGGCGCTGCTTGTGGTTTGCGGCTTCATGTTCGGACCGGTGGCCGAGGAAGGCCAGATCGAGCCGATCTCCTCGAGCTCGCTCGCCGCCTATCTGTTCGGTGCGACCCTGGTCGTGCTGACCGGCCATCATGCCGATGCCGCCATGATCGGCTTCGCCCTGCTGGTTGCCGGCACCCTGTTCGTTGCCTGGCGCGCCGAGGCGGCGAGCCCGGCGGTCGCCGGCGCGGCCGGATTGGTGTTCGTCGTGTTCGCCGAATGGGCCGTTCGCGCCAATCCCGACATGCTGGTCATCCCCGGCGGCGCGCTGCCCGGCATCGGCCCGTCCGCCACCGACGGTTCGGTGTCGCTGCATCTGGTCGTCGCGGCGGTGTTTGCCGCAGGCTTCGGCGTCGCCGGCTTCCTGGCGCAAGGCCGCTCCGCCAACCCGGCCGTCGCGATCGTCTGGTCGGCTTCCGCGGTGTTCACGCCGCTGGCATTGCTGGTGGCGCTGTACGCGCGGATCGCGCATCTCGACCGCTCGATCCCGTTTGCGATCATGGCTGTCGTCCTCGCCGCCGCTTTCGCCGCGGCAACGGAAATCCTGAGCAAGCGCGAGGACCGGCCGGGACTGCAGGCCGCCATCGCGCTGTTCGCCACCGCCACCCTCGCCGCGCTCGCTCTGGCGCTGACCTTTGCGCTGGAGAAAGGCTGGCTCACCATCGCGCTGGCGCTGATGTCTCTCGGCACTGCCTGGATCTCCCTGCAGCGGCCGATCCCCTTCCTGCGCAACCTGGCGGCAATCCTTGCCGTCATCGTGGTGGTGCGGATCGGCTACGAGCCGCGCATCGTCGGCGATGCCATCGGCACCACGCCGATCTTCAACTGGCTGCTCTGGGGCTACGGCGTTCCGGCGCTGTGCTTCTGGGCGGCGAGCTACTTCCTGCGCCGCAACGGCGACGATGCGCCGTTGCGTTGGGTGGAGGCTGCCGCGATCCTGTTCACCGTCCTGCTGGCCTTCATGGAGATCCGGCACTTCGTCAACAACGGCGATGTCTACCGCCAGAGCGCAGATCTCACTGAAGTCGCGCTGCAGGTTTGCGTCGCGCTGGCGATGGCGATCGGGCTGGAGCGGCTTCGGCTGCGCTCGGGCAGCATCGTGCACAATTTCGGCGCTGTGGTGCTGACGCTGTTCGCGGGTATCGCCACCGTGCTCGGCCTGTTCATGCTCGACAATCCGCTGTTCTGGCACATCGACGTCGGCGGCACGTTCTTCAACCTGCTGCTGCTCGGCTACGCCCTGCCGTCGCTGCTGGCGCTTTCGTTGTCCTATGCCGTGGCGGGCCATCGTCCGTCCGAATACGCCAACGCTATCGCCGGCGCCGCATTGCTCCTCGCGCTCGCCTATGTGTCGCTGGAAATCCGCCGCCTCTATCACGGCCCGGTTCTCTCCACCGGACCCACCACGGACGCCGAGCAGTACACCTATTCGATCGCCTGGCTGGTCTTCGGCGTCGCGTTGCTGGGCGCCGGCATCGTCTTCAACTCGCAGCGGGCGCGGCTCGCCTCCGCCGCCGTGATCGCGCTGACCCTCGGCAAGGCGTTCCTGATCGACATGTCGGAACTGACGGGCGTGTACCGGGCGTTGTCCTTCATGGGCCTTGGCGTCGTGCTGGTGGCGATCGGCTGGCTCTACCAGCGCATCCTGTTCCGGAAGGCACCGCCGCCCATGCCCGCCACGGCGCAAGGAGAGCAGGCCTAGTCGATCGTCATTCGGGCTTCACGCAATTTTGCGTCACGAAATAATCCAGCCGGTGCACGGTGTTAGCGCCGGCTCCGCTCCGGACATGTTGCGACAACAGTTCCAATCTGCAACAGCGCTGTTCGTGCTTATATGGTCGGCAGAGCAAATTTGCGGAGATACGCGCATGAGAGGTCACGCCTGGATGACGTGCCTCGTCATCTTCTGTACGACGGTCGGCGTCGACATTGCGGCCGCCCAGCAAGCGCCGGCGGGCTGCACGTCGGCGCAGCGGCCGGGCGCGGCGCAAACGCTGCGTTGCCGTGACGGGCTCGTCATCGTCGCCGAGGATGGCGCGAAATTCACCCTGCAGAGTTACGGCAAGGGCGAGGTCGAGGGTATCGACCTCCAGAGCAAGGCCGTGCTGGTCGACGCGCCCCGGCAGAAAGCACGGAGCCGCCTGCAGGTCATTACGCCCCAGGCGATCGCTGCGGTGCGCGGCACCAAATGGGCCGTCGACGCCCAGGAATCGCGGACGTCGGTCCTGGTGCTGAACGGCCAGGTCGCAGTGCGGCGTCCTGGGGGCGCCGGCGGACAGGTCGTGCTCGGCCCCGGCGAAGGCGTAGACGTCGATCCCGGCTCCGGCGCACTTGAAGTCAAGCGCTGGGGGCAACCGCGCGTCGATGCATTGCTCGCGCGGCTGAAGCAATGAGTTCGGCAGTCGCTCCGCCGTGACCGGCAGAAAACTTCAGACATTGGTTGCGCTCGTACTCGCGCTGGCCTGGACGCTCGCGCTCGGATTCGGACACCTCAACGGCGACACCCGGTTTCTCGACCGCGCCGAGGGCGCCCTCACCGATCTGCGCCTGCTGGTCCGCGGCGAGAGGCCGGCGCCAGATCGGCTCACCATCGTCGCCATCGATGACGACACCGCCGCGAAGATGGGCGGCTACCCGCTGCCGCGCGCCGAACTTGCCCGCCTCGTCGAGGAGGTCGTCCGCTTCGAACCCAGGGTCGTCGCACTCGACCTGTTGCTGGTCGATCGCGGCAACGATGCCGGCGACGCGGCGCTGGCGCGCGCGCTGGAGAGGCGACCCAGCGTGATCGCCGCGGCGGCCGTGTTCCCGGATGCGATCCAGTGGATCGATGCCAGCGAGGGCGGCGCGATGTGGCGCCTGCCGCGGGCGGAGAAATTCCTGCTGCCGCTCAGGACATTCGCCGACCATGCGGCGAGCGGCGTGGTCAACCTCAACACCGATGCGTCGGGCACGCCCCGCGGCGCCCCGATGCTGTTTCGAACCAGCGACCAGGTCGAGCTGTCGTTCCCGCTACGCGTCGCCGGCCTGGCCGAGGCGGCGGAGCCTGTGATCCAGCGCGACGGGTTGTCGATCGGGACGCAGTACGTGCCGACGGACATCGATCACGTCCTTCCCCTCGCATTCTACGGTCCGCGCGGCACCATACGGACCGTAAGCGCCGTTTCGCTGCTGAACGGCGAGGTTCCGCCCGCTCTGCTTCGCGATCGTATCGTCGTGATCGGGGCGACGTTGACCGGCGGCGGCGACACTTTCTCAACCCCGTTCGATCGCGTCACGCCCGGCGTGGAGATCGTCGCCACCGCGATAGGCCATCTGATACACGGTGACGGACTGAGGCGCGACCGCTCGACACGGGCCGTCGATGCCGCGCTGGCGGTCGGCCTCACGCTTGCGCTCCTCGTCCTGCTGGCCTGGCAGCGCAGCGCGATCGCCCTGCTGCTGATCGGAGCCGTGCTGCTGGCGGCGGCGGTCGCCAATTATGCGGCGTTCTCGCGCGGCATCTGGCTCAGCGGCGCGCTGCCCGTCGCGGCAGCCGGACCGCCTGTCCTCCTGTTCGGGGCGATGCAGCTATGGCTGAACCGGCGACAGGCACAATACTTCAGACGGAAGAGCAACCTGCTGCAGCAGTTTCAGGCGCCCGCGGTTCGCGAGTGGCTGACCAGAAACCCGGATTTCCTGCTTGTGCCGGTGCATCGCAATGCTGCGGTGGTCTTCATCGATCTGTCCGGCTTCACCGCAATCAGTGAGACGCAGGGCCTGGATGCAACGCAGCGCCTGCTCACGGATTTCCACGCGCTGGTCGATCGCGTCGTCGAGGAGCATGGCGGCCTCATCACCGGCTTCATGGGTGACGGAGCGATGATCCTGTTCGGCCTGCCCGAGAGCAGGCCCGATGACGCGCGCAACGCCGCCCGTTGTTGCGTCGATCTCTGTGATCGCAGCGAAAAATGGATCGCTTCGCTGCCGCCGGCGATTGGGGCACGGATCGGCTTCAAGGTGGGCGCTCATTTCGGTCAGATCGTCGCCTCGCGGCTCGGCGGCGACAGCCACCAGCACATCACCGCGGCCGGCGACAACGTCAACGTAGCGAGCCGATTGATGGAAGTTGCCGCAAAACAGGGCGCCGCCCTCGCGGTAAGCGACGACCTCCTGCGCCAGGACGGGAGCGAAGCGGCATTGCGCCAATCCGGAGTTCTCACCGGACCGAGAGAGACACGCATCCGCGGGCGCGCGCGGGCGATCTCGGTCTGGTTCTGGCGGAGCGACAGCAGCGGGCAGGACGAGTCCGTCCTGCTGCGCTAGTTCAGGCGGCGCGAACCGAATTGAGGAACCTGGTCACCTCGAGCTTGAGCCGGTTGCTGTCGCCGGACAGCATTTGCGCCGCCGACAGCACCTGTGAGGAGGCCGAGCCGGTCTCGCCCGCACCGCGCTGGACGTCGACTACGTTCGCCGAAACCTGCTGGGTGCCTTGCGCAGCCTGCTGCACGTTGCGCGAGATCTCCTGTGTCGCAGCGCCCTGCTCCTCGACGGCCGCCGCAATCGTCGAGGAGATCTCCGACAGGCGTTCGATGGTGTCGCTGATTTCCCTGATCGCGTGGACCGACTCCTGCGTCGCGGCCTGGATGCCGGCGATCTGCTGGCTGATCTCGCCGGTCGCCTTCGCCGTCTGTTCGGCCAGCGCCTTCACTTCGGATGCGACCACCGCAAATCCGCGGCCCGCTTCGCCGGCGCGCGCGGCCTCGATGGTGGCGTTGAGCGCAAGCAGATTGGTCTGGCCTGCGATGGTGTTGATCAGTTCGACGACGTCGCCGATGCGGCCCGCCGCCTTGGAAAGCTCGCCGACGCGATCGTTGGTGGTGCGGGCCTGGTCGACGGCCTCGCCGGCCATCCGCGCCGATTCCTGCACCTGCCGGCTGATCTCGTTGACGGAAGAGCTGAGCTCTTCGGTCGCCGACGCCACCGACTGCACGTTAGTCGAGGCTTCCTCGGAGGCAGCGGCCACAGTCGTGGTCACCTGCTGCGACCGCACCGCCGTGGCGGTGAGCGTCGTGGCGGAAGCCTCCAGTTCGGTCGAAGCCTGGGAGACCGCTTCGACGATCTCGCCTACCGCACCTTCAAAAGCATCGGCCAGCTCGCGCATGTCGGCCTTGCGGCGCTCGGCCGCATGCTTCTCGGCCTCCTGCTGTTCGGCGCGCAGCCGTTCCGTCTCGATCATGTTGTTCTTGAACACCTCGACGGCACCGGCCATTTCGCCGATCTCGTCGCGGCGGCCGACGCTGGGAACATCCACTGCGGCATCGCCTCTCGCCAGCCGCGTCATGGCACCGACCATGGCAAGCAGCGCCTTCGAGATCGACTTTCCGATCAGCAGTGACGTAGCACTCACGATCATGAAAGCAAGGGTAAAGGCCACCAGCATCCAGCTGCGGATTGAATTGCGAGTGCCGGTTTCGGCGGTCTCGGCGATCTTGTATCGCTCCTCGATGCCCTGGCCGATTTCGGCAATGACGGGCTCGATGCGATGAAACTCCTTGGACATCGCCGAGCCGTGGCTGATCACGTCCTTCATGCCTTCGGCCCACGAGACGAAGTCGGCCTGGTATTTCTGCAACTTCTTCTGGATGTCGGCCTTCGCCGCCGGCTCCAGGCTCGACGCTTCCAGCAGCTTGCCGAACTCGACCACGGCCTTCTTCAGCTCGCCGACATATTTCTGGTCGCGTCGCAGCATGAAGTCCTTCTCATGCCGGCGCAGCATAAGCATGGCGCTGGTCAGACGCGGCTCGTCGCTCTCCTTCAGCTTGGTCTCGATGTCGTGCACCGCTGCGCGCAGCGAGCCGGACAGCCCGAGCTTTTCATTGAGCCCAAGCTTCACCTCGGCCTGCTCCAGCGCGACGAATTCCTTTACGTAGGTGTCGTAGCCGGTTCGCACCGTGTCGACCTTGTCGGCAATGCCGGCGAAGCCGTCAGCCCGCGCTTGGCTCTTCAATGCGTCGAGGCCCCGAACGATGCCTGCGCTCAAATCGGCGTGACGCTTGGAATAGCTCTGATCGCGGCGGAGCTGAAAGTCTTTCTCGGCGCGGCGGGCCTCCAGCATTTCGTTTGCGACCTTGCTGTTGAGGTTGGAAATGACGCGGGCGGCCTCAGCTGTAGACCTGGAACTCTCCTGCGACCGGCTTCCCGCTTCGTAGATGGCCCCGACCGCGAGAAGTCCGAGCAGACCAACGACCCCGATGGCCATGATCCGATGGGTGAGCCTAACAGAGAAGCCGCGCATGGAAGTCCCCGGGCAAGTTCGAGTGTGATCGGGCTGAAAACGGGCTGCGTCACGCCACGGCTTCGGTGCACGGGCGGAACCCTTTGTCGGCACAAAGAGTAGAGCAGAGGTACGACGGTATTCTTAATGGACCATACGTAAAATTACGGGGAAAGACGCGTTGTAACCACACTGAAAAAATTAGCATCTTTAGAGCGTCACAAAAATCACATACACGCATAGGCGTATCCGCCATAGCGGAATCGGAGCCACTGCGCGCTGACCGCAAAGATGACTTTTGACGGCCATGAATAGTGGCCGCCAATATTCTCTCGTCATTCGTTTCGAGCGGACGTCAAGCAGCGCGAACCGAATTGAGGAACCTGGTCACCTCGAGCTTGAGCCGGTTGCTGTCGCCGGACAGCATTTGCGCCGCCGACAGCACCTGTGAGGAGGCCGAGCCGGTCTCGCCCGCACCGCGCTGGACGTCGACTACGTTCGCCGAAACCTGCTGGGTGCCTTGCGCAGCCTGCTGCACGTTGCGCGAGATCTCCTGTGTCGCAGCGCCCTGCTCCTCGACGGCCGCCGCAATCGTCGAGGAGATCTCCGACAGGCGTTCGATGGTGTCGCTGATTTCCCTGATCGCGTGGACCGACTCCTGCGTCGCGGCCTGGATGCCGGCGATCTGCTGGCTGATCTCGCCGGTCGCCTTCGCCGTCTGTTCGGCCAGCGCCTTCACTTCGGATGCGACCACCGCAAATCCGCGGCCCGCTTCGCCGGCGCGCGCGGCCTCGATGGTGGCGTTGAGCGCAAGCAGATTGGTCTGGCCTGCGATGGTGTTGATCAGTTCGACGACGTCGCCGATGCGGCCCGCCGCCTTGGAAAGCTCGCCGACGCGATCGTTGGTGGTGCGGGCCTGGTCGACGGCCTCGCCGGCCATCCGCGCCGATTCCTGCACCTGCCGGCTGATCTCGTTGACGGAGGAACTGAGCTCTTCGGTCGCCGACGCCACCGATTGCACGTTGGTCGAGGCTTCCTCGGAGGCAGCGGCCACGGTTGTGGCCAGTTCCTGCGAGCGATCTGCCGTTGCGGTCAACGTCCTAGCGGAGGCTTCGAGCTCGGTCGAAGCCGACGAAACCGTCTCGACGATCTCGCCGACCTTGGCCTCGAAATCATCGGCAAGGCGGTTCATGGCGGCGGTCTTCTCGGCCTGCGCCGCCTTCTCCAGCGCCTCGCGCTCCGCCTGCATCGCCTGCACCTTCTCCGCATTTTCCTTGAAGACGAGCAACGCGCGCGCCATCGCGCCCATTTCGTCGCGGCGATCCACACAGGGCACGGCAATCGACGTATTTCCGCCGGCGATCGCGTCCATGGCCCCGGTCATCTGGCCGACCGACCGAACGATGCGGTTGAAGACGATCCAGAGCGCCCCGGCGGCAAGCAGGACCGAGAAGGTCAGCAGGATGCCGTTCACCAGCAGGGTATTGAAGCTGCTGCGCTGGGCAGACTCGGCCATCTTCGCCGCCTCCTGGCTGGCGAGCGCGCTGAGCGCAATCACATCGTCGATCGCCTTTGTCGATTGGCCGAACCAATCGGCGGAATTCACCGGATAGGTGCCGCCACCAATTCCCGCCGCATAGACGCCCTTGCGTGTTTCGTCGAAGCGGCGAAACACGCTCTCGCGCACGCGCTCGGTGCCGGTCACGACGCTTGCCGGCGCCGTCGATTTGGCGGCGTAGGCCTGCACGTAATCCCAGGCAGCCTCCAGCCGGCCCCGGAAATTGGCGAGATTGCCGATTTCCTGCGAGCTCATCGGCTTGCCTGACGCCACGAGCGCCGCCACCGCCGCCCGCTCGCGGCCGAGATATTCGCTCATGATCCAGAGAAAGTGCTTGAGATTCTGCAGGCTCGACAGGCGGGACTTGACGTCGTCTTCCTCCATCGCTGCGGCGACCCGCAGACCCTGGCTCGAGACGATCAGCGCAGTAATGGTTGGAGCCCACTGCGAAACGACGGCCTTGTCGCGCGCGGCAGCCGGTTTGGCGATCTCGGCATCGGCGCGCATGCGAAGCGCCGCAAGTTGCTCATGCGCACGTTTGGCGCCGGCAATCATCTGGTCCTTGTTGGCAAAATTCCGCGCCGCCATGCGCGCGATCGCCTGCTCGAACGGTTGGTCGCCGAGCTTTCGGAAGTTCGCGATCGAAGCCTTCTGGGCGTCGGCTGCCGGATCGGCCGCGTTGAGCGCCAGATTGGTCGCACCGCGCTCGCGGGCCCATTGACCCGCGCTTTCCAGCAGCAGGTCCGCGGTCTCGTTCACCGAAGCCGCGTCGGAGGCGGTTGCGCGCTCCATGCTCGCATTGCGCAAGACATATCCGGAGAGGCCGATGCCGAAGAGCGCCAGCAGCGAGACTGCGGCAACAAGGAGATTGCGGATGCTCCAAATCGTTCCCGTTCGCGCGGACGCATTGATCGTGGACATTTCTCGTACCCCATAGGCGGTTCGGACGCTGCTCTCGGTTCAATCCGAGGCAGACCGTTCCGGCGTTTTCAAAGACCTCACCGACTTCGTTGTCGACGGCAGTCGGGCACAAGCATCGTGCACGTAGAATGCGCGCGATGAGAGCTACGCGGCCTCGTTGGACCGCGCGCCATAAGGCGGCGCTTTGGCGAATTGGTATGCGGCAGTTTCAACGCTAACCTTAACGCCGACTGCGTAGAACTACGGGAAAACAGCGAGAAATTTCTGAAAATACACACCTTTCGCGTGCCATGAAACTGACGTGCACGCTGAGGTCAACAGCGATCCAATCAGGATTGCGGCCAGCGCGCGGTGCGCGCACCGAAGCTTTGACGGTTGGCCGAGGCGTTACGGAGTGAGCCCTAGCCGAAAGACTCGGCGACCAGGCGGATACGAAATACGGGCTTCCTGGCCTCGTCCAGCAACTCCATCTGCCACTCGGCGTCCTGCTTCAGGTTGCGCGACACCCCGCGCAGCAAGTCCGAGCAAATGCGCGTCATCTCCTGCCAGGCCGCGTCACGGCTCGCGAATTCGATCCCCCGATCGGATGCGCCGGCATAGCGGCCGTGACTGATCCGAAAGAAATATTGTTGCATGATCGCGCTCGCGGCCAACGGAATCGGTGGCAAGGCCCGGCGCTCACGCTGCCGTGCCAACTGCTACCAATGCGTGAAGACGGCAGTCCGTACAATTACGATCCCGGAGCGGCAAGGGCCTGTTCCGGCGACTGCAGCTGGATCAATCGGTCGAGCTGCGAAGCTCGGGCGCGCTCTCGGCCCTGGCCGGCTCGGGCTTGGCCTCCGGCTTCACCGGCTCGAGCTTCGCACTCTCCACCGCGGGCGTGGCGACGCTGGCGGAAACTTCCGCCCGGGCATCTGCGGAACGAGCCTGGGTGGCGTGCAGCGAGCGCGGCCGCGCCACCGAGCGGGCCATCAGCATCTGGTGGCCGCCGCGATGGTGGAAATCGCAATAGGCAAAGCCCATGCCGGAGACCGAGCCGCGGAAGCTGCGATCGTCACGCTTGTCGAGATTGAAACAGGGCTGGAAGGGAACGCCCTTGAGCGAGGCGCAGACCGACTGGCCGCGGATCTGCAACGTGTTCCCGGGCAAGCGCACATGGCGGACCGGGCCGGCGCCGCTGAATTGCACGGAGCCGGCGGCGCCGAGATCTTCGAGAATGCGGCCGGCACCGCGGGTGCCATCGACGCAGGTGAAGGCAAACACCTTGCCGGCGACGAACCTGCGTGCCTCGTCCGCCGTCATCATCCCGGCGAGTGCAGGGCCAACCATTGCACCTGCCATGACGGCTCCCAACACCAGACGCGCAAACATTTTCCAACTCCAACTTCACCAGAGCGGCGGGGCAGAAGTTTCTTTACCCGCTGCTTACCATACCAACCGTGGCGAGATTGAAGCAGGTTGGTTGGTAAAGTCTGAATATCGTTAGGCTATTTTTACCACGATTCGGCCGCGGACCTGGCCGGCAAGGATTTTCGCTCCCTCGCCCATGACATCGGCAAGGCCAATTTCGTGAGTGATTTCAGCCAGTTTGGCCCGGTCCAAGTCGGTGGCCAGACGGCCCCAGGCGGCCTTGCGCTGTTCGATCGGGCACATCACGGAATCGATGCCGAGAAGGCACACTCCGCGCAAAATGAAAGGCGCGACCGAGGATGGCAGGTCCATGCCGGCGGCAAGGCCGCAGGCCGCAATGGCGCCGCCGTACTTCGTCATGGAAAGCAGGTTGGCGAGCGTCGTGGAGCCGACGCTGTCGACGCCGCCGGCCCAACGCTCTTTGGCCAACGGCTTGGCCGGTGCCGAGAGCTCGTTGCGATCGATCACCTCAGCGGCGCCCAGGCCCTTGAGGTAATCGGTTTCCGCCATGCGGCCGGTCGAAGCGATGACGTGATAGCCAAGTTTCGACAACACGGCGATCGCCACCGAGCCGACGCCGCCCGCCGCCCCCGTCACCACCACCGGACCGCTCTTGGGCGTCAGACCGTGCTTCTCCAGCGCGAGCACCGAGAGCATCGCGGTATAGCCGGCGGTACCGATTGCCATGGCGTCACGCGCCGACAGGCCCGCGGGTAGTGCCACCAGCCAGTCGCCCTTGACGCGCGCCTTCTCCGCATAGGCGCCAAGATGGGTCTCGCCCATGCCCCAGCCGTTGCAGACGACCTTGTCGCCACTCTTCCATTGCGGATGCGAGGATTGCTCGACCGTACCGGCGAAATCGATGCCGGCGATCATCGGAAAGCGGCGCACCACCGGCGCCTTGCCGGTAAGCGCCAGGCCATCCTTGTAATTGAGCGTCGACCACTCGACACGGACGGTGACGTCGCCCTCCATCAGCTCGGCTTCGTCGAACTGGGCAAGCGAGGCGGTGGTGCCTTTTTCCGCCTTGTCGATCCGGATGGCCTTGAACGTTCCCACGGTAAACTCTCCCCGACTTGGTTGCTTGGCCGCGTCATGGCCGGGCCTGTCCCGGCCATTCACGTTCTTTCTCTGCGCGGCAAAGACGTGGATGCCCGGGTCAAGCCCCGGGCATGACGAAAGCGGTGTTTGGTTTAGCCGATCAGGCGGGTTGCGCAACCGCCCTCTGAACCGGCTTTTCGACGATCGGCAGGTTGATCAGCGCCGACAGCACGCCGAACAGGATCGAGAGCCACCACAGCCAGGCGTAGGAGCCGGTCTGCTCGAACACGATGCCGCCGAGCCAGACGCCGAGGAAGCCGCCGACCTGGTGGCTGACGAAGGCGAAACCGTAGAGCGTGGCGAACCAGCGCGTGCCGAACATCAGCGCCACCAGCGCCGAGGTCGGCGGCACGGTGGAGAGCCAGGTCAGGCCGCAGATGGCGCCGAAGGCGATCGCGGAGAACGTGGTGATCGGGAACGAGATGAAAACGAGGATCGACAGCGCGCGCGTGAAGTAGATCGCCGACAAGATGTAGCGCTTGGGGAGGTAGTTCTGCACGTAGCCGACGCTGAGCGAGCCTATGATGTTGAACAGGCCGATGGCCGCCAGCACCCAGCCGCCGGTCGACGTCGGAATGCCGCGGTCGACGAGGTACGCCGGCAAGTGCACCGTGATGAAAGCGAGCTGGAAGCCGCAGGTGAAGAAGCCCAGCACCAGCAGCACATAGGAGCGGTGACCGAAGGCTTCCGCCAATGCCGTCTTGAACGACTGATCGGCGCCCGATGGGAGTTGTTGGCGGCCGCAGGCGGGGTCGACAGCGCAAGCGCCAGCGGCACGATCAGGAGCATCAGCCCGGCAAATACCGTGAGCGCCGATTGCCAGCCGAAATTGTCGATCAACGCGACGCCGAACGGCGCGAACAGGAACTGGCCGAACGATCCTGCCGCGGTGCCGGCGCCGAGTGCGATGCCGCGCTTTTCAGGTGGCAACAGCTTGCTGAATGCCGACAGCACCAGGTTGAACGAGCAACCGGAGAGGCCGAAACCGATCAGCACGCCGGCGCCGAGATCGAGCGCCAGCGGCGTCGAGGAGTAGCGCATCAGCAGCAGGCCGCCGGCATAGAGCACCGCGCCCACCGCGATCACGCGGAACACGCCGAAGCGATCGGCGATGGCGCCGGCAATCGGCTGTCCGAGACCCCAGAGAAGGTTCTGCAGCGCCAGCGCCAGTCCGAATACGTCGCGGCCCCAGGCGGAGTCGCGGCTCATCGGCTGCACGAAGAAACCGAGGCTGGAGCGTGGGCCGAAGCTGAGAAGTCCGATAGCGCAGCCGCAGATGATGATGACCAGCGGCGTCCGCCAGTTGACGGCGCTGCTGGCCGGACGAAGGTCACCTGCGGTGGTGGACATCTGGCGTTTCCCTGCACTTGCGGCCGCCCGCGCGCTAGTCGGCCGAACACGTTGCAGGGAGTTAATGCATCCGCATGCAAATCCCCAGAGGCGGGGTGTCCAAAAAGCGCCGCGCAGAGCAGCGATGCAAATTGGCCCAGTCGGACACGCCGATTTGTTGGAAACGCCGCTGGCGCACCGCTCCAAGGCATGATACGTTTAATATACTCTAATTGAGTATAAATGAATTGCCGGCCCTCTCGTGGCCGGATTTCTCGAACTTATGATATACTCAAATAGAGTATATCTGGTGCAGATGAAGGGAAGCCTTATGCCGATCGCCGAACTCTACGGCCCCGAAGATTTCGGAAGCGCTTCGCATCAGGACGCGCCGCTGCGGTCTGCCATCGGCGCCAGTGAGCGCGCGCGGACGTTGCCGATGCCGCAGCTTGAATGGACCGAAGAGGTCGAGCGCGCCACCGCGCATCTCTACACACGGGTGAAGCACGTGATCTCGCCGGTCGAGTGGCCGCTGATGGCACCGCATGTCAAGGCGATCAACGAGCTGAAGCGCGAGCGCGAAGCGGTGATCCTCGCCCACAACTACCAGACGCCGGAAATCTTTCATTGCGTCGCGGACATCGTCGGCGACTCGCTGCAACTCGCGGTCGAGGCCAGCCGGGTGAAGGCCGGTACCATCGTGCAATGCGGCGTGCACTTCATGGCGGAGACCTCGAAGATCCTCAATCCGGAAAAAACGGTACTGATTCCGGATTCGCGCGCCGGCTGCTCGCTCGCCTCAAGCGTCACCGGCGCCGATGTGCGACTGCTGCGCGCGCGTTTCCCCGGCGTGCCCGTCGTCGCCTATGTCAACACTTCGGCGGAGGTGAAGGCGGAGGTCGACATCTGCTGCACTTCCTCGAACGCGGTCGAGGTGGTGGAGAGCCTCGGCGCACCCACCGTGATCTTCCTGCCGGATCAATATCTGGCGCGTTACGTCGCCGCCAAAACCAGCGTGAAGATCATCGCCTGGAAGGGCGCCTGCGAGGTGCACGAGCGCTTCACCGGCGACGAACTGCGCGCCTATCGCGAAGCCGATCCCTCGGTGCGGATCATCGCGCATCCGGAATGTCCGCCGGACGTGCTTGCGGAAGCCGATTTCACCGGCTCGACCGCACACATGATCAAGTGGGTGCGCGACAAGCATCCGAAGCGGCTGGTGATGATCACGGAATGCTCGATGGCGGACAACCTTCGCACGGAGCTGCCCGATGTCGAGATGGTGCAGCCCTGCAACCTCTGCCCGCACATGAAGCGGATCACGCTGGCGAAAATCCTGGAGAGCCTGGTGTACCTGCGCGAGGAGGTCACGGTCGATCCTGCGATCGCGGCGAGAGCGCGGCGTTCGGTCGAGCGGATGATCAATCTGAAGAACTAAACGGGATGTCGTCCCTGCAATAGCAGGGACGACGGAAGGAATGGATCATGACAGACACCGATCTCCTCGCCAGCGACATCGTCATCGTCGGCGGCGGCCTCGCCGGGCTGTTCTGCGCGTTGAAACTGGCGCCGCGCCCGGTAACCGTGATTTCGGCGGCCCCGCTTGGCCTCGGCGCATCGACCGCCTGGGCGCAGGGCGGCATCGCCGCGGCGGTGGCCGAGGGCGACAGCCCGGAAGCGCACGCGGCCGATACGATTGCCGCCGGCGCGGGGCTGGTCGACGAGCGCGTCGCGCTTGGGCTGGCGCGCGAGGCTCCCGCGCGCATCGACGATCTCTTGCGCTATGGCGTGCCCTTCGACCGCGACCTCGAAGGCCGGCTCGCGGTCGGCCGCGAGGCGGCGCATTCGGCGCGGCGCATCGTGCATGTGCGCGGCGACATGGCGGGCGCGGCGATTATCGCAGCCCTCACCGAATCGGTGCGAAGAACGCCGTCGATCCGCGTGATTGAAGGCTTTGCCGCGGAGAGCCTGCTGACCGAAAACGGCGCGGTGACCGGGTTGCAGATCCGCGACGCAAGCGATCCGCTCGCCGCACCCGTCGTCGTTGCTTCCCGCACGATTGTGCTCGCAACCGGCGGCATCGGCCATCTCTATGCCGTGACGACCAATCCGGTCGAGGCCAGCGGCCTTGGACTTGCCATCGCCGCTCGCGCGGGAGCCGTGATCGCCGATCCCGAATTCGTCCAGTTTCACCCCACCGCGATCATGGTGGGCCGCGATCCGGCGCCGCTCGCCACCGAAGCGCTGCGTGGCGAAGGCGCCATCCTGGCCAACAAGGCCGGCGAGCGTTTCATGGCGAAGCACCCTCTCGCCGAACTCGCGCCGCGCGACATCGTTGCGCGCGCCGTGTTCGCCGAGATCGCCGCGGGCCGCGGCGCATTCCTCGACGCGCGCGCGGCGCTCGGCGCACGATTTGCGGAGAAATTCCCGACCGTCCATGCCAGTTGCATCAGCGCCGGCATCGATCCCGCGACACGGCCGATTCCGGTTGCGCCCGCTGCGCATTACCACATGGGCGGAATCGCGGTGGATACGAGCGGCCGCACCTCGCTCAAGGGCCTGTGGGCCGGCGGCGAAGTCTCCTCGACCGGCGCGCATGGCGCCAACCGGCTTGCCTCCAACTCGCTGCTGGAGGCCGTGGTCTATGCCGCGCGCATCGCCGAGGACATCGCTGGCCAACGGGCCGCGCCGCTGGCGCGAAAACCCGTTGCCCCTGCCGCCCGGAACGCCCTGATGCCGCGGGTGATCGAATCGAGCCTGCGCACGACGTTGGCCTCCCATGTCGGCGTCGTCAGGGAGGGCGAGCCGCTTGCAAGGGCAGTGCGCATGTTCGCCCATATCGAGCGCAGCAGCGGCAACATCACGCTGCGTAACATGGCGACCGCGGCGCTGCTGGTCGCCGCATCCGCCTGGTCACGGCACGAAAGCCGCGGCGGACACTATCGCGCCGATCATCCGGCGGAGAATCCTGCCCTCGCCCGTCGCACCATGACGACGCTCAAGGCCGCACGCGAGGTGGCAGCCTCGCTTGCCACGCCCTTGCGCGCCGTCGAGCCCGAAACCGTTTGAGCCACGCCATGACCCCGCCCTCCTCCCTGCTCCAGCCCGACGCTTTCCTGTCACCGCTTGCAATCGACGAAGCCGTCGCACGCGCGCTCGACGAAGATCTCGGCCGCGCCGGCGACGTCACCTCGATCGCGACTATTCCGGTATCGGCCACGGCGCGCGCCGTGATGGTGGCGCGCCAGGCGGGCCGGATCGCCGGGCTGCCGCTGGCGGTGACGACATTTCAGAAGCTTGCGCCCGACATCCGCATCGAAGCGCATGCACGAGACGGCGGTACCGTGGCCGCCGGCCAGCATCTGCTGACCATCTCGGGTTCCGCGCGCGGCGTGCTGTCGGCCGAGCGCACGGCGCTCAACTTCATCGGACGGCTCTCCGGTATCGCCACGCTCACGGCCGACTATGTCAAGCGCACCGCAGGGACCAGGACTCGCATCTGCTGCACCCGCAAGACCACGCCCGGCCTGCGGGCGCTGGAGAAATATGCGGTGCGCTGCGGCGGTGGGTTCAACCACCGTTTCGGGCTCGACGACGCCATCCTGATCAAGGACAACCATATTGCGGTGGCCGGTGGCGTCCGCGCGGTGCTGGAGCGCGCACGCGGCCGTGCCGGACATCTCGTCAAGCTCGAGATCGAGGTCGATACGCTCGATCAGCTCCGCCAGGTGCTGGATACAGGGCTCGCCGACGTGGTGATGCTGGACAACATGGACATCGCAACGCTGAAGCAAGCCGTGAACATCGCCGATGGCCGCGTCGTGCTGGAGGCTTCCGGCGGCGTCACGCTCGACTCGATCGCCGACATCGCCGCTACCGGCGTCGACTACATCTCGTCAGGCGCGCTCACGCACTCTGCTCCGAATTTCGACGTTGCGATCGACATCGAGGCTTGACGTTGCAATTCCGGATGCGAGCCAAGGGTTACCGGATGCCCTCGCGCCCCTTCAATTCGGCTTCGCTCTTGGCCTCCTCGACGAGTTTCGCCGAGATCGCCGCGGTTTCCGTCGGATTGGCCCAGCTAGGCGCGTCGCTGCCGTCGCCCCATTTGCGCGGCCGATAGAAGGTGTGGACGCCGTACTTCCAGTTCCGCTTCATCTCGCTGACCCAGGACGGGCGCACCCAATAGGCATGGTAGTGAGTGGAACGATCGACCTCCGGCAACCACAGCCTTCCGTCCAGCATGCCCTTTGCGATCTTTTTCGCGCGGTCCCACATGTCCGGTTCGCGGATCACGTCCGCATGTCCGTCGCAGGCGAAGGTGAACTGGCAGGCGAGATAGCGGTGCTTGTTCTGGTAGACCACGCCGCACACGGTGTCCGGATATTTGCCGGAGAAGGCGCGGTTGAGAATCACCTGCGCCACCGCGATCTGGCCGCGCACCGCCTCGCCGCGGGCTTCGAAGTAGATCGCCTCGGCAAGGCACTTTTCCGACTTGGTGCGTGAGCCTTCGTCGAACAGGCCGAGCCGCTCGGCCGGCGTCTTGCCGCGCTGGTTGTCGGCATTGACCTCGCCCTTGGGCGCCAGGCTGATGCCCTCGCCGATCTTCACCGGGCCGTCGGCATCGACCGGCAGCGAGGCCATGATCTTCATGTCGGGGTCGGCGACCACGCCCGGCATTACGACGGTCGGCTCCTCGCCGGGTTGCCAGCGCTCGATGCTGCCGGGAGAGCCGAGCGAAGTGCCGAAGAACAGCGTCGAGGTCTTGACGTTGAAGCCGTCGCGCGGCGCGGTCGCCTCGAGCGCTGCCGGTACTTCGCCGGAACGCTTCGGCTCGTTGGCCGGCCTCGTCTCCAGCGACAGCGACAGGTCGTACCGCTGCAGCGGCGGCGCGTCGAGCGCCTCCTGCAATTCGGGATCGAGCGGTGTCTGATCGGCCTTCGGCGGCAGGCTTGCGGTCTTCGCACCCTTCACGGAGGAGTTGGAGCTCGCCGGATCCTCCGGTCTTGCATCGGCCGGAGGCGCGACATCCGCAGGCGCCGGCGGTCGCACGACGAGCCGGTCGCCTTTCAAGGTGCGATCCACCTTCGGGAAGTCGGCAGCCTGATAGCGCGGCGGCGGCACCACCAGCGGATTGCTGCGCGTGATCGACCCGGTGATGTCCCTGACGTCGAGGCTGGCGAGATGATAGGTCGGCAGCTGTGGCTGCGAGGTGCCGACTGGACGGCCGAAGCTGTAGGTGGCGAGCTGCACGCGGGCGGCGGCGGAAGACACGCGCTTCTGCCAGCGTTCGGCCGCGCCCGACTGGCGGGTCAACAGTGAGCCAATGTCCTGATAGCCGACTTCCGTCGGCATCAGCGAGAAGATGCAAAGACCGAGCACGAAGGACGCAGGAATACGCACGTCCTTCGGCCGGGTACGCAACCCAAACATGGTACGCTCACGCTACGCTTACTCGGTACGCAGTCGATGTGCAGTACATCCGTGCAATTCGACCAGAATTGTTGGTATCGAATTTAGGTTGCCGCGGAGTTAATCGGCGTGGCGCGCGCGATACACGCAAGGGTTCGCGGCTTTTCCGGAACACGGATCGGAAATGCTGGTAAACGCGCACTGGACGGAAGTGGTAAACAAGCGGTCAACGGCCGCGAAGAAGAGAAACTTCCGACCGTATCAATACGGCACACATCAACCGTCATTGGGAGGAGCGCAAGCGACGACCCGGCTACGCTTGCTGAGCAAGCTTCGCCGGGCTGGAGTCCGCCGAAGCTCGGAGAGCGAAGGCGGAAGCAATCCAGCTTTCTTGCTGCGGCGAAGGAAGCTGGATTGCTTCGCTTCGCTCGCAATGACGATGGAGAGAACTACGCCTGGCTCGCGACTTGTTTGCCGAGCGCGGCTTGCGCGGCGGCGAGGCGCGCGATCGGCACGCGATAGGGCGAGCAGGAGACGTAGTTGAGGCCGATCTGGTGGCAGAACGCCACCGAGGCGGGATCGCCGCCGTGCTCGCCGCAGATGCCGACCTTGAGGTTCGGCCGCGTCTTGCGTCCGCGCTGCACGCCGATCTTGACGAGTTCGCCGACACCGTCGCGATCCACCGAGATGAACGGATCGATCTCGAGGATACCCTTGGCGACGTAGGTCGACAGGAAGCTCGCGGCATCGTCGCGGCTGATGCCGTAGGTGGTCTGCGTCAGGTCGTTGGTACCGAAGGAGAAGAACTCGGCGGTCTGTGCGATCTCGCCGGCCATCAGGCAGGCTCGCGGCAACTCGATCATGGTGCCGACCTGATAGTCGAGCTTCTTGCCGGTCTCCTTCGCCACCGCCACCGCGGTGGCGTCGATGCGCGCCTTGACCAGATCGAACTCGGCCTTGGTCGCGATCAACGGCACCATCACTTCGAGCCCAACCGGCTTGCCGGTGCGTTTGCCGGCTTCGACCGCGGCCTCGAAGATCGCGCGCGCCTGCATCTCGGCGATCTCGGGATAGGCGATCGCGATGCGGCAGCCGCGGAAGCCGAGCATCGGGTTGAACTCGGCAAGATCGCGGGCGCGATCGGCGAGCTTGCGCGGGTCGGTGTTCATCGCGCGCGCGACTTCCTCGACCTCGGCCTGGGTGTGCGGCAGGAACTCGTGCAGCGGCGGATCGAGCAGGCGGATCGTGACGGGCAGGCCCTTCATGATCTCGAACAGCTCGACGAAGTCGGCGCGCTGCATCGGCAACAGTTTCGACAGCGCGGCGCGGCGGGTCTGCTCTTCTTCGGCCAGGATCATCTCGCGCACGGTGCGGATGCGGGTCTCCTCGAAGAACATGTGCTCGGTGCGGCACAGGCCAATGCCCTCGGCGCCGAACTTGATGGCGGTGCGCGCATCGTCCGGCGTGTCGCCGTTGACGCGCACGCCGATCTTGCGGACTTCGTCGGCCCAGCCCATCAGCGTGCCGAACTCGCCGGACAGCTCCGGCTCGATCATCGGCATGCGGCCGGCCAGCACCTGGCCCACCGTGCCGTCGATGGTGATGACGTCGCCGGCCTTGAAGGTGCGCGAGCCGATCGCCATGGTGCCGCGGCCGTAGTCGACGCGGATGGCGCCGCAGCCGGAGACGCAGGGCTTGCCCATGCCGCGCGCCACCACGGCGGCGTGCGAGGTCATGCCGCCGCGGGTGGTCAAAATGCCTTCGGCGGCGTGCATGCCGTGAATGTCTTCCGGGCTGGTCTCGATGCGAACCAGGATGACCTTGCGGCCGTCGGCCTGGAGCTTTGCGGCCTCATCCGAGGAGAACACGATCTCGCCGGAGGCTGCGCCGGGCGAGGCCGGCAGGCCGGTGGCGATCACGTCGCGCTTGGCGTCGGGATCGATGGTCGGGTGCAGCAGCTGGTCGAGGGAAGCAGGATCGATCCGCGTCACCGCGTCCTTTTTCGAGATCAGGCCTTCATTGGCGAGTTCGACGGCGATGCGCAGCGCCGCCTTGGCGGTGCGCTTGCCGCCGCGGGTCTGCAGCATCCAGAGCTTGCCGCGCTCGACGGTGAACTCCATGTCCTGCATGTCGCGGTAGTGCTTCTCCAGCATCGTGTAGATGCGGGTCAGCTCGTTGAAGGCGTCCGGCATCGCCGATTCCATCGACGCCTTGTCGGAGCCGGATTCCTTGCGCGCGTCCTCGGTGATGTCCTGCGGCGTGCGGATGCCGGCGACGACGTCCTCGCCCTGCGCGTTGATCAGGAACTCGCCGTAGAGCTTGCTCTCGCCGGTCGAGGGATTGCGCGTGAACGCAACGCCGGTCGCCGAGGTGTCGCCCATGTTGCCGAACACCATGGCCTGCACGTTGACGGCGGTGCCCCAGGATTCCGGAATGTCGTGCAGCTTGCGATAGGTGACCGCGCGCGCGTTCATCCAGGAGGAAAACACGGCGCCAATGGCGCCCCACAGCTGCGCATGCGGATCCTGCGGGAAGTCGGTGCCGGTCTCGCGCGCGACCGCTTCCTTGTAGCGGCCGACCAGTTCGACCCAGTCGTCGGCGGAGAGGTCGGTGTCGAGCGAGTAGCCCTGGCTGTCCTTGAAGGTGTCGAGAATGTCCTCGAAATGATGGTGCTCGAAGCCGAGCACCACGTCCGAATACATGGTGATGAAGCGGCGATAGCTGTCATAGGCAAAGCGGCGGTCGCCGGAGAGCTCGGCAAGCGCTTCCACCGTCTGGTCGTTGAGGCCGAGATTGAGCACGGTGTCCATCATACCCGGCATCGAGGCGCGCGCGCCCGAGCGCACCGA
>CAZDEZ010000059.1:0-26096 GCA_964504705.1 uncultured Bradyrhizobium sp.
GGGGCCGTGGGGCGCCGCAGCGCGCGGCGGCGCGGAGGGCGCCGCCTCCGGCTCGGCATGGCGCGGCGGGCGCCGCGGACGATCGGACTTCGGCCAGGCGTCCTCGAAGCTCGGCGGCACCGGTTCGACCGGCGGCGCATCCATGGCGGGCGCGTTGGGACGCAGGTCGGCCGACAGCAGGTCCGGCGCAAGCGGTTCGCTGGCGCGCGCGGCGGCGCGTTCGCGTTCCTTGCGCGAGGTCGATGTGAACAGCAGGTTGCGCCGCGGCTTGGGCGCGGGTGCAGCCTCAGGGGGCGGCGGCGGCGCATCGCCGCGTTCTTCGACCCGTCCTTCGACCCGTCCCTCGACCCATGGCGGCGGCGCCGCGCCGGCATCGGCGACGGCGGGTTCAGGCGGATGCGGCGGCGCAGGCGACGGTGCGAGCGAAGGAGCCAGCGCGGGCTCGGCCGGGAATGCCGGCTGAACGCCTGCGAGCGCAACGCCGCCGAGGCGCTGCGAGATATCTTGCAGCTTGCGGGCGACCGTCCAGAGGCCGAACATCAGAAAGCCCGAGCAACTCGAGACTGCGCCGGCGACGACGAGCGTGTTGCCGAAGCCGAATTCGTTGTACAGGAACCCGTAACCGAGCGCGGCCAGGCCCGCCAGCAGCAGGCCTATTCCAGCGCCCAACAGCACCATCAGCATTGAACCTACCCCCGCACGGACAGACCGTGCTCAACCGCCGCCGCCACGATACCGTCATATTGCGGGCGTCGCCAACGGCCATTTGTTGCTACCGCCAAAGGGCGGGAAACCGCACCGCAGTTCTACGGACCGGCTGAGCAAGAGTTCCAATACCTTCCGCTAAACTCCGGGAAACTTTCGATAATGTAATCCTATGCTGCGGCGCATCAGGCGAATTAGGCCACAATTCCCAATTACTTGGTAATGGAACTTGCGCTATATGAATGCCGGGGAAGAGGCTCAAAGGCGCCAATCGCTGAGCCAAGGGACGCCGGGTTTTTGTAGCCATGTCATCCATCACGACTTCGGCCTTCGATACGCCAGTGCGGCGCTCGGTCGAACGGACATGTGACGATCTTGCCTTGTTCGTGCTCGGCGTCGTGGCCATCGTCGCCGGGCTGACATTCGACGACTATGGCCTCGGCTGGGACGACTATACGCACGCCGAATATGCCGACCTCTTGCTGCGGATGTATGGCAGCGGCTTCAAGGACCAGGCCGCGCTGTCGTTCGCCAATCTCTACATGTACGGCGGCGGTTTCGACATGGCGGCAGCGCTGCTGCACAAGGCGATCCCGCTCGAACTGTTCGAAACGCGCCGGCTGCTGGGCGCCATCGTCGGCCTGATCGGACTTGCGATCACCTGGCGGATCGCGCGACGCGTCGGCGGGCCCCTTGCCGGTCTCGCCGCCCTGCTGCTGCTGGCGCTGTGCCCGACGTTCTACGGCCACATGTTCATGAATCCGAAGGACGCGCCGTTTGCGGTGGCGATGCTCGTGCTGATGCTCGGCCTGGTGCGGCTCGCGCAGGAATATCCTTCGCCCTCGCCGCGCACCATCCTGATCGTCGGTCTCGGCGCCGGGCTCTCGATCGGCTGCCGCATCCTCGGCGGCCTCGCGCTGGTCTATGCCGCAGTCGGTTTCCTGCCGCTGTTCGTCGAAGAATTCCGCAAGCAGGGCGCGCGCGAAGCCGTGCATCGCTTCGCCCACGTCGTCTACGTGCTGCTGCCGGGCCTTGCCTTCGGTTATCTCGTGATGGGGCTGATGTGGCCGTGGGCGATCCTGGACCCCGCCAATCCCCTGCATGCGCTGACCTACTTCTCGCATTTCTTCGAGAAGCCGTGGAAGGAGATGTTCGACGGCGCGCTGGTCTCCGTGCCCGACATGCCGTGGTCGTACCTGCCGACGCTGTTCGCGCTGCAGCTGCCCGAGATCCTGCTCGGCCTGCTGACGCTCGCAATCGCAGGCACCTTCCTGTCGCTGCCGCGCAAGGATGTCGCGGCGCGCCGCAAGACGATCTTCCTGATGCTGACGCTGGCCGCCACGCTGCCGCTGATCATCGCGATGGTGAAGCGCCCCGCGCTCTACAACGGCATCCGGCACTTCATCTTCGTCATTCCTCCGATGGCGGTGCTTGCGGGCGTTGCCTTTGCGAGGCTGATGGGCTGGCTCGGCGAGACGCGGCGCAGCTGGCAACCGGCGGCGCTTGCCGTGTTCGCCTTCGGCCTGCTGCTGCCGCTCGGCGAGATGATCCGTCTGCATCCCTATCAGTACACCCACTTCAACCACATCGCCGGCACGGTGCGCTCCGCCAACAATCTGTTCATGCTGGACTACTGGGGGCTGGCGTTGAAGCAGGCCTCCGAGGGCCTGCGCGAGCAGATCGACGAACGCCAGGAAGTGGCGCCGCAGGGCCGCAAGTGGAAGGTGGCCGTGTGCGGGCCGCAGCGCCCTGCCCAGGTCGCCCTCGGCCCCGACTTCACCATCGGCTGGGACTCCAACGCCGCCGACTTCGCCATGACGCTCGGACAGTTCTACTGCAAGGGCCTGACCGCGCCCGTGCTGGTGGAGATCAAGCGCGACGACGTCGTGTTCGCCCGCGTCTACGACATCCGCGGCCGCAGCATCTCCAGCCTGCTGGCGATCCCCGCGCCGTGATTGAAGAATCGCAGGGGCTGGTGTAGGGTTCTTTCCAACGACCTCTGCACTACGGAATCAAACGCCGCCCAATCCCGGGCGGCGTTTTTGCGTCGGTGCGTTACCCACGCTCCTCGAGCGCGCCGTACACGGCGCCGAGTACGAGGCTGTAGGCGAGGATCATCGCCAGCGAAAACAGCGCAGGCGTGACGCCGAGCCCGAGGCCGGCGGCGAACGGCCCCAGTCCGATCAGCGGAAAGAACACGAGACCCATCGCCAGCCAGCCGCCGACGCCGAACGCCAGTCCCTTGGCGAGCCCGCTCCGGCCCGGCAGACGCGGATAGAGGTGACCGAAGGCAAAGCTCAGAAGGGTCGCCCCATTGAGGAAGGACAGCGCCCACGGCACGATCGGACTGACCTGACCGCCGAACATCCGGCTGAGCGCGGCCTGCAGGCTCTCATAGGGCTGGAAGGACGGCAGCAGGCCGGTGCGCGATTTCAGGTACATCAACAGCGTATGCGCTAGGCTGCCGCAGAATCCCGCGATTGCAGCCTTCCATAACCAGTGTGTCGTCAACCGTTCTATCGCGGCACCTCCGCCAGCGCGGCGAGGACGCGCGCCCAGGAGCGGATGCCCTTGTGGAAGCTCTTCAAATCGTACTTCTCGTTGGGCGAATGGATGTTGTCGTCGTCGAGGCCGAAACCGATCAGCAGGCTGTCGAGGCCGAGCGTCTTCTTGAAGTCGGTGACAATCGGGATCGAGGCGCCGGAGCCAACCAGCAGCGCCTCCTTGCCCCATTCCTCGGTCAGCGCGCGCCGGGCGGCCGCGAGCGGCTTCATGTTCCAGTCGAGCGCGATCGCCGCTCCACTGGAATGTTCGGTGAAGACCGCCTTGCAGTCGCCGGGCAGCCGCGCGGTGACGTAGTCGCGGAACGCCTTCTTGATCTTCTGCGGGTCCTGTCCCTCGACCAGGCGGAACGAGACCTTTGCGGAAGCCTCCGCCGGGATCACGGTCTTGGAGCCCTCGCCGGTATAGCCGCCGAAAATGCCGTTGATGTCGCAGGTCGGCCGCGAGGATATCTGCTCGATCAGCAGGCGATCCTTCTCGCCGGCCGGAATCGAAAGACCGATCGGCTTGAGGAACGACTCCGGCGTGAGGTTGAGGCTCTTCCACTGCTGCAGAATATCCGGCGGCAGATCCTTCACGCCGTCGTAGAAGCCGGGAATGGTGATGCGGCCGTTGTCGTCGAACAGCCCGCCGAGAATGCCGGTCAGCACGCGAATGGGATTGCGCGCGCCGCCGCCGAACACGCCTGAATGCAGATCGCGGTTGGCGGCCTTGATGGTGACCTCGTCATACACCAGCCCGCGCAGCGACGTGGTGATGGCGGGCGTGTTCGGGTCCCACATGCTGGTGTCGCAGACCAGCGCGAAATCCGCTTTCAGCTCGTCCTTGATGCTTTCCATGAACGGCACGAAATTCTTCGAGCCGACTTCCTCCTCGCCCTCGATCAGGATGGTGACGTCCACCGGCAACGAACCCGTCACCTTCTTCCAGGCGCGGCAGGCCTCGATGAAGGTCATCAACTGTCCCTTGTCGTCCTCGGCGCCGCGCGCGACGATGATCTTGCGGCCGTCGGCATGGTCGGTCACGACAGGCTCGAACGGCGGACGGTGCCAGAGACTGAGCGGGTCGACCGGCTGCACGTCGTAATGGCCGTAGAACAGCACATGCGTGCGGCCTGCATTGCCGCCCGCCTTGTTGCCGCTGACCTTGGCGCCGTTGATCTTGGCGACGATGGCGGGATGGCCGGCGGTCGGCCGCACCTCGGCCTTGAAGCCGAGCGTCTCGATATCCCTGGCCAGATGATCGGCGGCCTTCCTGCAATCCTCCGCAAAGGCCGGATCGGCGGAGATCGACTTGATCCGCAGCAGGTCGAACAGCCGCGCCAGGCTGTTGTCGAAGTCGGCATCGATATGGTCGAGCACCGGCTGCAGATTTGCATTGGCCATGGCGGGTTCCTCAACTTGGGGCGCTGATGACGTCAGGTTGTAGCCTGCCTGCTGGCGCAGACAAGGCCGGCGGCGGATGCAGGATGTACCAAACGAGGCCCGCAGCCAGCACGGCGGTGGCGGCCAGGTTGTTGCCCCAGGCCTGCAGGTCGATCGGAAACAGCGGCAGCGCCAGCAACAGCAGGATGCCGGCACCGGCCAGCAGCGCCCATGTGCCCATGCGCACGTTGGGCCGCGGATCGAAGGCCGCGCGATGCATCAGCACCGTCATCGGGAAGAACAGCCACATGAAGTAGTACTGCCGCGCCAATGGCGAGGCGACGGTCATGAGGCAGAACAGGATGCCGAGTTCCTCCGCGTCGCTGCGCTCGGTCCGTCGCGCGGCCGGCGGCATCACCGCGAGGAAGCCGAGACCGATGGCCAGCGAAACCGCGACCACGATCCGGTTCGCGGTGCGAAACCCGACGTCGATCACGTTCATGGTCCGCGCGGGCCTGTTGGGGTCGTCCTGGTTGTAGTTGACCGGCCGGGTCAGCCGGTGGGTCACCGCGATGATCGACTGATTGACCCACGACCAGTTCTGCTCGGCGCGCTGGCCAAATCCCTTTTCAGAGGTCGAGCCGACCATGCCGCCATACCAGGTTTTCAGTTCCGCGACATTGCGCTCGAAGCCGCGGAACGGCGCCGGCAGCACGAACAGGAAAACCAGGAGGAAGAGCAGCGTGCTTGCGACCGCCTTCCACTGCCGCCGCCAGACCAGATACGGCAGCACCGCGACCGGAAACACCTTGATGGCGGTGGCGAGCGCAAACATCGAGCCGGCGAACCACGGCCGCGCGTCGCGAAGCAGCCAGAAGCCGTACAGCATCAAGGCCAGCAGCAGCAGGTTCGGCTGGCCGAGATCGTACATGTCGAAGATGGAAGCGATGGTGACGAAGCTCGGCAGCGCAAACAGCCACGGGCCCGGTTCGCGGCCCGCGCCCGTCATGGCGTTGGAGAACTGCGCCGTCATCCACCACGCCACCGCGTTGACCGCGGACAGGCAGAGATAAAGCGGGATCTTCCCGAACCAGGCGGGCGCAGCCAGCAGCACGGCCGGCAGCGGCGGATAGATGAACTCGAACTGTACGCCGGGGTCGGTCGGATAGAGATCGCCGCCTTGCAGCACCTGCTGGCCGGCCCAGTACCACAGCGGATAATCCTTGGTCTTGCCGTTGCCGAAGATCTCCGGCACCAGCACATCGGCCGTCAGCAGGACGACGCAGAGGAAGAACAGCCAGTCGAGCGGCGCCCGAAGCGACGGATATCTCAGCACGCGCGCCGTTCCGCTGTTCACCGGGATATCCGAGCCCCGGCGCTAGCGTCGCAACAGGCCGCCGAGCGCACCGCGCACCAGCGAACGGCCGATCGAACCGCCGAGCGAGCCACCGACCGACTTGCCGACACCGGCCGCCAGATCTCCAATCACCTTGTTGGTGACCGAGCGCGTCACCTGACGCGCGATGACCTGCCCGGTGGACATCCGGCCGCGCTTGACGTTGGTGCCGAAGATCGTTCCGACAATTGCGCCGAGCTGTCCCAGAATGCCGCCGCCTCCCGCGGCTGGCGCGCCGCCGCCCGCCTCGCCGGCCGGGGCCGCCGTGCCGGAGAGGCGCTTCTGAATCATCTCGTAAGCCGACTCCGCGTCGATGGCGGTGTCGTATTTGCCCTTCACCGGGCTTGCGTTCATGATCTGCTTGCGTTCCTCCGGGGTGAGCGGCCCGATCCGCGCGGACGGCGGGCGGATCAGCACCCGCTCGACCATCGAGGGCGTGCCCTTGCCTTCCAGGAACGAAACGAGCGCCTCGCCCGTGCCGAGTTCCATGATGACCCTGGCGGTGTCGAGTTTCGGGTTGGGCCGGAATGTCTGGGCTGCGGCCTGCACCGCTTTCTGGTCGCGCGGGGTGAAGGCGCGCAGCGCGTGCTGCACGCGGTTGCCGAGCTGCGCCAGCACCTTCTCCGGCACGTCGATCGGATTCTGCGTGACGAAGTAGACGCCGACTCCCTTGGAGCGGATCAGGCGCACCACCTGCTCGATCTTGTCCAGCAGCGCCTTCGGCGCGTCGCTGAACAACAGATGCGCCTCGTCGAAGAAGAATACGAGCTTCGGCTTCGGCAGGTCGCCGGCCTCGGGCAGCTCCTCGAACAGCTCCGACAGCATCCAGAGCAGGAAGGTGGCGTAGAGCCGCGGGCTCTGCATCAACTTGTCGGCGACGAGGATGTTGACGTAGCCGCGGCCGTCGCCGTCGGTCTTCATGAAGTCCTTCAGCGCCAGTGCCGGCTCGCCGAAGAATTTCGTGCCGCCCTGGTTCTCCAGCACCAGCAGCTGGCGCTGAATGGTGCCGACGGTGGCCTTGCTGACGTTGCCGTAACCCTGCGCGGCCTTGCGGATGTCGGCCAGTTCGTCCACGTCGTCTTCGCCAGCCGGCCGCTTGCCGCCGTTGGGCACGATGGCGTCGAGCAGCGCACGCAGATCCTTCATGTCGACCAGGGTCAGGCCGTGCTCGTCCGCCACGCGGAATGCGACGTTGAGCACACCCTCCTGCACGTCGTTGAGGTCGAGCATACGCGACAGCAGCAAGGGGCCCATCTCGGTGGCGGTGGCGCGCACGGGATGGCCCTGCTCGCCGAAAACGTCCCAGAACACGGTCGAGAAACGGTCGGTCTGGAAATCCAGGCCCATTCCGCTGGCGCGCTTGGTGAGGAAGTCCTTGGCCTCGCCGGTCGCGGCGATTCCTGAAAGATCGCCCTTGATGTCGGCGGCAAAGACGGGGACGCCGGCGCGGGCAAAGCCTTCGGCCATCACCTGCAGCGTGACCGTCTTGCCGGTGCCGGTGGCGCCGGTGACGAGGCCATGCCGGTTGGCGAGCGCCAGCGTCAGCCAAGCCTCCTGCTCGCCCTTTCCGATGAAGACCTTCTCGGCAGTATCGGCGAGTTTGTTGTCGGACCCGGCCATCATCGCCTCTTCGTGCAAAACATGGGTTGAATGTCGGGCGAACATACTTCATCTTGCAATGCGATTGGAACGGGTCAAACGCAGCTTTGATTGCATCGAAGGGGACGAATGGAGGTCGTTCCAACTTTCCAATCTCCTCCGAAAGTTGCAGGCGCTGTCGTTGCGGCGTCGATTCTCCGCGAAAATACGCGAACGATCTTGCATTGCTGCAACACTTGACCCGCGATTGCAGAGCAAGCTTGCCCGAAGCGGGCTCATCGCTTGTATTTCGCTTCACAGGCGATCAAGATCGAATTCGAAAGACATAGGGTCCGGCAATAACGGGCTGAGGCGGGGCAAATATGGACGAACTGGTTGGACGGCTGGCCGCCAAGGCCGGCATCGATGATGCTGTCGCTGAAAAAACCGTCGGCATCGTCCTTGGTTTCCTTCGCCGAGAAGGTCCAGCCGACAAAGTCCAGGCCCTGATCGACATCATACCGGGTGCGGAATCGGCGATCGAGGCTTCCGAGCGCGGCGCCGGGCTTTCCAGATTGATGGGCGGCGGCCTGATGGCTGTCGGCACCCGCCTGATGGCACTGGGACTGGGGATGGGCGAAATTCAGGAGATCGCGCGTGAACTTTTCAGGTTCGGTCGCGACAAAATCGGAGCGGAACACATGAGCGAAATCATCTCGGGGACGCCGGGTCTCAGCCAGTTCGCTTAATGCCAGTTTGCTTAGTGACACCTCGCGTCAGCATTTTCCCGATCAAGTACCATGACATATCCTCTCTCCGAGATTGAAGGCCTCACGGCCGATTCCGCCTCGAAACTGAAATCGGTGGGCATCCGCACCACCGACGGGCTGCTGGAGGCAGCCCGCACCGTCAAGGGCCGCAAGGCGCTGTCTGTCAGGACCGGCATCAGCGAGCAGCAGTTGCTGGAATGGGCCAATTTCTCCGACCACATGCGCATTCCCGGCATGGGCAGAGCGAAGATCGAACTGATCCGTGCGGCCGGCGTCACCACGGTGCGCGAACTGTCCTTGCGCAATCCCTCGCGGCTGGCACAGAGCATGAAAGACGCCAACACCCGGCGCAAACTGGTGCGCGCGATGCCGTCGGAGAAGTCGGTGGAACGGCTGATCGAGCAGGCGCGCAAGCTGCCGCCCAAAATCACCTATTAGCGCGGCCTGCATTCTCCGCTTTTCCCGCCTTGACACCCTGCTGCGGACCGCGCAAAGCGACCGCATGATCGCAACCACGTCCAGATCAGCCGGCGCGGCCGCAAGGGCCGGTCGCCTGGACCTGCCGGCGCTGCTGGCACGGCCTTATCCCGCCGTGATGGGCGTGCTCAACGTCACCCCGGACTCCTTCTCCGACGGTGGGGCGTTCATTGCGCCGGAGAGCGCGCTGGCGCAGGCCCGCCGCATGATCGCCGAGGGCGCCGAGATCATCGACATCGGCGCGGAATCCACCCGGCCCTACGGCTCGCAGCCGGTGACGGCGGAGGAAGAGTTGCGGCGGCTGCAGCCGGTGCTGTCGGAAGTGGTCGCGCTCGGCGTGCCCGTCTCCATCGACAGCATGAAACCTGATGTCGCTGGCTGGGCGCTGGAGCGGGGCGCGGCCATCGCCAACGACGTCTGGGGCCTGCAGCGCGACGCCGGCATGGCGAGGCTGATCGCAGAGCGCAATGTGCCGGTCGTGGTCATGCATAACCGCGACGCCGCCGATCCCGCCATCGACGTCATGGCCGACATGGCCGCCTTCTTTGCCCGCTCGCTCGACATTGCCGAGAGGGCCGGCATCGCGCGCGAGAACATCGTGCTCGACCCCGGCATCGGCTTCGGCAAGACGCCGGAGCAGAGCATGACGGCGCTGGCGCGGCTCGGCGAGCTGAAGTCGTTGGGCCAGCCGATCCTGGTCGGCGCTTCGCGCAAGCGTTTCATCTCGACGGTGATCCCGTCCGAGCCCACGCGGCGGCTGGGCGGTTCGATCGCGGCGCATCTGATCGCCGCGCGGAACGGCGCGAACATCATCCGCGCCCATGACGTGGCGGAGACCGTGCAGGCGCTGCGCGTGGCGGCGGCGATCGGGGGCAGGCAATGACCGATACCATCTTCGTCAAGGGGCTCGTCATCCACGCCCGCCACGGCGTGATGGACCACGAGACCGAGGTCGGCCAGCGCTTCGTGATCGATCTGGAGCTGTACTCCGATCTCACCGAGCCCTCGCGCAGCGACCATCTGTCCGACACGGTGTCCTATGCCAATGTGGTGACGACGGCGGTCGCAGCCTTCAAGAACACCAATTACAAGCTGCTGGAACGCGCCGCCGGGGCGGTGGCCGACGCGATCCTGGCGGCGTTTCCGCGCATCCGCGCCGTCAAGGTCACCGTGCACAAGCCGCACGCGCCGATCGCCGCGATCTTCGAGGACGTCGGCGTGGTGCTGACGCGCTCGCGGCACCCGCCTTCGCATGGATAGAACGAATGGCTAGCGCCCTGATCGCGCTCGGCGGCAATGTCGGTGACGTCCGCGGCACGTTCAGGAAGGCCATCGCCCATATCTGCGGCATGGCCCAGGCCGCGCTGGTGGCGCGCTCGTCCGATTATGCGACGCCGCCCTGGGGCGAGGAGCGGCAGCCGCCCTTCGTCAACGCCTGCATCGAGATCGACACCCGCCTCGATCCGCATGCGCTGCTGTTCGTCCTGCACAGGATCGAGCAGAAGTTTGGCCGCGACCGCGAGCGGCATTGGGGGCCGCGAACCCTCGATCTCGATCTGCTCGCCTATGACGATTTCAGGCTCAACAAGCCCGAATTGACCCTGCCGCATCCGCGCCTGTTCGAGCGCGCCTTCGTGCTGGTTCCGCTCGCCGAGATCGCACCGGACCGCATGATTGCCGGGCGGCGCGTGCGGGAGGCGCTGGAAAGACTATCCACCGACGGTATCGAGCGGCTGCCGGACCTCGCTTGACCCGGGGTCACGAGACCAAAAATAGCTTTTGGCTTGGGGCTCGCCGCATGGCAATTTCCGGCCCAACGATAAGAACGCTTGTTAGGAAACGATGACCTCCTCGACGGAAGATTTACGGCTGGCAGCGGATTTTGCGCCGGCGACCCGGGACGACTGGAAGAAGCTGGTCGACGGCGTGCTGAAGGGCGCGCCGTTCGAAAAGCTGGTCGGCAAGACCTATGACGGCATCCGGATCGACCCGATCTACAGCCGCGCCAGGGGGGCAGCGCCGATCGCGGGGCGCGCCGCGGCGGCGCCGTGGCAAATTATGCAGCGGATCGATCACCCGGATGCGGCGCAGGCCAACGCGCAGGCGCTGCACGATCTCGAGAACGGCGCGACCGGGCTGACGCTGGTATTCGCCGGCGCCAATGGCGCCCATGGTTTCGGGCTCGATCCGTCGCCCGGGGCGATCGCGAAAATCCTCGACGGCGTCTTCCTCGATGCCGGCATTGCGCTGGAACTGCAGATCGGGCCGCAGTCGCGGATGGCGGCGATCCACGTCGCCGAACTCGTCAAGCGCAAGGGTCTTGCGCCGGCGTCCTGCGACATCCGCTTCGGCCTCGATCCGCTCGGCGCCGGCGCAGTATGGGGATCGAGCCCCTATGCCTGGGCCGAGATCGTGCCCGCGGTGACGAGTGCCGTGCAAGGTCTTGCTGCGATGGGCTTCAAAGGCCCATTCGCCGCTGCCGACGGTCGCGTCGTGCACGATGCCGGCGGCTCCGAGGTGCAGGAGCTGGCGTTCGCGCTGGCGGCCGGCGTCGCGTATCTGCGCGCGATCGAGCAATCCGGCACCGCGCTCGATGCGGCGCAGGGCATGGTCTATGCGCGGCTCTCGGCCGATGCCGACCAGTTCCTGACGCTGGCGAAATTCCGCGCCATGCGACTGTTGTGGGCGCGCATCGAGCAGGCCTGTGGCCTGACGCCAAAGCCGCTGTTCATCGCCGCCGATACGTCATGGCGCATGCTGACCCAGCGCGATGCCTTCGTGAACATGCTGCGCGCGACCATGGCGACCTTCTCCGCGGGTCTCGGCGGCGCCAACGCCATCACCGTGCTGCCGCACACGCTGGCGCGCGGCCTGCCCGATCCCTTTGCGCGGCGCGTGGCACGCAACACGCAGCTGGTGCTGCTGGAGGAATCCAACCTCGCCAAGGTCAGCGATCCCGCCGCCGGCGCCGGCGGCATCGAGGCGCTGACGCGCGAATTGTGCGAGGCGGCCTGGGCGCTGTTCCAGGAGACGGAAAAGGCCGGTGGGCTGTTTGCCGCGCTGGAGCAGAACATCATCCAGCGCAAGGTGGCCACTACGCGTGCGGCGCGCGAGGCCAATGTCGCCAAGCGCCGCGACGTGCTGACCGGTGCCAGCGAATTTCCCAATCTGCACGAAGCCGAAATTACGGTGCTCGACGCCAAACCGGTCGTGCTGCCGCCCTATGGCGAGGCCAAGTACAGGTTCGACGCCATGCCACCGATGCGGCTTGCTGCGCCGTTCGAGGCGCTGCGCGACCAATCGGACGCGATCCGGAAAAAGACAGGCGTGCGGCCAAAAATCTTCCTCGCCAATCTCGGGACCGCAGCCGACTTCACCGCGCGCGCCACCTTTGCCAAGAGCTTCTTCGAGGCCGGCGGCATCGAGGCCGTGGACAACGAGGGCTTTGCCGATCCGGCCGCACTCGCCGCGGCCTTCAAGACCTCCGGCGCGCGGCTCGCCTGCCTTTGTTCCAGCGACAAGGCCTATGCCGCCCATGCGGCTGCCGCCGCAGCGGCCCTTCAGGCGGCTGGCGCCAGGCACATCTATCTCGCAGGCCGCCCCGGCGAGCAGGAAGCAGGCTATCGCGGCGCGGGCGTCGGTGACTTCATCTTCGCCGGCGGCGACGCGCTGGCGACCTTGCGCGACGCCTACAAGCGGATGGAGTGAGCATGACGGATGCGGCAAAACCCGTTCTGACCGGCGGCTGCCAGTGCGGCGCCATCCGCTTTGCGGTGGCGGCGACGCCGAAGCGCGTCAGCATCTGCCATTGCCGGATGTGCCAGAAGGCGACCGGCGCGCCGTTCGCGTCCTTCGCCGACATCGAGCAAGAGAGTTTCGCCTGGACCCGCGGCAAGCCGGCCACGTTCCAATCCTCCTCCATCGCGCTGCGGGACTTCTGCCCCTCCTGCGGCACGCCGCTGAGCTACCGCCTGATCGACGGACCCAAGATCGAGATCATGACGGGCGCCTTCGACCGGCCGGACCGGGTGGTACCGACCCGGCAGTTCGGCACCGAATCCCGCCTCGGCTGGGTGGTCGGCATCGCCAATCTGCCGAGCCAGACCACGCAGCAGAATTACGGGCCGGAGAAGATGGCGACCATCAAGAGCCACCAGCATCCCGACCATGACTGAAACGCCGGGCCGACCCGCCCGGCCGTGCTATAATGGACCACCATGAGCCGCATACCGAACTTTGCCGATATCGCCTTTGAGAAGGCCGCGCCGCCCCCGCCCGCCGGCCGCGCCGAGCCGTGGCTGACGCCGGAGGGCATTCCGGTGAAGCCCGTATACGGCGAGGCGGACCTTGCCGGCATCGACTTCCTCGAGACCTGGCCGGGGATCGCGCCCTATCTGCGCGGCCCCTACCCCACAATGTACGTCAACCAGCCCTGGACCATCCGGCAATATGCCGGCTTCTCCACGGCGGAGGACTCCAACGCCTTCTATCGTCGCAACCTGGCGGCAGGGCAAAAGGGCCTGTCGGTCGCCTTCGACCTCGCCACCCACCGCGGCTATGACTCGGATCATCCGCGCGTCTCCGGCGACGTCGGCATGGCCGGTGTCGCCATCGATTCCATCTACGACATGCGCACGCTGTTTGCGGGCATCCCGCTCGACCAGATGAGCGTGTCGATGACCATGAACGGCGCGGTGCTGCCGATCCTGGCGCTGTTCGTCGCCGCCGCCGGCGAACAGGGCGTGCCGCCGGAAAAACTCTCAGGAACGATCCAGAACGACATCCTGAAAGAGTTCATGGTGCGCAACACCTACATCTATCCGCCGGCGCCCTCGATGCGGATCATCTCGGACATCTTCGCCTACACCTCGCAGAAGATGCCGAAATACAATTCGATCTCGATCTCCGGCTATCACATGCAGGAAGCCGGCGCGACGCAGGATCTCGAGCTTGCCTATACGCTGGCCGACGGCGTCGAATACCTGCGCGCCGGCCTTGCCGCCGGCCTCGATGTCGACCGCTTCGCGCCGCGGCTGTCGTTCTTCTGGGCGATCGGCATGAACTTCTTCATGGAAGTCGCCAAGATGCGCGCGGCGCGGCTGTTGTGGGCGAAGCTGTTGAAGCAATTCAATCCCAGGGATCCGCGCTCGCTGTCGCTGCGCACGCATTGCCAGACCTCCGGCTGGTCGCTGACCGCTCAGGACGTCTTCAACAACGTGATGCGCACCACCATCGAGGCGATGGCGGCGACGCAGGGCCACACGCAATCGCTGCACACCAACGCGCTCGACGAGGCGCTGGCGTTGCCGACCGATTTTTCCGCGCGCATCGCCCGCAACACCCAGCTGTTCCTGCAGCAGGAGAGCGGCACCAACCGCATCATCGATCCCTGGGGCGGCTCCTATTACGTCGAGCGGCTGACCCTCGACCTCGCGAAAAAGGCCTGGGGTCACATCCAGGAAGTGGAAGCGCTCGGCGGCATGGCGAAAGCCATCGAGGCCGGCGTGCCGAAGTTGCGGATCGAGGAAGCCTCCGCCAAGACGCAGGCCCGGATCGATGCGGGCCGGCAGGCCGTGATCGGCGTCAACAAGTACAAGCCGGTGGACGAGGCGCCGATCGAAATCCTCAAAGTGGAGAACTCCACCGTGCGGCGGCTGCAGATCGACAAGCTGAAGCGCTTGAAGTCCGAGCGCAGCCAGAAGGACGTCGACGAGGCGCTCGCGGCACTGACCCGCTCGGCCGGCGAAGGCAACGGCAACCTGCTGGCGCTCGCCATCGACGCGGCGCGTGCGAAAGCCACCGTCGGCGAAATTTCCGATGCGATGGAAAAGGTGTTCGGCCGCCACCGCGCCGAGATCAAGTCCATCACCGGCGTCTACAAGCGCGAGGCCTCCGCCATGTCCAACAACAAGGTCGAAAAGGTGCAGGCCCTGATCGACGCCTTCGAGGAAGCGGAAGGAAGGCGTCCCCGCATCCTCGTCGCCAAGATCGGCCAGGACGGCCACGACCGCGGCCAGAAAGTGATTGCCTCGGCCTTCGCCGACGTCGGCTTCGACGTCGATATCGGACCGCTGTTTGCCACCGCCGACGAAGCGGCGCGGCAGGCGGTCGAGAACGACGTGCATATTCTGGGCGTGTCGTCGCTGGCCGCCGCCCACCTCACCGCCGTGCCGGAACTGAAGGCCGCGCTCAAGAAGCACGGCCGTGAGGACATCATGATTATTATTGGTGGCGTGGTGCCGCCGCAGGATTACGACGCGCTGTTCAAGGCGGGCGCCGAAGCGATCTTCCCGCCGGGCACGGTGATCGCGGACGCCGCCGAAGAGCTGATCCACAAGCTCAACGCGCGGCTCGGCCACAGCGAGGCGGCGGAATAACTTCGCCGCCTCAGGCGCCGCGTCGATCCAGCGTCCGAGCGCTCGCAAGAATGATTGCGATCATGACGTCGGCAATGCGCGCAGGGCTGGCGAGACTTCCTCGCCTTGCGAGCGCGGCGCAAACTTGCCTAGAATAACCGGGTCATAAGAGCGCCGGACTTCACCGGCGCCGCGGGAGGATCAACATGCCCAGGATTACGCGCCGCGCCTTCGCGGCTTCCACTGCCGCCGCAGCTGCCGTTGCCGGCCTCGGTCTCAAGCCGGCCTCCGCGCAGGCCTACCCGGCGCGCCCCGTGACCGTGATCGTGCCGTGGGGCGCAGGCGGTGGAACCGATGCGACGGCGCGCATTGTTGCGGCACTGCTGGAAAAGGATCTCGGCCAGCCCTTCAACGTGGTCAACCGCACCGGCGGTTCCGGCGTGGTCGGCCATTCCGCGATCGCAACCGGCGCGCCCGACGGCTACACCATCGGCATGCTGACGGTGGAAATTTCCATGATGCACTGGCAAGGCCTCACCGAGCTCGGGCCGAAGAGCTACACCCCGCTCGCCCTGATGAACGAAGACCCGCCGGGCATCCAGGTCTCCTCCACCTCGCCCTACAAGACCGTCAAGGAACTGGCCGACGCCATCAAGGCGGCGCCCGCCGGCAAGTTCAAGGCCTCCGGCACCGGCCAGGGCGGTATCTGGCACCTTGCGCTGGTCGGCTGGATGCAGGCGATGGGGCTGCCCGCCAATCACGTCGCCTGGGTGCCGTCGAACGGCGCCGCGCCCGCCATGCAGGACCTCGCGGCCGGCGGCCTCGACCTCACCACCTGCTCGGTGCCGGAAGCCCGCGCCATCATCGAAGCCGGCAAGGCGCGTAGCCTCGCCATCATGGCCCCCGCGCGTAATCCGGTTTTCCCTGATGTGCCGACGCTGAAGGAAGCGATGGGCATCGACTACTCGACCGGCGCCTGGCGCGGCATCGCAGGCCCCAAGGGCCTGCCCGCCGACGTCGCCAGCAAGCTCACCGCCTCCTTGAAGAAGGTTTTCGATTCGAAGGAGTTCAAGGATTTCATGGCCAGCCGCGGCTTTGGAACGGTGTGGGGCGATGCGGCCCAGTTCGCCGCTTTCATGGACAAGGGCGACGCCGCGATGGGCGTGGCGATGAAGGCCGCCGGCCTCGCCAAGACCTGATCGGCCGATCTCCTCGAAAGCAGGCGAGGCTCGTTCATGCGTCTCCCCGATCGCGTCACGGGATTGTTTCTCGTTGGGCTCGGCGCGGCAGCAGCCTATGGCGGGTGGAAACTTCCGCCCGTGCCGGGCCAGCCGGTCGGCCCCAACGTGTTTCCGCTGGTGATCGGCATCGGCCTCGTGCTGTGCGGGCTCGCCATCGCCTTCGGGATCGGCCACTCCTTCGAGGAGGAGGAACAGATCGTTCCCTATGAAGGGGGCGAAGCCCCGGCGCCGCGCGGCAAGCTCTACGGGTTGCGCGCGCTGCTGCCGCCGGCGCTGCTGCTGTTCTACGTTGCGGTAGCGGACCGGGTCGGCTTCATCCTGACCGCGGGCATTATCGTCTTCGTGACGGCAACCGCGCTGGGCGCGCGATGGAAGCTTGCGCTTCCCCTCACCGTGCTCGCCCCCATCGCCATCCACCTGATCTTCAGCAAGCTGCTCCGCGTGCCGCTGCCGATCGGCCTGTTGCCCATGCCCTGGTGAGACATGCTCAATACCCTGATCCAGGCCTTCAACCTCATCACGACCTGGGAAGTCATCATCGCGATGCTGGCGGCGTCGGTCTACGGGCTCGTGATCGGATCGCTGCCCGGCCTCTCCGCGACGATGGCCACCGCGCTGCTGGTCCCCGTCACCTTCTATCTCTCGCCGATCGCCGCAATCGCCACCATCGTGGCGGCCTCCTCGATGGCGATCTTTTCCGGGGACATTCCCGGCGCGCTGCTGCGCATCCCCGGCACCCCCGCTTCGGCCGCCTATGCGGACGAAGCCTATGCCATGACGCGCAAGGGCGAGGCGGAACTGGCGCTCGGCGCCGGCGTCTGGTTCTCCGCCGTCGGCGGCATCGCGGGCACGCTGTCGCTGATGATCCTGGCGCCGCCGCTCGCCGAGATCGCGCTGTCGTTCTCGACCTTCGAATATTTCTGGCTGGCGCTGCTCGGCCTGATGTGCGCGACGCTGGTGGCTCGCTCCTCGCCGGTCAAGGCCATCGCCAGCATGTTCATCGGCCTGCTGGTCGCTTGCATCGGCATCGAAAACCCGGGCGGCGTGCCGCGCTTCACCTTCGGCATGACCGACCTGCTGGGCGGAATCGAGCCGATACCGGCGCTGGTCGGCGTATTCGCGGTGGCGCAGGTGATGCGCGCCATGCTCACCCCGGAGCCGCCGCCGATCCCGCGGCGCAAGTTCGGAAGTATCCTGGCCGGCCAGTGGATGCTCACCTTGAAATATCGCTGGCAGATGACGCGCGGCAACATCGTCGGCATCATCATCGGCGTGCTGCCCGGCGCCGGCGCCGACATGGCGGCGTGGGTCAGCTACGCCATGTCCAAGCGCTTCTCCAGGGAGCCGGAAAAATTCGGCACCGGTCATGTCGAGGGTCTGGTCGAGGCCGGCGCCAGCAACAACGCCAGCGTCGCCTCGGGTTGGGTGCCCTCGCTGCTGTTCGGCATTCCCGGCGACACCATCGCGGCCATCGCGATTGGCGTGCTCTACATGAAAGGCCTCAATCCCGGGCCGACGCTGTTCACCGAAAAAGCGTCGAGCATGTACGCGATCTACCTGTTGTTCATCATCGCCAACGTCATGATGATCCCGCTCGGCATCGTGATGATCCGCCTCGCCACCTACGTGTTGCGCGCGCCCCGATCGACGGTGATGCCGGTGATCATGCTGTGCTGCGCCGTCGGCTCGTTCGCGATCGGCAACAATCTGTTCGGCGTGGTCACGGTGGCGACGTTCGGGGTGATCGGCTACGTCATGGAGGAGAATGGCTATCCGGTCGCCGCGATGGTGCTCGGCATCGTCATGGGCACCATGGTGGAGCAGGCCTTCGTCACCTCGCTGATCAAGTCCGACGGCAGCATCCTGCCCTTCTTCGAGCGGCCGATCGCCGCGATCCTGGCCGCGATGGCGATCGGCGCGTTCATGTGGCCGGTGCTGGTCTGGCTGTGGCGGCGGCTGAAGCCACGGGCAACGGCCGCTTCCGCACCAAGTCGTTGATGCAAGGCGCGGTCCCCCTCGCCTGCCTCGCCCGGCCGTTGTAAAGCAGGGCATGATTCAGAAGAAGGCGGCCCTCGACATCAAATCCCTCGCCAAGAACCTCCGCGCCGGCAGCCGCGCGGCGCTGGCGCGGGCGATCACCCTGATCGAGAGCCGGCGCGCCGATCATCAGGCTTCCGCCCGCGAACTGGTGCAGGTACTGCTGCCCGCCACCGGCAAGGCGGTGCGGGTCGGCATCACCGGCTCGCCCGGCGTCGGCAAGTCCACCACCATCGACGCGCTCGGCATGTACCTGATCGGGCAAGGCCACAAGGTGGCGGTGCTGGCGGTGGACCCCTCGTCGGCGCGGACCGGCGGCTCGATCCTCGGCGACAAGACGCGGATGGCGCAGCTCGCGGCTTCCGACCACGCCTTCATTCGGCCCTCGCCTTCCTCCGGCACGCTCGGCGGCGTTGCGGCCAAGACGCGCGAAGCGATGCTGCTGTGCGAGGCCGCCGGCTTCGACGTCGTGCTGGTCGAAACCGTCGGCATCGGCCAGTCCGAGACCGCGGTCTACGACATGACCGACTTCTTCCTGGCGCTGATGCTTCCGGGCGCCGGCGACGAGTTGCAGGGCATCAAGAAGGGCCTCGTCGAGCTCGCCGACATGATCGCGATCAACAAGGCCGACGGCGACAATATCAAGCGCGCCACCATGGCCGCCGCCGAATATCGCAGCGCGCTGCATATCCTCACCCCCCGCTCGGAGCACTGGCATCCGCCGGTGGTGACCTATTCGGCGCTGACCGGCAACGGCATCGCCGAACTCTGGCAGAGGGTGCTCGACCATCGTACCGCGATGAACGCCTCCGGCGAATTCGCCGAGCGGCGGCGCGAGCAGCAGGTCAAGTGGATGTGGTCGATGCTGGAGAGCCGCATGATGGCCCGGCTGCGCTCGGATGCGGCGATCCGCTCGAAGGTGAAAAAGACCGAGGCGGAGGTCGCCGGCGGCAGGATGACGCCGGCGGTCGCGGCCGAGCAGATCGCGGAGTGGTTGAAGTGAGCAGACTTCGCGTTCTCATCACCGGCTTCGGCCCGTTTCCCGGCGCGCCGTACAATCCGACCCAGCCGCTGGTGGCGCGGCTGACGCGGCTGCGCCGACCGGCGTTCGCCGACGTCGAGCTGGCCAGCCACATCTTTCCGGTGACGTACCGCGCGGTCGACCGGGAACTGCCGGAGCTGCTGGCGAAGTTGCGGCCGCAGGCACTGTTGATGTTCGGCCTCGCCTCGCGCACCGCGCATCTGCGCATCGAGACCCGCGCCCGCAATGCCGTGACCATGCTGTGGCCGGACGCGGCGCAAACCCGCCTGCGCAAGGGATCGATCGGCCTCGGACCGGATTCCATGGCATTCGGCCCGCATACGGCAAAGCTCCTGCGCGCCGCGCGAGCGACCGGCATCGACGCGCGCCCCTCGCGCGACGCCGGCGCCTATCTCTGCAACTACCTGAGCTGGCGCGCGATCGAGGCTGCCTGCACCGACGATCACCTGCGGCTCGCCGCCTTCGTCCACATTCCGCTGCTGGCTCGCGACAAGCGGCTGCGCAAGGGCGCTGGCCGCATCACGCTGGAAGATCTGGTCGATGCCGGCGAAGCCATGCTGATGGAAACGGTCAGGCAGGCGCGGCAATCGGCTCGCTGAGGGCGCGTCAGAATTCCGGCCGCTGCGGCATGCGGCCAAACCGCCGAACGAAGCAGGTGAGGAAGCCGAACACCGCCACCATTCCGATTCCCGCCGCGACAAGCAGACCGGTCAACATCTTCGTGCCCCTGCATCCCGTCAGAGTGTCTCTCTTCGGATGGCATTGGCGGTTGCGATTGCGTCAATGAAATGGGCATTCGATGTTGGCGTCGTGACCTATCGATGGTCCCAAGCCGGCGCGCCAGTGGCAGCGCGAAGATCGTAGGGCGGATTAGCCGCAAGGCGTAGTCCGCCACCGTGGCGGCGGATTACGCTGCGCTAATCCGCCCTACGCGTCATATCAGCTCGCGCAACGCGGCAATCAGCCGGCCGCACTGCTCGTCGGTACCGACGGTGATGCGCAGGAAGTCTTCGATCCGCGGCTTCTGGAAGTGCCGCACCAGCACGCCGCGTTCGCGCAGGCCTGCGAAAAGCTCGGCGCCGCGCCGCTCGGGATGGCGGGCGAAGACGAAGTTCGCGTGCGACGGCAAGGCCTCGAAGCCGAGTTTGGCGAGGGCGCGGACGAGCCGGTCCCTGCTCGCCATGATGCGCCGGCGCGTCTGTTCGAACCAGGCCTCGTCCTCGATCGCCGCGACGGCACCGGCGATGGCGAGGGCGTCGAGCGGATAGGAGTTGAAGCTGTCCTTGACCCGCTCCAGCGCCTCGATCAGCGGCGGCTGGCCGACGGCAAAGCCGACGCGCAAACCCGCGAGCGCGCGCGACTTGGAGAGGGTCTGGACCACCAGCAAATTGTCATGGCGCGCAACCAGCGGCACGGCGCTCTCGGCGCCGAAATCGACATAGGCCTCGTCGACCACGACGAGCCGGTCCGGATGTTCCGACGCCAGCGCCTCGATCGCCGCGCGCGGCAGCGCTACGCCAGTGGGCGCGTTCGGATTGGCCAGCAGAATGGCGCTGCCCGCGCGCCGGTAATCGGCAGGCCGCACCCTCATGGCGGCATCGAGCGGTACTTCCTCATGCGCTATGCCATACAGCCGGCAGTAGACGGGATAGAAGCTGTAGGTGATGTCGGGGAACAGCAGCGGCGCTTCGTGCTGGAGCAGCGCCTGGAAGATGTGGGCCAGCACCTCGTCCGAGCCGTTGCCGACGAACACCTCCTCCGGCGCGACGCGAAAATGCGCGGCGATCGTCTCGCGCAGCGCAGTGGCACGCGGATCGGGATAAAGGCGCAGGCGATCCGTCGCAGCTGTTATCGCGGCCGTCACGCGCGGCGACGGCGGGTACGGATTTTCGTTGGTATTGAGCTTGACGATGCCGTCCTGCTTCGGCTGTTCGCCTGGAACGTAAGGCGACAGATTGCGGACGACGGGACTCCAGAAGCGGCTCATGATGTTCATCCAAGTGATTCTAGTCCGTAGGGCGGATTAGCCGAAGGCGTAATCCGCCGCAAACGATGGCGGATTACGCCATCGCTAATCCGCCCTGCCAATTCCCCCTCGCGGCGGCCGCACCACCGTCACGGTGCACGGCGCCTGGCCGGCCACCTCGGCGGAAACGCTGCCGAGCAACGAGCGGGCGAACGAATTCTGCCGCGCGCCGATCACGATGTGATCGACGTGGTTCACCGCGGCGAAATCGAGGATCGCGGCAGCGGGATCGACGGCCTCCAGCACGTGCACCGTCAGCCGGCTCTCGTCGAGCCCGAGCGTCTGCGCCCAATGCCTGAGCGCAACCATGCGGTCGATGTGCTTGTTGCGGCCCTCCTCGTCGAGCGTGCGATCGACGGCGAGGCGGTTGAGCCTGAGCACGTTGAGGCAGGCCAGCCGCGCTGCGGGCAGCGTCGCCAGCACCTGCCCGGCGGCGACGCGCAGCGCCGCGTGCAGCGCCTCGTCCGCCTCGGTCAGGTCGATGGCGACCGTGACGATCGGGCTGGAAGCGAGTTGCGCCGCGACGTCGGCCTTCGGCCGCTCCAGCACCAGCTCGCGGTTGAAGCGCCGGCGCAGCACCGTCGTGAAAGGATCGCGCTCGACCCTTTCCGAGCGCGCGGTGAGCCTGACCTCGCTGGCATGGCCGAGATCGAAGGCAAGCTGCGCCGCCGTCGGATAGCGCCAGGCCGGCTCGATCTCGAGGCACCGCAGCACGACCTCCTGCAACCAGGGCGGATAATCGGCCTTGAGGCGGCGCGGCGGATACGGATCGCGCCACAGCCGCCGCCGCACCGCGCGCATGGTCTCGCCCTCGCCGAACGGCCGCTCGCCTGTGGTGAAGAAATACAAGAGCACGCCGAGCGAAAACAGGTCGCTGCGCGGATCGTCGCGAACGCCGCGCAGCCGTTCCGGCGCCATGTAAGGCGCGGTGCCGTAGGGGACGCGAAACTCCTCCTGCAACAGATCGGGCAGATGATTGTGATGCGACAGGCCATAGTCGATCAGCACCGCCTCGCCGCTCTCACGGAACATGATGCTGCTCGGCTTGATGTCGTGATGCACGACGTTCTGCCGGTGCAGATCGGCGAGCGCGGCCGCAATCTTGCCGACCACCGCCGCCGCTTCTTGGTACGGCAGCGGCAATTGCGGTAGCCGCCGGTACAGCGTCTGCCCGGGAATGCGCTCCAGCACCACATAGGCCTGGCGCGCGAAATCGCCGGTGCCGAAGCACTGCGGCACGTGCGGCCCCGACAGCCGCGGCAGGATCATCATCTCCATCTCGAAGCTGACGATGGCGGCCGGATCCTCGCCTTCGGAGACGCGAGGGATCTTCATCAGCAGCGGCGCCGCGATGTCCGGATGGGTAACGCTCCACAGCGTCGCCATGCCGCCGGAATGCACCTGTTCGCCGATGACGAAACCGTCGATGACGCTGCCGGGCTCGATCCTGGATTTCGTCATCGCTAGCGTCCCGCGAACAGGCGGTCGGCGAGCCAGGACGGCAGGCCGTTGGCGCGGATACGGTCGGCGGCAGCGGCAACGTCATAGGGCGCACGGCACCAGGTGATCTCGTATCTCTCGGTATCGAACATCGCAAAGGAAGCCGCCGGATTGCCGTCGCGCGGCTGGCCGACCGATCCCAGCACGGCGAGCCATTGCCGCCCGCGCAAGAGCTGCACGGGCACGCCGGTGACCGGCACGAAACTCGTCATCTTGGCGGTGGCCGACATCGAATAGAGCGCCGGGCGATGGATATGGCCGCAGAAAGTAGCGTGGGCGGAGGTCGCGATCATGCTGCGGCCGGCGTCGGCCGCGTCGCGCACATAGTGCCAGCGCGGGGGGTTGGAGGCCTCGGAATGGACGTACAGGCGCGAATCCTCCGTTACCGTGTAGGGCAGACCCGACAGGAACCGGCGCTGCGGCGCGCTCAGCCGTCCCCGCGTCCATTCAATCGCGGCCTGCGCCTCGGCGTTCATGCTTTCGGACGACGTCGCAATGGCATTGTCGTGATTGCCGAGCACGACCGGCGCGCCCGCGGCGGCGAGCTCCATGACGGTGTCCACCGCCCATTCCGGGTCGGCGCCGTAGCCGACGATGTCGCCAAGACAGACGATCCGCTCGGCTCCTCGGGCGCGCGCCGCCTCCAGGCATGCGGCAAAGGCCGGCCTGTTGGCATGAATGTCCGCGAAGATGGCCAGCCGCAAATTTTCCTCCGCAGCGATCCTATGGAGCCGTCTCCACAGGAACGCTGATGGATATCAAACAATGGCGGAAAGTGCAGGGATCGCCCCGGCGGTCGGGGGCACAAGCGCTGCGGGGCCGATCATCTAGCGCTTGCGCGGGGCCTCCAGGCCCCTGAGCAGCAGGCCCAGCAGGGCGTCGATCCTTGCTGCCTTGGCCGGATCGTTCCATTCCTCGCAATGGGCGGGATGGTGATAGCGGGTGGTGGCGTCGAACACGGCCCATGCCGACATCCTGGTGTCGGCGGCCTGGAAGGCGCCCTGCTTCACGCCGTCGGAAATGACATGCGCGAGCTGATCGACCAGGCGCTCCTTGTGCGCCTTCACCGCCTCGCAGGCCTCCTGCGCCAGCGCGAGGTAGGTCGCGAACATCTCGGGATCGTCGCAAACCTTCCTGTACTTGATGTCGATCAGCGTGCGCAGCCACTTCTCCAGCCGCGCCGGCGCCGGTCCGGTGCTTTCGGCGATCTTTTGCAGCGGCGCGTTGGCGCGATCGAGCCAGCGCTTCGCCACCGCCTCGCGCAGCGAAGCCTTGCTGGGGAAATGGCGATAGACGCTGCCGTGGCTCACATCGAGCGCACGGGCGACGTCGACGACGGTGGCCTTGGCCAGCCCGTAGCGGCGCAAGACCTCCTCGGTTGCCTCGAGAATCCGCTCCGGGGTCAAAACGACGACTTCGTTCATGCAAATTCCCTTTGCGTCGCGCCTGATGGCTCAGCGGGCGAATTTCGTCGCCTCGGCTTCCAGCCGGCGGGCGACCGCCTGGTTGACCCAGCGCTGGAATCGGGCGGCCAGATGAATAATCTCTGATGTCATGGTCACGGTCCTTCAGTTTTCGGGGTTGCCGTCCGTACGGCCGGTCAAACCCGCGCGGCGCCCTTGGTGACTTGTTGTTCTTGGCCATGCCCCGCCTTCGGCAGCATGTTCGGGCGTCTGAAAGGGATATAGCATCTCGCGCTGACAGATTTCAATATCTGTCAGTCACTATTTAGTGACTTGTGGCCTCCGCGCCTCCCGGTGATGCCCGGGCTCGTCCCGCCCAACCACGTCTTGGGGCGTCGCGAGCAGAGGCACGTGGATGGCCGGGACGAGCTCCGTCCTGCCGACGCGCAAGGCGGGCGCAAAGGTTTGTCTCACCTCCCCCCGTCTGCTAAAGCGCGGCGTAACCCCGAACGTCAGAGTCGTCGATGATCCCCCGCTATACCCGCCCGGAAATGGCCTCCATCTGGGAGGCACAGACGCGTTTCAAGATCTGGTTCGAGATCGAGGCGCATGCGGCGGATGCGCTGGCCGAACTCGGCATCATCCCCAAGGAAGCCGCCAGGACGATCTGGGCCAAGGCGAAAGACGCAACCTTCGACGTGGCGCGGATCGACGAGATCGAGCGCGAGACCAAGCACGACGTCATCGCCTTCCTGACGCATCTCGCCGAAATCGTCGGTCCCGAGGCACGCTTCGTGCACCAGGGCATGACCTCGTCGGACGTGCTCGACACATGCCTCAACGTGCAGCTGGTGCGCGCCGTGGACCTGCTCATTGCCGATATGGACAAGGTGCTGGCGGCGCTGAAGGCGCGCGCCTTCGAGCACAAGATGACGCCGACCATCGGACGTTCCCACGGCATCCATGCCGAGCCCGTCACCTTCGGGCTGAAGCTCGCCTATGCCTATGCCGAATTTTCCCGCGGCCGCGAACGGCTCCTCGCCGCGCGCAAGGAAGTGGCGACCTGCGCCATATCAGGCGCGGTCGGCACCTTCGCGCAGATCGATCCGCGCGTGGAAGCGCATGTCGCCAAGGCGATGGGGCTGGTGCCGGAGCCGATCTCGACACAGGTGATCCCGCGCGACCGGCATGCGATGTATTTTGCAACGCTTGGCGTGATCGCCTCCTCGGTGGAGCGGCTGGCGATCGAGATCCGCCATCTGCAGCGCACCGAAGTGCTGGAAGCCGAAGAATTCTTTTCGGAGGGCCAGAAGGGCTCCTCCGCGATGCCGCACAAGCGCAATCCCGTGCTGTCGGAAAATCTCACGGGCCTCGCGCGCATGGTGCGCGCCTATGTGACGCCGGCGCTGGAGAACGTCGCGCTTTGGCACGAGCGCGACATCTCGCATTCCTCGGCCGAGCGCATGATCGGCCCCGACGCCACGGTGACGCTCGACTTCGCGCTGATGCGCCTGGCCGGCCTGGTCGAGAAGCTCCTGGTTTATCCCGCCAACATGCAGAAGAACCTCGACCGGCTCGGCGGGCTCGTGCATTCGCAGCGCGTGCTGATCGCGCTGACCCAGAAGGGCGCCAGCCGCGA
>CAZDEZ010000060.1:0-25676 GCA_964504705.1 uncultured Bradyrhizobium sp.
ACTCGATGCGCTCTACAAGGATATCCACGCCCATCCCGAGCTCGCCTTCCAGGAAGAGAAGACCGCCGCAAAACTCGCCGCCGAGATGCGCGCGATCGGCTTCGAGGTGACGGAGAAGGTCGGCAAGACCGGGCTGGTTGCACTCTACAGGAACGGCAACGGTCCGACCGTCATGGTGCGCACCGAACTCGACGCGCTGCCGATGGAGGAGAAGACCGGCCTGCCCTACGCAAGCGTCGCCAGGGCCACCTGGCAGGGGCGCGAAACCTTCGTCGCCCATAGCTGCGGCCACGATATCCACATGGCGAGCTGGGTCGGAACGGCGAAGACGCTGGTCACCCTGAAGGACCGGTGGAAGGGCACGCTGATGTTCATCGCCCAGCCTGCCGAGGAAGTGGGCGCGGGTGCGATGGCCATGCTGATGGACGGCCTGTTCCTGCGCTTTCCCAAGCCCGATGTCGGCTTTGCCCTGCATAGCGGCGGCGGGGTCCTTCCCCACGGCCACGTCGGTTACACCGCGGGCGTCCGCTCCTCCAGTGCCGACGGCCTCTTCATCCGCTTCAAGGGCCGTGGCGGTCATGGCGCGTCGCCACAGGCGACCATCGACCCCGTGATGATGGCGTCGCGCTTTGTGGTCGATGTGCAGAGCGTCATCAGCCGCGAGAAAGACCCGGTCAAATTCGGCGTGGTCTCGATCGGCTCGTTCCAGGCCGGCACCTCCGGTAACATCATTCCCGACGAGGCGGTCCTGCAAGGCACCATCAGGACCTACGACGAGGACGTGCGCGCCCGGATCCACGACGGCATCAAACGCAGCGCCAAGGCGGTCGCCGACATGGCGGGCGCGCCTGCCCCGCTCGTCTTGATCACCGAGGGTGTCAAGGCGGTGGTCAACGATGCCGCCGTCGGCGAGACCGCCGGGAAGGTGCTGAAGGCGGCCTTCGGCGACAAGTTCGCCGCTGTGCCGCCGGTCACCGCGAGCGAGGATTACTCCTATTACGTCAACTCCGGCGTGCCCTCGATGTTCTTCAATATCGGCGTCTACGACCCGGAAGCCGTCGCTGCCGCGCAAAAGGCCGAGGCGCCGCTTCCCGGCAACCATTCCCCGCTGTTCGCGCCGGTGCCGAAACCGACGATCCAGACCGGGGTCACCGCAATGACGCTCGCTGTCCTGAGCGCATTCGACCGGAGGGCCAAGGGCGAGTAAGAGTCCGGCCTGGAAATATCCCTCGCGAAGAAGGATCGGGCCCAGGCAACGGACGGGCTACGCCCGCCGCATCAGCTTCAGCGTGGCGGTCAGGCGCAGGCTGCGCTTGCCGGCGAGCGCAATGGCTTCGAGTTCGGCGCCGGCCTGGTGGCAGGTGCCGGAAAAGCCGATGCCGACATCGTGGCCGCCGAACACGGGGATCTCGCCGACCGCCGGCGTGTGTTCCTGGTTGAGGATCTCGCCCTTCCAGCGGCCGTCCGCCGAGCTGTAGGAACCGAGATAGTAGAAGAACGCATCGCCGCCGAGAATGCGGCCGTCGATCAGGAGCATGACGCCGGACAAGCCGCCCTTGATGCCGTCGAGTGCGCTGATGTGAATGGAATAGAGCCCGTTGACGATCCCGCCCTGCCCCACCTCGCCGACCGGCGGCAGCGCCGCCTCGTCGAGCTTGGTCAAATTGGCCCAAAACACTGCGCCGGGCCGAGGCGCCGCCTCGCCCTCGAAGCGCAGCCCGCCGTCGTTGGTCCTGCCCCGCACGTTGATCGCCGCGACGTCGACACCCATCAGCGGCTTGTAGTTGGGGTCATCGTTGTGGCGCTCGGTAATGATCTGCCCGATCACCTCCTCGCCCTCGAAACGATAGGTGCCGAGATGGGCGAACGCGGAATTGCCGCCCAGCAGCTTGCCGTCATGCATGCACATGATGCTGCGGCCGAACGCGTCGTTCACGCCGTATTCGACCTTGTAGAGTCCGTCCAGCAACACAGGAACACCAACCCCGCCAATGTGTGGCAGCGCATAGCATCCCGAGGCAAGCCGGGACAACAGGCCTTAGCGTCGCTTGAAGAACTGCACTTCCCGCTCGCGCTTTTCCGCGGCCGCGCGCGTCCGGAAAGTTCCGAGATTGCGGCGCTTGCCCGTCCTGGGGTTGACCTTGCGGGAATACAACCGGTACTCGCCGGATTTCAGCTTGCGGATCATGGCTCGCGTCCCTCCTGGCCACCGGCCGTCTGCACGGCCGCGATCGATCAGCGCGAAAGACACCAGTTGCGCTGCACGTCCGAACCCCTGAAGCGCGCCAGCGTTCCCTCGAAGCCGCCCTCGTGCTTGTTGTTGGGCCAGAATCCGGACACCGATTCGCCGATGGTCGGATGATCGACGGCGGCCTGGTGCGTGCCGCCCGCTCCCAGCTCCTGCGTCATGCCGGAATCGGCGGCGACCAGCTGTCCATCCAGCATGATCTGGCGTCCCTGGCTGCCGTAGCTCACGCCGATCCGGTGCCACTGCCCGTACCGGAAACCGGTTCCCCTGGCTTCGAGCCGGAATTCGGGCCGTCCACCCGCCTCGTATTTGGCGCCCGCGATGTGGAAGCGCATGTCGCCGTTGCCGCACACAAAGAGCCAGGCGCTGCCGGGCCAGGTGACGTCGCCGTTCTGGATGTCGGTGGTGAAGATCAGCGCGCAGCCCGCGCCTTCGGTCAGCTTGCCTGCGGAATAGAAGTAGCCGCTGGACACGTTGATGACCCATTCCAGCGTACCGGACCGCGGCAGCCGTGTTGCGCCGTAGGGATAGACGATACGGCTTTCGCGCCGGCGCGAGAAGTTGGCGCCGCCGTTCGACCCCTTCGTGAACTGCACGCCGTGACCGATCCCGATCGTTCTCACCGACGCCGAAAAGTCGTCGTCGATGACAGCCGAACCGGCACAGGCATCGGGGCGTTCAGCCGTTGACGGCGCGCGGGCCGGCGTCTCCGCCGCAGGCGCGCGCAGCGCTGCGATGCGCGCGCGGGCTGCGGACGCAAAAACCCCGCTGGGGAAGTCCGACAAGAACTGCTCGAAGGCCGCGCGGTCGTTGCTGTCCTTGATCGCCTGCCAGACCGCAAGCTCCAGCGCCTTCGGATCGACGGCCGCCGCAGGCGGCGCACCCGGGCTCGCCCCTTCCGGCGTCACTGTAATGGTGCCCTCGATCCTGAAGAAGAAGCGTCCCGTCAGCGACGAGGAATCCCATGGCACCTGCTTGCCGCTGGTCTGGCGCATCACGTCGTTGCGCACCTCGATCATCAGGTCGGAGATCGACAGGCCCGGCTTCTCGATATTGGCGAGCAGCGCCTTGGTGAACGGACTGTTCCTGCCGTCGCCATCCTGCGCGACATTGTCCGGCTGGGTCGCGAAAGCGATGAAGGTGCCGGAAGCGGTCTGAATGCGGCTGAGGCCGCGTCCGAGCGCGGAGGCCGATCGGGTGCCGAGCGTGCGCGACAGGTCCTTGGCGAAGGGATTGTCGCGGCAGGCATCGAGGAAGACGAGGTTGACCCGGCTGCCGCGGGCCAGCTGCTGCATCACCAGCGAGACCGGAACCAGCGCGATGTCGAGTTCGGCTTCGTATTCGACCTTGCTGTCGACGGGGACCAGGTAGTTCTGTCCGTTCACCTGCAGGCCGTGGCCGGCATAGAAGAACAGCGCAACGTCGGCCCCTTCCGCGGCGCGCCCGAAGGTCGTCAGCGATTGCAGCAGCGCGTTGCGATCGAGATCGAGGCCGGGCGTGACCTCGAAGCCCAGCGACTTCAGCCGCGCGATCAGGTCACTGGCGTCGTTGCGCGGGTTCGGCAGCCGGGGCACGTTGAGATAGGCGGAGTTGCCGACGACGAACGCCACCTTGCGCTCGGCCGAGGCGGGCCCGGTCGTCACCAGCCAGGCGGCCGCAAGAGCGACCACGGTGGCAATCCAATTCAGCCTGCGATCCGGCACCGGAATTAACCTCCTGTTGGCACAGGCAGTTAAATCCGCTCCGGGCGACAGCTCATTGATCCAGATTAAGTTTCCTAGAGGCCGGTCGTCGTGTCACGCCAGCCAGCGCTTCCGCCGCTTGTAGTGCTTGCCGTCGCGGAACGACTTCCGCTTGTCGCCGGCGACGCCGAGGTAGAACTCCTTGACGTCCTCGTTCGAGGCCAGCGCCTTGGCCTCGCCGTCCATCACCACCCGGCCGTTCTCGAGGATGTAGCCGTGATTGGCATAGCGCAGCGCCATGGTCGTGTTCTGCTCGGCAAGCAGGAACGACACCCGCTCCTTCTGATTGAGGTCGCGGACGATCTCGAAGATCTCCTCGACGATCTGGGGTGCCAGTCCCATCGAAGGTTCGTCGAGCAGGATCATCCTGGGCCGCGACATCAGCGCCCGGCCGATCGCGCACATCTGCTGCTCGCCGCCCGAGGTGTAGCCCGCCGTCGAACCGCGACGCTCCTTCAGCCGAGGGAAATAGGCATAGACGCGCTCGAGGTCGGCTGCGACCGCGGCCTTGCCGTCGCGGCGCGTGAACGCACCGGTCATCAGGTTTTCCTCGACCGTCAGATGGGCGAAGCAGCGCCGCCCTTCCATGACCTGGATGCAGCCCCGCCGCACCACCTCGTTCGGCGACAGCGACTGCACCTCGGTGCCGTCGAACACGATCGAACCCTTGGTGACCTCGCCGCGCTCGGCATGCAGCAGGTTGGACACCGCCTTAAGTGTGGTCGTCTTGCCGGCGCCGTTGGCGCCGAGCAGGGCCACGATGCCGCCCGGGGGCACGTGCAGCGACACGCCCTTCAGGACCAGAATCACGTGGTTGTAGACGACTTCGATGTTGTTGATCGACAGGAACGGCTTCGCCTGTTCCGCGGCCGCCGCAGTGTTTTGGCTTGACACCGGTCGTCTCCGAAAAAACCAAGAATGCTTCGAACGAGCCGGGAGGGCCGACGGCCCTCCCGGCAATTCTTCCAAACGGTCAGCTCGCCTTGGAGCAGTCGCGCGGCTCGATCTTCTTGTCGGTCGCGTACTTGCCCGAGACCTCCTTCACCAGCGGCTCGGTGACTTCCTGGTTGGCGGTGTACCAGTCGGAGATCACCTTCCAGGCCTTGCCGTCCCACTGCATGACGCGTCCGTCACGGGCGCCTTCGTGGTCCGCGCAGGAGATCTTGACCGGCTTCATCATGCCTTCGAAACCGAGTTCCTTCAGGCGGGCCGCGCTCAGGTCGAGATTCTCGAGGCCCCAGCGGACCTCCTCACCCTTAAGCGGCTTCTTGCCGAACTTCTCCTGCGCCTTGCGGATCGCCTCGACGCCGAGCATGGCGTTGACGAGACCGCGGTTGTAGAGAACCTCGCCGACCTTGTCCGGCTCGGACAGGCCCTTGCCCTTGGCATAGACGTGCTTGTCGACGTCGGCGTGCACCGGGTACTTGCCGGCGCCGTGCTGCAGCATGAGCGCCTTGTAGCCTGCGGCCTGGTCGCCGGCGGGCGTCACGTCAGGTTCGGCACCCGACCACCACACGCCGATCATCTTTTCGCGGGGATAGGCAACGGCCGCAGCTTCCTTCACCGCCGTGCCGTTCATGACGCCCCAGCCCCAAAGCAGCACGTAATCGGGCCGGTTCTGGCGGATCGCCAGCCACTGCGACTTCTGCTCGACGCCCGGGTGGGTGACCGGAATCGGCGTGAATTCGAAGCCGTGCTTTTTCGCCAGCACCTCGAGCGTCGGAATCGGCTCCTTGCCGTAGGGGCTGTCGTGGTAGACGAGGCTGATCTTCTTGCCCTTCAGCTTGTCGGCGCCGCCGAGTTCCTTGGCAATGTGCTGGACGGCGATGTCGGCCGCCGACCAGTAGGTGCCGAGCAGCGGGAAGTTATAGGCGAACACTGCGCCGTTCTTGGAATCAGCGCGGCCATAGCCCATCGTGATGATCGGAATCTTGTCGGCCGCAGTCTTCTCGGTGAGTGCGAAGGTGATGCCGGTCGACAGCGGGTTGAAGAAAGCCGCGCCGGTCGGGCCCTTGCCCTTGAGGCGTTCGTAGCATTCCACGCCCTTGTCGGTGGCGTAACCGGTCTCGCACTCCTCGACCAGCAGCTTGACGCCGTTAATGCCGCCATCACGCTCGTTGATCATATTGTAGTAGTCGTGCATGCCGTTGGCGAACGGGACGCCGTTAACGGCATAGGCGCCTGTCCGATAGGACAGAATCGGTATGAACTGCTCGTTCTGCGCCGAAGCGGGCGTAACTGACGCCACTCCGGAAACGATGGCAGCCGCAAACAAAAGTCTTCTGTTCAACATCGCGACTTTCCTCCTCATTCGACCCGGCTTTGCCGCCGCGCCATTTCACTATGCGGACTTGAACGACTTATCTTACGCCAAAGGCCGCCGCTCCGCTTTGCGACCTTCGGCCTTGGTCCTTCCGGCTCAATACGGGAATGGCCAGAGCCTGAGCTTCTCCTTGGCTAGCGAGATCAGCCGCGCAAACCCGTGCGGCTCCTTGATCAGAAGATAGCAGATCAGCGAACCGAAAATGATGAACTCGAGGTGAGTGATCGTCTCGGTGGACAGCGGCACGCCGAGCTCGCTCGGCACCAGATTCAGCATGATCGGCAGGATCAGGATGAAGGCCGCGCCGATGAACGGCCCGAGGATCGAACCGAGCCCGCCGATGATGACCATGAACAGCAGCTGCAGCGAACGGTTGATGTCGAACGCCAGCGGCTCCCACGACCCGAGATACACAAAGGCCCACAGCGCGCCGGAGACCCCAATGATGAAGGACGAGACGGCAAACGCTGTCAACTTGGCGTAGAGCGGCCGGATGCCCATCAACTCGGCGGCGATGTCCATGTCGCGGATCGCCATCCACTGCCGGCCGATGTTGCCACGCACGAGGTTCTTCGCCATCAGCGCAAACACCGTCACGAAGATCAGGCAGAGGAGGTAACGCTCGATCGGCGAATCGACCACCCAGCCGACGAAATTCAGCTGCGGCGCATTCACCGAGCCTGACGGCGCGTAGTTGGTGAACCACGGCACGCGCAGGAACACCCAGTCGAAGAAGAACTGCGCAGCCAGCGTCGCCACCGCGAGATAGAGCCCCTTGATGCGCAGCGACGGAATCCCAAACAGGATGCCGACGAGCGCCGACGTGAAACCGCCGAGCAGGATCGACGGCAGCACCGGCAGCGCCGGAATCGAGATATCGAAGCCGAGCCAGGCGAGCGGAATGTGCACGCCGGTACCGAGCTTGTAGGCGGAATAGGCGCCGATCGCCATAAACGCGCCGCTGCCGAGCGATATCTGTCCGCAATAGCCGACCAGGATGTTCACGCCGATCGCGGCCAGCGCGAGGATCAGGAACGGCAGGAGGATCGCGCGCAGCAGATAGTCCTGGCCGAACGGCCAGATGTGAAAGTAGCTGAGCAGCGGCACGCCGATGAAGGCAAAGGCCAGCAGCACGCCGAGCGTCACCCGGTCCTGTCGGATCGGGAAAATCGCCATGTCGGCGGAATAGGTCGTCTTGAACTGACCTGCCTCGCGGTAGAACACGTGAGTCCTCTCAGATTCTCTCGATGATGCGTTCGCCGAACAACCCTTGCGGCCGCACCAGCAGCACGGCCAGCGCCAGCACATAGGCGAACCAGTACTCGATGCCGCCGCCGATATGCGGCCCCAAAAACCCTTCGGCGAGCTTCTCGCCGGCACCGACGATGAGACCTCCGACGATCGCGCCGGGGATCGAGGTGAAGCCGCCGATGATCAGCACCGGCAGCGCCTTCAGCGCCAGGAACGTGATCGAGAACTGCACGCCGAGCTTGGTGCCCCAAACGGTCGCCGCCACCAGCGCGACGAGACCCGCTACCAGCCACACCACGAACCAGATCCAGGAGATGGGAATGCCGACCGACTGCGCCGCCGCGTGATCGTCGGCGACCGCGCGCAGTGCGCGGCCGGTCTTGGTTCGCTGGAAGAATACGGCCAGACCCGCGACGAGGATGCCGGCGATGAGGCCGCCCCAGACGTCGAGTTTGTTGACCAGGATGCCGCCTGGAAACGCGTTCTCGAACAGGAACCAGGCGTCGGTCGGGAACAGCCGCAGCGGGTAGACGTCCGAACCGAAGATCATCTGCGAGGCGCCCTCGAGCACGAAGGTCGCGCCGATCGTCGACATGAACAGGGTCAGGCCGTCCTGATTGACCAGCGGCCCGAGCACGAACCGCTCCACCAGCCAGGCTGTCACCGCCATGATGACGCCTGCGAACACGAGGCCGAGGACAACCGAGGTCCAGAACGGAAATCCCTTCGCCACCAGAAGGTCGAGCGAGCGCACCAGCGCGAGGCCGGCCAGCAGCACCATCGCGCCTTGCGCGAAATTGAACACGCCGGACGCCTTGAAGATCAGCACGAAGCCGAGCGCGACCAGCGAATAGAGCACGCCCGACAGCAGTCCGCCGATCAGGATCTCGAGGAATTGTCCGAACAGAACCAAGCAACTCTCCTCAAATGCAACTTGCCGTCAGTGCGCTACGCCGAGATAGGCGTCGATCACCGCCTGATCCCGCTTCACCTGGTCGGGGGTGCCGTCGGCGATCTTCACGCCGTGATCCAGCACCACGACCCGGTTCGACAGGTCCATCACCACGCCCATGTCGTGCTCGATAAGCGCGATGGTCGTCCCGTAGTGATCGTTCACCTCGATGATGAAGCGCGACATGTCCTCCTTCTCTTCGAGGTTCATGCCGGCCATCGGCTCGTCGAGCAGCAACAGGTCCGGCTCCATGGCGAGCGCGCGGCCGAGCTCGACCCGCTTCTGCAGTCCGTAGGGAAGGCGCGCCACCGGCACCTTGCGAATCGACTGGATTTCGAGGAAGTCGATGATCTCCTCGACGCGGTGGCGATGCTCGATCTCCTCGCGCTGCGCCGGGCCGAGCCGCAGCGCCTGCCAGAACAGGCCGTAGCGCATCTTCAGCGTCCGCCCTGCCATGATGTTGTCGAGCGCGCTCATGCCCTTGAACAGGGCGACGTTCTGGAACGTGCGGGCAATGCCGCCGCGCGAGGCCTCGAACGGGCGCATGCGCGCGCGCGTCTGGCCCTTGAAGGTGATCGAGCCCTGGTTCGGATGATAGAAGCCGTTGATGACGTTCAGCATCGACGTCTTGCCGGCGCCGTTCGGGCCGATGATCGCGCGGATTTCGCCCTTGCGCACGTCGAACGAGACGTTGGTCAGCGCCTTGACGCCGCCGAAGGCGAGCGAAACGCCCTCGACGCGGAGCAGAACGTCCTGCACGTCGGGCGACCTCATGCCGCCTTCTCCAGGCCCGGGCCGACCTGCGCCGTCGGCAAATCGTGGATCTTCAGCCGGGCCGACAGCCGGCCCTTGCGTCCGTCCTCGAAGGTGACTTCGGTGGAGATATCCGCCTCCTTCGAGCCGTTGTAGAATGCCGTCAGCAAAGCGTCGTAGCGGTCGGCAACGAAACTGCGGCGCACCTTCAGCGTGCGCGTCAGTTCGCCGTCGTCGGCGTCGAGCTCCTTGTGCAGGATCAGGAAGCGCCGCACCTGCGCGCCGGCCATCACCTTTTCCTGGGCGAGCGAGGCGTTCATTTCGGCGATGTCCCTGGCGACCATCTCGTAGACCTGCGGATGACCCGCCAGTTCCTGGTACGAGCCGTAGGCGACGTTGTTGCGCTCCGCCCAGTTGCTCACGGCAGTGGGATCGATGTTGATCATCGCGGTGACGAAGTCGCGCCCGTCGCCGAAGGTGACCGCTTCCTTGATGTTCGGATAGAACTTCAGCCGGTTCTCCAGGTATTTCGGGGCGAACATCGTGCCGTCCTTCAGCCGTCCGACGTCCTTGGCACGGTCGATGATCTTCAGGTGTCCGGTCTTTTCGTCGAAGAAGCCGGCATCGCCGGTCTTCACATAGCCGTCCGGCGTCAGCGTCTCGGCGGTCTTCTCCCGATCCTTGAAATACTGCACGAACATGCCCGGCGACTTGAACAGCACCTCGCCATTGTCGGCGATGCGGATGTCGACATGGGGCGCCGGCGGGCCGACCGTATCGGCAAAGATTTCGCCGTCCGGCTGGCAGGTCACGTAGAGAAACGCCTCGGTCTGTCCGTAGAGCTGCTTCAGGTTCAGTCCGATGGAGCGGAAGAACACGAACAGGTCCGGGCCGATTGCCTCGCCCGCGGTGTAAGCGACGCGCACCCGCGTCAGGCCGAGCACGTTCTTCAGCGGCTCGTAGACCAGCAGCCTGCCGATCGCATAGAGCAGCCGCCCCGACAGCGGCACCGGCTTGCCGGTGAGGATCGCCTCGCCGTGCCGGCGCGCGACTTCGAGGAAGTAGCGAAACATGCTGCGCTTGATCGCCGCGGCATCCTCCATGCGGATCATCAGCCGGGTCAGCATCGTTTCGAACACGCGCGGCGGAGCGAAGTAGAAGGTCGGCCCGATTTCGCGCAGATCCTGTTCGACGGTCTGGGGACCCTCCGGACACGCCATGCAGAAGCCCGCGACGATCCCCTGGGCGTAATTGAGATAGTGGTCGCCCACCCAGGCGAGTGGCAGATACGCCAGCGCCACGTCGTTCTCGGTCAGCTTGTCGAATTTGGCGGTGTCGGTCGCGGCCTCGATGCACCGTTCGGCAGACAGCATGACGCCTTTCGACGCGCCGGTCGTTCCCGACGTGTAGAGGATAATCGAGGTGTCGGCCCCCTCGCCGGCCTCGATCAGCGCATCGAGCTTGCCGGCAAGCGAGCTGTCGCCGGCCAGCGCCGCGCGGCCGTCGGCAATCACGTCGTCGATCTTCGCAAGGCGGGCATGGTCGTAGTCGCGCAGGCCGCGGGGCTCGTCATAGATGATCTTCTGCAGGTGCGGCACGCGCTCCTGCACGGAAAGCACCTTGTCGACCTGTTCCTGGTCCTGTGCGGCGACGAACTTCACGTCGGCATGGCCGAGCACGTAGGACAATTCTTCGGCGACGGCGTCCGAATAGACCGGGACCGGAATCGCGCGGACCATCTGCGCTGCCATTACGGTCCAGTACAGTTTCGGACGATTGGAACCGACGATGGCGATGGTGTCGCCCCGCCCGAGGCCAAGCCGTTGCAGGCCAACCGCATAGGCGCGCACGATCTCGAGCACCTGCGCCCAGGTCCAGGTCTGCCAGATGCCGAGGTCCTTGTGCCGGATGGCGGCACGACTTCCGAATTGCGACGCGTTGCGCCGCAGCAACTTGGGGAACGTATTCAGCGGTCCGCCCGCGGACATGCGGCTTCCTCTCCATCAACACGCGGGCGCGTTCGATCGCGCCGCTTTGCCCGACACCGTCTCGGAACCGTCGAGCCGCGCGGATTTCGCATATCACCCATACTTGGCGAGGGATACAAACGCAACAAGGCCCATTGCCACCCCGTCCGGCCGCGGTCGCGACCAAAGTCGGAGCGACAATCCGCGCGACGGGAAATTCCCGTTTTGACGCCAGGAAATACCGGTGTTCTGCAGATGAGTAGCAGTATCAGGCGTCAAGGGTGCGGCGGAAACGGATGACGAACCCGATCCTGAACCGGGCCGACCAATCGCCCATGACAGTAGAAGATGCCGAGGTTGCTGACATCATTGCCGAGGCGGCGCCGCTGCCGCTGCTCGATGCCGCCTATGCGCTGTGGCGGCGGCGCTACCGGCTCGATACCCTGGAGGGCCGTCCGACGGACGAAGAGGCCCGGATCAACCGGACCCTGACGCCGGAACAGTTTACAGCAAGATATCGCTGGGATCGCGACCACGCCCACGAAGGCCCCGCCTTCAACCAAGTGAAGCGCGCCCATCCGCGGGCGGAGGACGGCGCGATCCGGCAGGCGATCGTCATTGCGGTGAAGTTCGAGGATGCCTGCTTCAGGAATTTCGAGGATAGCGGCGCCGACTACTGGCAGCGTTGCCTGCACGCCGTGGCGCGCGCCAGGAAGGATTTTCCGGAGTTTCTCGAAAGCACCTACTGGCAAGCCGCCAACGACGTCGCCTACTACAACAAGTAGCGCGCGATCGGCGCACCGGCAAACTCAAGGCTCGAGCCCGGCCTCGCGCAGCACCGATGCGGCGTCGGGCGAGCGCAGGAATTTCAGGAACTGCTCCGCCGGGATCACATGGTCGGTTGCCATCATGCACCCGGCCGAGAAGACGGCCGGCACCTGCAACTCGCGCGGGATCGGGCCCACGATCTCGACCCCTGCCACCTGTTTCAGTTCGCTGATCTGCTGCACGGCGAGGTCGGCCTCGCCGGTCAGCAGCCGTTCGGCGGTCAGGCCCTGCGGGATGACAATCGCATGCGCGTTGACGAGATGAGCGATGCCGAGCCGCACGATCAGCTCCGCGAACAGGATGCCGCTGGCGCCGATACGCGAATATGCGACCGCGCGCGCCTGTATCAAGGCCGTGCGCAGCGCAGCTTCGCTCGAGATATCCGGATGCGGACGGCCAGCCTTCACGGCGATGCCGACCCACGACCTTGCAATATCGACATAGCTTGCCGCCGCCACGCGGTGCTCGGCCAGCATTTCGCTCAGCCCTTCGCGGGTGAGGATGACGACGTCGGCGGCCTCGCCGCGGCGCAGGCGATCGAGCAGCGCCAGCGTCGGCGCGAAATCCGCCTCGACCTGCGTGCCGCCGGCGGCCTCAAATCGCGCGGCGAGTTCGGTGAAAGCGCCCTTCACCGCCAGCGTCGCGAGCACGCGGATTGCGGCCATCGTCTCACGCCCGCCGCATCAGTTTCAGCACTGCGGTGAACCGCAGGCTGCGCTTGCCGGCAAGCGCCGTCGCCTCCACCAGCGCGCCTTCCTCGTCGCAGGTGCCGGAAAACCCGATGCCGACCTCGTGGCCGCCGAACACCGGATTCTCGCCGAGCGAAGGCGTGTGCTCCTGGTTGAGGATCTGGCCCTTCCAGCGTCCTTTTTCGGAAGTGTAGCTGCCGAGATAGTAGAACGAGGCATCGCCGCCGAGGATTTGGCCGTCGCTCAGCAGCATCACCCCGGTCAGTCCGCCCTCGACGCCGTCGAGCATGCGGACGTGAATGGAATAGAGGCCGTTGACGACACCGCCCTCGCCGATGCCGCCGGCGATCGGCGACGTCTCCTCCCTGACCGGCGTCATCACCGACTGGAACACGGCGCCGGGCACTTCCTTCAGCGCGCCCTTGAAGCGAAAGCGCTCGCCGTCCGCCAGCCCCTTGGCGATCAGCGTCGCGTCGTCGGTGCCGGCCATGGCGCGGTAGTTCGGATCGGGGTTGTGGCGAACGGTCTTGACCTCGATGTCGATCTGCCCGTCCCTCTCCTCGTAGGAGCCGATATGGGCAAAGGCCGAATTGCCGCCGAGCAGCTTGCCGCCATGCGCATACATCACGCTGCGGCCGACCGCATCGTTGAGCTGAAACCTGACGGTGTAAAATCCCCCGAACACCTGCCGTGTCCCCGGCAATTGAGCGCAACCGTACATAGCGCGGTTGGCCCGAAAGAGGAAACGGCTTGCGCCGTCACAAAGCAATGATCCGCCAGGGCGGCCGCCCTGGCGGATCATGTTACGGCCGGAATGCCCCCGCCGCGGTAGATAGTGCCCTCAGGCCGCCGCCGACTTGGCAGCGGTCGGGACCTCGGAGATGGTCTTCAGGATCTGCGAAGCGATCTGGTAGGGGTCGCCTTGCGAGTTCGGGCGACGGTCTTCGAGGTAGCCCTTGTAGCCGTTGTTGACGAAGGAGTGCGGCACGCGGATCGAGGCGCCGCGGTCGGCCACGCCATAGCTGAACTTGTTCCAGGGCGCGGTCTCGTGCTTGCCGGTCAGGCGCTTGTCGTTGTCGGGACCGTAGACGGCGATGTGGTCCATCAGGTTCTTCTCGAAGGCTGACATCAGCTTCTCGAAGTACTCCTTGCCGCCGACTTCACGCATATACTTGGTGGAGAAGTTGGCGTGCATTCCCGAGCCGTTCCAGTCGGTGTCGCCGAGCGGCTTGCAGTGGAATTCGATGTCGATGCCGTACTTCTCGGTCAGCCGCAGCATCAGATAGCGGGCGATCCACATCTGGTCGGCCGCGGTGCGCGAGCCCTTGCCGAAGATCTGGAATTCCCACTGGCCCTTGGCGACTTCGGCGTTGATGCCTTCGTGGTTGATGCCGGCATGCAGGCAGAGGTCGAGATGCTCTTCCACCAGCTTGCGGGCGACGTCGCCGACGAACTTGTAGCCGACGCCGGTGTAGTACGGACCCTGGGGCGGCGGATAGCCGTAGTCGGGGAAGCCGAGCGGACGGCCGTCCTTGTAGAAGAAGTACTCCTGCTCGAAGCCGAACCAGGCGTCGGAATCGTCGAGGATGGTGGCGCGCTTGTTCGAGGCATGCGGGGTCTTGCCGTCCGGCATCATGACTTCGCACATGACGAGGACGCCGTTGGTGCGCGCGCCGTCGGGGAAGAGCGCAACGGGCTTCAGCACGCAGTCGGAGCTGTGGCCTTCGGCCTGGTTCGTCGAGGAGCCGTCAAAACCCCACAGCGGCAGCTGGTCGAGCGTCGGAAACGAAGCGAATTCCTTGATCTGCGTCTTACCGCGCAGGTTCGGTGTCGGCGTATATCCGTCAAGCCAGATATACTCGAGCTTGTACTTGGTCATTGAGCCTTCCTGTTGATGAAGCGATCTAGATGGGGACCGAAGCCTGGCCCCCATTGGTGTACCCGGCCACCATCGGCCGATTCTTTCCAAGCAATTAAAATGCCAGCCGCTGCACGGCGGCACGGCTTGTCCACAGCCACGACGACGCGCGTCCCAGGAATTCCGCTGCGACATAGCGGCGCGGCGCTGCCGGATTTTCGCTTTGGAAATCACGCCGATAGCGGCCGAAAGCCGCCGCTTTTGGTGGCATCGGCGTCTTCGACCGCCCTTTTCGCTCAATGGCGCGGCAGTGCCGGTGCGACCTGTCCCGATACGACGACCCAGCCAGCAACCGCCGACATGCCTGACGCGTTGGCAAGCCTTGATCTGCCTCACAGGAAGCAAGCCGGTCACTGCCTATGATTTGGCCAGCAAGTGACTTTTTCTTCAGCAGGTTGCGCTCGCGGAGGACCCGAACGATATCAAAATCGGTAACCGCCCACGAACGAGTCGGGCGCACCATCATCCACCCAGCGTCTCATGAAAGGAGAGACCGAAATGTTGAATCAAGGTTCAAGTCAGAATTCTGCGACCATCTACCAGTTTCCGTCGGGAGGCCGCGCCGCCCTCGGCGGCCGCCGTTATGCCGAGGCCAAGGCCAGCCTCGCCGACGCCCCGCGGGTCGACGAAGCGCTGTGCTACGACAGCTGGTACCATCAGGCGGCGATCGAAGAGTCCAAGGGTCACTGATGCCGACAGCACATTCCGTCAAAACGCGCACGAAAATCCAGGCGCGAAACGCTGGATAAAGAGGGTCGAAACAACGAGGTTTCGGCCCTTTTTCATGTCAGCTGACAGCTCGTGACCGGCCGCTTGCCGATCTTGAAGGTGGTGCCCGATTTGGTGACCCGCAGCGTCACCCCGCCGCCGGAATAGCGCGAGCCTCCCAGCGCAATCCGCTTCTGCAGCGTCACCGCCTTGCCGTCGACCTGCATGTGGGCGCGCTTGTCGTAGCCGAAAAATCCCACGAGGAACTCGGTGCCGTCGGCACAGCGATAGTTCTGCCACGTCGTGCCCTGCGCCGATGCCGCCGTTGCGCCGACAAAGACGGCGAGCGCGAACAGCGCCCCGGAAATAGTGGTCTTGCCGGAATTCATGGTTTCCCCCTGCGCGCGACGAGTATAGACCAGTTCGGAGCACTCGGTACAATTACCCGACACCGTCATTCGACCATCCTCCAGTTCCATTCGATGCAAGAATCCCCTGCCCGCCATCTCAATCTTTCCGGCGCCAGCAACTTTCGCGATCTCGGCGGCTATGTCGCCGAGGACGGCCGCCGCGTGCGCTGGCGCAAGCTGTTCCGCTCCAACCATCTCGGGCATCTGACGCCGGCCGATATCGCCGTGCTGCGCCAGCTCGGCGTCAGAAGCGCTTTCGATTTCCGCGGCAAGGACGAGCGCATCGAGGCGCTGTGCGGCCTCGAGGACATCGAGACGCATTCGCTTCCCGTGGAGCCGACCGTCGTTGCCGCCTTGCGGGCGATCCATGCCTCGGGGCGGCCGTCGACGGCGGACGATGCGATGGAGGTGATGCGGGATTCCTACCGCGGCTATGTCGCGCACAACACGCCGCGTTTCCGCGCGTTGTTTGCGCACCTGCTGCAGGACCGCGCGCCGCTGGTGATCCACTGCACCGCGGGCAAGGACCGCACCGGCTTTGCCTGCGCGCTGATCCTGCACACGCTCGGCGTTTCCGACGACGTCATCGCGGAAGACTATCTGTTAACCAACCGGTTCTATCGACGCGATCCGTCCGTCAGCAGCGACCTGCCCGACGAAGTGCGGCAGGTGCTCGGCACGGTGCAGGCGTCGTTCCTGGCCGCGGCCTTCCAGACTATCGATGCCGGCTATGGCAGCCTCGACAATTACCTGCGCGATGGCCTCGGTATCGGCCAGGCCGAACGCGCAGCGTTGCGGGAACTCTACCTGGAGACTTGAAAGCTCAGGCGGCGGCTTCAAGTTCGGCATCGAGGTCGGCAATCACCTCCTCGAACGCCTGTATCGCCTGCTGAATCGCGGCGATCTGCATCAGTTCCCAGCCGCTGACAGGACCGTTGCGGTTCTGCAGCGCGACCACCAGGTCGCGGCGCTGTTCCTTGAGCTGGACCAGCGGCAGGCCGTGGTCGGGCAAGTTTCTCATCATGACGCTACCAGTCCCCTGACGTAATCGACTACGAGCTATAGCGGTTCGATTCTGCCGTCGGCTTACAAAACTCCGGCAAATTTTATGGATTGCGCGCCTGCAATCGGCGAAACTCGCCGCTAACCAACCACTCACATGCCAGCCGGGGACGTCATGCTGCAGGAAAAAGCGATCGTCGTGACCGGCGCTTCCGGCGCGCTCGGCAGGGTCGTCGCCGAAATCGCGCTCGAGCGCGGCGCGCGCATCGCCGCGGTCGACTTCGCCGCGGCAACGGCGCAGGCAACGCCACAGCGCCTCGATCTCGGCAATGTCGACCTCACCGACGCGACGCAGGCGAAGCAGGCGGTCGATGCGGCGGCCTCGCATTTCGGCAGGCTTGATGTGCTGATCAACATCGCCGGCGGCTTCGCTTTCGAGACGGTCGCAGACGGCGATTCGAAAACCTGGCAGCGCATGTATGCGCTGAATTTGATGACGGCGCTCAACGCCTCGCGCGCCGCGATCCCGCATCTTCTCGACTCCAGAGCCGCGCGGATCGTCAATGTCGGCGCAATGGCTGCAATGCTGGCTGGCGGCGGCATGGGTGCATACGCCGCGTCCAAATCCGGCGTGCATCGCCTGACCGAGGCGCTCGCCGCCGAATACAAGGGCAAGATCACCGTCAACGCGGTGTTGCCGTCGATCATCGACACCGCGGCCAATCGCGCCGATATGCCGAAGGCGGATTTTTCCAAATGGGTGAGCCCGCAGGAACTCGCCGAAATGATCCTGTTCCTGGCGAGCGATGCGGCGAGCGCGGTGACCGGCGCGCTGATTCCGGTGACGGGAAGGGTTTAGCCGTGACGCCTTCTCGACGGCAGGAACAGGTGTTATATCTACTCGATGACAACCGCCGAAGAGATCGAAAGGGCCGTCGAGCAGCTGGCACCGCAGGAGCTGGCCCGGTTTCGCTCGTGGTTCGAGGTTTACGTCGCCAACCGCTTCGACGCGGCGATCGAGCAGGATGCGCTCGCCGGAAAGCTTGACGCATTCGCGGAGGAAGCGATCACAGCGTATCGCGCGGGCCAGTCCAGGGATTTGTGAAACATTCTGCATCCCCTCGGTTTTGGACGGCCTATGAAGCTTTGCCTGCGGCAGTCCGCCAGCTTGCCGATGCTAATTTTCAACTGCTGAAGCGCGACCCACGCCACCCCTCCCTTCAATTCAAGAAGGTAGGGAAGTTCTGGTCTGTTAGGATCGGACTACGGTATCGGGCGTTGGCTGTCGAAACGAACGATGCGTATTTGTGGTTCTGGATTGGATCGCACGGGGACTACGACCGTCTTATTCGTTGAGGCTTTCCCTTTATCCTCCAGAATATCAGCTAGAATCGGCAGCATCTGAGTCGCGGCACTGCCGCCGGAGCCCGTCCCTTGGAAACCGCGCTTTACCTGCCCGTCAAACGCTTCCTGGAAAAGCTCGGCTTCACCGTCAAGGGCGAGGTCGGCGGCTGCGATCTCGTGGCGCTAAGCGGCGACGATCCGCCCGTCGTCGTGATCGGCGAGTTGAAACAGTCGTTCAATCTCGAACTGGTCCTGCAGGCGGTCGATCGCGCCGCCGCCGCCGACGAGGTGTGGCTCGCCGCAAGACTCTCGGTGAGCGGCAAGGGCCGCGAGGGCGATGCGCGCTACCGCAATCTCTGCCGCCGGCTCGGCTTCGGCATGCTGGCCGTGACGGAAGGCGGCGACGTCCGGGTGATCGTCAAGCCGCCGACCGCGGCCCCGCGCCGGAACCCGAAGAAGCGCTCGCGCTTGGTCGCCGAGCACAACAAGCGCATCGGCGATCCCGCCATGGGCGGCAGCACGCGCGCGCCGATCATGACCGCCTACCGGCAGCAGGCGCTGGCCTGTGCGTCTGCGCTGTCGGACGGACCGCAGCGGGTGCGCGACCTGCGCGTCCACTTTCCCGATGCCGGCAAGATCCTGCTGCACAATGTCTATGGCTGGTTCGACCGCGCCGAGCGCGGCATCTATGAACTCACCGACGCTGGACGCGCCGCGCTGAAGCGGTGGCCGCAGCGGCCGGTTGACCTGACGCAAGCTGCCGGCGCGGCGCAATGATACGAGGGAATGCATGATCGTGGTGACCGGCAGCGTGACGGCTAGGCCAGAAACATTCGACGAGGTGCGGCGGCTCAGCCTCGCGCACGTCCACCGCTCGCGCGCCGAGCCCGGCTGCATCTCGCACGCCGTGCACGTCGATTGCGAGGATCCGCTGCGGCTGGTGTTCATCGAGCAATGGGCCGACCGCGCCGCATTGCTCGCGCATTTCGCCGTTCCGGCCTCGCGCGATTTCGTCCGCGCGCTGCATGGGCTCGCGGCTGGCCCGACGACGATCGAAATCTATGATTCCACTAAAGTAGATAAACTCTAGTGCATGGCAGCATTGCCACGCCAATTTCATATTGCAATGCAACATATGGGTACCTAGATATCGGCAATCGATTTGCGAGGCCCCGATGAGCGAAGATTGGCAGACCAAATACGGCACAAGGCGCGTCCGGCGCGACCCGCCGACCTTGGAGGAAGCTATTTTCGCCGCGGCAGGGATCACCGAGGACCAGGAAGCGCAGGCGGAGATCGCCGCCGCCCTCATGGGCATGGATTACGAGCCGGTTCTCGCCGAAGTGAAGAAGACCACCCGCATTGCCGCGCGCACCGGCACCACGCGGGTGTTTGCCGGCGAACAGGGCGCGCAGCGCGCCGTCGTCGTCGAGCGCCGCGTCATCCGCAAGCGCGTCGCGACCTGAGACTTCAGCAGTCGAAGCTTCAACGAAAAGGGCCATCCGCCAGTTCGGCGAATGGCCCTTTCTCTTTGCGTGGGTGGCCCCGTCAGGCCGCCTTGCCGCGGCCCCAGCCATACATGCGGAACAGGATGCGCCAATAGGCGCGGTTGAAATTCGCGATCGCCTGCGCCGCCTCGATCGGCGCGATCACCAGCGATGGCGCGAGCTCCAGCTGGCTCGGCCGGCTGAGGTCGATCACCCCCGTGGATTCGCCGTGGCTGAAGGACAGATGCGCGCCGAACTTGTTGGCGAGCGAGCGCATTGCATCGTTGCTTGCTCCTGTGGTGATGCGCAGGCTCTTGTAGCCCTTGGCGCGCGCCACCGAGATCAGCTTGCGGAACAGCACCGTGCCGACGCCCTGCCGGCGCACCTTGCTCTCGACGCTGAAGGCGATCTCGGGGATACCGTCGCCCGACTGCTCCGGCGGATGCAGTTCCGCCGCGCCCCGCACGACGCCGTCCTCGAGATAGGCGATCACCACCGTGCCGTCATTGGCGCATTTTTCGGCGTAGCGCTTGATGAAGCTGTCGTCCATGAAGCCGTGGAACCGGTCATGGCGGCTGGTCCGATCCAGCCTCAAGAGGTGGTCGCGCAGCAGAGGTAGCTCTTCGTGCTGGCTCAGGGTCCGAACGGTCCCGCTGGGACGCGTCAAATCGGCCAACGTCTGATGTCTCATAGTCCAATCTCCTCGTGGTGGCCCTCGAGGAGGCGTTCGAATCCCTAGACCTCCAATATTGTGCACCGCATCAATCTATTCAAGTCCCTGCACCGCCTTAATTTTCAGCAGAATTGAATTTATGATTCATTCATACTTGTGACGTCTTGGGGAACTCCGTATCACAGCACCATCTGGGTCTGCGTCACGACCGCCACCAGCTTGCCGTCCTCGGTTTCCAGCCGGGTCTGCCATACCTGGGTACGCCTGCCCCGATGCACCGGGGTGGCGGTGGCGATGATCGTAGCGCCCTCCTTCGCTCCGCCGATGAAATTGGTCTTGCTCTCGATGGTCGTGGTGCCCTTGGCGTCCGCAGGCAGGTTGATCACGGTCGCGGCAGCGCCGACCGAATCCGCCAGCGCCATCACCGCGCCGCCATGGATGGTGTGATGCAGCGTGCAGAGGTCGGGCCGCACCAGCATCCTGGCGACGACGCGGTCCTTGTCGGCTTCGACGAACTTGACGCCCTTCAACTCCGCAAAGGGCATCTTCATCGAATTGAGCTTCTCCAGCAGCGACATCGTTCCTCCCGTTTCTTGATCGCGCGTCGGTTACGCACAGGATGGACGGAGCGGGTAAATCAGGCAATGACGTCGGAGGTAATGGCCGCCGTGACGGGCGGCGGTGATTTCCGAGTCCAAGGATGCGCCAGTTCCCTCCCCGCCGGATCGTTTGCCTCACCGAAGAGACGGTGGAGACGTTGTACCTGCTCGGCGAGCAGGACCGCATCGTCGGCGTGTCCGGCTATGCGGTGCGCCCGCCGCAGGTGCGGCGCGAGAAGCCGCGCGTGTCGGCCTTCATCTCCGCGGACATCCCAAAGATCCTGGCGCTCGAGCCAGACTTGGTTCTCGCCTTCTCCGACCTGCAGGCCGACATCGTCGCCGATCTCGTTCGATCAGGCGTTGCCGTCCACGTCTTCAACCAGCGCGACGTCGCCGGCATCCTGGCGATGATCCGCACGCTGGGCGCCATCGTCGGCGCGGCCGAGCGCGCCGAAGCGCTGGCGCGTGGCTTCGAGCAGCGACTCGCCGCCGTTGCCGCCACACCGCGCCCGGGGCCGAAGCCAAAGGTCTACTTCGAGGAGTGGGACGATCCCCTCATCAGCGGCATCGGCTGGGTCTCCGAACTGATCGAGACCGCCGGCGGCGAGGACGCGCTGCCGAAGCTTCGGCTGCAGCAGGCCGCAAAGGATCGCATCATCCTCCCCGATGCCGTGCGCGACGCCGCCCCCGACGTGATCCTCGCCTCCTGGTGCGGCAAGAAAGTCGTCCCCGACCGAATCCGACAGCGCCCGGGGTGGAGCGACATTCCAGCCGTAGCCAATAACCGCATCGTCGAGATCAAGTCGCCGTTGATCCTGCAGCCCGGCCCTGCCGCACTGACGGACGGGCTGGATGCAATCGTGAAGGCGTTGTGGCTCGAAAGAGCGCGGCCTGGCGTTGGCCGGTGACATAGGTGCTCCGGCTCTCATCCAGTGGCGTACTTTACGCGCAACGGCTACCCAGTCGAAAGTTCGGCGGCCTTGTCGAGCGGGACCTTTGCATCATCCAGCAATGCCGAAATCGCCGGCTCTTCCCAGTTGCCGCCATCGACTCCAAGTTTGGGTGTTTCAGACAACCGATGCTCGATCACGAAGCGAGCCATAAGCAGCCTTCGGGCGTCCCCGCCAGCCTCTCCGAGACGGGCACCCTCGTTCGCCATGAGCACCGCAGTCGTGACGTGGTAGAGCGCGCTGGCTGCAATTCGACTGAAGCGCTCCTTCTCGGGCTCGTCGGCCACCTGCTCGGCAAAACGCAGTGCCTGGGCAAGGGTTCGCTCCAATCGCGTGCGGAACTGGCCGGGTATGCCGCGCGCGTCAGCCAGCCGCCCGGAGAGTGCATCGCCGAGCTGGCGGTGAGCTCGCTCCTTGCCGACCGCACGCTGGATGACGTCGAGCGCGTTCACGCTTGAGGTGCCATCCCAGATGACGCCGAGATGCGCGTCCCGCACCAGACGGGCGTTAGGCCAGTCCTCGATGTAACCGTTGCCTCCCCGCGCTTCCATCGCCGCAGTCGCAACGGCGATGTTGTCGCGGGAGGCGCGATACTTGCCGATCGGCGTCAGGATGCGCACGACCTTGGCCGCTGCCGGATCGTCGGAACGCGCCATCATCGCGGAGGTCAGCATCAGGACGGACAGCGACTGTTCGGTCTTGATCAGCATCTTGAGGAGCTGGCGGCGCATCAGCGGATGGTCGATGACGCGTTTGCCGAAAGCCTTGCGATGTCTCGCCACCTGCAACGACTCGTTCAGGCAGCGGCGCATCATGCCGGCCGCCCTCGTCAGGTGCGAAACGCGGCTGGGATTCACCATCTCCAGCATCTGCTTCAGCCCGCGATCGAGTGCGCCGAGAGGCCAGGCCGTCGCGCCGTCGAAGATGATCTCCCCGCTCGGCATCGACTTGCTACCGAGCTTGTCCTTCAAACGCACGATGCGGTAGCTGTTCCGCGAGCCGTCCGGCAGCGTGCGGGGCATCAGGAAGAGGCCGAGCCCGCGTCCGCCTGCCGGCGCCCCCTCCGGCCGCGCCAGCAGAACGACAATGTCGCCGTCGGCGTTGGAGCAGAACCACTTCTCGCCGTAGAGCCGCCAGCAATCGCCGTCGCGCACCGCCGTCAGCTCGGCCGCGCCCGCATCGGAGCCGCCGATCTTTTCGGTCATGAACTGCGCGCCAAAGAGCAGCCGGTCCATGTCCTGCGTCCGCATGCGATCGAGGTAGCGGGCCTTGAGATCGCTGCTGCCGTAGCGCTCCAGCAGATCGGACGTACAGTCGGTGAGATTGACCGGGCAAAGCACTCCGAACTCGGCCTGCGAGAACAGATAGAAGAAAGCCTGCTTGGCGAGGGGCGGCAGCTTGTCGGGCCATCCCAGCACACCCGGCCGATGAGCCATCGCGTGCATGCCGAACTCGCCGAAGGCAATACGCCTGATCTCGTCGTAGGCGGGATGCACTTCGATCCATTCCTCGTCGCGGCCGAAGCGGTCCCGATGGTGCAGCCTGGGTGGATGCTTGTCGGCAAGGTCGGCAAGATCGTTCAGCCGGCCACCGGCCAACGCACCAAGTTGCGCGAGGTGCGGGCCGAGGTGACGGAGCAGCGGGGCGTCCATGTAAAGTGCAAGGAGGTCCTGCAGGCTGCGGTCAATTTCGAAGAAATTCAATCCGCTGCAGTCGGGCGCCAGGTGTTGCGACCGGCGTGAGACCGCGGCGCGGCCGGCCAGCCCGGCGTTGTTAGCGGTTGGGCCGGAGATCTGTGTCATCTTGTTCATGCCTCGAAGAGTGGCTTAAGCCCGCCGCTCGGGCAAACGATTTGATGGGCGACCGGTTTGAGTTAGACTCAAACCATGACGTCGCGACGCCTTCCACCGCTGCACGCCATTCGAGCCTTCGAGGCGGCCGCGCGCCGCCTTTCGATCAGCCATGCCGCGAACGAGCTGAACGTAACGCCGGGCGCCGTCAGCCGCCATGTGCGCGCGCTCGAGGCGAACCTGGGCACGCCGCTATTCCTGCGCCGTGCAACCGGGCTCGAACTGACACCCGTCGGGCGCACGCTCGCCGAGAGCGCACGGGAGGCGTTTGACCGGCTGGCGGAGGCAACGACCGGCGTACGGCTGCGTCAGCACCGTCGCCTGTCGATTGGAGTATACAGCCATTTCCTCTCTCGCGCGCTGCTGCCTGTCCTTCCTGAGTTGCGACGCCAGCATCCTGCACTGGAGATCGACCTGCATGCGGGCACCAACCCGCTCGATATAGCACCCTCCCGATTTGACGCGGTGATTGCCGTGTCGGGAACCGGTAGGCAGTCGGGTCTCTTGGTACGTCCCCTGATGCCGATCGTCACTGTCGCGGTTGCCGCTCCGCAGCGCCTGAAGAGAGGACCGATCGATTTCGCTCGCGTACCGCTCCTGCACACCCGGCCCCGTGCAGAAGACTGGCGGCGATGGCTCGATCATGCCGGCTTCTCCGCCGTACCGGTGCGAGGCGGCAGCACTTTCGAAAGCGCCAGCCATACGCTGGAAGCCGTCGCGGCCGATCTTGGCGTTGCCGTTGCCATCGAGGGCCTTCTCGGCCCGGATATCAAGAGCCGCCGCGTAGCGCTTGCCCACCCCGCGCGCCGGCCAACGCGGCGGCACTTCACCCTGCAGTACGAAACCCGGCTTGCCGACGACCCGACCATGAACACTTTTGCCAACTGGCTTTGCTCGAAACTCGGCGCCGTCGACGGCTGAGGCAATGACTGGGGAGTGTCGGCCACTCCTTCTCCACCCCGCACCATTCCGCGATGAACAGCGCCCGGGCCGGCGCGATATCCCGGCCGTCGCCAACAACCGCATCGTCGAGATCAAGTCGGCGCTGATCCTGCAGCCGGGGCCGGCTGCACTGACCGACGGGCTGGATGCGATCGTGAAGGCGTGTGGCCGGCGTCCTCCTGGCTTGCGCAGCCTTCTTGACTATATGTTCACTATTTGTTCTTATGCTGACCTCCCCGCGAAATGGAGGCCGACATGAACAACCGCGTCAATGAAGTCCGGAAACTGATCAAGGCACTGAGAGTCAGCATGGTCGAGGCTGAGGCCGCCATCCGCGACCAGATCCGCCACGACCGCGATTGCAGCTTCGTGGCGCAGGACCTGCTCAACATGCGCGCGGTGATGGCCGGCCTGGCCCGCGAGAAGGAGGCGCTCGGCGATCACGATCCCATTTTCGTCATCACGCACATTGCCCCGCGTGCGGCCCGCAAGCCGCCGATCCCTGAGAAGTTGCGAAGGGCAACTGCCTGAGCCGAATGGCGCTTCGCCGATCAGGGAACCTTTCCTGTCATATTGCGTTGACATGCATGACCTATGAGAGACGGGTGAAGCCAGCCACCTCCGGCGTGGAGCGGGAGGCGAGGCTGCAGAAGCAACGCATCGAGGCGGAACAGGCGATGGCAGAGCGTCGGAAGGCCGAGGCCGCTTTCCGCGCCAACTATGAGCGATTGAAGGCCGAACGCCTCGCCAGAGATGCAAGCAATGACTGACTAAGGCAATGACTGAGTAGTGTCGCGGGGGCGGATGTACCCCTCGTGAACTGAAGGCCTCCGGCATTGATGCGGAGGCCTTTTGCTTTTTGCACGGCGGCAAGGGCCGCGCCGGCGAAACCCAAATCACTTCGCTTTACCGTAATTCTGTCAAGCCCCTTTCGCAAAAATAATTCTCTTTACCGTAATTCCGATTTGCGGTAGTGATTTGCCCGGCCCGTGCCGCCATGAGGGACGCTTCGCGGTCGTCACGAAACGTGGTGCGGGTTG
>CAZDEZ010000061.1:0-25134 GCA_964504705.1 uncultured Bradyrhizobium sp.
ACCTGACGCCGGCAACGGCCCATCGCAACCCGCGCCACGTTTCGTGACGACCGCGCAACGCCCCTCATGGCGGCACGGGCTGGGCGGAAAGTAATTCCGATTTGCGAAAATGTCAAGCGACTTTTCGGAAAATCGTCCATCGCCGTAACGCTTCGGAAAATACGCATCAGGATCAGACATTTGACCGCTGGTCAATGAGCCGGCAACGACATGCGGATGTCGGTGCTGGCAAAGGTGCCGTGATCGAGCGTAATGACGGCCATGTCGACGACGTTCAGCGATTTCGGGCGCTCGTAGACGTACTTGATGTGCCAGTCGAAGCTGAAGTCCGGGGTCACGACGAAGTCGCGCGATTGCAGCGCCCGCGTCAGCAGCTTGACGGCGTCGCGGTTGGTCAGCGGCGAGAGCAGGACGGCGTCGATCACGGCGGCCAGCGTGGTGCCGTTCGTCAGCATGGCGCGCGCGGTGTCGTCGCCATGGACGTGCCTTAAGGCGCTGACGATCGCCGCGACGGTGTGCGGGTCGCGCATGGGTGGCCTCGACCGATACGTCCCCTGCCGCGTTCAGTCGTTCGGGGACATGAAACCGTGTCGGGCGATTGTGCCGGACCTGCGGCAGCCAGGCCGGGATCGCCGCTGTCCACAGCCCTTTTTCAAACCGGGCGCGCCGGCGACGAGAGGGTGGCGCTTGGTCGCGGCGCCGACGGCCGCGAGCCGCCTTCCGCCTGCGGGCGCCGTCGTATATGAGTGATTTGCCACCGCAACGTGCCGATGATTCCGAGACGCAAATTGGCGCAAAAGGTGTCCGCTATCAAAGGGCTTGGCATGGCAGATCGTTCTGTGACGGCGCGAACCATTGTGGCGATGCGACGCCTTGGACCTGCCAGCGTTGCAGCGCTTGCGGCAATGGCCGCACTGACGGCGGTGAGCGCCGGCGCTGCGCCGAAACAGGGCCGCCCCGCCGCGCCCACCGAGGCGACCGCGCCGCGCGAGGCGGGCGAGCCGATCATGGCGATCGTGTCGATCAAGACCCAGCATGTCACGCTCTACGACGCCGACGGCTGGATCCTGCGCGCGCCGGTGTCGACCGGAACCACGGGACGCGAGACGCCCGCCGGCGTGTTCGCCGTGGTCGAGAAGAACCGCGAGCATCGCTCCAACATGTACGACGACGCCTCGATGCCGCACATGCAGCGCATCACCTGGAACGGCATCGCGCTGCACGGCGGGCCGCTGCCCGGCTATGCCGCCTCGCACGGCTGCGTGCGCATGCCGTTCGGCTTTGCCGAGAAGCTGTTCGACAAGACGCGGATCGGGATGCGCGTGATCATCTCGCCGCTCGACTCGGCCCCGGTCGAGATTTCGCACCCCGTGCTGTTCGGGCCGACCGCGGAGGCCCTCGCGGCGGCGCCCACGCGTGCCGAAACAGCGGTGCGCGAGGCGGCGGACGCCGCCAAGGCGGCCGACGATGCGAAGAAGGGCGCACCGGCGGCGCTGCGCGAGGCCGCGGCGCTCGCGGCGGCGCTGAAGAAACTGGAGGGGCTCAAGGCCCGCGCCGAGGCCGAACTCGCCTTCGCCGACAAGGCGCTCGCCGCCGCCAGGACCGACGAGGCCAGGACCAAGGCCGAGGAACTGAAGCAGAAGGCCGCCGCCAGGGCCGCGGACGCAGCGACCCAGGCGGAGACCGCCAGGACCGAGGCGAAGTCGAAGCCCGACGCCGCCGCGATCAAGGCCGCGACCAAGGCGGCCGAGGCCGCAAAGGTTGCCGCCGCCAAGGCTGCGACCGAAGCGAAGCTCGCGCTCGAGCCGGTCTCGATCTACATCAGCCGCGCGACGCAAAAACTGTATGTCCGGCGCAACACGCACAAGCCGGCGCCGGACGGCGGCGGCGAGGTGTTCGACACGACCATCGAGGTTCCCGTCCGGATCCAGGATGCCGGCCGGCCGATCGGCACGCATGTGTACACGGCGATCGCCAAGAGCGATTCCGGGCTGCGCTGGAGCGCGGTCACCGTCGACAAGGCCGACGACGCCAAGAGCGCACTCGACCGCATCGCCATCCCGCGGGAGGTGCTCGACCGCATCGCACCGACCGCCTTGCCGCGATCCTCGATCGTGATCTCCGACGAGCCGCTGAGCAAGGAAACCAACTACCGCACCGAATTCGTCGCCGTGCTGAGCAACCAGCCGCAGGGCGGCTTCATCACGCGGCCGCGCTCGGTCGACGTCTACGCTGAAGACCCGGGCTGGGGCGGCGGCAATTTCTTCTTCTTCGGCAATCCCAATGTGTACTCCCAGCAGGCCAATCCGCCGCCCCGGCGCGGCGGCCAGTATTATCCGCAGCCGCAACCGGGCTATCCGCCACCGCCGGGATATCCGCCGCGTTCGCCGCGCGGGTGGTGAGGCGCGGCGCACCGCGCCGCCGCTGACACGGACTGGCGCAGCCCAATCCACCATTCGCGAAGCGCGCAGGCGCATGCCGAAAGTGACGGTGCCGCCGACCAATCGAGGCTTGTCCTTTGCCGCCAAGGGGGGCAGAACAATTCTCGATTGACCCATCCGGAGCTTGAGAACCGTGGCTGAACACCGGCCTGCCGCCTCGATCGAGGCCGTGGAAAGCGGCCTTGCCGCGCAGGGCTATATCGCGAGCCGGCAGATCGCGACCGCGGTCTACCTGGCGCAGCAGATCGAAAAGCCGATCCTGGTCGAGGGCCCCGCGGGCGTCGGCAAGACCGAGCTTGCGAAAGCCATCGCGCACTGGCGCGGGCAGAAGCTGATCCGGCTGCAATGCTACGAGGGCCTCGATGAGGCCAAGGCGCTGTACGAGTGGAAATACGCCAAGCAGCTGCTCTACACGCAAATCCTTAAGGACAAGCTCGGCGAAGTGCTGGGCGGCGCCGAAACGCTGCACGCCGCACTGGCCCAGTTGCACGATTTCGGCGACGTGTTCTTCTCCAAGGAATTCGTCGAGCCGCGGCCGCTGCTGCAGGCGCTTGAACAACCGGCGGGCTGCGTGCTGCTGATCGACGAGATCGACAAGTCGGACGCCGAGTTCGAATCGCTGCTGCTCGAGATCCTCAGCGACTTCCAGGTCACTATTCCCGAGCTCGGCACGGTGTCGGCGGTGGCGCCGCCGACCGTGATCCTCACCTCCAACAGCGAGCGCGACCTCGGCGACGCGCTGAAGCGGCGCTGCCTGCACCTGCATATCGGCTTTCCCGAGCAGCGGCTGGAAGAGCGCATCGTCGAAAGCCGGGTGCCCGGCATCTCGCAGACGCTGCGCCGGCAGATGGTCGCCTTCATCCACGAAATCCGCACGCTGGACCTGAAGAAGCTGCCGTCGGTGAGCGAGACCATCGACTGGGCGCGCGTGCTGGTGCTGCTGCAGGCCGCCGAGCTCGGCAACGAGATCGTCAAGGACACGCTGAACGTGCTGCTGAAATACGAGACCGACATCGAGGCGGCGCTGCCGCAGGTCTCGACCTTCGTGGCGAAAGCGGCGCGACAGAACGTATTCGGCTAGGCATCCATGCGAGAGAACCTGCATCGCTTCTTTCGGGCGGCGCGGGGAGCCGGGGTCCGGGTTTCGCCCGCCGAAAGCATCGACGCGATGCGCGCGGTCGCCAAGATCGGGTTCGACGACCGGCAGATCTTGCGCGACACCTTCCTGGTGACGCTGGCCAAGACCCAGGAAGAAAAGCGCGCGCTCGGCGATTGCTTCGATTTGTTCTTCAGCCAGCCCGAACCGCCGCCGTCGGCGCCCGACAACGACAATGCGAACGAAGGCGGTGAGCAAGGCGAGAGCGGCCAGGCCAATGGCGGCGGCGGTGACGGTGAGGACGGCGGTGAGCCGCAGGGTTCCGAACCGTCGGACCGGCAACCCGCGCAGGCCGGCGGCCAGCCGGGAGAAGGCCTCGGCCCCCTCGCCCAGATGCTGCTGCGGCAGGATCGCAACGAAATTTCCGCTGGAATCGCCACCGCAGCCAGCGCGGCGTCGTTGCCCGATATCAGGTACTTCACCCAGCGCGGCATTTTCTCCGGCCGCATCCTGGAGCAGATGGGCATCTCGCGGCTGCGCGACGATCTCGACAACCTGACCGCGACCAACCCGTCGCTGGCCGAGCGGTTGCAGGGTGCGACCGACGGCTTGCGCGATGCCGTGCGCGAGACGGTGGCGCAGGCGCTCCTGCTCTACGGCCGCGAGGAAGCGGAGAACCTGCGCAACGAGATCCTGCGCAACGCGCCGCTGTCACGGATCGAGCCGCGCCAGGTCGACGAGATGCGTTCGCTGATCCGCAAGATCGCCCGCCGCCTGCGCGAGCGCCACTCCAAGCCGCGCAAGCGGCAGCGCCGCGGCCATCTCGACGTCCGCCGCACCCTGCGCCGCAACGCCGCCTGGGGCAGCATCCCCTTCCTCACCGCGTGGAAGCGCAAGCACCGCGACCGCCCGAAGATCGTGGCGCTGTGCGACGTCTCCGGTTCGGTGGCGCGGGTGTCGGATTTCTTCCTGCTCCTGATCCACAGCCTGCACGAGGTGGTGGACGACGTGCGCTCGTTTGCCTTCTCGGGCCATCTGATCGAGGTCAGCGACATCCTGGACAAGAAGACGCCGGAAGCGGCGATGGCCGAGATCATGTCCAAGGTCGGCTTCGGCTCCTCCGATTACGGCTCCTCGCTCGCCGATTTCGAGGACGAGTGGATGAACGCGATCACGCCGCAGACCACGGTGATCGTGCTCGGCGATGCCCGCAGCAACAACCTTGACCCGCGCGCCGACATCCTGCGCCGCATCGCCGAGCGTTCCAAGCGCGTGGTGTGGCTCAACCCCGAAGGCCGCATGGCCTGGGGCTTTGGCGACTCGGAAATGCCGCGCTATGCTACCTTCTGCAGTGTGGTGCGCCAGTGCGCCACCGCCAAGCAGCTCGAGCGCGCGGTGTCCGACATCGTGGCGACGTACCAGTAACCAGGAAGGGAGATGGAATGAACTCGGCCTCGCGCGCTGCTCTCGGGCTCGTTCTTTCCGTGCTGTTCGCATCGTTGGCCGGGGGAGCTGCCTTCGCCCAGGCGCGCGCCCAGTTTGCCGTCGACGTGATCGCGACCTGCCTGCGGCCGGCCATGAAGGAGCTCCCGATCCATATCGAGGGCACCGGCGTCCTCTCGACCAGCGGCGCCGCGCGGCTGGACGTCGACGGCGGCGTCCTCGGCCAAACGCGCGTCAAGGGCCAGCTCGGCCAGACCGCAGCCGCCCCGGGCGGCTCCACGTCGCTTCGCGTCACCGGCAGAAGCGGCCTGCGCGCGACCCGCGACTATCCGAACCACCAGTTGATCGTCGACCTGCAAGTATCCGGAAAGGACTGCTCGGTCACGGTGCGGAACGTCCTGAAGCCCGGCAAGCGCGAATATCTCTTCACCAGCGCCGGCGTCACCGCCACTTGCGAGAAGCCGCGGATCGTGCGCACCGCGTGCCAGGCGTTCTGACGACGGCCCGGGCGATTGCCGCCAGTTCAGCTCGCGAACGCGTTCCCGGCCCTGACCGAGCAGGACGGACTGGACGATTGCACGGGCCCGGTCTGCGTGTAGGTCTTGCCGTCCAGCCCCTTGTAGACGATCGGCTTGCCGCGCTCGGCGCCCATGATCACCTGGGCCGTACAGCTCGACCCCGAGGGATCGAAAGTGACGGTCAGCTGGCTCGCACCGCTCGGCATCGGCATGACGCCCACCATGCTGTTGCCGGAGAAGCGCATACTGGTTTCCCCCGGCGCTCTCTCCGTCGTCGTCTGCAGCTTGCCTACCCGGCGATCGATCCTTGCGAACACGCGGCCCTGGCTGGAGATGTAGAACGTCCGCGTAATGGCGCGCGGATTGGCCTGGGTCGATCCGTCCGAACCGCGCGCGGGAATCGTGACCGTGAGCGAAACCGTGACCGATTTGTTGAGCAGCTGCTGCGGAGCAGCCTGCGCCGCCCCGCCAATGACCGCGCCGGCCGCTGCCATCACCGCCAGTCCAGGGATTTTCTTGCCTGCCATCCTAGTCCTCCCTCGCCTTACCGGCTAACCTGCCGCCCTGGATTTTCCCTGGAAACGATATTCGCGAGCTCATCATGAACCGAACACGCATTGCCCGACGCGCCATCCTGCTCTCGCTGTTCGGATTCGCGATGCTTTCGGTTGCCGGCCCGGCGCATGCGGCCGACTCCGCTTGCGTGTATCAAAGCCGGTCCTACAGCGAAGGCGCCTTCATCTGCGTGCAGAAATCGCTGATGCAGGCCTGCACGTCCGACGGCGCGCGATTGGTCTGGCGGATCGTCGCCGACAAGGACATCGCCGACCGCTGCGTGAGCCCGCTTCCCCCGGCGCAATACCGGAAACGAATCGTCCACCGCACCCGAGTAGCCCGCCAAATCGCCGCTCCCGCACAACCAAATTCAGCCAAATGCTTTGTCTTCAACGGCAAGCGCTATTGCGAGTGACCGCGACCGGTAACGCCCGCTATTCGCAATAGGTCCTGCCGTTGAAGGTGAAACACTTTCCGCCGCCGCGGGGCGCCGCGGGTGCCGAACGCGCCGGCGCCTCGCGCGTAACCGTCTTCGGCTTCGGGGCGGCTTCGGGCCGCTTCTCACACGCGCCGCTGGAGTTGAGGAAGAAGCCTGTGCCGCAACTGGTCTGCACGCAGCGGTCGCCGTCGGCCTTCTGACCCTTCGGGCAGACCAGTGGACAGACCCGGTCCGCCTTGCTGCGGACGCCGTCCAGCGCATCGAGGCTGGCGAGCTTGACGTCGAATTTGGTCTGGGCACTCTTGTTGAACAGCTCGAGCGCCTTCTTCGACGAATCGTCCCACCTGCCGTCTGAACTGCCGGGATCGCATCCGACGCGTTTCAGATGCGCCTGCAAGAGACGCGCGATGTCGGCAGGGTCCATGGCCGGGGGCGATGCCGCCGGCGCGGCCGGCACTGGCTGGTCCGGCGTCAGCGCCGCCACTTTCGCAGCCGGCTCCTTGCCCTCGCGCCTGGCCTGCTCGACCTTGGCCTGTTCGATCTGGGCCTGCGCTTCGGCCGCTGCCTGCTTTCTGGCCTCCTCGACCTGCTGCCGCGCGGCATCGGCCTGCTTCTGCGCCTTGTCGAGTTCACGGCGGGCGTCGTCGAGCTGCTTCTTGGCCTGCTCGGCGATCTGCTGGCGCGCCTCCTCGAGATCCCGCTTGGCCTGCTCGGAAAGCTTCTGCTTCGCTTCGGCGGTCTGTCGCGCGGCCTGCTCCTCCAGCTGCTTGCGGAAATCGGCGGCTTTCTGCGCCGCCTGCTCCTCGGCCAGCCGCTTCGCATCGTCGGCCCTGGCGCGGCCCTGCTCCGCCGCGGCCAGCTTCGACTTCTGCCCGCGGGCGAGATCGGCAAAGAAGCCGGCGGGATGCTTGGCGAGGAAGGAATCCCACGCCTCCCTGGTGCCGACCTGCGCGGCGAGCTCGTAGAGAACGCGCGCCCCGGCATCGGGATCGACCGGCTTGGCCGCCGGCGGCACCAGCGCCATGGTGTTGCCGCCGAGCGATCCGTACACGAACGGCTCCTGGCGGTAGCCGGTCGCCTTCAGCACGTCGTCGCGCACGCGGCCGAAGGCGATGCGCAGGTCGAGGCCGGGCTCGGTGATGTGCCGGAGCAGCGCGATCGCGAACGGCGAGTTCTGGCCGTCGCCGTCGGCCGCGACCGCGCCGGCCTTGGCGGCGTAGGCCACCAGCGTGTCCGACATGGTGGGTTCGATCTTGGCGAGCCCGCGCCCGATCGCGCGGCTGGCGACGGTGCGCTTCATTGTCCGGGTGAAGGGATTGTCGCGGCAGGCGTCGAGAATGACGAGCCGCAACCGCCGAGCCGGATCGAGCGCCTTCAGCACGCGCTCGAGCGAAATGGTCTCGTCCTCGACGTCGAAGTCGCTGGCCAGCTTGGCGTCGGCGGGCACCAGGTAGTTGACGCCGTCGACCTCGATGCCGTGCCCGGCATAGTAGACCACCGAGATGTCCGCGTCGCGCGAGGTCTCGGAGAATTCGCGGATGGTGCGGCGCAGCTCGGCGATGCCGAGATCGCGCCTGCTCTGCACGACGTCGAAGCCGGACTTCTTGAACAGGTCCGTCATCGCCTCGGCGTCGCGCGCCGGATTGAACAGCCGCGGCGCCTGCTTGTACTCAGCGATGCCGATGACCAGGGCGACGCGCTTCTCCGCCCGCGCCGGACCGGCACAAAGACAAAGCAACAGGCCCAAAACGATCAAATATGCGGATCGCATGGCAAAGCCTCGGAAATCGAATGCCCCAATCATATCAATGCAGGGATTTGCAGACAACGCGTCTGCAAGACCCCCGGAACCAATCCCTTCGACGCACCGACAAGCAGCGCGATGCCGTCGCCGCAACCTTCGCTAGCCGGCGAACGGATTGCCGCCCTGGATCGAGCAGCTCACCGCAGAGGTGGTGCCGCCCGTGACCTCGTACATCACGCCGTCCGGCCCCTTGCGGCGGATCACCCCGCGGGAATGGCCCTCGATCACGCTCGCCGTGCAGCTCGAATAGCCCGGATCGAAGTTGACCGTCACCTGTTGCGCCCCGACATCGAACGGCACGACGCCGATCATCCGGTTGCCCTGGAAGCTGACGCGGCCCTTGGTCTCGCCGGGGCCGGCGTCGCTGCCGCGGCTGCCGCCCCGATTGGTGATCCGGGTGCGCAGGAATACGCGGCCGGCGCTGCTGACATAGACGATGCCGGCCACCTGGGTACTGAAGCCCCTCTGCACGCCCTCCGGCGATTTGGCGATGCCGGTTGCGGTGAAGGAAATGGTGATCGTCTTGTTGAACAATTGCGGCGGCGCAGCATGAGCTGAAGTCGCGAGCACGGCAACGGAAACAGGGGTCATCAAGCCAGGCAATTTCATGGCATAGCCCCCTCTGCAACGCCTCGATCCTAGCGACTGACTTTCGCGGTTCCAAGGTGGACGCAGGCCCCTTCCGAATCCGGAATCCGCCTGCCATAAGCGTCAACCTGCCATCCCCCGGGTTCCATGTCCGCCTCCGCCCCGTCAGCCCTCTCCCTGCTCAATTCCGTCTTTGGCCTGACAGCCTATCGTGGCCGGCAGGAAGAGATCGTGCGCCACGTCACAGAGGGCGGCAACTGCCTGGTGCTGATGCCGACCGGCGGCGGCAAGTCGCTGTGCTACCAGCTGCCTTCGCTGCTGCGCGAGGGCTGCGGCATCGTGGTCTCGCCGCTGATCGCGCTGATGCGCGACCAGGTGGCGGGGCTGACCGAGGCCGGGGTCAACGCCGCTGTGCTGAACTCGACATTGTCGCCGCAGGAAGCGAACGAGGTCGAGCGGCGGCTGATCGCCGGCGATCTCGATCTGCTCTATGTCGCGCCGGAACGGCTACTGACGCCGCGGTGTCTAGCCCTGCTGGAGCAAGCCAAGGTCGCGCTGTTCGCCATCGACGAAGCGCATTGTGTCTCGCAATGGGGCCACGATTTCCGCCCCGAATATATCGGGCTCTCCGTGCTCGCCGAGCGCTTTCCCGACGTGCCGCGGATCGCGCTGACGGCCACCGCCGACGCGATGACCCGCAAGGAGATCGCCGAGCGGCTGCAGCTTGCCGATGCGCCCTGTTTCGTCGCGAGCTTCGACCGGCCGAACATCCGCTACGAGATCGTCGACAAGCAGAACGCGCTGAACCAGCTGAAAGCCTTCATCGCCGAGCGGCATGCGGGCGAGGCCGGCATCGTCTATTGCCTGTCCCGCGCCAAGGTCGAGGACGTCGCGGCCTCCTTGCGCGACGCCGGCATCGCGGCGCTGCCCTATCATGCCGGGCTCGACGGGCAGACGCGCGCCCGCCACCAGGACCGCTTCATCAACGAGGACGGAATCGTCATCGTCGCCACGATCGCCTTCGGCATGGGCATCGACAAGCCGGACGTGCGCTTCGTCGCGCATCTCGATTTGCCCAAGAGCATCGAGGCTTATTACCAGGAGACCGGCCGCGCCGGGCGCGACGGCAAACCCTCCAGCGCCTGGATGGCCTACGGCCTGTCCGACATCGTGCAGCAGCGCCGCATGATCGACGAATCGACGGGCTCGGACGCGTTCAAGCGGGTCTCGATCGGCAAACTGGATGCGCTGGTGGGGCTCGCCGAGACCGCGCATTGCCGGCGCCATCGCCTGCTCGCCTATTTCGGCGAAGAGCTGCATCAGAACGGCTGCGGCAATTGCGACAACTGCCTCAACCCGCCGAAGGTGACCGATGGCAAGATCGTTGCGCAGAAACTCCTGTCCTGCGTGTACCGCACCGGGCAGCGCTTCGGCGCCATGCACCTGATCGACGTGCTGGTCGGCCGCCTGACCGAGAAGGTGACGCAGTTCGGGCACGACAAGCTCTCGGTGTTCGGCGTCGGCCGCGAACTCAACGAGAAGCAATGGCGCGCCGCGCTGCGCCAGCTGGTGGCGATGGGCCATCTGCGCGCCGACGGCGAGGCGTATGGCGCGCTGAAGCTGACGGACTCCGCGCGCGGCGTGCTGCGCGGCGAGACCGAGGTTTGGCTGCGCGAGCAGGCGGCGACGGCGCGCAACCGCGCTTCCCGAAACGGTTCACGCCGCGGCCAGCTCGTGGCCCAGCCGAACGGCGGCAAGAGCGATCCGGCGTTGCATGCGGCGCTGAAGGCGTGGCGCTCGGAGATCGCCCGCCAGCGCGGTGTGCCGGCCTATGTGGTGCTGCATGATTCCACCATCGACGGCATCGCCTCGACCAAGCCTGCGTCGCTGGCCGCACTGCGCGGCATCGCAGGGATCGGCGACAAGAAGCTGGAGCATTACGGCGAGGAGCTGATCGCGCTGGTGCGGGCGACGGCGGCGGAATCGTAGGGTGGGTTAGCCGGGACGCGCGCACCGGTCCTTCCCCGAGGAAGCGCAAGGCGTAACCCACCATCTTGCGCGCGAATGGTGGGTTACGCCTTGCACTTCGACTCGGTGAAGCTGCGGTTCTCGTGGCACGGCTAACCCACCCTACGAAGCTACGCCCTTCAACACTTCGTCCACGGCCGCGCCGAGGCGGTCGACGATCATGTCGACGTCGGCTTCGCTGACGATGAAGGGCGGCGCCAGCACGATGTGGTCGCCGATGCGGCCGTCCACCGTGCCGCCCATCGGATAGCAGGCCAGCCCGCGCGCGAACGCGGCAGCCTTGATCTTCGCATTGAGTTTCAGCGCGGGATCGAACGGCGTCCGGCTGGCGCGGTCGGCGACCAGCTCCACCGCCCAGAACAGGCCGCGGCCCCTGACGTCGCCGACGTGAGGCTGGTTGCCGAAGCGCTCGACCAGCCGGCGCTCGAGATAGGCGCCGCGCTGCCTGACGCGCTCGAGCAGGTTTTCCTCGGCCACGATCTTCTGCACCTCAAGCGCAGCGGCGCAGGCCATGGGATGGCCGAGATAGGTGTGGCCGTGCTGAAACGCGCCGGAGCCGTCGCGGATGGTATCGACGATGCGCGCGCTCGCCAGCATCGCGCCGATCGGCTGGTAGCCGCCCCCTAAGCCTTTGGCGATGGCCTGAATATCCGGCGACACGCCTTCCTGCTCCCAGGCATGCAGGGTGCCGGTGCGGCCCATGCCGCACATCACCTCGTCGAAGATCAGAAGCGCGCCGTGGCGGTCGCAGATCTCGCGCACGGCACGGAAATAGCCTTCCGGCGCGGTCGCGCAGCCGGCGGTGGCGCCGACCACGGGCTCGGCGATGAAGGCTGCGACCTTGTCAGGGCCGAGGCGCTGGAATTCGGCTTCGAGCTCCGCGGCGAGCCTTGCAGTGAAATCGGCTTCGGACTCGCCGTAGCGCTGCTCGTGATAGGCAAAGGCCGGACTCACATGGCTGAAGGCATCGGACAGCAGCGGCGCATAAGGCTCGCGGCGCCAGGCATTGCCGCCGGCCGACAGCGCGCCCAGCGTGTTGCCGTGGTAGCTCTGGCGGCGCGCGATGAAGCGGGTCCGCTGCGGTTGCCCGCACTCGATGAAATATTGCCGCGCGATCTTGATCGAGGCTTCGACCGCCTCCGATCCGCCGCTGACGTAGTAGACGTAGGCGAGCCCGCCGGGCTCGTGGCCGACCAGCCGTTCGGCCAGCTCCTCGGCGGGGGCGGAGGTGAAGAATCCGGTATGGGCATAGGCCAGTTTGTCCGCCTGCCGCTTGATCGCCTCGATCACGCGCGGATGCTGGTGGCCGAGGCAGGAGACCGCGGCGCCGCCGGAGGCGTCCAGCACGCGGTGACCGCTGTCCGTCACCAGCCACACCCCCTCGCCGCTGACCGCCGTTGGCGGCGTTGCGCGGAAATTGCGGTGCATGATGCGGGTGCTGGGGGTGCTCATCTTCGGTCAACCCTTCTCGTTTTCGGTCGGGACGGACCGGCAGGATAGCAACAAAGCGCGTAAATTTGCACGCAATCGACTAAGCCCGGTTTTACGGGTGCTGCCGCATCCTGCGAGATCGAACGCTTCCAAGGGAAGCGGACTTCAGATGGACGATCGCCATGGGCATGGTAGACCCGAAAGTCAGGATGCAGCGCGAACCGCGGCGGCAGCTGCGCAACCGCACCACCTGGATCAGCTTCGGCGAGGGTGACGCGAAGCGCGAATGCACCGTGCTCGACGTCTCGCCGGGCGGCGCCAAGATCGTCACCGACGTCGCCATCGACGTGCGCGACCGCTTCGGGTTGACGCTGATGCCGGAACATCCCGGCCGCTACGAATGCGAAGTGGTGTGGCGCCGCGGCAAGACCTACGGCGTGAAGTTCGTGCAGTAAATCCGGCTGCAGCTGTCCTGACTGAAGGCGAGATGTCTACTTCGCCTCTCCCCGCGTGCGGGGAGAGGCCGGAACGCATGCAGCGAAGCGGAATGCGGTCCGGGTGAGGGGGAGTCCCCGCATACATTGCTTGCAGTTGAATTCGCGGAAGCAGCCCCTCACCCCGACCCTCTCCCCGCAAAGCGCGGGGAGAGGGAGAAGTCCTCACATGCTCCGTGCCGACGTGTCCACCCGGGTCGTCACCGGGACCGCTTCGAGCGCCGCGCGGATATCCTTTGCCGTGCGCAGCGCGCGGCGGATGAACGGATCCTCGGAGTCGCGGTTGAGCGTCAGCAGCTTGCTGCAATTCTGGCAGTTGATCTGAAAGCCGTCGCGCACGCGCGCGGCGCGCTCGCGGAACATTCTGGTGCAGCCCGGGCACCTGATTCTCACCTTGTCGTCGATCACCGTAGCGGCCCCCTTAGCGAGTGCGGCTACGATGACCTCACGGCAATTGCAAAAGCGCTAAACCCGCATTCGGCATTTAGCGGAGCAAATTGCCTCAATTTGACTTCAGCTTCACGTAGCGGCCGGGCGCCGGCTCGATGACGCGATAGGCCGCATTGCCGGCCTGCGTGGGCGCGGCCACCGCGCCGGTGGAGTGCCGCTTCAGCCAGCCGTCCCAATCGCCCCACCAGCTTCCCGGATGTTCCTGCGCCTTGTCGAGCCACGCATCGGCATCGCCGCCGACGTCGTCATTGAGCCAGTGGCTGCGCCGGTTCCTGGCCGGCGGATTGATGACGCCGGCGACGTGGCCGCTCGCGGCCAGCACGAAGCGTGGATCCTTGCCCATCAGATTCTTGGTGAGATAGGCGCTCTTCCACGGCACGATGTGATCCTCACGCGAGGCGAGGATATAGAGCGGCGCCTTGACCTTGGAGAGGTCGATGTCCTCGCCGCATTGCGTGGTCCGGCCGGGGTCCTTGATCTTGTTCTCCAGATAGGTGTTGCGGGTGTACCAGCAGTACATCGGGCCGGGCAGGCTGACGCTGTCGGAATCCCAGTACAGCAGGTCGAAGGTGTCGGGCGGCGCGCCCTTCAGATAGCTGTCCACGACATAGCGCCAGATCAGATCGTTGGCGCGCAGCGTTCCGAAGGTGAAGGCGAGCTCCTTGCCGGGCAGGATGCCGCCATTGCCGATGGTCGCCTCGCGCAGCACGACGTGGCCGGCATCGATCAGAAGCCCGATATCGCCGGTGTCGCGGAAGTCGACCATGGTGGTGAGCAGGGTGATGGTGGACAGCTTGTCCTCGCCGCGCGCCGCCAGCACGCCCGCCGCGCAGCTCAGGATCGTGCCGCCGACGCAGAAGCCGAGCGCATGCACCCTGTCGACGCCGGCGATCTCGCGCACGACGTCGATCGCCTTCAGCGGGCCGAGGGTGAGGTAGTCGTTCCATGTAAGGTGGCCGATCTCCGGCACCGCGCTGCGCCAGGAGATCAGGAAGACGTGATGGCCTTGCGCTACGGCGTATTCGACGAAGGAATTGCCCTTGCCGAGATCGAGCAAGTAGTACTTGTTGATACAGGGCGGCACGATCAGCAGCGGCGTCTTCTCCACTTCCGCCGTCACCGGCGTGTACTGGATCAGCTGGATCAGCTCGTTCTCGTAGATGACCGAGCCCGGCGTGTTGGCGAGATTGCCGCCGACCTCGAACCTGGATTCGTCGACCCGCGTGATCCGCCCCTTCTGAACGTCCTCGATCAGGTTCTGCATGCCGGCGGCGAGACTCGCCGCGCGGGTCTGGATCGCAGTGCGGATCACTTCCGGATTGGTGGCGGGAAAGTTCGACGGGCTCATCGCGTCGATGAACTGGCGCGCGTAGAACTTCAGCTGCAGCCTGGTCCGCTCGTCCACCTGCGCCTGCTCGACGAGCTCGGTGAGCTGCCTGGAGCCGAGCAGATAGGATTGCTTGAGCAGGTCGTAGTACGGTGTCGCCGTCCAGGCATTGTCCAGGAAGCGGCGATCGCCCTTGCCCGGCTGGACATTGCCTTCAACGCCGAGCGCCTTGACCAGCGTCGTGTTCCAGAATTTCCAGACCTGCAGGATGGCGTCGCGCTGCAGATTGGCGGCGGCCACGAAGGGCGAGACCTCCCCTTCCCTCGGCTTGTCGGCAAGGCCCATGGCCGCCGCCATGGCGTCGTCGAACTGCTTGAACGATTGCTGGCCGGCCTGCATCAGGCTCTCGAGATAGGCAGACGGATCGTTCGGCGACCGTGTGCTGTCCATGTGAATCTCCGGCGGCGGGCAACGCGGCTGATCGCCTTCAGTTTCGCCTGTCGGGCCGCAGATTCAAGGGGCGGCCACCACTCGAAATGACGCAGTTTTTCGCGTTGCAGCAAGGAACGAAGCGACTTGCGCGCCTTACTGATCGCCCGACACCGGCGACACGCCGCCCGGCTCCAGACACTGGATGATGTAGGCCGCCTTGTCCCGCGGCAGAATCTGCGCTTCGGCGGCCTTGCTGCGGCACGCCTTCAGCGCGCGCAGCCTGGCGCGGCGGCGCACCGATTCCAGCGGCTCGCGCGTGATCTTCTGCACCGTGGCGGGCTCGCCGTCGGCCTCGAATTGCAGCTCGTAAGTCCGGCCCGCCCGGTCGGTCGCGGTGCAGGAAACCGACTTGATCTGCTTGCTGTCGATGTCGCCGAGCTGCTTGCACGATCCGCTGGACGGCTCGACCCGCGGCACCCGCACGCCGCCGGCCAGCGGCCGCGCCTTCGAATTCAGCAGCACCTGGTCGATCGTCAGTTCGTAGAAATCGTTGCGCTCGCGGCGCGCTCTGTCGCCGGAGAACGAGACGATATTGCCCTTGTCGGCGGGGTCGTCGACGGCGACGGTGAAAAAGGCGCGTCCGCTTTCGCCGTGAAAGTACTTGACGGCGCGGCATGGCAGGCTCTCACCGGCGGCGCGAAACACCGTGCACCTGCCGGAGAATGCGACGATCAGGTCGATGTCGTAGTTTGCATCGTCATCGGCGACCGTCAGTACCGGCCTCGCCGGCGCCAGCCAGCCGACAAAAGGCGCCCCCGACGGGCCGGCGAGGGCCGCTCCGTCGAAGGGGGCGGCGGCAAGGCAGGCGATGGCGGTGAGGGCAAGGCAGCGAAGGCGCATCCGGTATCCGTAGGGTGCGGCGCCATCGCTGTCCAGCGCACGCCATGGGATGCGGCGTCGCGCAGGGATCACCGCTTTCCTTCGATGGCAATCTCCACCAGATATGGCCGATTTGCGGCGACGGCTTTGGCCAGCGCCGGCGCGATGCCTTCTGGCTTCTCGATCCTGACCGCCTCGACGCCCATGCCTTCAGCCAGATGCACGAAATCCAGCGCGGGACCGCCGAGGTCCATCTGTTGATAGGGATGCTGGGTGCCGGGCTGGAAGTTCTGCCGCCAGACGTCGACATTGTGCTTGAGGATGCGGTACTCGCGGTTCGCCAGCACCACGAACACGATCGCGAGCTTGTGGTGCGCCGCGGTCCACAGCGCCTGAATGCTGTACATCGCCGAGCCGTCGCCGGACACCGCGACCACGGGCCGGTGGGGCATTGCCACCTTGACTCCAAGCGCGCCGGAAAATCCCTGGCCAATGCCGCCGCCGCGGCCGCCGAAATAGTCGCCGAAGCCGCGGTACTCGAAGGCGCGCGCGAGGTCGAGGCTCGCGGTGATGCTTTCGTCGACGATGACGACGTCGTCGGGCAGCCCGCGCCGCAGTTCCGCGGTAACGCGCGGCATCGAAGCGGGCTCGCGATTCCAGGCTTTTTCCAACCTCGTCTTCCAAGCCTCCGTTTCCTGCGCGCGCGTTTCGGCAAGCGCGGCATTGCGGCGTTGTGCAGAAGCCCTGAATTCCGCCGGGGCGCCGGCGCGCACCGCCTCCGACAGCGCGGCTATGGCGCCGGCGAGATCGCCTACGAGGCCGACATCGAGCCGGTGGTTGAAGGCGAGGCGTTCGGGCGATTGCTCGATCTGCAGCACCGCCGCGCCGTTCGGAAACGGGCTGCCTTCGGCGTACCAGATGTCCTCGAAGAAGGGACCGCCGAGCAACAGCACGAGATCGGCGCCCGCGAGCGCTTTGCGGATCTGCGCCGCATCGCCCGGCAGGGACGAGCGATAGTTCGGATGGCCGGTCGGGAACGCGGCGTGATGGCGCAGGCTTTCGAACCAGACGGCGGCGCCGGTCTGCTCGACGAGCGTCACCAGCGCATCGGTGGCGCCGGTGCGCGCCACGTCGTCGCCGGCGACGATCGCCGGGCTCCGCGATTTCAGGAGTGCTGCGGCAAGCTCCGCCACGCCGTTCGGATCAGGAGCCGCCGCGCGCCACAGCCGGTCGGGCGCGGCGGCTTCGACCGAGGTCTCCTGCTCCAACACGTCGATCGGCAACGCGACGAACACCGGGCCTTGCGGCGCGTCGGTCGCGACCTTGAAGGCGCGGCGCAGGATGGGCGCGATCTCGTCGGCGCGCTCGATCTGCACGCTCCATTTGGTGACGGGCGCGGCCATCGCGACGAGATCGTGGCCGAGCACGGGATTGCGCAGCCGCATCCGCGTGTCCTGCTGGCCGGCGGTGACCACGACTGGCGAACTGCCCTTGAGCGCGCCATAGAGCGCGCCGATGCCGTTACCAAGGCCCGGCGCGACATGGAGATTGGCGACCGCGACGCGGCCGCTGGCCTGTGCGTAGAAACTCGCCGCGCCGACCGCGACGCCCTCATGCAAAGCCATCACGTAGCCGATCTCCGGATAGGCCGGCAGGCTGTCGAGCAGCGGCGTCTCTGTCGTGCCGGGATTGCCGAAGATATGGCGCACGCCCTGCGCCACGAAGGATTCCATCAGCACCCGGCGACCGCGCATCTTGCTTCCTTCCCTTTGCAGGCTTGACCTTTGCGGAACGATAGCACGCGGAAGTTATCGGCGCCTCAAGCGCGGGCCGCGACGCGCCCTGCCTGGAACGCATCTGGACATCGATGGCGATTTGCGCCTCGCCGCTCGCCAGGGCGCGGCATTGTTGTGTACGATCATCGCGAATGAATCGAAGCCGGGGCCCCCTGATGAACATGCGGCAGACGATCGCAGCGCTGATAGCCGGATTTCTCCTCGCCGCGCCCGTGGGCGGGCTCGTCTCCACTGCATCGGCGCAGGGCGATTCCCTCGCTGCCTACGACGACGCGCTCAACCGGTTCAAGGCGGTGCTGGCCGAGCGACGGCGGCAGATCGACGCGAAGCAACCGCTGCCGAACCTGCCGGGGCAGGCGCTCTATCTGGCGCGAAACCTCGTGATGAGCACCTACAAGGACCTCACGGACGCCCAGCCCTCGCGCGTCGGACGGCCCAACAAATACGGCATCCCGCCGCAATATTTCGACGCCGGCAACGAGCCGCTGATCGACGAATATCGCAGGCTGTTCGACGTCATGCAGGCCGCGCCCGCCAATGCGCAGAATTCGGCGACGCCGTTCAAGGACGTCGCCGATCTCGGCCGGGCAATTGCGCGCGCCAAGGGCCTCGACGCGGCGAACGCGGAAACAGCCGCGCGCATCAGCCTCGCGCTGTTCTTTGCCGAGACCAACGGCAACCAGAACATCGGCAACGCGCGCTCCAACAAGTACAAGGGCAGCTTTCAGACCGGCGTATCCGAGAACCAGAACGGCATGCGGAAATGGGCCGCCATCAAGCCTGCCATCGCCGCCTTCGACCCCGGGCTGATCGCGCGCGACGAAAAGGAAGAGGCGCGGATCGGCAATCTGGATTCGCGCTACAACCACTGGCTCAACGTGCGCAACGGGCTGATGAACGCCCATGCCGAGCTGTTCGCGCAGATCCCCGCGATCGCGAAGACGCTGCCGAACCCGATCGACCAGATGAAATTCTTCGAGCTGATCCAGATCGTGCCCAGCCCGACCAAGGCCGCACTGCGGTCGGGCAACCTGCTCGGCTACCGCGTCTCCGATCCCAAGATCATGGGCTATCTGCGCAACAACAGCATGTTCGCCTATGGCAAGTCAGACCGGGCCCGGACGTCGGCGAACTACCGCGAGATCATGGACGCCATGTGGCTGTTCAACGAGAAGTTCGAGCGGGCGCTGGCCGAGTACGAGAAGGTCAAGCCGGCGCGATAAACGCCGGGGAGAGCGTCGGCGGCTCAGCTTTCGCCGGGCCGAACGCGGCGCATTTCGTGGCTGGGCTTGATGTCCTCCGAGCGGCCGTACATCGCCACCGCGACGAGGAGGATGACGGTGAGGAATCCGAACAGCGAGCGGTAGGCGATTTCGCTGCGGGCGCCGTTCGCCAGCGGCTCGAAGGCGCCGAGGATCATGCCCGACAGCGTCTGCATGACGGCGACGCCGAGCATCACCGAGGTGTTCATGGTCGCAATGCCGCGCCCGATCAGGCGGTCGGGGAAGATGCCGCGCCCATGGGTCATCACCATGGTGGAGGAGGCGCTGAAGAAACCCATCGCGACGATGGCGCCGACCGACAGCCAGGTCGGCGGCGCGGCGGGAACAGCCAGCACCGCCAGCAGGCCGGCGATGACGAGCGTGCCGGCAATCGCGATCCATTTGCGGGTGTCGAACACGCGGTCGAGCGGACCGAACGACAGCATGCCGAGCTGATAGGCGACGACCGCGGCGAGCAGGACGTTGCCGGCCGCAATCGGGGTCATGCCATGCACCTCGCGCAGGTAAGCGCCGCCCCACAGGCCCTGCACCGTGAAGGTGCAGGCGTAGTTGAAGAAGTTGAGCGCCAGGATCGGCCTCAGGTGCGGGTTGCGCAGCACCTCCATCAGGCCGCGCAGCATTTCGCCGGCCGGCTCTGCCTTGCGCTCCAGGAAGGGATGTCCCTCCGGCGCATCGCGCACCACGACAAAAACCGCGACGGCTGCGATCGCGGTGAACAGCACGGCGGCGCCGAACACGGCGCGCCAGCCCGAGATCTCAGACGCCCAGGCCAGCGGCGTGGTGGCGATGAGATTGCCGAGCAGGCCGACCGACAGCACGATGGCCGTCAGCGTGGAAAAGCGATCCGGCGGGAACCAGCGCGTGATCACCACCATGCTGCCGATCAGCATGACGCCGAAACCGGCCCCGAGCAGCACGCGCCCGGTGAGCAGCACCGGCCAGTTCGGTGCGGCCGTGAAGATGATGCCGCCGGCGGTGGCGAGCAGGAGCATGCCGGTCACCGTGCGCCGCGGCCCGAAACGGTCGAAGAAGAAGCCGCAGGGAATCTGCATGGCGGCGAAGCCGAAGAAGAACGCGCCGGTCAGCGCGCCCAGCGCTTCCGGCCCGATCGACAGATCGCGCATCAGGTCGATCCCGATCGTGACGTTGGAGGCGCGGAAGAAATGGCTGGCCATATACGCGGTGGCCAGTGTCGCGACGATGACAAGGCCCCGGCGGTAGACGGATCGGCGCCGCTCTGCGGGCTGCATTGGAGGGGTTTCGTCCCGTGAACGCGTTGTTGGTCGTCGTTGTCGATCAGCCTAGGCGGACCGGCCATGCAGCACAAGGCGCGGCGCGGATGGCAGGGCTGCGCGAACTGGCACAACGGCCGGGATCAATTATATTCGACTCGAGTTTCCTCCTTCGCCGGCACCGATTTCCGTTGAGAAGAACGCTGATCATCCTGCTGTTGCTGGTTCTCGTGCCGATCGGCTGGTCGGCCGCCCGCCATTTCCTTCGATCCGGACCGGGGCAGCTGGCAGACCGCCGACCGATCCAGCGCCGGGTTGCTGCCGCCGGCGGCGAAGAACCAGGACGCGCTGATCCGGGTCTATGCCGCCCGCACCGTACGCTGGCGCGGCATTTTCGCCGTGCATAGCTGGATCGTGGTCAAGGAACGGGGAGCTGCGACCTGCAGCCGCTACGACTACACGGCGTGGGGCGAGCCGATCCGCAGCAACGGATTTGTCGCCGACGGAAGCTGGTTCGGCGCGGTGCCCGAAACCATCGTCGCTGTTGACGGCGAGGACGCCGAGCGTCTCATCCCCAAGATCCGCCAGGTCGTTGAGAACTACAGGTTCCGCACCTATGGCGACTACAGCGCCTGGCCGGGTCCCAACTCGAACACCTTCGTGCGCGCCACGCTCGACGCCGTGCCGGAACTGAACGCGGTGCTGCCACCGACCGCGATCGGCAAGGACTATCCCTACGACGGGTGGTTCGGCGCGACGGCTTCGCGCACCGGGCTGTTCGTTTCGCTCGCCGGCTATCTCGGCGTCACCGTCGGCTGGGTCGAAGGCTTCGAGCTCAATCTGCTCGGCGCCGTGATCGGCTTCGACATCCGCCGTCCGGCCCTCAAGCTGCCGGGGATCGGACGGCTCGGACTGATGGCCGGGATCTAACTTGCCGAAATCTCCGGGCGGCCACCCCATCCGTAAACAATTCGTTTAGCTCTGGGTTCGATCATGATCGGCCGACAAGGGTCATGCTCATGCAAATCCAGGCGCCGAACGTTCCGTCCGCACCGGTTGGTAGCGCGCCGCGCGTCAGCGTGGACGCCGCCGATCAACTCGAGCCGATCCGGGAAGAAGCCTTACTGCTGCTGCTGCGGCCGAACCGCGAACAGTTCATGACCGCCGGCATGATCGCGGGCGCCCTGCTGGCCGGCATCGCGCTTGGCTGGGCCGGGTGCCTCGGCTGGAACAATTCCGCCGTCGTTGCAGCCGCGTCGAAGGACGCATCCGTCCGGCACGCCGACGCAAGAGCGCCTCGCCGGACCGAGAGCATTCGCAAGCAAGGCCCTTCGGTCACCGCCAGCATCAATGCGTCCAAGTCGGCGGGAAGCGTATTGCGCGCGGAGCCGGACAGCCCGAAATCGGCCGCAGCCATCCTCGGCCTGCCCGCTTCGTCGATGGAGCCCCGCCCGCACTTGATGCCGGCGCCGGAAACGCGGCCGACGACGATCGAGGGATGGACCGTGCTCGAGGTCCGCGGCCAGACCGCGGTGCTGCAAGGACCCGACGGGGTGCGCACGGTCTCGCTCGGAGAGACGCTGCCCGGAATCGGTCGCATCGATTCCATCGTGCGCTGGGGCAACCGCTGGATCGTCGCCACAGCCAGCGGGCTGATCGCCACGCCCTGAGCTTCAGGACGCGGCGACGCCTGTCAGTTCTGCCAAATCAATCCAGCTTCACATTCGCTTCGTTGACGACCTTGCGCCAGCGCTCGACTTCCGATGCGACCAGCTTGGCGAATTCGGGACCGGTCACATCGGGCACGTCAGAACCGTTGCGCTCCCAGGCTTCCTTGATCGACGCCGTCTGCATCGCGGTGCGCACTTCCTTGATCATCCGCGCGACGATCTCCGGCGGCGTGCCCTTGGGAGCAAACAGCCCGTACCACGTCGCCACTTCATAGCCGGGAAGGCCGGCTTCCGCTGTCGTGGGAACGTCGGGCAGCGCGGTCACCCGCTTCGGCGCCGCAACGGCAAGCGCGCGCAACTGTCCGCCTCGCGCCGGTCCCGCCGACGTGCCGAGCCCGTCGAACATGACCGGCACATGGCCGGCGATGAGATCCTGCAGCGCGGGCCCGGCGCCGCGATAGGGTACGTGCTGGAGGTCGGTCTTGGTGACGATCTTGAACAGTTCGCCGGCGAGATGATGCGTGGTGCCTGCACCGGCGGACGCGTAGTTCACCTTGCCGGGATTGGCGCGCACATAGTCGATGAAATCCTTCAGCGTCTTGGCCACGACCTTGTCGGGATTGACGACCACCACCTGCGGCGGCCGCGCGATCATCGCCACCGCGACGAAATCCTTCTCGATGTCGTAGTCGAGCTTCGGATAGAGCGACGGCGCAATGGCGTGGTGCGCCGCGCCGACGAAGAAGGTGTAGCCGTCCGGCGCGGCCTTCGACGCGGCGGAAGCGCCCACCGTGCCGCCGGCGCCGGCGCGGTTTTCGATCAGCACGCGCTTGCCGAGCTGGGTGTCGAGCTGGGCGGCCAGCGGCCGGGCAAACGCATCGGTGCCGCCGCCGGCCGCGAACGGAACGACGAAGGTGACCTGCTTCTCGGGCCAGGACTGCGCTTGCGCCGGGCTGCAGACGATGCCGGCCAGAAGCACAAAGGCGGCGTTGCGGACGAACTTCGATTTCATGCCTTCCTCTCCGAACTCGCGGGCGCGCGATCGGGGCGCGACGCCGCTCTTGAAACACGGCGCTCTAATGCAGGAAGCGGCATGATCCGGCAAATGATTTAATCCGCCCGCTTCGCAACAATGCGCCGCAATCGCCACAACAGCGACGCAATTTGCGCCATGCAGCATTGCGTACGCGCCGGCGAAAATTGCCTAAAGCGCCGCGACGGCCCTGAAGCCGTGCGACGCCGCTTCCAGCGCCGCATCGATGTCGGCGGGATCGTGCGCGGCCGACAGGAACATGTTGTGCTGCGGATGAAAGAACGCGCCGTGGCGCAGCGCCGCCGAGCAGAAGGCCCGGCCCTTGCGGAACTCCGGATCGTCGTCGAACAGGATGAGCGGCATTTGCGGCGGGCCGCTCTGCCGGATCGCGATGCCCTGCTGCCGGGCCAGCGTCGCCATCCCCTCGCGCAGTCTCAGCCCCATCGCGCGCAGGCGCGTCGGCACGTCGGTCTCGCGCGCGATCCGCAGCGTGGCGCGCGCCGCGGCCATCGCCACCGTGCCGCACCAGAACGAGCCGGTGACGAAGACTTTCGTGGCCGCCTCGCGGAAGCGGTCGTTGCCGGTGACGGCGGCGAGCGCATAACCGTTGGCGATGGCCTTGCTCCAGGCGCAGAGATCCGGACGCACGCCGAGCGTCTCCCAGCTTCCGGCGATATCGAGGCGGAGGCCCGCGCGCACCTCGTCGATGACGAGCGCGGCGCCGGCGGCATCGCATGCCTCTCGCACGGCCGCGGCGAACTCCCTCGTCGGCAGATCGAGATCGCGCGACATGTCGTGGCGGAACGCCGTGACGAGGATGGCGGCGAGATCGCCTGCTGCCGCGTCGACGGCCGCGCGCAGGCTCGCCACATCGTTGTACTCGAAGTGAACGAGATGGGCGCGGTCCTCGGCGGTGACACCGGCAACGCTGGGCGAGCACCAGGGCAGCGCGCCGTGATAGCTGCCGCGCGCCACCAGCACCTTGCGTTTTCCCGTACCGGCGCGCGCGATCGTCACGCAGCTCGTGGTCGCATCCGCACCGTTCTTCTGGAACATCGCCCAGTCCGCATGCGGCACCATGGCGACGAAATCCTCGGCGAGCTCCACCATGACCTCGCCGGGACCGTTCATGCAGTCGCCGAGGTCGGCCTGCGCCCGCGCCGCCGCTTCCACGTCGGGATGACGGTGCCCGAGCAGCACCGGCCCCCAGCTGCACATGAAGTCGATATATTCCCGCCCGTCGACGTCGCGCACGCGGCAGCCTTCCGCCGAGGCAAAGAACTGCGGATAGCCCTCCGGCAGCCGCGCCGCGTTGAGATGACCCCACATCCCGCCGGGCACGACGCGCTGCGCGCGGGCGCGGAGCAGCGCGTCTGCGGTCTGGGATTCGGTGAGCACCGTCGCCTGCCTGGCCATAACCTGCCTCTTGTGATTGCCGAGTTCAGGCTATCGCGAAGACGGGGGGCGGAGAAGGACCGCTTCCGGAGAGAGAATCGGATATCAAGAAGGATTTTGTGACTGAAGTCACAGAAGGATCCGCCTCGCCTGCTACGATGCCACGCATAGGGATCGGGGGATCATACCAATGAGAATTTTCATCATTGCATTCGTGCTGAGCCTCAGCGCTGCAGCTCTCTTGCCGCATCGAGCGGACCCGCCACTGGCGCTTTCCAGCGCCGGCGGGACGACGTGGAAGTGCAGTCAATCTGCATTGATCCTGATGACATGCACACCGGATCGCCCGGTCCGCACGGCGTCATTGGACTGACCATCTTGCGCCTCAGGCGTTGACATGTGATGCACATGTGTTAATGTTCATCACATGTCCGCGATGATCCAGATTCGTAACGTTCCGGATGCGCTGCACCGCCGGCTCAAATCGCGCGCGGCGCTGGCGGGCATGTCGCTTTCCGATTACCTGCTCAGCGAGATTCGTCAGGTCGCCGAACGGCCGACACTCGATGAATTGCGCGCGCGTCTGGAGCGGCGTCCGGGCATGACGCCCTCCGTGTCGCCAGCTCAGGCCATCCGCGCCGAACGCGATCGCCAATGATCGTCGTCGACGCGTCGGCCTTGCTCGAAGCGCTCCTTCGTACACCGGCGGCACGGGCGGTGGAAGAACGGCTGTTCGAACCTCGGCAGACGCTGCATGCGCCTCATCTGCTCGATATCGAAGTCGCGCAGGTCATCCGCCG
>CAZDEZ010000062.1:0-25048 GCA_964504705.1 uncultured Bradyrhizobium sp.
GAAACGGCTGACGCGGCGGTCCATCCCGCCTTGCTCGAGATCGATCGCACCTTCGATCACGAGCGCGTGCACCACGAGTTCCTTGCCGTTCACGCCGACGGTGATGGTTCCCGGGGTGAGGGTAATGGAGTTCGCATAGGTCGCGATTCCGACGGATGTCTTCTGGCTTGCGTGAACGACCGTCATGGTGGGCGAAATCGGCAGGCGAGGATGCAGAATGATTTTGGTGACGGCCCAGGCCGACTTGGCGATTTCCCAAATCAGCCACGGAAAGTAGGTGAGCGCGCCCGTGAACAGTTCGGCGGGGTAGGCCTCCGCATCGGCGACGCGCACGCGAATCATTGCGAACACGCACAGCGCGGCGCAAAGGGCGCCTGCAGTGACCAGAAACGCCGTGTAGTGACCGGAAAGCACAAGCCAAAACAAGAACAGAAAGCCTGCCAGGCCGATCTGCCGCATTGCGCCCTCCATCACCCGCCTTGGCCTTGCCGCCGTTCGAGAGCAAGGTCGATCCCCGGTAGCATCATTTTAGCTTCACTTTCCCCAGCGGGCAAATTAGTGGGTCATCCAAGACCAGTACGCGCAGCTCATCAATTCGAAGTATCCAGTTTCCGGTGTGACGAAAGGCAGCGGGCAAAGCTGCGGGTTAATGATAACAGGTCACGCCGGCGTGCTAACTGGATGACCCCAAGCGAAGGCGAGCGAGGCAGGAATGGCATTCAAGACTCCGCACGCGCGATTCGTCTCATTTGCCATCGAGGTCACGCCAGCAGGCGTCACCGACGTCATGGTGATCGAAACCGATCTGCATCTGAATTCCAGGCATCCGGATTACAATGATAACGCGGTGCAACAGCTGATCGATGCTGCGCAAGGTTACCTTGCCGGCAATGCCGGTCCTCGGACGCATATTCGTGTGATCTCGAACCGGAGCGGCGAGATCTGATTCTACGCGCGACACGTGTCAGGGCTGGTCGTGAGCGGGTTTCGAGGAAACGACATGGCAGAACCCCCTCAGTTCGATATCCTGTCTCCGCAGTTCCACGCCAATCCCTTGCCCACGCTGGATCGCATGCGGGCGGAGGGACCGGTGGTTTCCGTGAAACTGCCGATCATCGGGCGTACCTGGCTGGCGGTGACCCACGACAGCTGCGCGGAGTTGCTGAAGGACCACGACGACTTCGCGCGCGATCCTGCCAATGCGGGCAGCAGGACACAGGCGCGGATCCTGCGCTTCCTGCCGCGGACGCTCGGTCTCCTGGCAACCAATATGCTCGGCCACGACGATCCAGAGCATCGTCGCCTGAGAAGCCTCGTCGACCAGGCCTTTCAGCGGCGCACCATTGCCGCGCTGAAGCCGATGATCGCCGAGACGGCGGACCGGCTGATCGACCGGCTGCAAGGCAGGACGGAGGCCGACCTGATGGCCGAGTTCTGCCGGGACCTGCCGCTCTCGGTCATTTGCGCGATGCTGGGCCTGCCGGAAAAGGACCACGACCGGTTCAAGAACTGGCTGGGCGGACTGAAGGACACCGCAAACGTCTTCGCGGTGATCCGCGCGATCCCCGGCTTGATCAGCGTGGTCCGCTATCTCCGGCGTGTCTCGCGGCCAGGCGGCGGCGCGCGGGACGAGGGGCTGATCGCCGCGCTGCGCGATGCCGAGATCGACGGGCAGAAGCTCAGCGAGGACGAGCTGGTGTCGATGGTCTTCCTGCTGTTCGGCGCGGGACAGGAAACGACGACCCACCTGATCTCGGGCGGCTTGTTCGCATTGCTGACCGACGTGGGCCAGTTGCGCCGCTTGCGCGACGACCCGGGCCTGATGCCGATGTGCGTCGAGGAGTGTTTGCGCTACGTCTCGCCGGTGCAGATGACCAAGCCGCGCTTTGCGACCCGCGATCTGGTCTGGCAGGGAATGCAGTTCCGCCGCGGCGACATGTTGGCGGCTTTCCTTGCGGCAGCAAACTGCGATCCGGCCCGGTTCGACCGGCCTCACACCTTCGACATCGCGCGCCATCCGAATCCGCATCTGTCGTTCGGGACCGGCGTACATTTCTGCCTCGGCTTCCAGCTGGCGCGCGCGGAAGCCGCGATCGGGCTGCAACGCCTGCTGGATCGCTTTCCCGATCTTCGGATTGCCGTCGAACCCGGGGAGATCCGGTGGCACAAGCGCCTCGGCATCCGCGCCCTGGCGCGGTTGCCGGTAAAGCTGGTGGCATAGGCGGCCTCGATTACCGTGGATTCGGGTTCCTTCCTGCGTCACCACGACGCTGCGACGATGGTCCTAGTTCCCGGAGCGTTCATGAGGTGCGCTATGCGGCAGGGCGTATGTTTCGAATGCGGCGATATGAAAACGGAAGGACAAGTGGGCGGGGTCGGTCAAACCAGGAACAGGCTCCTGTGCGAGCTGCCGAAGGACGAATTGGCCATGCTGCTGAAGACGGCAGAGATGGTGCAGATTCGGCCGCGTCAGGTGCTGCAGCACTGGCGGCTGCCGATGGAGCATGTCTACTTCATCGAGCACGGACTGGTATCGGTTTCGGCACGGGTTGACGACGATTTCGTCGAGGCCTGGCTCGTGGGTTCCGAAGGCCTCGTCGGTGCGCCGCTGGTGCTGGCCGAAGAGCAGCAGATCACGCCGCATCGCCGGATCGTCCAGATCGGCGGCGAGGCCGTGCGGATTCCGGCCCGCGAATTCCTGGCGGTTCTTCCCGCGTTGCCCGCAACGCGCAGGCTGCTTCAGCGCTATCTTCAGGTCGTGCTGTTCCAGGCATCCCAGTTCGGTGCGTGCAACGCCGTGCACTCGGTCAGGCAACGACTCGCCCGGTGGCTTCTGGTCGCGCGCGAAGGTCTGCACGACGACGAGTTGCCCATTACGCAGGAGGTGCTCAGCCAGCTCCTTGGCGTGAGGCGCGCGACCGTCACCGAAGCCGTCGACGCGCTGCAGAGCGACGGGGTCGTCCGTGCCTCCCGCGGCATGATCAGCATCACCGATGCCGCGGCGCTGCGGCAGGTTTCATGTGCGTGCCACGATCTGGTGCTGCGGGAGTACCATCGCCAGCTCCAGCCGCTGCTCCGCAGCAAGGGCGGGGCGGTCGGTTGCGGGGCCTCGGATCCGGTTACACCGTGAACGGATGTTAGCCCAGCGGTGCGTTCTTCCTGATGATGGCGATCACGATCAGCGCGAACATCACGAGGCGCGGAAGAAAATAGATCGGCTCGGCGACGTCGGACAGCTGGACGACTGCGAGTGCGAAACGTCCGACAGCGTCGATCGCGAACGCCGCGGCGAACAGCAGAAAAAAGCCGTCGCCGGTCCGGCGCCAGAACTTCAGGAAGAACAGCGCTGCCACGAGGCCGGCCATCGCGGTGGCGCCGGCGAGCACGGAGACGAGGCCGCCCATCATTCCGCCTCCCAGATCAAGCCGTACAGCAGGATGAGCATCGCCGCCAGACCGAGGCAGGCGCGAACGATCGAGAGGTCGATCTCCGGAAGCACGAGCTTATCGATCCACAGGGCGAGATTGTTGAGCGCGAGTCCGGCGAAGGCGATCGAGCTCCACAGCAGCAGCCGCGATCGGGTCTTGCGGTAGGCCGACGCCAGCAGCCACGCGCACAGGCCGCTGGTGACGGCGCAAAGCGTGTAGATGATATCGGCCATGTCAGCGCTCCTTTCGGAGTTTGAATGCGTCCGAGAAGGCCTGAATGTTCCGGCGCCGGTCGTGAATGAGGTTGGTGATGGCGATCAGCTGGTGCGCGTAGGCCTCTGCCAGAGCGTCGATCCTCGGCCGGTCTTCCGCGCGAGGGGCATAGCGGTAAAGTCCGTTCTCCATCGCCAGAAATCCGTCGTTGCCGAGCTCTGCGAGCGCTGCGATCATTTCCGTCTCCGATGCGTACAGTCGCTGCGCGAGGGAGCGGGCATCCCGGCGCTCGTCGGGGTGCGCCCGGAAAAACAACAGGGCCTCCAGGTGAGCCACCGAACCGATGTGACGGAGCAGCAACTCCCTGACTTCTTGTGGCAACGTCTCGCCTGACATTCTCGACCCGCTGTGTACAGGCCGGCAAACTCGGATATTCGCACCGGCGCTTCAACGATCACGGGCACACTTCTCGACGCCCGAAAGGCCGCAACCCTGTACGGTACCGTACCTTTGGCGGCGTTCGGAATGCTTCGCAGAACGTCGCGACAACACCCGGCGGCGGGTTCCGCCCCTGCGGATTAGCGCGGAGTTTCAAACACTTTGGACCGACTGCGCCGCGCCGCTTCGACGAAACGATCATCGGAGAGCGCGCGAGGTCTGCCCGCTGCGCCGGTTGCCTTGGAGCAGCCGTCCCGCATAGTGAGCAGGGGGATTCGCATGGGTGGTCAGGCTGAAGCGATTGGACGCGTTCCGCAGGCATACTGCGCATTCTGTCAATCCAGGACACCGCACCGGCACGAGCGATTGGCGGTTCGGAAAATTCAGATTGCGCGAAGAGTCTGCCTGGTGTGTAACAGGGAACAGGGTCGCGATGAGACGGTCGAGCCGGCCGGGGGGCTCGAGTAGCCAATGCCTGGAAGTGCATGCCGATTAGATTCAGCGATTTCATCAAGTACGGCATCGTCGCGCTTGCCGTCACGATGGTGCTGGCGCTTTTGCTGGCGCCGTATGCAGGACGCATCGTCGAGCAATGGTCGCGCGCGGACGTCGAGGCGCGCTCGCGCCTGGTGTTCCACGCAGTAGAGCCGCTGATCGATCGCGCCGCCGAGGAGCAGACCTGGTCGGGGCTGTCGGCGTTGTTCGCGCGCGTCGCGCTGGACAAGCGCATTCTCGCCGCGGGCTATTGCGACGCTTCCGGCGCCTTGATCGCGGCGAGCCCGGAAATGCCGGCCGGCTTCTCCTGCGAAAAGATCGCGCGCGCGGAAGCCGAGAGCTTTTCGAGCATCAGGGTCGAGGCGCGCCGGATTCTGGTCGCCGCCTTCCCGATGATTGCGAAGACGGGGCGGTCGTACTTCGTCATCCTGACCGATCTCAGCTTCGTCGATGCCAGGTCCGCGCAGGTTCTCGCATTTCTGCTTTCGGCGCTGGCGGGCGCCACGCTGGTGCTGATGACGGTCGGCGCCGTCTTTGCGGTGCTGATGCTGCGAAGCTGGATGAATTCGCTGAAGCGGGCGGTCGAGGAAATCCGGCAGGGCGAGACCCCGCGATCCGTGGTGGCGTCGCCGGCGATCGACCGCGAGCTGCGGCGGCTGTTGCGCGAATCGGAGCTCGTGTCGGTAAGCGGCCAGATCGAATGGAATCCGAAATCGCTGCTCGATCTCCTCAACGCCGCCCTTCCGGGAGCGGAGGTTCTCGTCGTATCGAACCGCGAACCCTACATTCACAACAAGTCCGGCGAGGGGGTCGTGGTGCAATCGCCGGCAAGCGGGCTGGTGTCGGCGCTCGAGCCGGTGATGCGCGCCTGCGGCGGCACCTGGATCGCGCACGGCAGCGGCAGCGCCGACCGTGAAACGGTCGACGCCTCCGACAGGGTCCGGGTGCCGGTAGCCTCGCCTGCCTATACGCTTCGCCGCATCTGGATTAGCGAAGAGGAGCAGGATGGCTACTACTACGGCTTCGCCAACGAGGCGCTTTGGCCGCTCTGTCACATCGTGTTCGTGCGGCCGACGCTGCGAAAGGACGATTGGGAGATTTACAAGCGGATCAACCGCCGGTTCGCCGACGCCGTCATCGCGGAGTCGCGAACCGAGGATCCGGTGGTGCTCGTTCAGGATTACCATCTTGCGCTGGTCCCCGGCATGATCCGCGAGAAGCTGCCCAGGGCCACGATTGCGACGTTCTGGCATATCCCCTGGCCGAACGCCGAGACATTCGGAATCTGCCCCTGGAAAGAGGAGATCATCGAGGGCCTGCTTGGCAGCACGATCGTCGGATTCCACACGCAGTTCCATTGCAACAACTTCCTGGAATGCGTGGACCGCTTTGTCGAAAGCCGGATCGACCGGGAAATCCAGGCCGTCAGCCTCGGTGGGCACCAGTCCCTGATCCGCCCGTATCCGATCTCGATCGAATGGCCGCCCAAGGCGCTCGAGCGCGTGCCGGACGGCAATCGTTGCCGTTCCGACGTGCTCGGCCGCTTCGGCCTGCCTCCGGACATCAAGCTCGTCGTCGGTATCGAGAGATTCGACTACACCAAGGGCATCATCGACCGGATGCGAGCGATCGAGGCGCTGCTCGACCGGGCGCCGGCCTGGAAGGACAGGCTGGTCTTCATCCAGGTCGCGGCGCCGACGCGCAGCAAGCTCGACTCCTACGCCCGCTTGCAGGTTGAGGCGGAAGAACTGGCCCGCGACATCAATGCGCGGCAAAAATGCCGTCACGGACCGATCAGGCTCGTCGTCAGCCACTACGAGCAGGAAGAGGTGTTCAAGCTGTTCCGCGCCGCCGATGCATGCATCGTTTCGAGCCTGCACGACGGCATGAACCTCGTTGCCAAGGAGTTCGTCGCGGCACGCGCGGACCAGAGCGGCGTACTGGTGCTTTCAAGCTTCACCGGCGCATCACGCGAGATGCCGGAGGCCATCATCGTCAATCCGTATGACACCGAAGGTCTTGCCTCGGCGATCGAGCGTGCACTGACCATGCCGCGCGACGAGCAAGTCGAGCGGATGAAGCTGATGCGGACGCAGATCAAGGAGAACAACGTCTATCGCTGGGCCGCGAGCATCCTGATCGACGCGGCAAGATGTCGGAAGCGCGACCGGCTGGTGGATTCGTCCTCTGCGCGAAAGGCCGCCCGCCCGGCCGATGCGGGTCCCGGTGCGTTGCCGCTTGCGATGAAACGCGCCGCGACGAAGCGCTGACCCGCGGACGTCGATTCCGGTCCCAGCGCGGCGCCGCCCGCCCCGTCTCCCGCGCTCTACGGACCGCGATCTTAACGGATGATTTGCTGTTTGGACGCCATCATGGCGTGTGGCGGAGCCATGTGCTCGCTCATCCGAACCAGCCGGGGGTCAAATCGTGAAGAATTCGTCAACAAGGTCATTCGCATTCGCCGTAGCAGCCATGCTGGCCGTCGCCGGCGCCGCCCATGCCAGCGGCGGGGCGAACAAGGACGAAGCCATGGCCATGGTCAAGTCGGCCGTGGCTTTCATCAAGGAGCAGGGCGCCGACAAGGCGTATCCGGAGCTCACCAACAAGGCCAATACCAAATTCCACGACCGCGACCTCTATGTCGTCGTCTACCAGCTCGACGGCAAGGTGCTGGCCCACGGCGCCAACGAGAAGTTCGTCGGCAAGGACCTGATCGACGCCCAGGACGTCGACGGCAAGCTCTACGTCAAGGAGCGCGTCGAAATGGCCGCCAAGCAGCCGTCGTTCTGGCAGGATTACAAGTTCGTCAATCCCGTGAGCAAGAAGGTCGAGCCCAAGGAAATGTACTGCGAGAAGCTGAACAACACGGCTGTCTGCGCCGGCGTCTACAAGCTCTGACGCCTCAACCGGCGTCATCGTGCGGCGCGCGCCGCCGCGAAGGGTCGACATGCTCGCTCGGATCAAGAACGTTGGCCTTTCGTGGAAGGTCCAACTGGCACCCGCATTCCTGATCATGGTCCTGATCGGGCTCGGCATCTATGCATTGCAGACGTTGCGGTCCAACCAGGCCGCCGTCGATGCGCTGATGTCGGGTCCGGTCCGGCAGTCGGAGGTCGCCGGCGAGCTCACCACGACGGTGTGGACGGCGCACGCCAAGCTGTATCGCCTGGCCGCCACCGCCGCCAACGAGAAGGACGAAAAGAAGATCGCCGAAGTCGCCAAGGAGACCTCCGCGGCGGCGGCGAAGATTTCCGACGCGCTGAAAGACGTCGAGGCGATCAAGGACAAGTTCAACCCGGAGACCTTCGACAAGCTGAAGGCCGCGGTCACCGGCTATCTCAAGCAGTCGAAGAACGCCATCGAGATGGCCGACGGCGACGCCGGCTCCGCGCTGATCTTCATCAAGGGCGCCGAACGCAACTTCGCCGTCATCGAAAAACTCACTGACGAGCTGATCACGCGCAGCAGCGAGAGCAAGGACCGCGCGATCGCGCAAGCCGGAATCAAGCTCGAGCAGCAGCAATGGTCGCTGACGCTGGCGCTGCTGCTGGTTGCGTTCGCCGGCATCGTCGTCTCGTTCCTGATCGGCCGCGGCATCTCCCGCCCGGTCGTGGCGATGGCGCGCGCGATGCGCGAGCTGGCGGCGGGGAATTTCGAGGTGCAGTTGCCCGGCCTCAACCGCGGCGACGAGGTCGGCCGGATGGCGCACGCGATCCAGGAATTCAAGGTGCAGGCGATCGCCAAGGCCGAACGCGACACCGCCGAGCGCGAGGAGAAGACCCGCGAGCTGGCTGCAGCGCGCCGCGCCGAACTGCACAACCTCGCCGAAAGCTTCGAGATCACCGTCGGCAATATCGTCGAGAACGTCGGCTCTGCCTCGAATGAGCTGGAAAATTCCGCCTCCGTGCTCACCAGCAGCAGCAGGTCCGCCCAGGAGCTGTCCACCGTCGTCGCGGCGGCGTCGGAGGAAACCTCCACCAACGTGCAGTCAGTCGCCTCCGCCACCGAACAGATGGCGAGCTCCGTCAGCGAGATCGGCCGCCAGGTGGAGAACTCCACGAGGATCGCCAACGAGGCCGTCGTCCAGGCGCAGCAGACCGACGCCAGGATCACCGAGCTGTCGGAGGCGGCGAGCCGGATCGGCGACGTCACCAAGCTGATCACCACGATCGCGGAGCAGACCAACCTGCTGGCGCTCAACGCCACCATTGAAGCCGCCCGCGCCGGCGATGCCGGGCGCGGCTTTGCGGTGGTCGCCCAGGAGGTCAAGGCGCTCGCCACGCAGACCGCCAAGGCCACCAGCGAAATCTCCAGCCAGATCGCCAGCATGCAGGCGGCAACGCAGGACTCGGTGCTCGCCATCAAGCAGATCAGCGGCACCATCGGCAGGGTGTCCGAGATCGCCTCGGCGATCGCCGCCGCGGTCGAGGAGCAGGGGGCGGCGACCCAGGAAATCGCCCGCAACGTGCAGCAGGCCGCCGTCGGCTCGACGCAGGTCGCCACCAGCATCGCCGACGTCAACCGCGGCGCCGGCGAGATCGGCACCGCGTCCTCCCAGGTCCTGGCCTCCGCGCAGCTGCTGTCCGACGAGAACCGGCGCCTCAAGAGCGAGGTCGGCCGCTTCCTCGCCACCGTCCGCGCGGGTTAGCAGGCACAGCGGCGTTATCTCAGTGTAGCGGGCAGTTCTCGGCGTTGCAGCCGTTAGCGGGAAGGCGACGCCCCGGGCCCGGGGACTTCGATCTTCGGCAGCGGCTCGCTGGGGCTCACCGTCGCGCCAGCTTCCCGGGCGGCATTGAAGGTCGTGCCTGGTGGAGCGGCCTGGCGCTCGGCGCCAACGCGGTCATACCAGGCAACAAGGCCGCCAATCGCCGCCAGGGCGACGGCGGCCGTGACGAGCACAGGCCAGTGCAGGTGGTGTTCGGTGCGGTGCTTCCATCTGGACATACAGGACAAAGCAGATCACCCCGTGCGGTTCCCCCGTCGGCAATGGGCTGCTGAACGGAGACGGCACCCGCGGATGCGATTTGGCGCTCTTGCCTTTCCAGCGTAACGCGTTACATTAGCGTAACGCGTTACGAAGGAGCGATTATGCCGGTACCGGCCGAACGAATGAGGATGATGCGGCAGCGCCGGCGCGCGCGAGGGCTGCGCGAGTTGCGCTTGGTCGTGGCGGACCCCCGATCGCGCACCGTTCGGCGCCGGGTTGCAAAGCAGGTCGCTGGCCTCGATCCGGGTCACGAACGCGATGCGTTGGGATGGATCGAATCGGTAGCCGAGTTTGACGCCGATGCGACGCGGTGACCTGGTCACCGTCGCCGCGACCGGCGACTACGGCAAGCCCCGTCCGGCCGTCATTGTGCAAACCGATGCTTTCCCGGAAGCGCACGCGTCCGTGGTGGTTTGCCAGCTCACTTCCGAGTTGGCAGATGCGCCGGATTTTCGTGTCACCGTCGATCCCAACTCGGAGAACGGATTGCGGGTCACATCGCAGGTGATGGCCGACAAGCCGGTCACAATCAGGCGCGAGCGGATCGGACGGAAGATCGGGCGTCTCGGTGACCGGGACATGGCGCGGCTCGGTGCCGCCCTGGCCTTTGTCCTGGGGCTCGCCGACTGAAGTGTAATGAGATTGGGACCAGGCCGCGCTATCATTGCGGCGCGCCCTTGTACGGAGCCAAACATGGTCTATCGCAAGGCTATCGGCGCCACGTCCTACGTCTTTGCGGACCTGCGCGACCTGCTGGCCAAGGCGACCCCGCCGCGCTCCGGTGACCGGCTCGCCGGGATCGCCGCCGGCAGCGCCGAGGAGATGGTCGCTGCCCGCATGGCGCTGGCCGATCTGCCGCTGCGGCAATTCCTGAGCGAGGCGGTGGTCCCTTACGAGGACGACGAGGTCACCCGCCTGATCGTCGATAACCACGATGCGCGCGCCTTTGCGCCGGTCGCCTCGCTCACGGTCGGCGCCTTCCGCGACTGGCTGCTGTCAGATGCTGCAACCGGCGTGGTGCTCGCAGGCCTGGCACGCGGCCTGACGCCGGAAATGGCGGCCGCGGTGTCGAAGCTGATGCGCAACCAGGACCTGATCCAGGTTGCCAGGAAATGCGAGGTAACCACCCGCTTCCGCAACACGATCGGCCTGAAGGGGAGGATGAGCACGCGCCTGCAACCCAATCATCCCTTCGACGATGTCAGGGGCATCACGGCCTCCATCCTCGACGGCCTGCTGCTGGGCTCGGGCGATGCGTGCATCGGCATCAATCCTGCCGGCGACGATCCCGCCGCGATCGGCCGGTTGCTGCGGCTGCTCGACGACGTCATCGCCCGGTTCGACATTCCGACGCAGGGCTGCGTATTGACCCACGTCACCACGACGCTGGGCCTGATCGGGCAGGGACTGCCGGTCGACCTCGTCTTCCAGTCGATCGCCGGTACGGAGGCCGCCAACCGCAGTTTCGGCGTCAACCTCGCGCTGCTCGCGGAGGCGCGCGAGGCGGGGCTGTCGCTGAAGCGCGGCACCGTCGGCAACAACGTGATGTATTTCGAGACCGGGCAGGGCTCGGCGCTGTCGGCCAATGCCCATCACGGCGTCGACCAGCAGACCTGCGAGGCGCGCGCCTATGCGGTGGCCCGCGCCTTCGATCCCCTGCTGGTCAACAGCGTGGTCGGCTTCATCGGCCCCGAGTATCTCTACGACGGCAAGGAAATCATCCGCGCCGGGCTGGAGGACCATTTTTGCGGCAAACTGCTGGGCGCCCCGCTCGGCATCGACGTCTGCTACACCAACCATGCCGAGGCCGACCAGGACGACATGGACAATTTGCTGACGCTGCTGGCCGCGGCCGGCGTCACCTTCATCATGGGCGTGCCCGGCGCCGACGACGTCATGCTGAACTACCAGTCGAGCTCCTTCCACGACGCGCTCTATCTGCGAGAGCTGTTCGGCCTCAGGCGGGCGCCGGAGTTCGACGACTGGCTGGTGCGGATCGGCCTTGCCGGCACCGATTTTCGCCTGGCCGGAAATTCGGCTCAGCTGCCCGATCTTGCCGCAAAATTGATCGCTTGAGAGACGCCCGGTGCAACCATTCGCCGCGGCGGCGCGTTAGCGCTCGCCCACAATCCCAAGAGGAATTTGTAGCCGAGCCTTCAAGCTCGTGGTTAAATTCCGGAGCGGGGGACAAGTAACGAGAATGATTGAGGAAGTTTGATGCGAGCAGAAGGTTTTGAGACGGTAAGGCGGATCCTTTGCGTGTTTCCCCGCTACACGTCCTCTTTTGGCACGTTCGAGCACGCCTACCCCCTGTCCGACGGCGTCAAGGGCTTCATGCCGCCGCAGGGCCTGCTGCTGATCGCAGCCTACCTGCCTGCCAACTGGCCGGTCCGCTTCGTGGACGAGAACCTCCGTCCCGCCACCAGGGAAGACTTCGAATGGGCCGAGGCGGTGCTGGTCAGCGGCATGCACATCCAGCGCAACCAGATGAACGACATCTGCCGCCGCGCCCATGCCTTCGACCTGCCGGTGGCGCTCGGCGGCCCCTCGGTGAGCGCCTGCCCGGACTACTATCCGTCCTTCGACTATCTGCATGTCGGCGAGCTCGGCGATGCCACCGACGAGCTGTTCCAGCGCCTGGCCGAAGATTGCACGCGCCCGGAACGGCAGGTGGTGCTGACCACCAAAGACCGTCTCGCCATGAGCGAGTTTCCGATTCCCGCCTATGAGCTCGCCGAGACGCGGAAATACCTGCTCGGCAGCATCCAGTATTCCAGCGGCTGTCCCTACCAGTGCGAGTTCTGCGACATCCCCGGTCTCTACGGCCGCAACCCACGCCTGAAGACGCCGCAGCAGATCGTCGCCGAACTCGATCGCCTGCGCGAATGCGGCATGACCGACACCATCTATTTCGTCGACGACAACTTCATCGGCAATCGCAAGGCGGCGATGGACCTGTTGCCGCACCTGGTCGAGTGGCAGAAGCGCACCGGCTACATCACGCGCCTGGCCTGCGAGGCGACCCTCAATATCGCCAAGCGCCCCGAGATTCTCGAGAAGATGAAGGAGGCGATGTTCGTCACCGTGTTCTGCGGCATCGAGACGCCGGACCCGGACGCGCTGAAGGCGATGCACAAGGACCACAACATGATGGTGCCGATCCTCGAGGGGATCCAGACCATCAACTCCTACGGCATGGAAGTGGTCTCCGGCATCATCATGGGCCTCGACACCGACAAGCCCGGCACGGCCGACGCGCTGCTCGACTTCGTCGAGCAGTCGCGCATTCCGTTGCTCACCATCAACCTCTTGCAGGCGCTGCCGAAGACGCCGCTGTGGGACCGCCTGGAACGGGAAGGGCGCCTCGTCCACGACGAGGGCCGCGACTCCAACGTCGACTTCCTGATGCCCTATGACGAGGTGATCAGCGCCTGGAAGCGCGCGATGGCGGTCGCCTACGAGCCGGCCGCGCTGTTCGAGCGCTACCAGTACCAGTGCGACTACACCTATGCCCAGCGCATCAAGGTGCCGGTGGCAGCCGAACAGAGGAGCTGGCCGAACATCCGCCGCGGCCTGATCATGCTGCGCAACATATTCTGGAAGGTCGGCGTGCTGGGCGATTACAGGCGCGTGTTCTGGAAGTTCGCGCTCGGCCGCCTGCGCAAGGGCGACATCGAAGGCCTGATCGGGTCGGCGATGATCGCCCATCACTTGATCGAGTTCGCGCGGCTGGCGACCAGCGGCCGGCAAAACGCCTCGAATTACTCGATCCGCCTGCGCGAGGCTGCCGTCCCTGCCGAATGAGCCGACAATCCCGGCCTCGCCGCCGCGCTCGCCCGGCGACCTCAAAGCGCTGACCCCGGCGCGCGTCGGGCTCGGCCGTTCCGGCTCGGGTCTGCCGACCGCGGCGCTGCTCGACTTCACGCTCGACCATGCGCGGGCGCGCGACGCCGTCCACGCCGGCTTCGACACCGCGGGTCTTGTTGCCTCGCTCGGCGCACTCGGCCTCGATCCGGTGCAGGTCGCAAGCCGCGCGCCGGACCGTCGCGACTACCTGCGCCGGCCCGATCTCGGACGAACGCTGGACGAGGACTCCCGGGCGCGGCTTGCGGACAGGACGCGCGGGCCGTGCGATCTCGCCCTCGTCATCGCCGACGGGCTGTCGCCGACGGCGGTCAATCGGCACGCGGCCGATGTCGTTGCGAGCCTGCTGCCCCGGCTGCAGGAGAGGGGCATCACGCTCACCGATGTCGTGGTGGCGTCAGGCGCGCGCGTCGCGCTGGGCGACGAGATCGGCGCCGTCCTCGACGCGCGCGTGGTGGCCGTCTTGATCGGCGAGCGGCCGGGCCTGTCGGCGCCGGACAGTGTCGGCGCTTACCTCACCTTCGCCCCGACGGTCGGCCGCACCGACGCCGAGCGCAATTGCGTCTCCAACATCCACGGTTCCGGTCTCAGTTCCTCTGAAGCCGCATTCAAGATTGCGTGGCTGATCCGCGAGGCCCTGGCGCGCCGGTTGACGGGTGTCGCGCTGAAGGACGAAAGCGGTGAGACCGCGCCCCCGCGGATCGCGAAACCGGTGTGACAAATCAGACACTTAATGCGCGCATTTGAACCGGCCGCGCCACTTTGAGGGCCCGCCCAACCTTGCGATTCAGCGGGCGGACCTGCTACATCAGGGCCGCCGAATTGCCGTATTTTTTCAAGGGTTAACGCCGACCTCAAGAGGCCGACCGAGCCGCTCGTGCGTTTCCCGACTCTAAGCGACATCGTCAGGGCGATGTGAGGACTGGACAGGTCATGCTCGATAAGTACAGCGAAAGCGAAGTTCATGTCGACGTCGTCGAAAAGCGACCGACTTCGAGCATCGCCTTCGGGCTGGAGCGCATGGGGCTGATCGCCGTCAAGGCGCCGGTCGTGTCCCTCATCGTCCTCTTCGTCCTCATGATCGCCGCCGTGTTCGGCGTCTACCGCATCAAGATCGACGACAGCCTGAGCCAGCTGTTCCGCTCGGATTCCAAGGACTACAAGCAGTACGAAGCGGTGACCAAGCGCTTCCCCGCGACCGAGTTCGACGTGCTGGTCGTGATCGAGGGCAAGACGCTGCTCAAGCGCGAGAACCTAGAGAAGGTGCGCGACCTCGTCACCGACATGCAGCTCGTCGAGGGCGTGCGGGGCCTCGTCTCGCTGTTCTCGGCGCGGCAGGCGCCGGAGCCGGGCCGGCTGCCGGCGGCGCTGTTCCCGCCCGAGCTGCCGGAGGGGGAGGCCTACGACAAGTTCATCGAGACCGTGAAGACCAACGAGATCATCCGCGGCAAGCTGCTGTCCGAGGACGGCACGCTGGCGCTGGTGGTGATGTCGCTGGAGCCCGCGATCGTCTCCAGCAACAAGCTCAAGCCGGTCATCGGCGAGATCAGGAAGGTGATGGCCGACGACCTCGGCGGCACCGGCCTCAACGCGCAGCTTTCCGGCGTGCCGGTAATGCAGCTCGAGATCCGCAATGCGGTCGAGCGCGACGGGCTGACCTACAACATCCTCGGCATCCTCGCCGGCTGCATCATCGCCATCATCTTCTTCCGCAAGATATCGTTCATGGTGGCGGCCGCGTTCCCGCCGATGATCGCGATCCTGCTGGCGCTCGGCGGCCTCGGCTGGGCCAATTTCAACCTCAACATGTTCCTCAATGTGATGACGCCGCTCATCATGGTGATCAGCTTCTCCGACTCGATGCAGCTGACGTTTGCGGCGCGCGACCGCCTGATCGCGGGGCAGGACAAGTACACGGCCTTCAAGAACGCCGTGCTGGTGGTGGGACCGGCCTGCGTGCTCACCCACGGTACTGCCGGCATTTCCTTCATCGCGCTGATGTTCTCCGACTCCGACCTGATCCGCAAGTTCGGCGAGGCCGGGCTGGCCGCCACCATCATCGCGCTGGTCGCGGTGCTGAGCCTCGTGCCGGTTTTCGGCGTGCTGCTGGTTCGCAACGAGAAAGTCTTCGCGGTCAAGTTCCAGGGCGCCGATGCCGGCGTGCAGATGCTGCGCAATTTCTGCTATTGGATCGCGGTGCGGATGGTGGGCCGGCCCGGGTTGTACAGCCTGGTCGCATTGCTGGTGGTCGTCGGCCTCGGCGCCGTCTATGCCAGCCTCGAACCGCGCTATCGCCTGGCCGACCAGGTGCCGGACAAGCGCCAGGCCGTGGAGGCGAGCGGGCGGCTCGACGCCAAGCTCACCGGCGCCAACCCGATCGACGTGCTGGTCGAATTCCCCAAGGGCGCCGATCTCTATTCGCCGCAGACGCTGAAGGTGATCGCCGACGTGCACGCCACCGTGGAAACCGCAGCCGGCGTCGGCAACGTGTGGTCGCTGGAAACGCTGCGCCGCTGGCTCGCCGAAAAGGCAGGCAGCACCGACGTCAACACGCTGAAGCAATATGTCGGCGTCATCCCCGAGCATCTGGTGCGCCGCTTCATTTCCGCCGAGCAGGATGCGGTGGTGGTATCCGGCCGCGTCCCCGATCACGATTCGAGCCAGATCCTGCCGGTGGTCGACAAGCTCGACCACGCGCTCGACAAGGTGCGCAAGGCCAATCCCGGCTACGAGATTGCGGTCACCGGTCTTTCCGCGATTGCCGCGCGCAACAGCGCCAACATGATCGAGAAGCTCAACCACGGCCTCACCATCGAGTTCCTGCTGGTCGCGGTTTTCATCGGGCTCGCCTTCCGCTCGGTCGTGGTGATGTTCTCCTGCATCCTGCCGGGCATCTTCCCGGTGGTGCTGTCGGGCACGGTGCTGTGGCTATTGGGCGAGGGGCTGCAATTCGCCAGCGTCGTGGCGCTCACGGTGTCGTTCGGCCTCGGACTATCGGCGACCATCCACTTCCTCAACCGCCTGCGGCTGGAGAGCAAGCCGGGTGTCTCCTCGGAGCTTGCGGTCGAGCGCGCCACCGTGCTGGTCGGACCGGCGCTGATCCTGACCACGGTGGTGCTGGCCTGCGGCCTGGTCGTGACGGTGTTCTCCGACCTGCCGTCGCTGCGCCTGTTCGGCTGGCTCAGCGCCTTCTCGATGGTGGCGGCGCTGGTCGCCGACCTCTTCATCCTGCGCCCGACCTCGATGTGGCTGATCAACATGCGCGAAAAAATCCGCGGGGCGAGGTCGGGCGGTAAGGCCGCCTGACCCCGGCGGGCGGATCGCGGCGGCGATGTGATTTTCTGATCGCCCTGAAGAACGGAAGCAGGAGCCGGGCGTGAATCTTTATCCCAAACTCGTCGCGCGCCAGGCGGCGGGGAAGCCGCTGCGGGTCGGCATGATCGGCGCGGGCAAGTTCGGCTCGATGTTCCTGGCGCAGCTCTTGAAGCTGCCGGGCGTGCATCTGGTCGGTGTGGTCGATCTGTCTCCGGCCGCAGCGATCTCGAACATGAAATACGTCGGCTGGGAAGAGGAACGCTTCGGCGCAGCCTCGCTCGACGCCGCCGCCAAGCACCTCACGACGCATGTGGGCGACGACGCGAAGGCGCTGATCGCGCATGGCGCCGTCGATATCGTGATCGAGTGCACCGGCAATCCGCTGGCCGCGGTGGAGCATTGCCTCGCGGCCTTCAGCCACGGCAAGGACGTGATTAACGTCACCGTCGAGGCCGACGCGTTTTGCGGGCCTGGCCTCGCCAGGGCCGCCAGCGACGCCGGCGTCATCTACAGCATGGCCTATGGCGACCAGCCCGCCTTGACATGCGATCTCGTGGACTGGGCGCGGACCTGCGGCTTCACCGTGGTCGCGGCGGGCCGCGGCCACAAATGGCTCGCGCACTACCGGCAGTCGACGCCCGAGACGGTGTGGGACCATTGGGGGCTCACGCGCGATCAGGCCGAGCGCGGCCGCCTCAATCCGAAGATGTTCAATGCGTTCCTCGACGGCTCCAAGCCGGCGATCGAGTCAGCCGCCATCGCCAATGCGACGGGCCTCGATGTGCCCCGCGAAGGACTCGGCTTCCCGCCGGGGTCGGCGGAGGACATTCCGACCCTGATGCGCCCGCGGTCATTGGGCGGACGCCTGGATCACGAGGGGATGGTCGAGGTCATTTCCTGCGTGACGCGCGACGGCAAAGCAATCCCCTATGACATCAGGAAGGGGGTCTGGGTCTGCTTTCGCGGCGATACCGAGTACGTCCGCAATTGCTTCGAAGAGTACAAGGTCATCACCGATCCGACCGGGCGCTACATGTCGCTGTACAAGAAGTGGCATCTGATCGGCCTCGAACTCGGCATTTCCGTCGCGTCCGTCGGTCTGCGCAGGGAAGCAACGGGCGCTGCGATCGCCTTCAAGGGAGACGTTGCGGCCATCGCCAAGCGCGACCTGAAGGCAGGCGAAATTCTCGACGGGGAAGGCGGGTACACGGTTTCGGGCGGGCTGCGGCCGGCTGAAATGTCGGTGTCCCGGCAGTACCTGCCGCTCGGACTCGCGCACGGGGTAACGCTCGTTCGTCCAGTGAAGGATGGCGAGGCCGTGACCTATGCCGACGTCCGGATCGACACGACCTCGGCGGCCTATGTGCTGCGCAAGCAGATTGAGAGCCAGTACGTTCGGGCGAAGTCCTGACGCCGAAAACCGGCACGGCTCGTGCCGATGCGGCCGATTGGCGTCGCGAAAGAAAATCCGCGGGCAGGGCAGTCGGCCCCAACCCGCGGAGTGATCGTTCGCGCGTGATCGCGTAGGGGCCGAACTCAGCCCTTGGTCATCGTGATGCTGACGCCGCGGATCTCGCCCTTGGACTCGATCTGCACGACCTGCTTGGCGCCGTTGGTGCGCAGGTTGAGCGTGGCGGCAAAGCCGGAGGCCTCGACGAACACGTCGATCTGGCCGCCGCCGGCGGTGCCCTGCAGATTGCCGAAGATGTTGCGGCTCTTCTCGCTCCAGTTGCCGGAGATGCGGCCGCCCTGGCTGGTGACGTCGCTGAGCAGATCGAACTTGTAGCTGTCGCTGGCGCAATGCAGCGCCTGCTTAAGGCCCATGCCGGACGCGTTGACCTTGTAGTCGGCCTTGCAGCGGATGCGCTCGGTGCTGCCGTTGGATAGCGTGACGGTGCCGTTGCCCGCCCACGAACCGTCGAAGCCCGCAAACGGCCCGCCTGCCTGGGTGTTGCCGGCCGTTACCGAAAGCAACATCGCGGCGCCGACACCGGCAGCCGTGAAAGCCCGACCGAGCAGGCTGGAAGCAAAGAAATTCATGGTGAGTGTTCCCATCTCGAAAGACGCTTCTGAGCAAGAGGCGCCGCGCCGCATCGAAGACTTAGTGTCTCCGCAAGGAGCGAGGTTCAAATCACGGTGACGGCCCGGCAGCCGGTTCCCGCGACCGTCATCTAGCGGGGGCGGGGGCGTTCCTGCAACCGCCATTTCTCAACAGGGCTAAGACAGAAATATGCGTATTGTTTCAACCGGTTATAATCAGTGAACAAAAGCCGTTAATTTGGCCTCATTTGCAATGCTTGTGCAGGCTCCGCTGCCGCGATACGCGGCGCCTGTCACCCACGAATCCATGCCGGCCTGCCAGGCGTCTGTTGGCGGGTGGGGATGTACTGCCGCCAATGAAGGATCACATGCGCAAGTTTGTTTTGGCCCTCGCTCTCGCCTCCACCGCCACCGTGGCCTTCGCCCAGGCAGCGCAACCGCAGCGCCAGGGTACGGAGCAGGAGCAGGCGGCCTGCCGCCGCGACGTGCAGCGCCACTGCCGCCCCGTGATCGACCAAGGCGATTTCACGATCCTTGCCTGCCTGAAGGAAAATCGCCCGAAAATCTCGGCAGCCTGCGATCAGGTCCTGAAGAACAACGGCCAGTAAGGGCTTTTTTTCGGAGCGGATGGGCCGGCGCAAACCTGCCGCCGGCCGCTTGACGGGCGCGGCCGATGGCGGCCTTTCGCCCTGCGAAAGCATTGGTTTTGCCCGCATATTCCCCTATATGGGGGCGCGAGTTCCGCGCGCGCCCCGGCGCGCATTGCCAGTGATGATGCCACCCCGATGAACAGCGCCAGCGACCTCCGGTCGGGCAAGACGCACCGCGACGAGAATTTTCCGGTTGCCTCGTGGATCATCCGTCCGCAGCACCGGGCGCCGATTCTTGCCTTCTACAATTTCGTCCGGACCGCCGACGACATCGCCGATCACGCCGAGCTGCCGGCGGAGGAGAAGCTACGCTACATCGACCTGCTGGAAGCCGAACTGCTGGGCAGGGGCGACACCCAGCCCGAAGCCGTCAAGCTGCGCACCGCGCTGGCCGACCGCGGCCTGCCGCCGCGCCATGCGCTGGACCTGCTGACCGCCTTCCGCATGGACGTGACCAAGCTCCGCTACGAGAACTGGGACGAGGTGATTCACTATTGCCGCTATTCGGCGATGCCGGTCGGGCGCTTCGTGCTCGACGTCCACGGCGAGAGCACGGCGACCTGGCCGGCGTCGGACGCGCTGTGCGCGGGGCTGCAGGTCAACAACCATTTGCAGGATTGCGGCAAGGACTATCGCAATCTCAACCGCGTCTACCTGCCGCGCGACGCGCTGGCGGCGAGCGGGGCTGCCGTCGAGGAGCTCGGCGCGGCAAAATCGTCGCCGCAGATGCTGCAATGCCTGCACGCGCTCGCCGTCAAGACCGATGCGCTGCTCGACGAAGGCAGGGCGCTGGCGCCGCAGGTCAGGGATTTCCGGCTCGGGCTCGAAGTTTCCGTCATCCAGGCCTTTGCCGACAGGATCGTGGCCATGCTCAGGGTGCGCGACCCCCTGAGCGAACGCGTGCACCTGTCGCCGCTCGAATTGTTGGGGCGTACCATCGGCGCCATCGCCGGCGAGGCCGCCCGCCGCGCGGTCGGCCGGGGTGCGCAATCGAAGACGGCGGCGGGCGCATGAGCGGCGAGGCGGCGGCAAACGCGAATTACGGCTCGACGGCCTCCGGCAGCTCGTTCTATGCGGCGATGCGCATCCTGCCCCCCGCGCAGCGCGAGGCGATGTTCCAGATCTACAGCTTTTGCCGCCAGGTCGACGACATCGCCGATTCCCACGAACCGCGCGGGCAGCGCCTTGCCGCGCTCCAGCAATGGCGCGAGGACATCGACGCGCTCTACCGCGGCAGTCCGCCGGCACGGCTGAAGGACTATGTCGCCTCGGTGAAGGCGTTCGGCCTCAAGCGCGAGGATTTTCTCGCCATCGTCGACGGTATGGAGATGGACGTGCCGGCCGACATCCGCGCGCCCGACATGGCAACCCTCGACCTCTATTGCGACCGCGTCGCCTCCGCCGTCGGGCGGCTGTCGGTCCGGGTGTTCGGCCTGGGCGAGGAGGACGGCATTGCGCTCGCGCATCATCTCGGCCGCGCGCTGCAACTCACCAACATCCTGCGCGACATCGACGAGGATGCCGGCCTCGGCCGGCTCTATCTGCCGCGCGAAGGACTGCTCCACGCCGGAATCACCGGCGACGATCCGAACCGGGTCGTCGTGGACAAGGCGCTGCCGAAGGTGTGCGCGCCGCTGGCGCAGCGCGCGGCGATGCATTTCGCCAAGGCCGACGAGATCATGGACCGCTGCCCGCGCCGCGTGGTACGCGCGCCCCGCATCATGTCGAAATATTACCGCGCCATCCTCGATCTCCTGCTCGCGAGGGGCTTTGCCGCGCCGCGCGAACCGGTGCGTGTGACCAAACTCACGAAGCTCGCCATCATCTTCCGTTACGCTTTCATCTGATGCCCAAAACCGTTCACATCATCGGCGCCGGAATCTCCGGCCTTTCCGCGGCCGTGCGGCTGAGCAATGGCGGCCTGCAGGTGCATGTCCACGAGGCGACGCAGCAGGCCGGCGGCCGTTGCCGCTCGTATTTCGACGCGGCGACCAACCTCACCATCGACAACGGCAATCATCTGGTGCTGTCGGGCAACCGTCACGTGCGGGACTACGCGCGCGCGATCGGCACCGAGGCCGGCTTGGTGGGGCCCGTGCGCGCGCAGTTTCCGTTCGTCGATATCTCGACCGGCCAGCGCTGGCTGCTCGATCTCGGCGACAGCAGGCTGCCGACCTGGGTGTTCGACGAGTCGCGGCGTGTCCCCGACACGACCCTGTTCGATTATCTCAAGCTCGCGCCGATCGCCTGGGCCGGCGCGGACAGGCTGGTCGGCAATACCATTCCCTGCGACGGCACGCTCTATCAGCGCCTGGTGCAGCCGCTGCTGCTCGCCGCGCTCAATTGCGATCCGCCGGAAGGCTCGGCCGGCCTTGCCGGCGCCATCGTACGGGAAACGCTGCTCGCGGGCGGCGAGGCGTGCCGCCCGCTGATCGCGCGCGACGGTCTCAGCTCGGTACTGATCGAGCCGGCCGTGAAGCTGCTCCAGGGCAGGGGCGCCAGCGTGCGCCTCGGCCATGAGCTGCGCGCGTTCGCGACCTCGGGCGACCGCGTCAATGAACTCGATTTCGGCGACGACAGGATCGCGATCGGTGCCGACGACGTCGTGGTGCTCGCGGTGCCGCCGCGGCCGGCCGCCAGCCTGTTGCCGGGCCTGAAGACGCCGACCAAGTACCGTGCCATCGTCAATGCGCATTTCCGCTTCGATCCGCCCACGGGCGCAGTCCCGATCCTGGGCGTGGTCGGCGGCCTCGTCGAATGGCTGTTCGCCTTCCCGCAGCGGCTCTCCGTCACCATCAGCAACGGCGACCGCCTGGTGGACATGCCGCGCGAGGAACTGGCACAGGCGATCTGGCGCGATGTCTGCAAGGCCGGCGGGGTCTCGGGGGAGCTGCCGCCCTGGCAGATCGTGCGCGAGCGCCGCGCCACCTTCGAGGCCACCCCGGAGCAGAATGCGCTGCGGCCGGGTCCGGTAACGGCCTTCAAAAACCTGTTTCTTGCCGGCGACTGGACTGCTACGGGATTGCCGGCAACCATCGAAGGGTCGGTGCGGTCGGGCGACCGCGCCGCCGATCTGGTGCTGGGAAAGGCAAACGCCTGAAATCCTTCATGCCGCGCCGGCAAGCGTGTTTCGTATCCGGCGCGAACACAGGGTAAGTCAGTGAATATGCATTCCACCAACCTCAACCCCGCCGTCGACCGCGCCGAGCTGGAGCAAAGCATTGCCTCGGCGACCGAGGCGCTGCTCGGCTTTCGCCAGTCCGACGGCCACTGGGTGTTCGAACTGGAAGCGGATGCCACCATCCCTTCCGAATATGTCCTGCTGCGCCATTATCTCGCCGAGCCCGTCGATGCGCAGCTCGAGGCCAAGATCGCCAACTACCTGCGCCGTATCCAGGGCGCCCATGGCGGCTGGCCGCTGGTGCATGACGGCCCGTTCGACATGAGCGCCAGCGTGAAGGCGTACTTCGCGCTGAAGATGATCGGCGATTCCGTCGACGCGCCGCACATGGCAAAGGCGCGCGAGGCGATCCGCTCGCGCGGCGGCGCGGCCTTCAGCAACGTGTTCACCCGCTTCATGCTCGCGCTCTATGGCGTGGTCACCTGGCGTGCGGTGCCGGTGCTGCCGATCGAGATCATGCTGCTGCCGATGTGGTCGCCGTTCCACCTCAACAAGGTCTCCTACTGGGCGCGCACCACCCTCGTGCCGCTGATGGTGCTGGCCGCGCTGAAGCCGCGCGCCAAGAACCCGAAAGGCGTCGGCATCGACGAATTGTTCCTGCAGGATCCCAAGAGCCTCGGCATGACGTCGAAGGCGCCGCACCAGAGCTGGGGCTGGTTCCTGCTGTTCCGCGGCCTCGACAAGATCTTGCGGGCGATCGAGCCGTTCTTCCCGAAGAAGCTGCGCCAGCGTGCGATCGAGCTCGCGCTCGCCTTCACCGAGGAGCGGCTCAACGGCGAAGACGGCCTGGGCGCGATCTATCCGCCGATGGCCAACGTCGTGATGATGTACGAGGCGCTCGGCAAGGACGAAAATTTCCCGCCGCGTGCGATCACGCGCCGCGGCATCGACAAGCTGCTGGTGATCGGCGAACACGAAGCTTATTGCCAGCCCTGCGTGTCGCCGGTGTGGGACACCGCACTCGCCTGTCACGCCCTGCAGGAAGCCGGCGGCGCTGAAGCGCTGGCCAAGGCGAAGCAGGGCCTCGACTGGCTGAAGCCGCGGCAGGTGCTGGACCTGAAGGGCGACTGGGTCGTGAAGGCCCCCGACACGCGGCCGGGCGGCTGGGCGTTCCAGTACAACAACGCGCACTACCCCGATCTCGACGACACTGCCGTGGTGGTCATGGCGATGGATCGCGTGCAACGCCAGGACGGCAGCAGGGAGTACGACACCGCGATCGCCCGCGGCCGGGAGTGGATCGAGGGCATGCAAAGCCGCGACGGCGGCTGGGCTGCCTTCGACATCGACAACCTCGAATACTACCTCAACAACATCCCGTTCTCCGACCACGGCGCGCTGCTCGATCCCCCGACCGAGGACGTCACTGCGCGCTGCGTTTCCATGCTGGCCCAGCTCGGCGAGACCGCCGAGAGCAGCAAGGCGGTGGCCGCGGGGATTGCCTATTTGCGTCGCACCCAGCTCGCGGAGGGGTCGTGGTACGGTCGCTGGGGGCTCAATTACATCTACGGCACCTGGTCGGTGCTTTGCGCGCTGAATGCCGCAGGGGTGGATCACGGCGATCCCATGGTCCGAAAAGCTGTGAATTGGCTGGTCTCGACCCAGAATCCGGATGGCGGCTGGGGTGAGGATGCCGTCAGCTACCGACTCGACTACAAGGGCTATGAGCGGGCACCATCCACCTCGTCCCAAACGGCATGGGCCTTGCTTGGGTTGATGGCGGCCGGCGAGGTCGAGCACCCGGCCGTGGTGAGGGGGGTGGAGTACCTAAAAAGCACACAGACGGAAAAAGGCTTTTGGGATGAGCAGCGCTATACCGCAACGGGTTTTCCGCGCGTGTTTTATTTGCGATATCACGGCTACTCGAAGTTCTTCCCGCTCTGGGCATTGGCGCGGTACCGGAACTTGAGCAGCACGAACAGCAGGATGGTAGGGGTCGGGATGTGACTTGGGGGGCGGCGGGGGCCGCCGCGCGTCAGTCGACGGGGGAAGGTTCGATTGATCCGCGGCCGGTCCTGATTGTTACGGGGTTGGTGCAGGAGGCCCGCATCGCGGCCGGGCCCGGCATGATCGTCATCTGCAGTTCGAGCGATCCGCAGCAGCTCCGTGCGCTGCTGGCGACCCTCGATTCTTCCACTTTCCGTGGCGTGGTCAGCTTCGGCGTGGCCGGCGGTCTCGACCCGTCGCTGAAGACCGGCGACGTCGTGGTGGCCACCGAGGTGATGGCCGGCGATACCCGGTTCCTGGCCGACATGGCGCTGAACGAGGAAATGATCGCGGGCGCCGCGCTCAAGCGCAGCCGCGTGACGCGCCGCCGCCGCCGCGTGGTGCGCGGGGCGCTCGCAGGCGTCGAGCGGGTGGTCGCCGCCAGTTCCTGCAAGGCGGCGCTGCACTCGGAGACCGGGGCCGCTGCGGTGGACATGGAGAGCCATATCGC
>CAZDEZ010000063.1:0-24137 GCA_964504705.1 uncultured Bradyrhizobium sp.
CGGGCATCCTGATGAAGTCGAACGAGCAGGCGCGCGGCACGCCGCTGTCGGCGCTGGCGGTCAAGGTCACCGACGGCTTCTTCCTAGTGGGCCTGTCCAACGTCGATACCGAGCGCACGCGCAACCTGCAACTCCTCAAGGAGCGCTCCTGGTTCGACGTGCCTCTTGTCTATACCAACCAGCGCCGCGCCATCATCGCCATCGAAAAGGGCGCCCCCGGCGAGCGTGCCTTCAACGAGGCGTTCGCGGCGTGGGGGGAGTGAGGGCGGCTTCGGGCGGCTAGAGCGCTTTCCAGCGAAGTGGATACCGGTTCGCGTAAAGAAAACGCGTCAAAACAAGAATCCAGAGCCCCGTTCCGATTCTATCGGAACGGGGCTCCAAGGCGCCGGCGCCGGAGTCAAGACTGTCCGAAGGTGTGAAACCGTCGTATGACTGTGCCGCCTGAGTTGCGTTGAGGGGCTGGCATGAAGCGCTATCTGATTTTCGCGGCGGTGGGTCCGTTCGTCGGCGGGCTGTTGCTGCTGTTCGTGACGACCTTCCTGTCCGGCTATTTTGCCGAGACCAGTGCCGCCGAATTCCGCAAGCTGTTCGTTTTCTTCGCCTACACGCTGCAATATTCCTACCTGTTCGGCATCGTGCCGGCGCTGATGATCGGCGCGATCGACGACATCCTCTACCACGTGAGAAGGATCGGCCCCGGTTTGCGCGTGCTGCTGGTGGGCCTTGCGGGATTTACCGCGGCGGTGATCTACAGCGCGCGCGGGCCGGGCAGCGGCCTCGTCCCGGTCCTGCTCTATGGCCTGGTCGGCCTCGTGCCGGCGGTGCTGTCGTCGTGGCTGGCGCACAGATATGCCGACGAGCGGAAGACGGCAAAGGCGTGAGATACTGTCGTCCCTGCGAACGCAGGGACCCATACGCCGCAGCGGATGTTGTTGCGCCAGCTGGTGGACGGACTCTTGTTGAACCAATAGACAGCGGTGGTTATGGGTCCCTGCGTGCGCAGGGACGACGGCGGGTACGAGGCGGCCGTACCTACGCATTCTCCTTCTCGATCGCCTCGATCACGCCCGCAGTGACGTCAGCCGTGCGCGCCTTGCCGCCGAGGTCGGGCGTGTGCAGGCGCGGGTCGGCGGTGGCGCGCTCGATCGCCTTCATCAGGCGGTTTGCTGCGGCGGCTTCGCCGAGATGCTCCAGCATCATCACCTCAGACCAAAAGGTGCCGATCGGGTTGGCGATGCCCTTGCCCATGATGTCGAAGGCCGAGCCGTGGATCGGCTCGAACATCGAGGGGAAGGCGCGCTCGGGATTGAGGTTCGCGGTCGGCGCGATGCCGAGCGAGCCAGCCAATGCCGCGGCGAGGTCGGAGAGGATGTCGGCATGCAAATTGGTCGCCACGACCGTGTCGATCGACTGCGGCTTCGTCACCATGCGCATGGTCATGGCGTCCACCAGCATCTTGTCCCAGGTCACGTCGGGGAATTCCTTCGCCACGGCAACCGCGATCTCGTCCCACATCACCATGGCGTGGCGCTGCGCGTTCGACTTGGTGACGACGGTGAGCAGCTTGCGCGGACGCGAGCGGGCGAGGGCGAAGGCGAAGCGCATGATGCGCTCGACGCCGGCACGGGTGAACATCGCGACATCGGTCGCGACCTCCAGCGGCGAGCCCTGATGCGCCCGGCCGCCGACCCCGGCATACTCGCCTTCCGAATTCTCACGCACGATCACCCAGTCGAGCTCGCCGCCGTTGACGTTACGCAACGGCGAGATGATGCCCGGCAGCACGCGGGTGGGGCGCACATTGGCGTACTGGTCGAACGGCTGGCAGATCGCAAGGCGCAGGCCCCACAGCGTGATGTGGTCGGGGATGTCGGGGTGCCCCGCCGAGCCGAACAGGATCGCGTCGTGCTTCCCGATCTGCTCGCGGCCGTTCTCCGGCATCATGCGGCCGTGTTTCTTGTAGTACTCGCCGCCCCAGTCGAAATGATCGACCTTGAAGTCGAAGCTGCCGTCGCGCCGTGCCAGCGCCTGCAGCACCTCGACGCCGGCGGAGATCACCTCGGTGCCGATGCCGTCGCCGGGAATGGCTGCGATGGAATAGGTTTTCATTGTTGTTTCCTTGGACAATTGGTGACTTTCACCTCTCCCGCTCTTCTGCGGGGAGAGGTCGGAACGCATCGTCAGATGCGTTCCGGGTGAGGGGCCGGGCACGCCGCTTCTACGCCGACGGTCCCTTCGACTCGAACGAGCGAGTCTGGATTCGGTGAGTGCCGTTGCGTGGCAACCGCCACGGCTTGCCCCTCACCCGCCGCATTCGCTGCGCTTCGGCGTCGACCTCTCCCCGCAAGAGAGCGGGGAGAGGTGAACTGCGCCGCCCGACTCGAATTCACTACGCCTAATTCCCCTTGACGCCGGCGGCCTTGATCACGGCGTCCCAGCGCTTCACTTCCGAGGCGAGCTGCGATTTCAGCGCGTCGGGTGTCGCGAGATTTGCCGCCACCGGTTCGGTGCCGAGATCGGCAAAGCGCCCGATCACCTTGGGGTCTTTCAAGGCGGCCTGCAGCGCGGCGACGAGCTTGTCGGTCGCTTCCTTCGGCAATCCCTTCGGCGCCCACATCGCGTGCCAGGCGGAGACCTCAAAGCCGGGAATGGCGCCGCTATCGAGCGTCGGCAGGTTCGGCACCGAGGACACCTTGGCCTTGGTGGTGACGGCAAAACCCTTGATGCGGCCTTCCTTGATCTGGTTGGTGGTGTTGGTGGTCTGGTCGCACATCATGTCGAACTGGCCGCCGAGCAGGTCGTTCATCGCAGGTCCCGTGCCGCGATAGCCGACGCCGGTCATCTCGATCTTCAGATCCCGCATCAGCACCAGCGTGCAGAGGTGCGAGGCCGAGCCGATGCCGGCGTGGCCGTAGGTGACCTTGCCCTTCTCGGCGCGGATCCAGTCGATCAGCTCCTTGACGTTGCCGGCCGCCACTGCGGTCTTGGACACCAGCGTCATCGGCACGTCGGTGATGCGGCCGATGTGGTCGAAGTCGTTGACCGGATCGTATTTGAGATTGTCGTACAGCGCCGGCGCGGTGGCTTGCGCAATGTGCCAGACCGCGACGGTGTAGCCGTCGGGCGCGGCCTTGGCGACGCGGGCCATGCCGATGGTGCCGCCGGCGCCGCCGACGTTCTCGACGATCACGCTCTGGCCGAGCGTTTTGCCCATGGATTCGCCGATCAGCCGCGCCACGGTGTCGGTCGGCCCGCCCGCCGCAGCCGGCACCACCAGCGTGATCGATTTTGTCGGATACGCCGTTTGGGCAACTGCCGGTGCCATCGCCGCCGCCAGCGCCATGATCCCTGCTGCAAGCGCAAGCCTGATCGTCGCCATTGGGCATCTCCCTGAATGTTATCGGTTCGCGCCGCAGTCTAGGGCGCGACGCGCGCGGCCGCAATTGCCGTTCGATTATACAAAATTGTGATATAATATGACGCAACGAGGGAGGCCCGATGGAACTGCACCAGCTCCGCTGTTTTGTCGCGGTTGCCGAGGAACTGCATTTCGGCAAGGCGGCGCGTCGGCTCGAGATGCTGCCCTCGGCGCTCGGCCGCCAGGTGCGCCTGCTGGAGGAAGAGCTCGGCACGCAGCTTCTGCTGCGCACCACGCGCCACGTGATGCTGTCGCAGGACGGCGCCATGTTCCTCGATCACGCGCGTTCGCTGCTGGAGAAGGCCGACGAGCTCGCTCGCCAGTTCCGCGACCGCGGCCGCCGTCGCTCGCAGGTGCTGCGCATCGGCGCCATCGACACCGCCGCCGCCGGGCTGATCCCCGACCTGCTCTACGATTTCCGCAGGCATCATGCCGGCGTCACCATCCAGCTGGTCGAGGACAAGACCATCCGCCTGTTGCCGAAGCTGCTGTCCGGCCGGCTCGACCTTGCCTTCGTCCGGCCGCCGGAAAAGGTCGACAGTCACATCGAAATGCAGACCCTGTTTCACGAAACGCCTGTCGTCGCCGTGCCCTCCAGGCACAAGCTCGCTTCGCGCAGCCGCCTGTTCGTGGAGACGCTGGCCGATCAGCCGCTGATCGTGCCCGAGCGGCGCTCGCGCCCGCACAGCCATGACCTCACCATCAAGCTGTTCGAGCGCGCGGGCTTGCGCCCGACCATCTCGCAGATCGCGGAAGAGAAGCAGACCATCGTCAATCTCGTCGCCGCGAAAGTGGGGCTGGCCATCGTGCCGCGCTGGACCTCGCGGCTGAAGGTCGCCGGCGTGCGCTTCGTGCCGCTGGTGGTGAAGCAGGCCGACGATTTGCGCCTGCTGCCGCTCGCCGCCGCCCGCCTTTCCGGCGCACGCGATCCCCTGTGCGAGGCCATGCTCGCCGTGCTGCGGCTGCGCCTGCCGCGGTATGCGGCGCGGGCGTGAACACCTCTGGAAACGTGGATCGCAGGACCGTAGGGCGGGTTAGCGAAGCGTAACCCGCCACCTTGCGCCCGAGGTGTCGGCGGATTACGGCTTCGCCTAATCCGCCCTACGAAGCGCGGAGTGAAGATGTTGCTCCCGTCAATTGCCCTTGCCGCCGGCGGCCTTGATCACCGCGTCCCAGCGCTTCACTTCGGCGACGAGATGGGATTTCAGCGCATCCGGCGTCGCCAGTTCCTGCGCCACCGGCTCGGTGCCGAGATCGGCGAAGCGCTCGATCACCTTCGGATCCCTGAGCGCCGCCTGCAGCGCGGCGACCAGCTTGTCGGTGACCTCCTTCGGCAATCCCTTCGGCGCCCACATCGCATGCCAGATCGACACCTCGAAGCCGGGAACGGCGCCGGAGTCGAGCGTCGGCAGTTCCGGCAGCGACGGAACCCTGGTTCTGGTGGTGACCGCGTAGCTCTTGATGCGGCCGTCCCGGATCTGGCCGGTGGTGTTGGTGGTCTGGTCGCACATCACGTCGAACTGGCCGCCGAGCAGGTCGTTCATCGCCGGTCCCGTGCCGCGATAGCCGACACCGGTCATTTCGATCTTCAGCTCGCTGATCAGCACCAGCATGCAAAGATGCGAGGCCGAGCCGAAGCCGGCATGTCCGTAGGTGACCTTGCCCTTCTGGCTGCGGATCCAGTCGAACAACTCGTTGACGTCCCTGGCCGCAAGGTCCTTCCTGGCGACCAGCGTCATCGGCACGTCGGCGATGCGGCCGATGTGATCGAAATCGTCCACCGCGTCGTATTTGAGATTGTCGTAGAGCGCGTGCGCGGTCGCATGACCGACATGCCTGATGGCGATTGTGTAGCCGTCGGGCGGCGCCTTGGCGAGGCGGGCCATGCCGAGGGTGCCGCCGGCGCCGCCGATATTCTCGATGATCAGGCTCTGGCCGAGCGTCCGGCCCATGGCTTCGCCGATCAGACGTGACATCGTGTCGGTCGGCCCGCCCGCCGCGGCCGGCACCACCAGCGCGATCGACCGGTTCGGATAGGGCGCCTGCGCGGCAGCGGTCTGCGGCATCGTCGCCGCCAGCGCCATGACGCTTGCCGAAAGCGCAAACCTGATCAGGGCCATCGGGCTCCTCCCGGAATTTTTGTTGGCCGCGGCGCAGTCTAGGGTGCGGTGCGGGCGGCCGCAATTGCCGCGCAGCCCCTGGAATAGGCCGGGCGCGGAGCCGCTTGTCGGTGGAGACGCTCGCCGATCGCATGTGCACGCGGCGCCATGACGCAACTTGTGGCTCGCAACCGCGTTACCATGTCATGACCATGCAGAACGACGACATCCTCACGCCGCCGCGGAAAAGCCGCACCGGGCAGAGCTCGCAGGCCGGCTTCTCGCGCAGCGAGGCGCGCGGGCCCGTCATCGACCAGGAGGGGCGGGAGATCCCGGCGGAGCAGATGCACCCGCAATTTCCCGGTTTCCAGTTCGAACTCGGGGGGACGACATTTGCGCCATTGACGCGCGAGCAGCGGCTGGCGCGGCTGGAGGCCATTGCGAAGCTGCTGGACGTCGCCTTCATCCTGCCGGGCACCAATATCCGTTACGGCATCGACGGGCTGATCGGCCTGATCCCGGTCGTCGGCGACATCATCACGACGGCGATTTCGCTGTGGCTGGTGCGCGAGGCGCGCGCGCTCGGCGCGCCGTGGCACGTCACGACGCGGATGCTGGCCAATGTAGCGCTGGACGGGGTGGTGGGGCTGGTGCCCGTGGCGGGCGACGCCTTCGACGTCATGTTCCGCGCCAATGTGAGAAACGTGCGGCTGCTCCGCCGGTGGCTGGAGAAGCAGCCGCAGATTTAATTACGCGGCGTCCTGCTTGTCGGCCGCTGCGACTTCCACCTTGCGCGGGCGGCGCGGCAGCGGGAAGGCCTCGCTCTCATAGAGCGAGCGGATGCCGCTCTGGTCGAAGCGGGCTTCCTCGACCTGGAGATAGGCGCCATTGAGCGAATCCGCCGGCAACTCTTCGATCGCAAAACGGACGGCTTCCGCTGCGGTGCCGAAACGGCGATACGCAAAGCCGGCCCGCTTCTTCTTGCGGATGGCGGCGGGAAACAGTTCGGCGGACGTGTTGAAGTTGAACGGACGCAAAGGACGCATGGTCGAGGACCTCTTGATCTTCTTGGCGTTAGCAAGGGGATTTCGGGTGGCGGTATTCCACAACCGGCGGCGCCATGCCCGTCATTTCGGCCTCTAATATAGGCTTCTTTGACAGAAATGCGACCCCTATTGCGCTGCAACAGGAGAGATGATGAATCCGCGCATAGCTCGCACGAAACAGTTATAAGGGTAGTTATTTCAACTACTTAAGGCAATCAAATCTTGCGCAGCAGCTTCAGGACGAGCAGCACGACCAGGATGACGCCGATCAGGCCCATGCCCGAATGGCCGTAGCCGAAGCCGTAGCCGCCGATGCGGCCGCTCAGCCCCACCATCAGGGCGACAACGAGGATGACGATCAGGATCGTCGACACCATGGCATTCTCCCGCAACGAGCCGGCAGGCCGCGCGGACCGGCGGCGCCCACCGGAGAAAAGCACATTCCGGGACGGAAAGCCTAGGCCGATCGTTCGAAGAATTTGTCGGGCGGTTGCATCGGCCCGGCAGCGTGCGCCGGGCCGGCGGCGGTCCTGCCGCTATTTGGCGGTGTCGTCGATCGGCACCACCTTCAGCGGCGAGGCGTAGGGCTCGATGCGCAGCGCTTCCGTCGAGATCAACCCGATCCGGTGCAGCGGCGCCTGCTCGAGATCGCCGCTCGCCGCCTTGCGCACGGCATATTTCCAGACGCTGAGCGAGCCCCTGGCGACCAGCGCCTTGGCGATACCGCCGGCGTTGCCGTCCATCTGCTTGAGTTCGTCGCCGGTGAGCCCGATCACGATCTCGTCCTTGGCGGTGATCACCTTGAACAGCGACACCTTGTCGGCGGCAAGCGCTTGCTGAACCATCATGCTCCCCATCAGCCAGGCGAGGGCGAGGCCCATGCCGGCGCGTTTCGATATCTGCATCGTGAGACGTCCTCTGTCGGGCAAGGGGCGAGCCCGAAATGGCAAGACAAAACCCCGCGCGACCGGTCCTTGGTCGCGCGGGGTTCGAAACGCGTTCGATGGTTCATAGCGTTTTCAAGCGAAGTGGGTACCGGTTCGCGTGAAGAAAACGCGTCAAAGCTCGGAAAGCTCCGGCTATTTCGGCTGCAGCTTCAGCGCCGCCGAGTTGATGCAGTAGCGCAGGCCCGTCGGCCCGGGGCCGTCATCGAAGACATGGCCGAGATGACCGTCGCATTTCGAGCACAAGACCTCGGTGCGGATCATGCCGTGGCTGACGTCGCGCTCCTCGTCGACATGGCTCTCGGCCGCAGGCTTCGAAAAGCTCGGCCAGCCGCAGCCGGAATCGAACTTGGCATCGGACTCGAACAGGATCTGGCCACAGCCGGCGCAGGTATAGGTGCCCTGGCGCTGCTCATGCTCGTACTCGCCGGTGAAGGGCCGCTCGGTGGCCTTCTGGCGCAGCACCGCGTACTGCATCGGCGTCAGCTCCTTGCGCCACTCGGCCTCGCTCTTGTGGACCTTGGACTTGGTGTCGGACATGGCTTCTCCTCTGGATTTGATTGTCATTGCGAGCGAAGCGAAGCAATCCAGTGTGAGGAAGGCATGGATTGCTTCGTCGCTCCGCTCCTCGCAATGACGAGAATTGATGCCTCAGTTGGTCGCCTTGGCCTTGTTCACCAGCGTCGGCTTGGCGATGTAGCTTTCGGCGAAGATCTTCTTCAGCGCCTCGACCTTCGGGATATCGTTGAACACGATATAGGGCTGGTTCGGGTGCAGCGTCATGTAGTCCTGGTGGTAGTCTTCCGCGGCGTAGAACGCGTCCAGTTTCTCGATCCGGGTCGCGATCGGCTTGTTGTACACTTTCGCCGCGTTGAGCTGGGCGATATAGGCCTCCGCGACCTTCTTCTGCTCGTCATTGCCCGGGAAGATCGCCGAGCGGTAATGCGGGCCGACGTCGGGACCCTGGCGGTTGAGCTGGGTCGGATCGTGCACGACCGAGAAGAAGATCTGCAGGATCTTGCCGTAGGAAATCTTCTTCGGATCGTACTTGATCTCGACCGCCTCGGCATGAGTGGTCCTGCCGTTCGACACCAGACTATAACTGGCGCTCTCTTTGGTGCCGCCCGAATAGCCGGAGACCGCATTGATGACGCCGGCGGTGTGCTGGTACACGCCCTGCACGCCCCAGAAGCAGCCGCCGGCGAGCACGGCGGTCTGGATGCCGTCGGCGCCCTTGGCGTCGAGGGTGGGGGCAGGGATGATGACAGGTTCTTCGGCGGCGCGCGACGGCGCGATCGCAAAGGCGGCAAGCGCCAGCGCGCCGATAGCGGCGGCGCACAGCGAGAGACGGCTGAACTGGCTGCGGGACATGGTTTCCTCATACGGCGCTGGGTTGGAGGGCAGTCTAGGGCGGCGGACGCGCTTCGCAATCTCCTGGCGGTCCCCCGGAACACCCGAAGATACGCGGCCGAGGGGGCTCTCGTTACAAAGCCGGGCACACGGTTTCGTGAACAAAATATACGGAAAACCAAGGTGTTAGCGGGCCGGGAACCGCGCTTGACCGTCGTCGCACGCCTCTCGACAATGAACCGGCTTCGTCTTCTCGCGACAACTCGTCATCCCCGGAGCGTTTGGCCAATGCTGCGTGCTTCCTTGCTGTCGATCGGCCTGTCCCTCGTCGTCACGGCCGTCCTGGCCGCAACCGATATCGAGACCTGCCGCGACAACCAGGCGGAGGCCGCGGCGCGCCTCGCTGCCTGCAAGACCGCGACCGCCGACGACAAGGTCACCGGCAAGCCCAAGGCCTTCGCCAACTGGTACATCGGCGATGCCCTGCTGAAGAAGCGCGACTATGACGGCGCACTGGCCGCTCTCAACAAGGCGCTGGAGCTCGATCCGGACAACGCCACCGTGCTCAACTCGCGCGGGCTCGCCTACAGCAACAAGGGCGAGGAGGAGCGTGCGCTCGCCGACTACGATCTTGCCACGCAGCGCCGGCCGAATTTTTCCGCGCCTTACAACAATCGCGGCCTGATCTTCCTGCGCCGCGGCGAGTTGCAGCGCGCCTACGACGAAATCAACATCGCGCTCTCGCTCAACACTGGCGCCGGCCGCTACACCAACCTGCTCAATCTCGGGCGGGTGCAGACCTTGCGCAAGCAGTATGAGTCCGCGCTCGCCTATTTCGCCGAAGGCAAGCCCCTGATGCCGGACGGCTGGCAGATCCCCGGCTACCGCTGCATCACCTATACCGAGATGCGCCGCCTCGACGAGGCGTTGGCCGACTGCAACGAGGTGCTCGCGAAACATCCGAAGTTCGCCGGTCCCCTGGCGCGCCGCGGCAACGTCTACCGCGTCAAGGGCGATCTCGATGCCGCGCTCAGGGACTACAACGAAGCGCTCAAGCTCAGTCCGAACTTCGTCTATGCCTATGTCGGCCGCGGTCAGGTTCACGAGGCGCGCAGGGACATGGCGTCGGCGCGCGCCGACTACCGTTCCGCAGGCGCTGCGCTGACCAAGGTCGACGAATACGAGACCACGCTGGCGCGGCGCTTCGCCAGGGAGCGGCTGGCGGCGCTGGTGGCCGCGGATCCGTCGCTGCGCAGCCAGACCACAGGCCCGGTCGTTCCGCCTTCCGGAAAGGCGACGGCGCCCGGCGCGCCGGCCGCTCCCGCCGCGCGGAAGGTGGCGCTGATCGTCGGCAACGGCGCCTATCACGCCGTGCCGAAGCTCGACAACCCGACGCGCGATGCGAGGCTGATCGCCGACACGTTGCGCGGCCTGGGTTTTCACACGGTGAGCCTTGCCGCCGACCTCGGCCGCGACCAGTTCTTCGCGACGTTGCGCGAATTCGGCCGCGAGGCGGAGAAGGCGGACTGGGCCGTGGTCTACTACGCCGGCCACGGCATGGAGATCGGCGGCGTCAACTATCTGATTCCGACCGATGCGAAGCTCGCGGCCGATCGCGATGCGGAAGCCCAGGCGGTGGCGCTCGAGCAGGTGATCGCGGCGGTCTCGGGCGCGCGCAAGCTGCGCCTCGTCATGCTCGATGCCTGCCGCGACAATCCCTTCGAGAAGAACATGCGGCACACCATCGCGCTCAAGCTGGTCAACAAGGGACTTTCCAACATCGAGCCGGAAGCCGGCTTCATGGTGGTCTACGCCGCCAAGCACGGCGAGACCGCGCTCGACGGCGACGCTCTCAACAGTCCGTTCGCCATGGCGCTGGCGCGCGAAATCAAGGTGCCGAAGATCGAGGTGCGCCGGCTTTTCGACATCGTTCGCGACGAGGTCTGGAAGGCCACCGATCGCCGGCAGCAGCCGTTCACGTATGGCTCGCTGCCGGGGAGGGAGGATTTCTACTTCGTTGCGGAGAAATGACTTTCGTGTCCCGGACGCGGTGCAGCGCCACTTCAGCGGTGCACCGCAGAGCCGGGACCCATGCCAGCCATGGACCCCGGATGCTGCGCAGCACGCCGCACGTGCGGCGTGCTGCGCTGCATCCGGGGAACACAGGATGGACCAGGCTACACCACCACGCTCAGCCGTTTCGCCGCCCGCGTGATTCCCGTGTACAGCCACCGTGCGCGGCTGTCCTGGAAGGCAAAGCTCTCGTCGAACAGCACGACGTCGTCCCATTGCGAGCCCTGCGACTTGTGCACGGTCAGCACGTAGCCGTAGTCGAATTCGTCATAGGGCTTGCGCTGTTCCCACGGAATGCCCTCGATGCCACCCTCGAAGCACTCGCCGCGCACCGACACTTTCGTCACCTTGTGCCCGAACTCCTCGTCCGGCATCACGCGCATCGTAACGATCTTCGATTTCGACTGCGCGCGCGACTTCACCCGCCACAGGCCGCCGTTGAACAGGCCCTTCTTGCGGTTGTTGCGCAGGCACACCAGCTTGTCACCGGCGACCGGCAAGGGCTCCTCGATGTTCTGCTTCTGGCGGATGCGCATGTTGTAGGCGCGCCGCGTATTGTTGCGGCCGACCAGCACCTGGTCGGTGCGCATGACGCGCTCCGGGTCGAGCTCCCGGCGCGAGACGACGTCGCTTTCGCCATAGCGGCCGATCTCGAGTTCGCGGCCCTCGCGGATGTCCATCGACATCCGCACGATCGGATCGTCCTGCGCCTGTCGGTGCACCTCCGTCAGCATCGCGTCCGGCTCTGCGTCGGTGAAGAATCCCCCGCCGGCGATCGGCGGCAATTGCGCGGGATCGCCGAGCACGAGCAGCGGGCAGTCGAACGACAGCAGGTCGCGGCCGAGCTCGGCATCCACCATCGAGCATTCGTCGATCACGATCAGCTTGGCCTTCGAGGCCGGCGCATCGTCCCACAGCTCGAAACTCGGCTGCTCGACGCCGGATTCGCGGGCGCGGTAGATCAGCGAGTGGATGGTGGAAGCGCCATCGCAGCCCTTGTTGCGCATGACAAGCGCGGCCTTGCCGGTGAAGGCGGCGAACTTCACCTCGCCGTCGACGCCCTCGGCGACATGCCGCGCCAGCGTGGTCTTGCCGGTTCCGGCGTAGCCGAACAGGCGGAACACCTGCGGCGTATTGTTCTTGCCCGGCTTGGCCTTGAGCCAGTCGGCAACGGCCTTGAGCGCGGAATCCTGATGCGGCGTGAAGCTGGTCATGGTGTCGGGCAGGGGGAAGACGCCGGCCTTCGGGCGGCGACTCAGGGAGCCCTCAACCTAACCATTGCAACCGCCGGCGCAAGGCGCGCCGGCCCATGCCGCTTACTGCCAGCCGGGCACGCCGCGCATGTCGGGCAGCTGGTGAGCGATGCCCTTGTGACAGTCGATGCAGGTCTTCTCGCCCGTGAACAGGAAGCGCTGATGGGCGACGGACGCGCGCGGCGACTGCTTGGTGATGTCCATCGATTCGGAGCTGTGACAGTTGCGGCATTCCAGCGAATCGTTGGCCTTAAGCCGCGCCCATTCATGCTGCGCCAGTTCGCGCCGGTGATCGACGAACTTTTCGCGGGTGTCGATTCGTCCGAACAGATGGCCCCAGACCTCCTTCGAGGCCTGCATCTTGCGCGCGATCTTGTCGGTCCATTCGTGCGGCACGTGGCAATCCGGGCAGGTGGCGCGGACGCCGGATCGGTTGGTGAAGTGAATGGTCGATTTCAGCTCGGCGAACACGTTGTCGCGCATTTCGTGACAGCCGGTGCAGAATTTTTCCGTGTTGGTCAGCTCGAGCGCGGTGTTGAAGGCGCCCCAGAAGATGATGCCGGCGACGAAACCTGCCATGACCAGCACGCCGAGTCCGAATACCGAGCTCGGCCGCCGCAGCACGTCCCAGATTTCGAGGGCAAAACTCCAGATCCGGGCGAAGAAGCCCGGGCGCGGTTCCGCGCCGTTTACCGTGCTCATCGCCGCCCTCCCGGTGCGGCGCGGTTCAGCAGCGTGTCGATGTCGACGAAGTTGTTGCTGACCGGCGGGGTGGAGGTGCTCTGCGGCACGTGGCATTCGGTGCAGAAGAAGCGCCGCGGCGACACCGAGGCGAGGAACTGGCCGTCGCGGTCCATGAAGTGGGTAATCGACACCATCGGCGCCTGCGATTCGCCGGTGCGGGCGCGGGCATGGCAGGACAGGCATTTGTTGCCGTTGAGATCGATCTGGTAGCCTTCGATCGAATGCGGGATGACCGGTGGCTGTTCCGGATAGTTGCGCACCTCCTTCTCCGACGTGTTCCTGGGCGGCGTCATCGGCGCCGCCGGCCCCTCGTCATTGAGCGGGGTCGGGCCGCGCAGTCCGGAGTTGAGCGTCTGCGCGGCAAGCGAGCCCGCGCCGGCAATCAGCGCGGCGGCAAGCAGGGCGGTGGCGAATTTCCTGACCATGTCACACCACCTTTTCGATACGCACCGCGCATTTCTTGAAGTCGGTCTGCAGCGAGATCGGGTCGGTGGCGTCCAGCGTCACCTTGTTGATCAGCTTCGACTCGTCGAACCAGGGCACGAAAACGAGGCCCTTCGGCGGCCGGTCGCGACCGCGCGTTTCGAGGCGCGCGCGGATGAAGCCGCGGCGCGAGATCACTTTCACCTCGTCGCCGCGACGCAGCTTGGCTTCCAGTGCATCGTCGGGGTGCATGAAGCAAACCGCCTCGGGGTAGGCACGGTATAGCTCCGGCACCCGGCGGGTCATCGAGCCGGAATGCCAGTGCTCCAGCACGCGTCCGGTGGAGAGCCATAGCGGATATTCCTTGTCGGGGGATTCCGCCGCCGGCTCGAACGGCAGCGCGAAGATGCGCGCCTTGCCGTCGGGGAAGCCGTAGAACTGGTAGTTGGCGCCCTGCTTGACGTAGGGATCGCTGCCCTCCTTGAAGCGCCATTTGGTTTCCTGGCCGTTGACGACGGGCCAGCGCAGGCCGCGCTCGCGGTGATAGGTGTCGAACGGCGCGAGGTCGTGGCCGTGGCCGCGGCCGAACACGGCATACTCCTCGAACAGGCCCTTCTGCACATAGAAGCCGAATGCCTTGGCCTCGTCGTTGCCGTAACCGGTCTCGAGATCGGAGACGGGATATTTGTCGACCACGCCGTTCTTGAAGAGCACGTCGAACATTGTCTTGCCGCGGTACTCGGGCTTCTTCGCCAGCAGTTCCTCGGTCCAGACCTCCTCCATCTTGAAGCGCTTGGAGAACTCCATCAGCTGCCAGAGGTCGGAGCGCGATTCGCCGGGCGCGCTGACGAGCTGGTGCCAGAACTGGGTGCGCCGCTCGGCGTTGCCATAGGCGCCTTCCTTTTCCACCCACATCGCGGCGGGCAGGATGAGATCGGCGCCGAGCGCCGTGACCGTCGGATAGGCGTCCGACACCACGATGAAATTGTCCGGATTGCGGAAGCCCGGCAGGATTTCCTCGTTGATGTTGGGACCGGCCTGCAGATTGTTGTTGACCTGCACCCAGTAGGCGTTGAGCAGGCCGTCGCGCAGCATCCGGCTCTGCAGCACGGCGTGATAGCCCGGCTTGTCGGGAATCGTGCCTTCGGGGAGCTGCCAGATCTTCTCGGTGGTGTCGCGGTGCGCCTTGTTGGTCACCACCATGTCGGCGGGCAGCCGGTGCGAGAAGGTGCCGACTTCGCGTGCAGTGCCGCAGGCCGACGGCTGGCCGGTCAGCGAGAACGGGCTATTGCCGGGTGTCGAGATTTTTCCCGTCAGGAGATGGATGTTGTAGACGAGGTTGTTGCACCAGACGCCGCGGGTGTGCTGGTTGAAGCCCATGGTCCAGAAGCTGACCACCTTTGTCTTGGGGTCGGCATAAAGCTCGGCCAGCGCCTCGAGGCGGTTGAGCGGCACACCGGACATGTCGGCGGCTTTCTGCAGCGTGTATTCCGAAACGAACTTTGCGTATTCGTCGAAGGTCATGTCGGTGGCGTCGTTGGGCTTCGACGCGCCGGTTGCCTTCTTCTGCAACGGATGTTCCGGGCGCAGGCCGTAACCGATGTCGGTCTGGCCGCGCTTGAACACGGTATGCGCGTTGACGAACTCCTTGTTGACCCGGCCGGTCTTGATGATGTGATTGGCGATGGCGTTGAGGATGTAGAGGTCGGTCTGCGGCACGAACACCATGCCGATGTCGGCGAGGTCGAACGAGCGGTGCTCGAAGGTCGACAGCACGGCGACGCGGACATGCGGCGCCGAAAGGCGGCGGTCGGTCACCCGGGTCCACAGGATCGGATGCATCTCCGCCATATTGGAGCCCCACAGCACGAAGGCGTCGGTGGCCTCGATGTCGTCATAGCAGCCCATCGGCTCGTCGATACCGAAGGTGCGCATGAAGCCGGCGACGGCCGAGGCCATGCAATGCCGCGCGTTGGGGTCGATGTTGTTGGAGCGGAAGCCGGCCTTGAACAGCTTTGCCGCGGCATAGCCTTCCCAGACCGTCCACTGGCCGGAGCCGAACATGCCGACCCCGCTCGGCCCGCGCTTCTTCAACGCGTCCTTGAATTTCTCCGCCATGATGTCGAAGGCCTCGTCCCAGCTGACGGGCGTGAACTCGCCGTTCTTGTCGTACTTGCCACCCGTCTTGCGCAGCATCGGCCTGGTGAGCCGGTCATGGCCGTACATGATCTTGGACAGGAAATAGCCCTTTACGCAGTTGAGGCCGCGATTGACCTCGCTTTTGATGTCGCCATGTGTGGCGACGACGCGGTTGTCCTTGGTGCCGACGATGACGCTGCAACCGGTGCCGCAGAACCGGCAGGCAGCCTTGTCCCATTTCAGTTCGCTCGCTCCGCGTTCGGTGACGACATTGGCGGCCATGGCGGGGGCCGGCATCCCGGCGGCGGTGGCGGCGATCGTGGCAGCCTTCAGCTTGAGCAGCTCACGGCGGTCGAGTTTGGGGGCGGTCATTGCAATCCTCCTGGCGTCAGGCGGCTAGCCGGTTTCGGTGGCGTGAAACACCAGCGAAGCGGTGTGCACATGCGGCAGCAGTGAAATGGTATTCAGCAGGGTCCCGAGCGCTCCGCTGTCGGGAGCGTCGGCTACGACGATCAGCTTGCCCTTGGGATCGCGCCCGTAGATCTCGCATCCCTTCAACGCCGTGATCGCAGCCTCGACCTCGTCGAGATTTTCGGGGCGGGCCTGCACGATGATGCTGGCAATCTCGCCTTCCGGCGGCGTCACCACGCGGTCGGGATTGATGATGCGGCCGGTGATCAGGGCGCGGCGGTCGATGGCGGGTTGGAAGGGGGCCACGATGCTTCTCCTTGTCGCGATCAGTTTTTCTGGGGAGGACCGGGCGGCCCGGCGGCGATCTGGTAGATCCAGACGGCAAGGCCGTAGCTGCCGACCGCCGCCACCGCGAACGCAGGCATCATTACGGCAGTGAGGAAAAGGAAGGCGAAAATTTCCATCCGCCTGCGGCGCGCATACGCGCCCGACTCGTCGCCAGCCCTGAGCATGAAGTGTCTCTTTTCGATTAATTCAGCGGGATGAGGCGGCTCCGTTGCCGATCGGCCCGATGCGCGAATCTTATCGGCTGTTTGATCTGAATCAATCTCAATTGTCGGGGCGTCCAAAGCGGCCTTTCGCCGCTAGCTTGTGACGAAATTCACCGGAATCTCCCTCGAAAGGGTGCGCATACCCGTCGATCAACAGGCAGCTTCGCGCCCGTGGATTGTGGTTGATCTAGCGCAACGCACTTTGGCGGGCGGAACCTAGAGTGTGCTCGGCGACACCCCCGACAACGGCGTCGGCCCGGATCTGCTCCATGGGGAGCGGACCCGCGAGAGGTTGGAGCGCGGACTTTGCCGCGTGAGGAACATGTCTTTGCCGGTGTCGCGACGCGCGCTTCTTACTGCCGTTCTTCCCTTCGCATCGGGCGAAGCCGAAAGGTTGCCGGGCGCCGACGAGCCACGCCCGAGCCTGCTGGCGACCCTCTCCACTGCAAACGCCTGCGTCGAGCGGCATGGCATCGACTGCCGCCGCTGCGCGGAAGTCTGCGATCGCGCCGCCATCCGCATCCTCGCCCGCGAGAAGCTGGGCGCCGTCATCGATGCCGCTGCCTGCTCCGGCTGCGGCGATTGTGTTCCGGTCTGCCCGGTCGAGGCGATCGCGATGGTACCTCGCGAGCGGGTCGAGCTCGTTTCCGAAGTTGCAAGGCTGGTCGCCGGTCATGGCTAAATCCCAGAACATCTGCGGCGTCGCCGTCTATCTTGCGCCTCACGCCGGGGCGGATCTCGCGGCCAGGATCATGGCGCTGCCCGGCGTCGAGCTGCAGGCGGCGTCCGGCGAATACCGGCTGGCGGCAACGATCATCGACACGCCGTCGTCGATGGCGATCGACCAGATCGCGGCGATCCACCGTATGCCCGGCGTCGTGGCCGCCTCGCTGATCTTCCACGCGGTCGATGAGCCGGACAGCGAGACCGATGGCCATCACGGCGATACCTGCAAAGACAACGCGGCGTGCTGCGCAAGTGCCGGCCGGAATGGCGGCGCCAGCGTGCCGACCCAGCAACCCGAGATTCGTTGAGCGGAGAGCGACGATGAACAAGCAATTGACCGATACCGATGAAGTACAGACCACCCGTCGAGAGGCGCTGAAGGCCGCGGCTGCGGTTGCCGCCGCCTCGACGATCGGGGCGGCGCTGCCGGACGCGGCGCTGGCGCAGGCCGGCAAGACCGACGGCATCCGGTGGGACAAGGGCGTCTGCCGCTTCTGCGGTACCGGATGCGGCGTCATCGTCGGCACCAAGAACGGCAAGGTGGTCGCGACCCAGGGCGATCCCGATGCGCCGGTCAACCGCGGCCTCAACTGCATCAAGGGCTACTTCCTGTCGAAGATCATGTACGGCGAGGACCGGCTGACCCAGCCGCTGCTGCGCATGAAGAACGGCAAGTTCGACAAGAACGGCGAGTTCACCCCGATCTCCTGGGACGAGGCCTTCAAGATCATGGCCGAGAAATGGAAGGCCGCGCTGAAGGCGAGCGGCCCTTCGGCGGTCGGGATGTTCGGCTCGGGCCAGTGGACGATCTGGGAAGGTTATGCCGCCTCGAAACTGTTCAAGGCCGGCTTCCGGACCAACAATCTCGATCCAAACGCGCGGCATTGCATGGCGTCCGCCGTTGCCGGCTTCATGCGCACCTTCGGCATCGACGAGCCGATGGGTTGCTATGACGACCTCGAGCAGGCCGACGCGTTCGTGCTCTGGGGCGCGAACATGGCGGAGATGCATCCGATCCTGTGGTCGCGTCTCACCGACCGCCGCCTGACGCATGAAGGTTGCGAGGTGCACGTGCTCTCCACGTTCGAACACCGCTCGTTCGAGCTCGCCGACAACCCGATGATCTTCACGCCGCACAGCGACCTGGCGATCCTCAACTACATCCAGAATTACATCGTCAATTCAGGCGCGGTGAACAAGGACTTCGTCGAAAAGCACACCGAGTTCGCCTCGACGGTGACCGATATCGGCTATGGCCTGCGCCCGACGAATGCGCTCGAGGCCAAGGCGGTCAACGCCTCGCACAAGGCCGGCAAGGACGGCGCGCTCGATCCGGCCGGCATGAAGGACAAGATCGGCTTCGACGAATACAAGAAGCTGCTCGAGCCCTATACGCTCGATTACGCCCACAAGGCCTCCGGCGTGCCAAAGGAGAATCTCGAGCGGCTCGCCAAGCTCTATGCCGATCCGAAGAAGAAAATCATCTCCTACTGGACGATGGGCTTCAACCAGCACACGCGCGGAACGTGGGTCAACAACATGATCTACAACGTGCACCTGCTGACCGGAAAGATTTCAGAGCCGGGTAACGGCCCGTTCTCGCTGACCGGCCAGCCGTCGGCCTGCGGCACCGCGCGCGAGGTCGGCACCTTCGCGCACCGCCTGCCGGCCGACATGGTCGTCACCAACCCGAAGCACCGCGCCGAGACCGAAAAGGTCTGGCAGCTCCCCGAAGGCACGCTGCCCGGCAATATCGGCTTCCACGCCGTGGTGCAGCACCGGATGCTGAAGGACGGCAAGCTGAATGCCTATTGGGTCCAGTGCACCAACAACATGCAGACCGCGCCGAACATGAACGAGGAGGGTTATCCCGGTTACCGCAATCCGGCCAACTTCGTCGTCGTGTCCGATCCCTATCCGACCGTCACGGCGCTCGCGGCCGACCTCATTCTGCCCACCGCGATGTGGATGGAGAAGGAGGGCGCGTATGGCAATGCGGAGCGGCGTACGCAGTTCTGGCGGCAGCAGGTCAAGGCGCCCGGCGAGGCACGCTCCGACCTGTGGCAGCTGATGGAATTCTCCAAGCACTTCAAGCTCGAGGAAGTCTGGCCGGAGGAGCTGATCGCCAAGAAGCCGGAGTGGCGCGGCAAGACCCTGTTCGACGTGCTCTATGCCAACGGCGAGGTGAACAAGTTTCCGGTCACCGAATGCCAGAAGGGTTACGACAACTCCGAAAGCGCCGCCTTCGGCTTTTACGTCCAGAAGGGCCTGTTCGAGGAATACGCCAAGTTCGGCCGCGGCCACGCGCATGACCTCGCCGACTTCGAGCAGTACCACCAGACGCGCGGCCTGCGCTGGCCGGTGGTCAACAACAAGGAGACGCTGTGGCGCTTCCGCGAAGGCTACGATCCCTATGTGAAACCGGGCGAGGGCTTCTCGTTCTACGGCAAGCCCGACAAGAAGGCGCGCATCATCTTCTGCCCGGTCGAGCCTGCGGCGGAAACGCCCGACAAGGAGTTCGACCTGTGGCTTTGCACCGGTCGCGTGCTGGAGCACTGGCACTCCGGCTCGATGACGCGGCGCGTGCCCGAACTGCATCGCTCCGTGCCCGCGGCAACGCTGTTCATGCATCCGGACGACGCTGCCGCGCGCAAGCTGCTGCGCGGCCAGCCGGTGAAGATCCAGACCAAGCGCGGCGAAGTGGTGACGCGGGTGGAGACCAAGGGACGCAACAAGCCGCCCCGCGGGCTCGTCTACTTCCCGTTCTTCGACGAAAGCCAGCTCGCCAACAAGCTCACGCTCGATGCGACCTGTCCGATTTCGAAGGAAACGGACTTCAAGAAGTGCGCCTGCCGCGTGGTTTCCGCCTGATCTGATGGAATGAGCCATGGCGGAGACGGGTGCAGGCATTCCAGGCGATCCGCGGCGCCGCAAGGCGCTGCAGGATATGGCACGTTTCGGCGGCGGCGCAGCCGTCGCCGCGACGATGCTGACCGCGTTCGGCGTGTCCTCGCGCGCCAGGCCTGCGCAGACGTTGCGGCCGCCGGGCGCACTGCCTGAGAAGCAATTTCTCTCAGCCTGCGTCCGCTGCGGCCTCTGCGTCCGCGACTGTCCCTACGACACCTTGAACCTTGCGGACTGGGCGGACGGTCCGGCGGTGGGAACGCCGTTCTTCGTGGCGCGTAACGTGCCCTGCGAAATGTGCGACAACATTCCCTGCGTCAAGGCGTGCCCGACCGGTGCGCTGGATCATGCGCTCACCGACATCAACAAGGCGAAGATGGGCGTCGCGGTGATTACGAGCCGCGAAACCTGCCTCAATCTGCAGGGACTGCGTTGTGACGTCTGCTACCGGGTGTGCCCCGCGATCGGCAAGGCGATCACGCTGGAAACCTCGCACAACGCCCGCACCTCGAAACACGCCATCTTCGAGCCGGTCGTCCACGCCGAATACTGCACCGGCTGCGGCAAATGCGAGAAATCCTGCGTGCTGAGCGATGCCGCCATCAAGGTGCTGCCGATGGAGATCGCCGCACTCAAGCAGGACGAGCACTACCGGCGCGGCTGGGAAGAAAAGAAGAAGGCGGGCGGGGCGCTGGTCGACGCGCCGCTCAAGCTGCCGGTGCGCAAGCCCGAAGCGGGAGGCGCGCCATGAGCGCCAATGCCAGGCCATATCTCGAGGCACGCGCCCAGAAAGGCCTATGGGCATCGTCGCGGTTTTTGCTGCTGCGCCGGATCAGCCAGCTGTTCTTCCTCGCGCTGTTCCTGTCGGGGCCCCTGTTCGGCATCTGGATCGCGAAGGGCACCCTGGCCTCGTCGATGACGCTCGGCGTGCTGCCGCTGAACGATCCCTTCATCTTCCTGCAGTCGCTGGCAGCGCGGCACTGGCCCGAGGGCCTTGCGATCGTCGGTTCGGGCATCGTTCTCGGCGCGTACCTGCTGTTCGGCGGCCGCAGCTATTGCGCATGGGTCTGCCCGGTCAATCCGGTGACGGATCTTGCGGCCTGGCTGAGGCGGCGGCTCGGGATCACCTTTACGGCCAGGATCCGGCCGGAGCTCCGGCTCTACTTCGTCGGCGCGATCCTCGTGGCCTCGGCGGTGTCTGGCTCGGTAGCCTGGGAACTGATCAATCCGGTTACTGCATTGCATCGCGCGCTGGTGTTCGGCCTCTGGTTCGGAGCCGGCGGAACGGCGGCGATCTTCCTGTTCGACCTTCTCGTGGCCAGGCAAGGCTGGTGCGGTCACCTCTGCCCGGTCGGGGCGTTCTACGGCCAGATCGGCAGGGTCGCGCTGCTGCGCGTGGCCGCCGACAATCGCGCCGCCTGCAACGACTGCATGGATTGCTTCGCCGTCTGTCCGGAGCCGCACGTCATCAGCCCCGCGCTGAACGGCGAGCGCCTGGGCCTTGGTCCCGTCATCACGTCGGGCGACTGCACGCTGTGCGGGGCCTGCATCGACGTCTGCTCCAAGCGTGTCTTCAACCTGAGCCTGCGCACCCGCAACGGCGCAGTTTCCACCGATTCTGCGATCGTGCCGGCGTCTTCGCCTGCGCGCGTCGCCTCACCCCGTCGCAGTCCTGAAAGGGTCGTCCCATGACGCGTCTCCGGTTCATTCCATTGGTTGCGGCCTTGGCCGTAGTTCTGGCAGCTCCCCTTGCCGCCGTCGGGCCGCAGGCCCAGGAGGCCAAGGCGCCAAAAGGTTTGCGCGAGGCGCCGCTGACCGATACGTCGGCTGCTCCCGACGTCGGCAAGCAAACGGTGCCTGCCGGCGGCTTCGACCGTGCCTACCGTCAGCAACCGCCGCTGATTCCCCACAAGGTCGAGGGCTATCAGATCACCACCGACAACAATGCCTGCATGGGCTGCCATGACTGGCCCGGCAATACGCGGGTCAACGCGCCGAAGATCTCGGAAACGCACTACGTCGACCGGCAGGGCGTGCGGCTCGATAAGGTCGCGGGCACTCGTTATTTCTGCCAGCAGTGCCACGTGCCGCAGGTCGACGCCAAGCCGCTGGTCGGCAACATGTTCAAGAACGCGACGCAGGCGAAGTGAGGCGACAATGGCCGATACCGAAACTGTCGCTGCTTCGGCAGCCTCGCGGCCGGGCCTCGTAACGAGGCTCTGGCGGTGGTTCTTCTCGCCCACGGCGCGTTTCGCCTGGGGCCTGATCATCGTCGTCGGCTTCGGCGCCGGCGTCATCTTCTGGGGCGGTTTCAACTGGGCGATGGAGGCGACGAACACCGAGCAGTTCTGCATCTCCTGTCACGAGATGAAGGACAACGTCTACGCCGAGTACCGCAACACGCCGCATTACTCGAATCGCACCGGCGTGCGCGCGAGTTGCCCGGATTGCCATGTGCCCAAGGACTGGACCCACAAGGTCGTGCGCAAGATCCAGGCGTCGAACGAGCTGTGGCACAAGGCGATGGGTTCGATCGACACGCCGGAGAAATTCGCCGCGCACCGTCTCGAGCTCGCCAAGAGCGTCTGGCGCGCGATGAAGACCACGGATTCGCGCGAATGCCGCAACTGCCACAAGTTCGACCACATGGAGTATGCCACCCAGGAACCGCGCGCCTCGAAGCTGCATCAGACGGCGTTCGCACAGGGCAAGACCTGCGTCGATTGCCATCAGGGCATCGCGCACAAGCTTCCGCCGAAGGCGCAGGAGGCCTACCGCGACATGCTGGATCACATCGACCAGGTCGGGCCGCTGCAGAAGCTGGTCGACTTCCTGCAGGACGCGGACGTGGCCCGCGCGAAGGCGGCGCGATAGCAAGGCGAGCGCCCGCTCCGAAACGAAACCGTGCTGGCGGCGCGCCGATCCCGGATCGACGCGCCAATCTCCCGTCGTGCGGAAATTGCTCGCGCTGGACTCAATTCCCCGCCGGAATAGACTGAGGGCAACGACAAGATCGCCGCGGGGAGAGAACGCCATGAAATTCGGCATCTTCTACGAGCTGCAGCTGCCGAGGCCGTGGGCCGAGGGCGACGAGCTCAGGCTCTACCAGAACGCCCTGACGCAGCTCGAGACTGCGGACCGGCTGGGCTACGACTACGCCTGGGTGGTCGAGCATCATTTCCTCGAGGAATATTCGCACTCGCCGTCGCCCGAATCCTTCCTTGCTGCGGCGAGCCAGCGCACCAAGCAGATCAGGCTCGGCCACGGCATCTTCCAGCTCACCACCAATCACCCGGCACGCGTCGCCGAGCGCATCGCGGTGCTCGACCTGCTCTCGAACGGCCGCTGCGAATTCGGCATGGGCGAGAGCGCTTCGATCACCGAACTGACACCGTTCGGCCGCGACATGGAGACCAAGCGCGAGGTGTTCGAGGAAGCCGTCCAGGCGATCTTCCCGATGTTCACCAGGGTCGGTACCGAGCATCACGGCAAGTATTTCGACATACCCTTGCGCAATGTCGTGCCGAAACCGGTGCAGAAGCCGCATCCGCCGCTCTGGATGGCCTGCTCGCAGCTGCCGACCATCGAGCGAGCGGGCGAGAACGGCTTTGGCGCGCTCGGCTTCCAGTTCGTCAGTGCCGATGCCGCGCACGCCTGGGTACATGCCTATTACAACGCCATCACCAAGCGGCTGAAGAAGCTCGCCGACTACGACATCAACCCGAACATGGCGCTGGTGTCGTTCTTCATGTGCGCCGAGACCGACGAGGAGGCGCGACGCCGCGCTGACGGGGCCACCTTCTTCCAGTTCGCGCTGCGCTACTACGGCCAGTCGCAGAACCGCCAGCGCCCGCCGCCCGGCACCGTCAACATGTGGGACGAGTACAACAAGTGGAAGCGCGAGAATCCGGAAGCCCAGGAGGCGGCGCTGCGCGGCGGCCTGATCGGCTCGCCGGAAACGCTGCGCAAGAAGCTGCGGCGCTTCCGCACCTCGCATATCGACCAGGTCATCCTGCTCAACCAGGCCGGCAAGAACAGCCACGAGCATATCTGCGA
>CAZDEZ010000064.1:0-23761 GCA_964504705.1 uncultured Bradyrhizobium sp.
CGTCGGGCCAGTGCTTGGTCAGGCCGCCCTCCGGAATGTTGCCGTCGGCGCCCTTCAGCATGAAGTTCTTGATGCGGATGTTGGCGAAGGTGCCGCGCATCATGACTTCATGGTTGCCGCGCCGCGTGCCGTACTGGTTGAAGTCGGCCGGGCGCACCTGGTGCTCGCTGAGGAATTTGCCTGCCGGAGAGGTCAGCTTGATCGAACCGGCCGGCGAGATATGGTCGGTGGTGATCTTGTCGCCGAACATGGCGAGGATCCGCGCGTCGACGACGTCGCTGATCGGCTCCGGCTGCTTCTTCATGCCGTCGAAGTAAGGCGGGTTCTGCACATAGGTCGAGCTCATGTTCCAGCGATAGGTCTCGCTGGTCACCGTCTTGATCTTGCGCCAGTTGGTGTCGCCCTTGAACACGTCGGCATAGCGCTTCTTGAAGATCGAGGCCGTCACGAACTTCTTCATGAAGGCGTTGATCTCCTTCGTAGTCGGCCAGATGTCCTTCAGGTAGACCAGCTTGCCGTCCTTGCCGGTGCCGATCGGCTCGACCGCGAGATCCCGGGTCACCGTGCCGGCGAGCGCATAGGCCACGACCAGCGGCGGCGAGGCGAGATAGTTCGCCTGCACGTCCGGCGAGACGCGGCCCTCGAAGTTGCGGTTACCCGACAGCACGGCGGCGGCGACGATGCCGTTGTCGTTGATCGACTTGGAAATCTCCTCCGGCAGCGGGCCGGAATTGCCGATGCAGGTGGTGCAGCCGAAGCCGACCAGGTTGAAGCCGACCTTGTCGAGGTCCTTCTGCAGGCCGGAATTGGCAAGATATTCCGCCACCACCTGGCTGCCCGGAGCCAGCGAGGTCTTCACCCACGGCTTGGCCTTCAGGCCCTTGGCGGCGGCGTTGCGTGCGAGGAGGCCGGCGCCGATCAACACGCTCGGATTCGACGTGTTGGTACAGGAGGTGATCGCGGCAATCACCACGTCGCCATTGCGGAGTTCGAAGTCGCGGCCCTCCACGGCATAGCGCTTGCCGGCATCGTCGGGCTTCTTGTATTCGCCGGCCAGCGCAGTGGCGAAGCCGGTGGAGACCGCCGGCAACGCGACGCGGCCCTCGGGACGCTTCGGTCCGGCCATCGACGGCACGACGTCGGCGAGGTCGAGCACCAGCGTCGCGGTGAACACCGGATCGGCAGACTTGGCGGTGCGGAACAGGCCCTGCGCCTTGGCATAGGCCGAAACCAGCGCGACGCGGTCGGCCTTGCGGCCGGAGGTCTTGAGATAATCGATGGTGGCGGCATCGACCGGGAAGAAGCCGCAGGTCGCGCCGTATTCCGGCGCCATGTTGCCGATGGTGGCCTTGTCGGCGACCGAGAGATGGTCGAGGCCGGGGCCGAAGAACTCGACGAACTTGCCGACCACGCCCTGCTTGCGCAGCATCTGCGTGACCGTGAGCACGAGATCGGTGGCGGTGACGCCTTCCTTGAGCTGGCCCTTGAGCTTGAAGCCGACCACTTCCGGCAGCAGCATCGACAGCGGCTGGCCGAGCATGCAGGCTTCCGCCTCGATGCCGCCGACGCCCCAGCCGAGCACGGCAAGGCCGTTGACCATCGTGGTGTGCGAGTCCGTGCCGACCAGCGAGTCGGGATAGGCGACTTCGAACGTGCCGGTCTTCTTGCCGACCGTCATCTTCTCCTTCTTCGTCCAGACGGTCTGGGCGAGATATTCGAGATTGACCTGGTGGCAGATGCCGGTGCCGGGCGGCACCACGGAGAAATTCGAGAACGCCTTCTGGCCCCACTTCAGGAACTCGTAGCGCTCCTGGTTCTGCTTGTATTCCTCGGCCACGTTCTTGCCGAACGCCTTGTTGTCGCCGAAGAAGTTGACGATCACCGAGTGGTCGATGACGAGATCGACCGGGACCAGCGGGTTGATCTTCTCGGCATCGCCGCCGAGCTTCTGCATGGCGTTACGCATGGCGGCGAGATCGACCACTGCCGGCACGCCGGTGAAATCCTGCATCAGCACGCGCGCCGGACGGAAAGCGATCTCATGCTCGAGCTGGCGCTTCTTCAGCCACTTGCCGACGGCGACGATGTCGTCCCTGGTGACGCTGCGGCCATCCTCGTTGCGCAGCAAATTCTCCAGCACGACCTTCATCGAATAGGGGAGTTTCGAAATCCCCTTCAGACCGTTCTTCTCGGCGGTGGGCAGGCTGTAATAGACATAGGTCTTGCCACCAACCTTGAGGGTCTTGCGGCATTTGAAGCTGTCGAGAGAGGTCATGTGAGGAAATCCCAGTTGATCATGATACCCGGCGAGGGTATTTGAGCACCGTCAGAAGGGCGGGGTTCGAGTGGCTTGCAGACACCGGCCCGGTGCTGCATCAAGGTTCGGGCTTATAGAATCTTTCTAGATGCGCCGCCACACCGACTATTGTGCTGCAGCAATGCGCCAGCAAAAAATTACGGGGCGGTAGCCTCAGGAATTTTGAGGGCTGTGAAAGGACGACATGCGGCTCTCGGGGCGCGGCTTGAAATGTGTGCGGGGCGGCCGGGAAGTATTCGCCGGCCTCGATTTCGAGGCGGTTGCGGGTGAGGCGCTGGCGGTGGTCGGCCCCAACGGCTCCGGAAAAACCTCGCTGCTGCGGCTGATCGCCGGCCTGCTGCACCCCGCCGGCGGCTCGATCGAGCTTTCGGGCGGCGATGCCGAACTGACCCTGCCCGAACAGGCGCATTATCTCGGCCATCGCGATGCGCTGAAGCCGGCGCTATCGGTGATGGAAAATCTTTCCTTCTGGCGGGATTTTCTCGGCGGCGAAGCCGGCGATGCCGCGGCGAACCTCGCCCGGGTCGGGATCGCGCATGCCACCCATCTGCCGGCCGGCTTCCTTTCCGCCGGCCAGCGACGGCGGCTCTCGGTCGCGCGACTGCTTTCGGTGCAGCGGCCGGTGTGGCTGCTGGATGAGCCGACCACCGCGCTCGATGTGGCCGGCCAGGTGGTATTCGCGGGCCTGATGCGCGAGCATCTCGCCGGCGGAGGAATGATCATCGCCGCGACGCATGCGCCGCTCGGGATCGAGGCAAGGGAATTACGGATCGGGGGCGCGGCATGACCGCGCTCTCCGCGCTCATGCGGCGCGACATCCGCATTGCGCTGCGCGTCGGCGGCGGGGCGCTGATCGGCGTCTTGTTCTTCCTGATTGTCGTCGTGCTAATGCCGTTCGCGATCGGGCCGGACCTCAAGCTGCTGACCCGGCTGGGGCCTGCGATCCTCTGGCTCGGCGCGCTGCTCGCCAGCCTCTTGACTCTGGATCGCCTGTTCACGGCCGACCATGACGACGGCTCGCTCGACCTGATCGTGATGAGCCGCACGCCGCTGGAACTCGCCTGTGCGGCGAAGGCGCTGGCGCATTGGCTAGCCGCCGGGCTGCCCCTGATCGCGGCAACGCCGGTGCTGGGCCTGCTGCTCAACCTCGACGTCGAGGCGACGGCCGCGGTTGCGCTGACGCTGCTGGTCGGCACGCCGGCCCTGACGTTTACGGGCATGATCGGCGCGGCGCTGGCAGTGACGCTGCACCGCGGCGGATTGCTGCTGGCGGTTCTCGTGCTGCCGCTGTCGGTGCCCGTGCTGATTTTCGGCGTGGCCGCCTCGCAGGCGGTCATCGTGGGACCGACGCCGTTTGGAACCCCGTTCTCGATCCTGTGCGCAATCTCGCTGGTGAGCTTCGTGGTCGGACCGTTTGCCGCAGCCGCCAGCCTCAAGCACGGGCTCGACTGACTTGATGCCGATCAACTTTAATCGAGGCGTTTCAGGCAGATTGCGCGCCGCTGCCGCCGCCTTTATCAGGATGCCATGACGCTGATCGACCTCGCCAACCCGACGCGCTTTCTGACGCTGACCGCGCGCGTGCTGCCATGGCTGGCGGCGGCAACCGCGATCCTGCTTGCGGTCGGCCTCTATCAGTCGGCCCTGGCGCCGGACGACTACCAGCAGGGCGCCACCGTCAAGATCATGTTCATCCACGTGCCCAATGCCTGGCTGTCGATGTTCGTCTGGGGCGTGATGAGCATTGCCTCGCTCGGCACGCTGGTGTGGCGGCATCCGCTCGCCGACGTCGCGGCCAAGGCCGCAGCTCCCATCGGCGCCGCCTTCACCTTTCTCGCGCTGGTCACGGGCTCGCTGTGGGGCCGGCCGATGTGGGGGACCTATTGGGAATGGGACGCGCGGCTCACTTCCGTGCTGATCCTGTTCCTGATGTATCTCGGGCTCATCGCGCTTTGGAGAGCCGTGGACGATCCCTCGCGCGCGGCGCGCGCGGCCGCCGTCCTGACGTTGGTCGGCGCCATCAACCTGCCGATCATCAAATTCTCCGTGGACTGGTGGAACACGCTGCACCAGGGCGCGTCCGTGATCCGGATGGGCGGACCGAGCATGGACCGCTCTTTCCTGATTCCGCTGCTGGTGATGGCGGTGGCGTTCTCGCTGTTGTTCGTCACCCTGCATCTCGCGGCGATGCGCAACGAGATATTGCGGCGGCGCGTCCGCAGCCTGCAGATGATGCAAGCCAGCAAACAGGCTGCCTGAGCAATGGCACTCGGTCCTTACACCTCCTTCATCACGACGTCCTACGCGCTGGTGGCGATCGTGGTGCTGCTCCTGATCGTCTGGATCGCAGTCGACTATCGTACCCAGAAGGCGCGCCTGCGCGAGCTCGAAGCCAGCGGCGTCACGCGGCGCTCCGGCCGCGGCGCGACGGAGATCTGATGAGCGCGCAGGCGGGAGATAGCGCAACGCGCACCCGGCGCTGGCTGGTGATGCTGCCGCTGATCGGTTTCGGCGTGATCGCCGCATTGTTCCTGGTGCGGCTCTATGGCGGCGATCCCTCGAAGATTCCGTCGGCCCTGATCGGCCGCCAGGCGCCGCAGACCGCGCTGCCGGCACTCGAAGGCCTGTCGCGCGATGGTGCGGTGGTGCCCGGGCTCGATCCGTCCGTGTTCAAGGGCAAGGTCAGCCTCGTCAACGTCTGGGCGTCCTGGTGCGTCCCCTGCCATGACGAGGCGCCGCTGCTCACCGAGATGGCCAAGGACAAGCGGCTGCAGATCGTCGGCATCAACTACAAGGACGTCCCGGACAACGCGCGGCGATTCCTCGGCCGGTACGGCAATCCGTTCTCGGCGGTCGGCGTCGACAGCAACGGCCGCGGCTCGATCGAATGGGGCGTGTACGGCGTGCCGGAAACCTTCGTCGTCGGGCGCGACGGCACCATCGTCTACAAGCTGGTCGGCCCGATCACGCCGCAAAATCTCGATCGCGTGCTCAAGGTAGAGATCGAGAAGGCGCTGAAGGCGGGCAGCTGAACTTGCGTGCCCCGGACGCAGCGCAGCGCATTTGCGGTGCGCTGCAGAGCCGGGGCTCATGCTTGCCGAGCAAAAGAATGGGTCCCGGCTCTGCGGAGCAGCGTTTCACGCTGCACCGCGTCCGGGACACGAGGCTTACCCCTTGCTGACATCGCCGGCTTCGGCCTCGCTCGTCTCCAACGAGGCCGGGTCCAGATGATAGCGCTTGATCAGCGGCATCTGGGTGATCGCAAACAGCATGGTCAGCGGCACCATGCCGAAGACCTTGAAGGCAACCCAGAAATCTGTCGATTGCGTGCGCCAGATGATCTCGTTCAGGACCGCCATCGCGAGGAACCACAGCGCCCAGCGCATGGTGAGAATCCGCCAGCCATGCTGCGTCAGGTTGAACATCTGGTCGAACATGATGGCGATGAAGGAGCGGTTGAACAGCAGGCCGCCGCCGAGCGCGGCCGCAAACAGCGAATAGACGATGGTCGGCTTCATCTTGATGAAGGTCTCGTCGTGCAGGATCAGCGTCAGCGTGCCGAACACGACCACGACGACGGCGGTGACGATTGCCATCATCGGCACGTGCCGCGTCACCATGTAGGAGGCGACCATCGCGATCACCACCGCCACCATGAAAGCGCCGGTCGCGACGAACAGATTGGCCTTGGAGTTGACGAAGAAGAATATCAGCAGCGGCCCGAGCTCGGTGGCAAGCTTGAACAGCGGATGCGGCTTGGTCTTGTCCATCATTCAGTCCATCAATTCTCGCTTGCCGCCATCCTTCGAGACGGCGCTTCGCGCCTCCTCAGGATGAGGACTTCCCGCATTTCTCCCTCATCCCCGCGCAACGGACTTGCCGCTGTCGCGTGAAGAGCGCGCTTGCGCGCGTCTCGGAGGATGAGTCACTCGATCCCCGCAATCGCCCTGGCAAAATCGCGCGCCGTGAACGGCGCGAGATCGTCGATGCCTTCGCCGACGCCGATGAAGTGCACCGGCAGTTTGTGCTTCTCCGCCAGCGCCACCAGGATGCCGCCGCGCGCGGTGCCGTCGAGCTTCGTCATCACCAGGCCCGTAACCCCTGCGGTACGATGAAAAGCCTCGACTTGCGACAGCGCATTTTGTCCCACCGTGGCATCGAGCACGAGCAGCACCGCATGCGGCGCCGAGGCGTCCACCTTCCTGATGACGCGCACGACCTTTTCGAGTTCGTTCATCAGTTCGGACTTGTTTTGCAGGCGGCCGGCGGTGTCGATCAAGAGCACGTCGATGCCCTGCTCCTTCGCCGCGGTCAGGGCGTTGAAGGCAAGGCTCGCGGAGTCCGAGCCTTGAGCGCCGGCAACGACCGGCACCTTGTTGCGTTCGCCCCAGACTTTCAGCTGCTCGATCGCCGCTGCACGAAAGGTATCGCCGGCGGCCAGCATCGCCTTGCGGCCCTCACTGGTGAACTTCGAGGCGAGCTTGCCGATCGTCGTGGTCTTGCCGGAGCCATTGACGCCGACGACGAGGATCGCGAATGGCTTTTTCGTAGCATCGATCTCGAGCGGCTTCGCCACCGGCGCCAGCACCTTTTCGACTTCGGTGGCAACGACGCTCTTCACTTCGTCGGCCGAGATCGCCTTGTCGTAGCGGCCGCTGCCGACGGCATCCGCAATCCGCACCGCGACCTCGGTGCCGAGATCGGCGCGCAGCAGCACGTCCTCGATGTCGTCGAGCATGGCGCGGTCGAGCTTGCGCTTGGTGACGAGGTCGGCAACGGCCGTCCCCAGCGAACTCGACGTTCGCTTCAGGCCGCTGGACAGCCTCTTCCACCAGCTCAATTTGGGTGTGTCTTCGGTTTCGCTCATTGGGGCGCTGTGTTAGCCGTTTCGCATCCGAAACGAAAGTCTCGACACTTGCTCGATGTTCCCCAATTGACGGAGGAAGAAATCCTCGCCCGCGTGCTCCACCGCGACGGGCTGATGCTGATCATCGACAAGCCCGCGGGGCTGCCGGTGCATCGCGGCCCCAAGGGCGGACCGAACCTGGAGGCATCGTTCGACGCGCTGCGTTTCGGCCTGCCGCGCCCGCCGGTGCTGGCCCACCGGCTGGACAAGGACACCTCGGGCTGCCTGGTGCTGGGACGGCACCGCAAGGCCACCGCCTCGCTCGGGCTCCTGTTCAAGCATGGCAAGGTCGAAAAGACCTATTGGACGGTGGTCGAGGGCGGGCCGGCCGAAGATGAAGGCACCATCGACCTGTCGCTCGGCCGGCTGAACGCCGAACGTGGCTGGTGGCAGAAGCCCGATCCGCAGGGGCAGAAGGCCGTCACCAACTGGAAGGTGCTCGGCCGCGGCGACGGCCTCGCCTGGCTCGCGATGGAGCCGGTCACCGGCCGCACCCACCAATTGCGCGTGCATGCGTCCGCCATGGGTTGGCCGATCGTCGGCGACAACATCTACGGCAACGGCCCGCGCTTCGGCGAACCGCGCCTGCATCTGCATTCGCGCGCCATCGGCGTGCCGATTTCGAGGAACAAGGAGCCGGTTCGCGCGGTCGCGCCGGCACCGCCGCATATGCTCGAGCGGCTCAGGGCCTGTGGCTGGAACGGGGAGTAGTTCCCCGAGCCTCGCCGTCCGATGGTTTACGAAACGTTCAGGCCCGTCCTGTAGAAATTCAGGTTGCTTAGAACAAGCAACTGTCAGCTCAGGACGAGCAATGCCACCTGCTGGACCAGCGATAATCGCCGAAATCGAGGCTGCGATCGGCGGCGGCTCGACCGCGAAATGCGTCGAGACGGCAAAGCGCGTCACCGACCTCTTCCTGGTATCCGCGGGCCATTTCAACGACGAACAGGTCGAGCTGTTCGACGGCGTGCTCGAGCGGCTGGTCAAAACCATCGAGCTGCGGTCGATCGCGGACGTCAGCGCACGCATGGCACTGGCTGAAATGAGCGCGCAACTGGCGCCGATCGCCCAGGCGCCCGCGACCGTTATTCGCCGGCTTGCACGCAACGACGAGATCAGCATCGCCGCGCCCGTCCTGCAGGAATCGGCGCGCCTCGGCGAGGAGGATCTGATCGACCTCGCGAAGACCAAGGGCGAGCCGCATTTGCTGGCGATATCGGGGCGCTGGTGGTTGAAGGAGATCGTCACCGACGCGCTGCTCTCGCGCCGCTTTGCCAGCGTCAGCCGCCGCATCGTGGCAAATCCGGGGGCGCGGGTTTCAGCCCGCGGCTTTGCGATCATCGTGGCGCAGGCGGAGTACAATCCCGAACTCGCAGTCGAGGCCGGCATCCGGGCCGACTTGCCGGCGGACCTTCGGCAACAACTGTTGAAGCGGGCGACGGACGCGGTTCGCACCAGGCTATTGTCCCGCGCGCCGCCGCATCTGTTCGAGGAAATCCGCAGCGCCATCGCGACCGCCGCCGCCAGCGCAGACCGCGAGATGTCGAAGGTCCGCGATTTCACCGCGGCCAGGCGTCTCGTCACGCAGTTGAAGGAGAAGGGCGAGCTCACCGAGGCCGCGCTGTCCGGCTTCGCCAAACAGAAGAAATACGAGGAGACGGTTGCCACGCTTGCGGAGCTCTCGAGCTCCACCATTGACGTCATCCGTCCCCTGATGCAGAGCCTGCGCGACGACGGGCTCGTGGTCGCCTGCAGGGCCGCGGAGTTGAGCTGGGAGACCACCGCAGCCGTGCTGGGATGCCGCTATTCGACGGGCGCGCCGGGCGCAGCCGAACTGGCCAGAGCAAAGAGCCACTTCGCCGGCACCACGGCCGAAAACGCGCGGCGCATGCTGACGTTCTGGCAGGTGCGCGCGGCTGCGCCGACGCGGGCAAACTAGCATTCCATACGCGTTCGAGAGCAAGGCTCACAGCGGGCGATCGGATCGGGAGATTGGAAGCGACCAGCGCCTGATTCCGGCAATGGGCTTGAATTCCACGAAGTCCGCAGCCTCGAAGACACCGGAAAGCGGACGCCAGTCGCGCGCCAGCAGGTCGATAGCGCGCCCGAGGTCCGCCGCCGACAAATTCATGGCCAGCGTACAATGCGGCGTCCAGTGACCGACCCGATAATGCGGCCTGCAGGTTTCACCAGCCACGGCCTGCACCTTTTCGTGCAATCGATCCAACTCGGGTGACGGCGCGAGCGCGGCATAGCACACGCCACCGTCCGGCCCGAACGTCGATATCCCGGTCAGCGTGACGCCGATTTGATTGATGCGCCCGAAGACATCATCGAGCGCCAGCGTCGCGGCCCTTGCATCCAACTCTTCAGAAACGGATAAGGTAACGTGCGGCGGATAAGCAAGATCGAGCATCGAGTGTGACAGACCCGCATCGGCAAGGCGACGCCACCTTTCGGACACGGCGTCTGAAAGGGCGGCATCGAGAAACAGGCTGACGGCGAAGGCCATGTCGCACTAAGTCCCCGTCAACCGCGCACCATCGTGGCCGGTGATGACAAATCGCCTAACCGCACCCGCGGCCTCCCCTGCAATCGCCACCGGAATGAAGTGCTCGGTGCGGCCGGCGCTCGGGCTTTCGATCAGCACGTCGCGCTCTGCCCCGATCTCAGATTGCAGTCGCCGGCGCAGCGCCGCCTCGCCCGTCGCACGCAATCGCTTCGCCCGCTCCCTGATCTCGCTGCCTTCGACCTGCGGCATGCGTGCGGCGGGCGTGCCCGGACGCTTCGAGTACGGAAACACGTGCAGGAAGGTCAGTCCGCACTCCTTAACCAGATCCTGCGATCGCGCGAACATTTCCTCCGTCTCGGTCGGGAAGCCCGCGATGATGTCGGCGCCGAGTGCGATATCCGGCCGCAGCCGCCGCAGCTGAGCGCAAAAATCGATCGCATCCTGCCGCGAGTGGCGCCGTTTCATCCGCTTCAAAATCATGTCGTCGCCCGACTGCAACGACAGATGCAGATGCGGCATCAGCCGCCCGTCGTCTGCGATGACGTCGAGCAGGTCGCGGTCGGCCTCGATGGAGTCGATCGAGGAGATGCGCAGCCGCTTCAGCTCGGGGACATGCCGCAGGATCTGCTTTGTCAGCATGCCGAGTCTTGGCGCGCCGGGCAGGTCGGCGCCGTAGCTGGTCAGGTCCACGCCGGTCAGCACGATCTCGGCATGACCGCGCCTGACCAGCGTGCGGACCTGCTCGACCACCGCGCCCATCGGCACCGAGCGCGAATTGCCGCGGCCGTAGGGGATGATGCAGAAGGTGCAGCGGTGGTCGCAGCCGTTCTGCACCTGCACGAACACCCGCGGCAGGCCGCGCTGAAAGCCGTCGACGAGATGCGGCGCCATCTGCCTGACCGCCATGATGTCGGTGACCGCGATCTTGTCGCTGGCGATGCCGGCATCGAACGCGGCCCGCGCGGCGCGCCAGGCCTCGCCCCGCATCTTGTCGTCATTGCCGACGACGCGGTCGACCTCTTCCATGTCGGCGAACATCCGCGCCTGCGTCTGCGCCGCGCAGCCGGTGACGACGATACGCGCCCCCGGACGCTCGCGTTTGAGGCGGCGGATCGACTGCCGCGCCTGCGCCACCGCTTCGTTGGTGACGGCGCAGCTGTTGATGACGATGGTATCGGAAAGGCCCGCGGCGTCGGACTCGCGCCGGATCACCTCGGATTCGAACGCGTTCAGCCGGCAGCCGAAGGTGACGATCTCGACGGACATGTTACGCGACGCTGGCGAACAGCGCCGGATCGAACTTGCCTTCGTACTCGAAATCCGCCGTGCCGGTCATCAGCACGTGGTCGTCGCGCTCGCGCCATTCGATCTGGAGATCGCCGCCGGGCAGCGTGATCGTCACCATGCGGTTGGCGCGCTTCAGCCGTGCGGCGGCCACCGCCGTGGCGCAGGCCGCCGAACCGCAGGCCCTGGTCAGGCCTGCACCGCGTTCCCAGGTGCGGATGGTGATGTGGTCGCGATCAACGATATGGGCGAGCGTGATGTTGGCGCGCTCGGGAAAGATCGGATGGTTTTCCAGCAGCGGCCCGAAGCGCTCGAGGTCGTAGGCGTTGACGTCGTCGACCCAGAAAATCGCGTGCGGGTTGCCCATGTTCACTGCCGACGGCGAGTGCAGGATCGGGTTGTCGATCGGCCCGATCTGCAATTCGATGTAGCGGGTATCGCGGAACTCTTCGGCGAGCGGGATCTCCTGCCAGGAAAACTTCGGCGCGCCCATGTCAACGGTATAGAGGCCGGGCTGCGGGCCCTGCCAGCAATTGAGCAGGCCCGCCGCGGTTTCGAATGTCGCCGTGGTCTGACCGGTCTTCTCGAACAGTCGGCGCACCACGCAGCGCATGCCGTTGCCGCAGGCGCCCGCCTCCGAGCCGTCATTGTTGTAGATGCGGATGAAGGCTTCGGTTCCATCGAGCCGCGGCCGCTGCAGCACCATCATCTGGTCGTAATGCACGCCGGCGGGCGAAGCCACCGCGCGCGCCTCCGCGGCCGTGACCGTGGCCTTGGAGTCGCGCAGGTCCACGACAACGATCTCGTTGCCGACGCCGTTCATCTTGGCAAATGCGTGGTTGGCCAGCGCGCTCATGGGACGACCTGAATTCTGCCTGTCTTATATGGCGAATATCCCTGCATTGGAAAGTAGCCGGCGCCGGGCGGTCATGACGCATCTGTCATGGGACGAACGCGAGCCTTGCGTGTTAGGAATGCGGCGAATTCGACGGGCGCGAGATGGGCGCGCCTGCACTGGACGCTCCCTTTGGGCGCTCCGCAGGGGCGCTCGCCTGGAAGCTCGTTGGGGTATGGAGACCACCGAAATGCACCTTTCGCGCGCCTTCCGACTGGTTCTGGCCGGCTTGGTCGCCGCGGCCGTCCCGATCGGCGCGGCCCTGGCGCAGTCCCCGGCGCCGAGCGCCTCTCCGACCCCGGCCCCCGCCACCTCGCCGAGCCCGACCCCGTCCGAAAGTCCGACGTCGCAGGCCGCACCGGCACCGACCCCCACGGCCAGCCCGACGTCCTCCGCCAGCCCCTCGCCGGCCCCGTCGCCGCCACCCGCTGCCGCGCAAACCCCGGCCACGCCGCCACCGGCCGCCGTGCAGACCGCCGATCCCTTCGGCGAGGCGGTCACGCTGGAAGCGAAGAAGGTCGTGACCATCAAGGGCAACGCCAACTGGGATTCCGCGTTCGAGACCCTGATCGATGCCTTCAAGGCGCTGACCGCCCTGCTCGACAAGCAGGGCATCAAGCCATCAGGCAATGCGCTGATCGTCTACACCTCGACCGATGATACGGGCTTCACCTTCATCGCCGAAATTCCGGTCGGCCAGGACGTCAAGAACCTCGGCAAGAACATGAGCATGGGGCAGTCGCCCGAGGGCAAGTCGCTGAAGTTCGTCCATCGCGGATCCTACGACAACATGGACAACACCTACGAGGCGATCACTAACCACCTCGACGAGAAGCGGCTGGAAGCGAAGGATCTGTTCATCGAGGAGTACATCACCGACCCCCTCAAGACCGCGGAGGACAAGCTGGTGATCAACGTCTATGTGCCGCTGAAATGACCGGGCAGCTCTTGACACGCGCCGCAGCGTTCGCGGCTCTCGCACTCATCGCGCTGCCCGCCTCGGCGCAGAACAGCCCGCCGCCGGCGATTTCGGTCAGCGGCGAAGCGAACGTGTCCGTCGCGCCCGACCTCGCGCAGGTCGACGGCGGTGTGACCTCGGAGGCCAAGACCGCGCGCGAGGCATCGGAGGCCAACAACGCCGCCATGGGCAAGGTACTGCTGGCGCTGAAGGGCGCAGGCATCGAGGAGAAGGACTATCAGACCTCGCGGCTGTCGCTGCAGCCGCTGTACGCCACCTCGTCGAAGGTGTCGGAGACGCAAAGAGGCATCGTCAGTTTCCGCGCCAGCAACCGCGTCACCATCAAGGTGCGCGACGTCGGCAAGATCGCCAATGTGATCGACACGATGGTCACGGCAGGCGCCAACGAGATCGGCGGCATCAATTTCGTCGTGACGCAGGCTTCCAAAGCACTGGACGAAGCGCGCACCAAGGCCATCGCCGACGCGCGCCGCAAGGCCGAGATCTATGCCAAGGCCGCCGGCGTGACCTTGGGCGAACCGATCAGCATCAGCGAGGAAGGCGCCGCATCGCCGCCGGTGTTCCGCAGCAAGATGGCCGCGCCGATGGCCGGCGCCCCGACGCTGGTCGCGCCGGGCGAGGAACTGCTGTCGATCACGGTGAGCGTGACCTGGGCGATCAAGGCGCAGTAACCGGCGCTGTCGTCCCTGCGAAAGCAGGGACCCATAACCACAAATGCGCCTTGTTGAAACGCTCCAGCTCTTCTCAATAACTGAACCCTGTGGCTATGGATCCCGGCTCGCGCTTCGCTTGGCCGGGACGACAGTCAAACCTCGAACACCTGCCCCGGCTTCAGCGCCAGGAATTTCTCCCGCGGCACTTCCGCTGCATCGAGCGCTTCGCCGAGCGCAATCACCGGCGCGTCGATCGCCTCGTCGGTGAGCTGGAACGTGCCGTAATGGTGCCCGAGCGCCTGCGCGGCGCCGCAATCGGCGAAGGCCATCACCGCGTCCTCCGGATTCATGTGCTGGTCGCGCATGAACCAGCGCGGCTCGTAGGCGCCGATCGGCAGGATCGCGAGCCGTAGCGGCCCATGCGCCTCGGCAACCCTGCGGAAATGCGTTCCGTCGCCATAGCCGGAATCGCAGACGATGTAGAGTTTGCCGGCCGGCGTATCCAGCACGAAGCTCGCCCACAGCGCCTTGTTGCGGTCGAACAGTCCCCGCGCCGACCAGTGCCGCGTGGCGACCAGAGTCACCGCGACGCCGTCGCCGAGCTCGACGCGGTCGTGCCAGTCGAAGGCTTCGGCTCTGATCGCTTCGTCCGCATCGCGCATGGTGATGTCGTTGCCGAGCGGCGTGATCACCCGCGGCGAGAATTTTTCCGAAAGTCGCGACAGGGTCGCGATGTCGAGATGGTCGTAATGGCCATGCGACACCAGCACGACGTCGATCCTGGGCAGGGCATCGAAGGCGATGCCCGGATCGTTGCGGCGCTTCGGGCCCGCAAAGGCCAGCGGCGAAGCACGCATCGACCACACGGGATCGACGAGGATATTGAGGCCGGCAGTCTGGATCAGCCAGCTGGCGTGGCCAACATAGACGAGGCGCACCTTGCTGCCCTCGACGCGCGGCGGCGGAGTGTCGGCGTGCTGGTTCGTCACCCATTCCGGCCAGGCCGCGCGGTTGCGTTCGCCGAACTGCCAGCGTAGCACCTCGGCCAGCGACTTCGGCGGCATGCCGTCAGCGTCGAAGAAGCGTTCCCCGTCGAAATGATCTGACATCGGGCCGTCATAGGTCTTCATGCGGGAAACCCACACCGTCGGCACGCCGATCGCGGCGAAGGCGCCAGTCAAATATCCAAGCAGTCGGCGGCGGGTGATCGGCACGGGGCGGGTGCAGTCCTGATGCGGTGGGATGAAATATATGCCGCAGGTCCCCCAGAACACCCGGGCAGCCCATCAAAATTGCGCTAGAGGAATTTTCAAGTGATTTCAATTGCTTGAATTACTTACTATAATACCATTGGCCGGCCGCGCTTGACTTTGCTGCCACCAGGGCGTTTAAACCCGCCACTTCTCGAAGAGATTTTCTTTTCGATCCGCCGCCCGGTTCCCGTAGCCGGAGGCCAACGCCCGACAGCGCGATGCGCCCTCGGGCGCAAAACTGTTTGGACGACCCTCATCCTGAGGAGCCGCAAAGCGGCGTCTCGAAGGATGAGGCCGAGGTGCATCATCACCCTTCGAGACGCAGGCTTCGCCTGCTCCTCAGGGTGAGGACCAGTACAGGACAACGGCATTGTTCGACAATCTGTCGGAAAAGCTTGGTGGCATTCTCGATCGCCTGACGGGGCGCGGTGCGCTGTCCGAAAAGGACGTCGATGCCGCGATGCGCGAGGTGCGCCGCGCGCTGCTCGAGGCCGACGTCGCGCTCGACGTCGTCAGGAGCTTCACCGACCGCGTGCGCGAGCAGGCGATCGGCGCCACCGTCGTCAAGTCGGTCACGCCCGGCCAGATGGTGGTCAAGATCGTCCATGACGAGCTGGTCAACACGCTGGGCGCGGACGGCGAGACCGTCGACCTCAACGCGGTGCCGCCGGTCGCGATCATGATGGTCGGCCTCCAGGGCTCCGGCAAGACCACCACCACCGCCAAGCTCGCGCGCCGGCTGGTGCAGCGCGACAAGCGCAAGGTGCTGATGGCCTCGCTCGACGTCTATCGCCCGGCGGCGATGGAACAGCTCGCCGTGCTCGGCCGCGATCTCGACATTCCGACGCTGCCGATCGTCGAAGGCCAGAAGCCGCCGCAGATCGCGAAGCGCGCGCTGGAAGCCGGCAAGCTCGGCGGCTACGACGTCGTGCTGCTCGACACCGCCGGCCGCACCACGCTCGACGAAGAGATGATGACGGAAGCGGCGGAGATCAAATCGACCGCCAACCCGCATGAAGTGCTGCTGGTCGCGGACTCCCTCACCGGCCAGGACGCCGTCAATCTCGCGCGCTCGTTCGACCAGCGCGTGGGGCTGACCGGCATCGTGCTGACGCGGGTTGACGGCGACGGCCGCGGCGGCGCCGCACTGTCGATGCGCGCGGTCACCGGCAAACCGATCAAGCTGATCGGCACCGGTGAAAAGACCGATGCGCTGGAGGATTTCCATCCCTCGCGCATCGCGGGGCGCATCCTCGGCATGGGCGACGTGGTGTCGCTGGTCGAGAAGGCCGCCGCCAATATCGACGCCGAAAAGGCCGCGCGCGCCGCCGAGCGCATGCGCAAGGGCCAGTTCGACCTCAACGACATGCGCGAGCAGCTGCAGCAGATGGCCAGCATGGGCGGCATCGGCGGACTGATGGGCATGATGCCCGGCATCGCCAAGATGAAGAACCAGATCGCGGCGGCCGGGATCGACGACAGGATCATCAAGCGCCAGGTCGCGATCATCGACTCGATGACGCGGCAGGAGCGCAAGAATCCGGACATCCTGAAAGCCAGCCGCAAGAAGCGCATCGCCGCCGGAAGCGGTCAGAACGTCGAGCAGGTCAACAAGCTCCTGAAGATGCACCGGAACATGGCCGACATGATGAAGGCCATGGGAAGCGGCAAGCGCGGGCCGCTCGCCGGCATTGCGCAGGCGATGGGCTTTGGCGGCGGCATGAAGCCGCCTTCGCCGGAAGAGATGAAGGCGCTGGCCGAGAAGATGCAGGGCGCGCCCGGCGGCATGCCTTCGCTACCCAAGGATCTTCCTGCGGGCCTGCGTCAGGGCCTGCCGAATTTGCCGGGGCTCACGGGCCTTTCCGGCAAGCCGACACTGCCGGGTCTCGGCGGTTTTCCCGGCAAGAAGAAATAACCACCAACCATTCAACCAAACATTCGAACTCAGGAGAACCAAATGGCAGTCGTTATCCGCCTCGCACGCGCAGGCACCAAGAAGCGCCCGGTCTACCACGTCGTCGTCGCCGACTCCCGCTATCCGCGCGACGGCCGCTTCATCGAGCGCCTCGGCCACTTCAATCCGCTGCTGCCGAAGGACAACGAGAGCCGCCTCAAGCTCGACCTCGACAAGGTGAAGTCGTGGATGGCCAAGGGCGCGCAGCCGTCGGACCGCGTGATGCGTTTCCTCGACGCCGCCGGCGTTGCCAAGCGCACCGCGCGCAAGAACCCGCAAAAGGCCGTGCCGCGCAAGGAGCGCAAGGCGCAGGCCGAAGCCGCCGCCAAGTCGGCCTAAGCCGTAGCGGCGCATCGCGGTGGCAGCACCGGTTTGCGTCGCCCGGATCGGCGCTGCGCATGGCGTGCGCGGCGCCGTCAAGCTGTGGACCTTCACCGAAGACCCGCTGGCCGTGCAGAGCTACGGCCCGCTGATGACGAAAGACGGCGCGCGACAGTTCGAGATCGCGAATTTGCGCGCGGCGAAAGACCATCTGGTCGCGACATTCAGGGGCATCGCGAGCCGCAACGATGCCGAGAAGCTCAACGGCATCGAGCTCTACGTTCCGCGCGAAAAATTACCTGATACCGATGACGGCGAGTATTACCACGCCGACCTAATCGGGCTCGCCGCTGTCAATGCTGCGGACGAGCCGCTCGGCCGCGTGATCGCCATCCACAATTTCGGCGCCGGCGACATCATCGAAATCGCGCCACCGAAGGGCCCTACGCTGCTGCTGCCCTTCAGCAACGCCGTGGTGCCTACCGTCGACATCGCCGGCGGCCGCGTCGTGATCGAGCTGCCACAGCAAATCGAGGGCGAGGAGCCCACCCTTACCTAGGCAGGCTGAGATGACCTGGCGCGCCACCGTCCTCACACTGTTTCCGGACATGTTTCCGGGGCCTCTCGGCATCAGCCTGGCGGGCAAGGCGCTCGCGTCGGGCCTGTGGGAACTGGAAGCCCGCGACATCCGTGCCTCCGCCACCGACAAGCACCGCAGCGTCGACGACACCCCGGCCGGCGGCGGGCCCGGCATGGTGCTGCGCGCCGACATCCTGGCCGCCGCGATCGACGCGGCGGAGGTCGCGCCTGACCGCCCTCGGCTGCTGATGAGCCCGCGCGGTCGGCCATTGACCCAGTCCCGTGTCCAGGAACTCGCCGCCGGGCCGGGGCCCCTGATCGTCTGCGGCCGGTTCGAGGGCATCGACCAGCGCGTGATCGAGGCCCGGAACCTCGAGGAAGTATCCGTCGGCGATTACGTGCTTTCGGGGGGCGAGATCGCGGCCATGGCCCTGATTGACGCCTGCGTGCGTCTGCTGCCGGGAGTGATGGGCAAGGAGGCCTCCGGCGCCGAGGAAAGCTTTTCCGAAGGACTACTGGAATACCCCCAATATACCCGGCCCCAAGTCTTCGAGGGCCGGGGAATCCCTGAAATCCTGACGTCCGGCGACCATGCCAAGGTGGCGGCGTGGCGGCGGTCGGAATCGGAGGCCCTGACCCGCTCTCGCCGGCCGGACCTCCTGATGGCCAAGGAAGGCCTGACCGGCCAGCAAAAGCCGCCGAATGGCACGACAAAAGGGTGACAAGCGGCATTTGATGCCTTATAGACGCGCCAAATCCGCACACGCGCAGGATAGATGGACGTTTGCGCAGCCCCCGAAAGGCTGGGCGCGCCGCCGATGGAGATTTCGATGAACCTCATTCAGCAGCTCGAAAAAGAGCAGTTCGACAAGCTCGCCGCGGCCCGGGAAGTCCCGGAATTCGCGCCCGGCGACACCGTGATCGTCAACGTCAAGGTGGTCGAAGGCGAGCGCACCCGCGTGCAGGCCTATGAAGGCGTCTGCATCGGCCGTTCCGGCCGCGGTATCAACGAGAGCTTCACCGTGCGCAAGATCTCCTACGGCGAAGGCGTGGAGCGCGTGTTCCCGGTGCTGTCGCCGATGATCGACTCGATCAAGGTGGTCCGCCGCGGCAAGGTGCGCCGCGCCAAGCTGTATTACCTGCGCAATTTGCGCGGCAAGTCGGCCCGCATCACCGAGAAGACGGACCGCGCCGCCGCCGTCGGCGAGTAACCCGAGCTACAGGGAACGTGATGAAAAGCGCGGGCCAGCCCCGCGCTTTTTTGTTGCCGAGCCGTCATTGCGAGGAGCGCAGCGACGAAGCAATCCATATATCCGGTATGCGGCACTATGGATTGCTTCGCTGCGCTCGCAATGACGGGGAGCGATTGTCGGGGCTGCTGCCCCTGTGTTAGAAATTCAGAATGGTTCCAGATTTGACCATCGACGGTAGGTCCATCGCGCCGATCGTGATCGACGATCGCTCGCGCCTGCCCGGCCGTTTCTTCGGGCGCTTTGCGACCTCGGCAACGTCAGAGCCTGGCCGCGCGCGGTAATCGCGCGCGCAATTTCCGTTGACCGGCGCGTCTTGCGCCTCATTCGCCTACATCAATCCGGAGCTGACGCTCATGTCCAAACCCACCACGCTGTACGACAAGATCTGGAACGACCACCTGGTGCACGAAGCCGCCGACGGCACCTGCCTGCTCTATATCGACCGCCACCTCGTGCATGAGGTGACCTCGCCGCAGGCCTTCGAAGGCCTGCGCGCCACGGGGCGCAAGGTGCACGCGCCGGAGAAGACGCTCGCCGTCGTCGACCACAACATCCCGACCACCGATCGCTCCAAGCCGAACCCGGATCCGGAAAGCATCGAGCAGATGCGGGTGATGGCGGAGAACGCCAGGGAATTCGGCATCGAATATTACAACGAGTTCGACAAGCGCCAGGGCATCGTCCACGTCATCGGCCCCGAGCAGGGCTTTACGCTGCCCGGCACCACCATCGTGTGCGGCGATAGTCACACCTCGACGCACGGCGCGTTCGGCGCGCTGGCGCATGGCATCGGCACCTCCGAAGTCGAGCACGTGCTCGCAACGCAGACGCTGATCCAGAAGAAGGCGAAGAACATGCGCGCGGTGGTCGACGGCAAGCTGCCCGAAGGCGTCACCGGCAAGGACATCATCCTCGCCATCATCGGCGAGATCGGCACCGCCGGCGGCACCGGCTATGTGCTGGAATATGCCGGCGAGGCGATCCGCAATTTGACGATGGAAGGCCGCATGACGGTCTGCAACATGTCGATCGAGGGCGGCGCGCGCGCCGGTCTGGTCGCGCCCGACCAGAAGGCGTTCGACTTCCTGCGCGGCCGCCCCAAGGCTCCGAAGGGCGCCGACTGGGATGCGGCAATGCGCTACTGGGAGACGCTGCGCTCCGACGACGGCGCGCAGTTCGACCACGAGCTGCGGCTCGATGCGGCCAAGCTGCCGCCGATCGTCACCTGGGGTACCTCGCCCGAAGACGTGATCTCGGTCACCGGCTTCGTGCCCGATCCCGACAAGATCGCGGACGAGGCCAAGCGGCTCTCCAAGCATCGCGCGCTGAAATACATGGGTCTGACCGCGGGCACCAGGATCACCGACATCAAGCTCGACCGCGTCTTCATCGGCTCCTGCACCAACGGCCGCATCGAGGATCTGCGCGCTGCCGCCAAGATCGCCGAGGGCAAGACGGTCAACGCCAACGTCAACGCCATGATCGTGCCGGGAAGCGGCATCGTGAAGGAGCAGGCGGAAGCCGAAGGCCTCGACAAGATCTTCATCGCCGCCGGCTTCGAATGGCGCGAGCCTGGCTGCTCGATGTGTCTTGCGATGAACCCGGACAAGCTGAAGCCGGAGGAGCGCTGCGCTTCCACCTCGAACCGCAACTTCGAGGGCCGCCAGGGCTTCAAGGGCCGCACCCATCTCGTCTCGCCCGCCATGGCGGCGGCCGCGGCGATCGCCGGGCACTTCGTCGACGTGAGGGAGTGGCGCTAGGCCACTCCCCTACACTTCGACCTATTCCGGAAACGCTCCGTTAAAGCTCGAGGCGCAGACTGCCCCTTCGCACCAGAAGGAGCCGGCCATGGCCGATAAACCGGAATATGTCGACTTAATCAGCGATGCGACGCGGCAGAACCGCCGCCGCGCCATGTCTGTTGACGTCGACCCGATGCCCTCCAGCGGCGCCACGAAACGCTCGCGGATGGCGCACACGCCGCCGCGCATGGAACGCTGGCGCATGGAGACGCTGACGCCGTGGAAGATCAAGCTGAAGTCCTGGAAGTTCGTGGACTGGGACTGAGCTGGATCATCATGTCGCCAATGACAACAGGCGCCCGAGGGCGCCTGTTTCGCTTTCAGCCACGGTCTGCTTACCAGTAGCCGACACGCCAGTAGTGGCGACGATGCCAGTAGGGCGGACGGCAGACCCGGCGCGGGCCCCAGTAGGTCCAGACAACCCGGCAAACGCGATAGGGACGATAGTAGGTCGGGTAGTAGCCGTAATAGGCGGGCGCGAAGTACCGCCGGTGATGGAAGTGCCGGCGATGGTAATACGGCCGGTGATAGGCGTAGCGGTGGACGCGGTAGCCGCCGAAGCGGTGGTAGCCGCCGCCGCGATAGATGTGGGCCGCGCGGAAACCGCCGCCGCCCCGATAGACATGTCCGCCGCGGAAGCCGCCGCCGTGAAAGCCGCGGAAGCCTCCGACATGGCCACCGCGGAAGCCGCCGCCATGAAAGCCACCGCCGCGGAAGCCACCGCCGCCACCGCCGCCACCACCACGGAAACCGCCGCCACCGCCGCCGCGCATGTCGCGCACCTCGGTGGTTAGAACTTCGCTGGCGTACTTTGCCGACGGCAGCGCGGCTGGACTTGAAAGCGACAGCGCCTCGGCGCGTCCGTGAGAAACTGCCGTCGCCGCCACTGCAACGACAGCCACCAGCCCCGCGCGACGGACAAGCCCGCGTGCGGTACCTGAGTTCATCTTCATTGCCGAAACCTCCCGGCTCGTGCAGAGGCCATGCCCGCCCCCGCACATCCACTCGCAGTCGCTCCCGGGATGAAGCTAGTGACGGGCAGGTGAACGCGTCATGAATGAGCGGACCGCTGCATTGGCCGGGCTGCGAAAAAACGCCTTCCGCATTCAGTAGTACGGCAGGTACCCGAAGCCGAGAAAGAACGGCACCGGCACCGAATAGGGATACGGCCGGTAGTAATAGGGCCGCGCGTAATAGGTCGGATACGCGGGATAGCGGGCGTAGGAGGGATAACGCGGGTGGGACGGATAACGCCGATAGGCGCGGCGCGCGCCAAAATCTGTCGCCCCGGATGCGGTCTCAACCTTTGCCTTCGGCACGACGGTGGTTGCCGCAACGGCGGAAGGCGTGCCGAACATCAACGCGGTCGCAGCGAACATCAAGCCGGCCGGCATCCTCAAGGCCGCCTCCCTAACCGGGCCGCCAGTAGCAGTTCATCCGCGGGGTGATCACCGTGCCGCTCGGGCGGGCTTCCTGAACATAATAGGCGTTGCATACGCGCACGGCGTTCGGGCCCGGATTGTAGCGCGGATAGACGTCGGGATCGTAATGCTCGCGCGGATAGACCGGTACCCGGCGGACGACCCGGCGCGGCGGCGCGTAGTTCGGGGTAGCCTGCGCGACGCGCATGCCGGGCGCAGCGGACTGCGCCTGTGCGTTCTCCGCCGGCAACAAGATTCCGGCGAGAGCAGCCAGCAGGCCCGCCGTCACAATCCCTTTCATCGCGCCCACCCAAAACTCCATTGCAGGGGTGTAAAGTCTCCGATTGCCCGGCCGAGGTCAACCGCCGCAGGCAGCCAACCCGGCATGGACTTGCGCGGAACCGACGGTAAATAGAAGGGTATGTGGACCAGCACCAAAGCCCCCTCCCTCGAAGAAATGGAAGCCATGGCGCACGAGATCTTCGAGCGCCTGCCCAAGACCTTCCGCACGCTGTGCGAGGGGGTGATCATCCGTGTCGACGATTTCCCGACCGACGAGGTCCTCGACGAGATGCAGGCGCAAAGCGAGTTCGACCTGCTCGGGCTGTTTCAGGGCGTGGGGCTGCCGCAGCAAAGCAGCCAGGACATTGCGCGGCTGCCCAACATGGTCTGGCTCTACCGGAGGCCGATCCTGGACTATTGGGCCGAGCACGAGGAGACGCTCGGCCATATCGTGCGCCACGTGCTGATCCACGAAATTGGCCACCATTTTGGTCTCTCTGACGCCGATATGGAGGCGATTGAGGCGTCCGCCGGATAGCCCTGCGCATTTAGGCCCTTTGAAGCCGGCTGCGTTTCCGATAAACCAGCGGCCCTGAACGGCCTTTTTCCCAAATTCGGACCGGAAGTGCAGAGATGGACAAGTTCACCACGCTGGAAGGCGTCGCGGCGCCGCTGAAGATCATCAATGTCGACACCGACATGATCATCCCGAAGCAGTACCTGAAGACCATCAAGCGCACCGGTCTCGGAAAGGGGCTTTTTTCCGAGCAGCGCTACAAGGACGACGGCAGCGAGAACCCGGATTTCGTTCTCAACCAGCCGGCCTATCGTAATGCCAAGGTGCTGGTCGCCGGCGACAATTTCGGCTGCGGCTCGAGCCGCGAGCATGCGCCCTGGGCGCTGCTCGACTTCGGCATCCGCTGCGTGATCTCGACCTCGTTCGGCGACATCTTCTACAACAACTGCTTCAAGAACGGCATCCTGCCGATCCGCGTGTCTCAGGAAGACCTCGACAAGCTGTTCGACGATGCCGAGCGCGGCGCCAACGCCACGCTGACCATCGACCTGCCGAACCAGGAGATCCGCGGTCCCGACGGCGGCAAGGTGAAGTTCGAGATCGACCCGTTCCGCAAGCATTGCCTGCTCAACGGGCTCGATGATATCGGGCTGACGATGGAGAAGAAGGCTTCGATCGACTCTTACGAGGCCAAGCTCAAGAAGGAGCGCGCCTGGGCGTAAGCCTGACGAGCCGAAGCTGAGGCATGCGCCCCGACGTCGTCACCTTCTGGCACGGGCCGCTCGACCGGCTGCGGACGCTCTGCCTGCGTTCGCAGCTCGCCGCCGGCCACA
>CAZDEZ010000065.1:0-22298 GCA_964504705.1 uncultured Bradyrhizobium sp.
CGGCGCTGCACTCGGAGACCGGGGCCGCTGCGGTGGACATGGAGAGCCATATCGCTGCCGCCTATGCCGCGAGCGCCGGCATTCCCTTCGCGGCGCTGCGCGTGATCAGCGATCCCGCCCACCGCGCGCTGCCCGCGCTGGCGCAGAACGCGATCAAGCCCAATGGCGACATCTGTATGCGTACCATCGTGCGCGGCGTGGTGCGCAATCCCGGCTCGCTGGGGGCGCTGGTCTCGACCGGCATCGACTTCAATCTGGCGCTTCGCTCGCTGCGCGGCTGCCGCGGCTTCCTGAGGGGCGGCGAGGGCTTCATCGCCGCCAACGCCTGAACTTCCGATCGCAGAGAACATCGTTAAGGAAAAAGGCCCGGGCATTGCCCGGGCCTTTTCTGTCTTGACCGCGGTCTCGCCGATCAGGCGGCCGTCGATGCCGTCTTTTGCTGCGCGAGCCTGTCGGCCTTCTGCTGTGCGGCGAGCGCCTCGTCGCGGCGGATATCGGACAGCTTCTTCTCCACCTGCTCGGCGAACACGTACTGCGCCGGGCGCTGCTTGCTGAGGTCGATCTCCGGCGCCAGCGGGCCCGTAGTCCTGACGCCGCGCAGCGCGACCCAGGCCGCCTTCAGCGGGTTGTTCAGCGCCGCGGTCGCCGCCGTCGGCTCGTAGCCGCAATGCGCCATGCAGTTGGCGCACTTCTCGTAACGGCCGGTGCCGTAGGAATCCCAGTCGGTGGTTTCCATCAGCTCGTTGAAGGTTTTGGCGTAGCCTTCGCCCAGCAGATAGCAGGGCTTCTGCCAGCCGAAGATGTTGCGCGCGGGCATGCCCCACGGCGTGCACTCGTATTCCTGGTTGCCGGCGAGGAAGTCGAGGAACAGGCTGGAGTGCATGAAATTCCACTTCTTGCCCTTGCCGAGCGCAAAGACGTCGCGGAACAGCTTCTTGGTCTTGGTGCGGTTGAGGAAGTGCTCCTGGTCCGGCGCGCGCTCATAGGCGTAGCCCGGCGACATCGATACGCCGACGCCGAGCTCGGTGGTGAGGTCGAGGAATTTTGCGATCTCTTCCGCCGGATGACCGTCGAAGATAGTGGCGTTGACGTTGACCGTGAAGCCGCGTTCCTTCGCCGCCTTGATCGCGGACACCGCGCGGTCGAACACGCCCTGCTGCGATACCGCCTTGTCGTGGTGGTCCCTGAGGCCGTCGAGATGCACGGAGAAGAAGAGGTAGGGCGAGGGCTCGAACAGATCGAGCTTCTTCTCGAGCAAGAGCGCGTTGGTGCAGAGCGAGACGAACTTCTTGCGCGCGACGAGGCCGCGCACGATCTCGCCGATCTCCTTGTGGATCAGCGGCTCGCCGCCGGGAATCGCCACCATCGGCGCGCCGCATTCGTCGGCCGCGTCCCAGCACTCCTGCGCGCTCATGCGGCGGTTGAGGATGGCGTCCGGATAATCGATCTTGCCGCAGCCGACGCAGGCGAGGTTGCAGCGGAACAACGGCTCGAGCATCAGCACGAGGGGATAGCGTTTGCGGCCAAGCAGTTTCTGCTTGAGCAAATAGCCGCCGATACGCATTTCCTTGAAGAAGGGTATTGCCATTTTCGAAGCGTTCTTTCTTGCACTAGGTCGTCAGGTTGAATCAGCCCGCAGTCAGTTCGGCCGGCAGCCGGAATTCGATGTTCTCTTCGCGTCCCGGCAGCACCGACACCGTTACCGGACCGATGCGCCGCAAAGCCTCGATCACGTCGTCGACGAGCACTTCGGGAGCCGAGGCGCCGGCGGTGATGCCGACGGCCCTGGCGTTCCTCAGCCACTCTTCGTTGAGCTCGCTGCCATCGGCAATCAGGTAGCTCGGAACGCCTACCTCCGTGCCGATCTCGCGCAGGCGGTTGGAATTGGAACTGTTGGCGGCCCCCACCACCAGGATGACGTCGACGAGCTTGCTCAGGTCCCTTACCGCAGATTGGCGGTTCTGAGTCGCATAGCAGATATCCCGGGTGTCGGGGCCTTGAATGTCTGTAAAACGCGCGTGAAGGGCGGCGATGATGTCCCTGGTGTCGTCCACGCTGAGGGTGGTCTGGGTGATGTAGGCGACCGGCGTATCGGTGGGCAGCGTCAGCGCCGCCACTTCGTCGACGTTCTGGACGAGGTGAACGGGGCCGGGAACCTGGCCCATGGTGCCCTCGACCTCGGGATGGCCGGCGTGCCCGATCAGGATCAGCGAGCGTCCCTTGGACATGTAGCGCTTGCCCTGATTGTGAACTTTCGTGACCAGCGGGCAAGTGGCGTTGAGTACCGGCAGGTTCCGCGCCGCAGCTTCTTCCTCGACGCTGCGCGCGACGCCATGGGCGGAAAACACGGTCACCGCGAGCGGGGGCACCTCCGAGAGATCCTCGACGAAGATCGCGCCCTTGTTCTTCAGGCTCTCCACCACGTATTTGTTGTGCACGATCTCGTGCCGGACATAGACGGGCGGGCCGTATTTATCGAGCGCGCGTTCCACGATCTCGATGGCGCGCACGACGCCGGCGCAAAAGCCGCGGGGCTGCGCGAGATACACTTCCATAGGACGACCGCCGTTACGCAAGCTGCACCACACTCATTGTCTGAAGCCTCCATGCGGCCGGATATCTAGCAATATCCGCACCATCAGGGTTCCCGCGCCCAGTTCCCGGTTCCCAAGCGCATGGAAGCACACGGCTTTGTGTCAAAAAATAAGTCCGGGGGAAAGGCGGATTGCGAAAGGGTCGCATCCAACGGATCAAGATCGAGGTATTATATTACTCTAAGTTGGCCTTTGCGCTCTCCTAAACGTCACTTTTCCGCCGGAGAGGGCGGGATATACCAACGCGCTCAACGCCATTTGGGTCGGTTTCGCCGTCGACGGCGCAGGTCCCGAAAGTAACCAAAACAAGCATTAGGTGGGTCACGGGAACTCCGCTAGATAGCGGGCGTTTGCGGCCAGCCGGTATCACCAGAAAGAAACGACGTGCTGACGAATATTGTTGTCTCGGTTGTCAAGGCCTGTACGCGCTTCGCTCCTTTCGTCCTGATCCTTTCGCTCGTCCTTACGGTCGCGTCGGGCATCTATGCGGCGCGTCATTTCGCCATCAACACCGACATCAACAAGCTGATCTCGCCGGACCTCGACTGGCGCCAGCGCGACATGCAGATCGAGCGGGCGTTCGACCGCGAGAAGCTGATCCTGGCCGTCGTCGAGGCGCCGACGCCGGAGCTCGCCGGGGCGGCCGCCGATGCGCTGGCCGAAAAGCTCAAGACCGACAAGAAGAACTTCGAAGCGGTGCAGCCGCTCGGCTCCGGCGAGTTCTTCGCCCGCAACGGGCTGCTGTTCCTGCCGACGGAAGAGGTAGCGCGGACCACGGGCCAGCTGGAAGCCGCCGCACCCCTGATCGAGATCATGGCAGGCGACCCCTCGATCCGCGGCCTGACCGGTGCGCTCGAGACCGGTCTTGCCGGTGTCAAGCGCGGCCAGGCCAACCTCGACAACGCGGCGCGACCCTTCACCTATGTTTCCGAAACGGTCGAAAAGGTCCTCGCCAGGGAAAACCCGACGTTCTCCTGGCGCGAACTGGTGAGCCCGAAGCCGCTCACCGACGCCGACAAGCGGTCCTTCATCGAGGTCAAGCCGATCATCGACTATGAGGCGCTCGAGCCCGGAAAGAACGCCACCGATGCCATCCGGAAAGCCGCGGCCGACCTGAAGTTCGCCGAGGATTATCATGCCCGCGTCCGTCTCACCGGCCCGATCCCGATCGCCAACGAGGAGTATTCGACCGTCCAGGAAGGCGCCATCGTCAACGGCGTCGGCACGGTCCTCGTCGTGCTGGCGATCCTCTGGCTGGCGCTGCATTCGGCGAAAATCATCTTCGCCGTGTTCGTCAACCTGGTGATCGGCCTTGCCCTCACCACCGCCGTCGGCTTGTGGCTGGTGGGATCGCTCAACCTGTTGTCGATCGCGTTCGCGGTGCTGTTCGTCGGCCTCGGGGTGGACTTCGGCATCCAGTTCAGCGTGCGCTACCGTTCCGAGCGCTTCAAGAACGACAATCTGGCCGAGGCGCTGGCAGAAGCGGCGCGGCGTTCCGCGGTGCCGCTCTCGCTGGCCGCGATGGCGACCGCCGCCGGCTTCCTCTGCTTCCTGCCGACCGACTACAAGGGCATCGCCGAGCTCGGCAAGATCGCCGGCGCGGGCATGGTGATCGCGTTCATCTCCAGCATCACGGCGCTGCCGGCGCTGCTGACGCTGCTCAACCCTCCCGGCGAGAGCGAGCCGGTCGGCTACGCCTTCCTCGCCCCCGTGGACAAGTTCCTGGAGGATTACCGCGTGCCGATCATCGTCGGCACGCTGCTGATCGCCGTCGCGGGCCTGCCGCTACTCTACTTCATGAAGTTCGACTTCAACCCGATCAACCTGCGCAATCCCCATGTCGAGTCGATCGCCACCTTCCTCGACCTGCGCAAGGATCCCAACACCGGCGCCAATGCCATCAACGTGCTGACCAGCTCGGAAGCCGATGCGAAGAAGGTCGAAGCGAAGCTCGCGAAGCTGCCGGAAGTGGCGAGCGTGCGCTCGCTCGACAGCTTCGTGCCGGACGAACAGCCGGCCAAGCTGAAGCTGATCGAGAAGGCCGCGAAGGTGTTGATGCCCGTCGTTAATCCGGAGTCCGTGGACCCGGCGCCGTCGGACGGCGAAAACGTCGAGTCGCTGAAGAGCTCGGTCGACGCCCTGCGCAAGACCGCCGGCGACGGCAAGGGACCGGGCGCTGTCGCCTCGCGCCGGCTTGCAGAAGCGCTGCAGAAGCTCGCCGATGCCGATCAGGCCACGCGGGACAAGGCGCAGGACGTGTTCGTCTCGCCGCTCAAGGCGACGCTTGACGGCATGAAGGCACTGCTGACGGCACAGCCGGTGACGGCCAAGAACCTGCCGCCGGAACTGGTGAACGCCTGGAAGTCGAAGGACGGGTTGATCCGCGTCGAGGCGCTGCCGAAGGGCGACCCCAACGACAACGACAATCTGCGCCGGTTCGCCGACGCCGTGCTGGCCGCTGAGCCGACCGCGATCGGCGGGCCGGTCTCGATCCTGAAATCCGGCGACACCATCGTGCGGGCCTTCATCCACGCCGGCATCTGGGCGCTGGTGGTGATCAGCGTCCTGCTCTGGATTACGCTGCGCCGCTTCTCCGACGTGCTGATGACGATGGTGCCGCTATTGGTGGCCGGCGCGGTGACGATGGAGATCTGTGTGCTGATCGGGCTGCCGCTCAACTTCGCCAACATCGTCGCGCTGCCGCTGCTGCTCGGCATCGGCGTCGCCTTCAAGATCTACTACGTGGTGGCGTGGCGCTCGGGCAGGACCAACCTGCTGCAGACCTCGCTGACGCGGGCGATCTTCTTCAGCGCGCTGACCACGGCCACTGCGTTCGGCAGCCTGTGGCTGTCGAGCCATCCGGGCACCGCGAGCATGGGCAAGCTGCTCGCGCTTTCGTTCGTGATCACGCTCATGGCGGTGCTGCTGTTCCAGCCTGCGCTGATGGGCAAGCCGCGCGAGATCAGCGAGTAGGCTGCGCTACCTCGGGCAGCAAACAGATATCGCCGACCGCATCCTTGCCAGGCTGGCCGGCGGCCTGCTTCTGGCCGGGCGCCGCCTGGCCCGTAGTTTTCGGACTTGGGGCGGGCGCCGCCGCCTGCGGCTTTGCCGCGGCCATTTTGTTCGCGCCCTTGGCCATGCTGTTGGCCGGGCTCGAGGCGATCGGCGGACCGACGCGGGTCCAGGTCTCGCCGCCGCAGAGGAAGCCGAGCACGCAGCCCTGGATCTCGAGCTGGTCGTTGCCGACCGGCTTGATGGTCGAAGCGTAGGTCTGGCCGTCCTTGGCGTTGTAGACTTGGCCCTCCCACGTATCGACGCCGGGCTTCTTCTTCATCGCGAGCAGGATCGGCATGCCCAGCGTCGGCCGGCTCTGCTTGGCCTGATCGGGGTTGTTCGCATCGCGCCCGCCCGGTGTCTTCTCCCAGGCCACTACGCCCCACATGTTGCCGCCGCATTGCGCGACGCGGATGTTGGCGACGCCGTCGGCGACACGCCAGTCGCCGGTGGGATCGGCGGCCTGCGCCACGGCCGGGCCTGTCGCGAAAAATAATCCGGAAAGGGCTATTGTGCGGGCAAGCGATCTTGGGCAGTGCAACATGTTAGAACCTGTGCTTGGGTGGCTGGTCGGGCGGGGGTCAAAACGCCGCTACTGGGCGTTTTCAGTTGACGAAGCAGGCATCAATCGAAGTAAGTAGCCGATGGCATTAGATTCCAATTTTGACGTTTCCGAGATGTTTGCGGCGCGCGAATCCCAGCGCAGCGCCATGCACACGCGCCATCTGAACGAGCAGTTCGTGCGCGTCCTGAAGACGATCGGCTATGACGTCGGATTCCAGAAGGGCCAGGGCCAGTACCTCTACGACCGTGCGGGTGACCGATATCTCGATCTATTGAGCGGATTCGGCGTTTTTGCAATCGGGCGGAACCATCCGGCCCTGCGCCAGGCGCTCAAGAGCGTGCTCGACGCCGACTTGCCCAATCTGGTGCAGTTCGACGTCTCGACGCTCGCGGGCATTCTGGCCGAGCGGCTGCTGGAACATGTGCCATATCTGGACAAGGTCTTCTTCGCCAATTCCGGCGCGGAGACCGTGGAGGCCGCCATCAAGTTCGCGCGCGGCGCCACGGGCCGGCCCGGCATCGTTTATTGCAGCCACGCCTTCCATGGCCTGTCCTACGGCGCATTGTCGCTGACGGACGATCCGAACTTCCGCCTCGGCTTCGAGCCGCTGCTGCCCGGCTGCACGCCGATTCCGTTCAACGATCTCGCAGCGCTCGAGCGCGCGCTGTCGTCGAAGCAGGTCGCCGCCTTCATTGTCGAGCCGATCCAGGGCAAGGGCATCAACCTTCCCTCGGACGAGTTCCTGCCGGGCGCGCTGGCGCTGTGCCGCAAATACGGCACGCTGCTCGTCGCCGACGAAATCCAGACCGGCATCGGCCGCACCGGCAAGTTCCTCGCTGTGGAACACTGGAACGTCGAACCCGACATGGTGCTGCTGGCGAAAGCGCTGTCCGGCGGACATGTGCCGGTCGGCGCGCTGCTGACGCGCAAGAATATCTTCGACAGGATATTCAACCAGATGGACCGCGCCGTCGTGCACGGCTCGACCTTCGGCAAGAACGATCTCGCCATGGCCGCCGGCATCGCCACGCTGGATGTGATAAAGGCCGACAACCTGATCGAGAAGGCGGCGAAGCGCGGCGCCGAATTGCAGATGGCGCTGACGCGGCTGGTGCCCGGCTACGAACTGCTGAAGGAAGTGCGCGGCAAGGGTTTGATGATCGGCGTCGAGTTCGGTCCGCCGAAATCGCTGCGGCTGAAAGCGTCGTGGAACGTGCTGGAGACCGCCAACAAGGGCCTGTTCTGCCAGCTCATCACCGTGCCGCTGTTCAAGGACCACAAGATCCTGACCCAGGTCGCCGGCCACGGCAGCCACACCATCAAGCTTCTGCCGCCGCTCGTCCTCACCGAAGAGGACTGCAACTGGATCGCGACCTCGTTCGACGAGGTGATCGCCGCCAGCCACAAGGTCCCCGGCGCGATCTGGTCGCTCGGCAAGACGCTGGTCGACAACGCCGTGCGCAAGTCGGCTTAGAGCCGCAGGACCGTAGGGCGGATTAGCGAAGCGTAATCCGCCGCTCTCTATCGTAACCATGCATAATCATCGGCGGATTACGCCTTCGGCTAATCCGCCCTACGATGCTACTGACGTTCGACCAAGAGGAACACGCCCATGCGCATTACCGGCGGCTGTCATTGCGGCGCGATCCGTTACCAGGTGGAAGGCGATCCGATCGTGCACGCGCTGTGTCATTGCGCGGATTGCCGGCGGCATGCCGGCGCGCCGATGGTGGGCTGGGCGATGTTTCCCGAGGACGCAGTCAAGGTGACGCAGGGCGAGCCGAAGGTCTATGCGTCCTCCGAGAGCGGCCGTCGCCAATTCTGCGCCAATTGCGGCAGCGGGCTTTTCTACGTCAACGCCAGCATGCTGCCCGGCATCGTCGACGTGCAGAGCGGCACCTTCGACGATCCCGATCTCGTACCCGTCGCGGTGCACATCCAGACCGCCGAACGTATCGGCTGGATGGAGCGCGCACACGAACTGCCGGCGTTCGAGCGCTATCCGCCGCAGGCGTAACGCGCCGGTTTCGCTCAACCGGCCGCGCTGTCATCGAACTCCCGCAGCGCCCGCAGCACCAGCTGCGGCGCTTCCTGCACCACGCAATGATCGAAGCCATCGAACCGCAGCTGGCTGACGTCGGGGATGAGCGAAACGGTCCGCGACGCCATGTCCTTGTAGATGCGCCAGGACTTTTCGGAAGTCGTGACTCGCACGGGACAATCGATCCCGGTCAGCCACAGGAAGGGATTGCCGCGCGCATCTCCCGTGTAGATTTGCTCCATCGTCTCGATGATCGGTCGCAGTACCGCCGATTCGATCTCGGGCGTGCAGCGCAATCGCACCCGGCCGGTCTCGACTGACTCAAAGCCGCTCCGGATGAAGGTCCACAGCGAGGTCTCGGTCCAGTTCGCAAACGCTGGCGCGGCGCGGAAGCGCGCGAAGGCGGCGTCGAAGCCGTCGAATTCGGCCTGCCGGCGCAGTACGCCCTCGATGGAGTAACGGCCGCCTTCGCTCAATTCGGCATCGCGCGCCGCGCGCGGGTCCATCGCCGTCGGCTCCATGACGAACAGCCGCCTGAAGCGCGTTGGCAGGAGTTTCGCCGACAGCAGGAGGTCGGTGGCGCCGGCGCTGTGCCCGATGCCGTAGACGTCGCGCAGATCGAGTGCGTCAACCACCCGGCAGACGTCTTCGGCATAGTCGATGAAGTGATAGCGGTCCGCCGCCGGCTTGTGGCTCTCGCCATGCCCGCGGCGATCGACGCCAACCACGGTGTAGTCCGAGGCCAGTTCGCGCGCGAGTTCGTCCCAGACGTCGGCGCAGAAGCCGGTGCCGTGCAGCAGCAGCGCAGGCGGCTTGCCGTCGTCGCCCCATTGCACCAGCGCAATGCGATCCTCGGCGGAGCCGATCGAGAAGCGGCGTGCAGGGATCATGGCTACCGGCGGGAATCTTCCAGAATCATCGTCGCCGCCTTTTCCGCGATCATTGCGGTCGGCGTGTTGGTATTGCCCGAGGTGATGGTCGGCATGACGGAGGCATCGGCGATGCGCAAGCCGCCGAGCCCGAAGAAGCGCAGGCGTTCGTCGACCACGGCTGCGGGATCGCTTGCGATGCCCATCTTCGCCGTGCCGACAGGATGAAAGATCGTGGTGCCGATGTCGCCGGCAGCCTTCGCGAGCGAGGCATCGTCATCGCCGACGGAAGGGCCGGGGAGATATTCGCTCGGGCTGTACCTGGCGAGCACCGGCTGCTTCATCAGCCTTCGCGTGGTGCGGATCGCGTCGGCGGCAACGCGGCGGTCTTCGTCGGTCGACAGATAGTTCGGCGCGATGGCAGGTGCCTCGTCGAGCTTGGCCGAGCGCAGGCGCACAGTGCCGCGCGAGGTCGGCCGCAGATTGCAGGCGCTGACGGTGATGGCGGGGAAGCGGTGCAGGGGATCACCGAACTTGTCGAGCGACAGCGGCTGCACGTGGAACTGGATGTTGGCGCGTTCATGGTGCGGATCGGAGCGCGTGAAGATGCCGAGCTGCGACGGCGCCATGGTCAGCGGCCCGCGGCGGCGGAAGGCGTAGTCGAGCCCCATCAGCCCGCGGCGGAACAGCGACCAGTAGGTCTCGTTCAGCGTGCGCACACCAGACACTTTATATATGGCGCGCTGCTGCAGATGGTCCTGCAGGTTGCGCCCGACACCGGGCTTGTCGAGCACGATGTCGATGCCGAGCGGCGCCAGCCAGTCGGCCGGCCCGATGCCGGAGCGGTGCAGCACCTGGATCGAGCCGATCGAGCCTGCGGTCAGGATCACTTCGCCCTTGGTGCGCGCCTCAATCATCTCGCCATTCTGCATGAAGCGCACGCCAACGACACGGCCGTGTTCGATGACGAGGCGATCGACCAGCACGTTGGTTTCCAGTCGCAAATTCGGCAGCGTCAGCGCGGGCTTCAGAAAGCCGCGCGCCGCGGACCAGCGCCGGCCGCGCTTCTGGTTGACGTGGAAATAGCTGATGCCTTCATTGTCGCCGGTGTTGAAGTCGGCGATCTTGCGGATGCCCATCTGTTCGGCGGCATCGCCGACGGCATCGAGAATCGTCCAGGACAGCCGCGGCGCCTCGATGCGCCAGCCGCCGCCGGTGCCGTGATGCTCGCTGGCCCCGAGGAAATGATCCTCCAGCCGCTTGAATGCCGGCAGCACGTCGTTATAGCCCCAGCCGGAAAGGCCAAGCTGCCGCCAGTGGTCGTAATCCGCCGCCTGGCCGCGCATCGAGATCATGGCGTTGATGGCAGAGCAGCCGCCGATCACCTTGCCGCGGGGGTAGGCGAGCGAGCGGCCGTTCAGTCCGGGCTCGGCCTCGGTGCGGAACATCCAGTCGGAGCGGGGATTGCCGATAGCGAAGAGATAGCCGACCGGGATATGAAACCAGATCCAGTTGTCGTTGCCGCCGGCTTCCAGCACCAGCACCCGTTTTGTCGGATCGGCCGACAGGCGGTTGGCCATGATGCAGCCGGCGGTGCCCGCACCGACAACAATGTAGTCGAAATCGCCCTCAAGCCGCCGCATGCTTCCAGCCCGTCTTTTCATCATGCCCGGCCTTGTGCCGGGCATCCACGTTCTTCTTGCCTATTACTCAGACGGGGATGGCCGGGACAAGCCCGGCCATGACGGCTTCTTTCGCGAGTTCGGCATTGCAGCACGTCTTTCCCGGTGGTGGGCGGATGGCACGTCCCATGCTAGACAGGGCAAAACAACCAAACGGATCCGAAACTGTCATGCCCATCGTCAATCGCGTCGCCGACCTTCAGCCCGACATTCAAGCCTGGCGCCGGGACATCCACGAGAATCCCGAACTGCTTTATGACGTCCACCGCACTGCGGCATTCGTGGCCGAGCGGCTCCGCGAATTCGGCTGCGACGAGGTCGTCACCGGCATCGGCCAGACCGGCGTGGTTGGCGTCATCAAGGGCCGGAAGCCCGCCAATGGCGGCCTCAAGGTGATTGGCCTGCGCGCCGACATGGACGCGCTGCCGATCGAGGAGGAGACCGATCTGCCCTATGCCTCGAAGACGCCGGGCAAGATGCACGCCTGCGGCCATGACGGCCACACCGCGATGCTGCTGGGCGCCGCGCGCTATCTCGCCGAGACCCGCAACTTCGCCGGATCAGCGGTCGTGATCTTCCAGCCGGCCGAGGAGGGCGGCGCGGGCGCCGCAGCGATGATCAAGGACGGGCTGATGGACCGCTTCGGCATCGAGCAGGTCTATGGCATGCACAACGGCCCCGGCATTCCCATCGGCCAGTTCGCGATCCGCTCCGGCCCGATCATGGCGGCCACGGATGCCATCGACATCAAGATCGAGGGGCTCGGCGGTCACGCCGCGCGGCCGCACAAATGCGTCGATTCCGTGCTGGTCGGCGCGCAGGTGATCGCCGGCCTGCAATCGATCGTCTCGCGCACCGTTGATCCCCTGGAGTCGGCCGTGATCTCGATCTGCGAATTCCACGCCGGCAACGCGCGTAACGTGATCCCGCAGACCGCGGAGCTGCGCGGCACCATCCGGACGCTAACCGAGGAGGTGCGGGCCCTCGTCGAGCAGCGTGTGCGCGAGGTGGTCAAGGGCGTCGCGCAAATGACCGGCGCGAAGATCGACCTCGTCTACGAGCGCGGCTATCCGGTGACGATGAACCATCCGGAGCAAACCGAATTCGCAACGCGCGTCGCCAGGGAAGTGGGCGGCGAGGGCGCTGTCGCCGAAACGCCGCCGATGATGGGTGCGGAAGATTTCTCTTACATGCTGGAGGCGCGCCCCGGCGCCTTCATCTTCTGCGGCAACGGCAACAGCGCCGGTCTCCACCACCCCGCGTACAATTTCAACGACGAGGCGATCGTCTACGGCACGTCCTACTGGATCAAGCTGGTGGAGAATTCGCTGGCGGCGTGACTTCCCGCCGCAATGACGAAAAAAAGGCCCGCGCTGTGCGGGCCTTTAGTTTTTGGACAAGGCAGAAAAAGGCGGTCGGCGCACCGAGGGCCCCGGGGCTGAGAAGAGCCGCGCAGCACGCCGACCACAATGGGCGTCCATGTCTCGGGGACGGGCCCAATGGTGCTGAGAATGCGATGATATCATATATCAATTAAAGGTTGTACGTCGGATTGCGGAAATTTTTCGCTGATCACAGGATTTTGCGCAGGAACCCGTCAATCGGCATGGGCGGAACTTTTCAGCAATCTTGCCGCTAGCCTGAGATCGTCGACAAAGCGCCGATATTCGCGCTTCCGGGATTCTTCGTCCGGCAACCGCAGCAGGTAGGACGGATGTACCGTCACCAGCGCCTGCGTTCCGCCCTCCAGCGTTACGCTCCGTCCGCGGCTTCTGTTGATGGGCGTGATCTTGCCGAACACGGACTGTGCAGCGGTTGCACCCATGGCGACGACAAGGTCGGGTCGCACGGCAGCAAGCTCGCGCTCGTACCACTGCCGGCACGCCTTGATCTCCGGTGTCGACGGCTTCTGGTGCAGGCGGATCTTGCCGCGCGGGACGTATTTGAAATGCTTCACCGCGTTGGTGACATAGACCTTCCCGCGATCGATGCCGGCTTCCTCCAGCGCGCGGTCGAGCATGCTGCCGGCCGGCCCCACGAACGGCTTGCCGGCGAGGTCTTCCTTGTCGCCGGGCTGTTCTCCGACCAGCATCAGCCGCGCCCGCGCGGGGCCTTCGCCGAATACAGTTTGCGTCGCGTTCTTCCAGAGCGGACAGGCGCGGCAGGAGGCCGCTTGGGCGCGCAAGGCGGTGAGGCTGTCGGGTGCTCGTTGGCGAGGCATCGGGGTGTCTTCCCGTTTCTGCGGCTTGTGCGGCTCGGTGGCTTCACTCTCGATCATCGCGCGGGTGACGCGTTCGGCCTTGGCGATCAACGGCTTGATCAGGGAAGCCTCCGGCAGGTTCTTCCAGTATTTCTTCGGCATCTGCGTCTGCATGGCTTTCGCCTTCAGCCGCGCCGGATTGAAGATGCTGGCATAGTAGCTGCGCCATGTCTCCTCCAGACGGTCCTCGTTCGGCACTTGCGACCGGTCGACGCCCGGTGTGATCGAGATTTCGTGGCCGTCCCAGTGCGCGCATACGTCCGGCGTCAGGATCGACCAGGGCATGTCGGCGAACCGGCTGGCGAAGAAAGGCGCCGCCAGTTCCACGATGTGATGCTCCGGCTCGAACCAGGCGACGAACCGCGACTTGCTCTCCCGGCCGACCTCGCGGAAGCGGACAAAGGCGTGCATCTTGTGCTCGTCGCGCCGCACCGCTTTGGCCATTGCCGAGATATCGGCCACATCGGGATCGGTCGCGATTTCGAGCAGCGCGTGGTTGCCGCGCAGTCGCCACAGCAAGCGATAGAGCAAGGCGAAACGCTCGGGGTTGCGGTGCAGGGTCGCGATCTTCGCGAGCTCGACGAATTTCGCCGGCACGTTGAAGCTGCCATGCGCTTCTTCAAATGATTTGTCGGGCTCGGGCTCGAACAGCTCCGGCTGGCTGCCGCGCACGGTCCAGTTCACCTCGCGCGGCGCGATTTCGTTCAGCACCAGCGCACGTGCGGCTTTGCGCCAGCTGTCAAAATCCGTTTCGCTGTCGAGCCTTATCACATGCATCAAAAGCCAAATCCGAGTTGCTTCGCCTTCGGTTTGAAGCGTTGCGCGAGGTCGCCGTCGAGCAGGCGCGGCGAGGGGCGGTGATCGCTGAGAACGATGAACGGCAACGCCTTGTTCCTGACAATGTGCAGCCGCGCCAGATCGGCGACGCGGATCGACGTCACCCGGCGCGTGGCGAGGATGCGGTCGACTGCCTTGGTGCCGAAGCCGGGCACGCGCAGCAACTCCTCGCGGCTGGCGGTCGCGACGTCGAGCGGAAAGCGGTTGCGGTGCCGCAGCGCCCAGGCGAGCTTCGGATCGATGTCCAGCGGCAGCATGCCCCTGGCTTCCTCGACGATCTCGCCCGCATCGAAACCGTAGAAGCGCATCAGCCAGTCCGCCTGGTAGAGCCGGTGTTCGCGCAGCAGGGGCGGCGGCGCCAGCGGCAATGCGCGGCTGGCATCGGGGATCGGGCTGAATGCCGAGTAATAGACGCGCTTGAGGCGGTAGGCGCCATAGAGATTGGCGCTGGTGGAAAGGATGGTCCGATCGGACGCGGCGTCGGCGCCGACGATCATCTGCGTGCTCTGGCCGGCGGGCGCAAAGCGCGGCGGTTTTGCCTTGCAGGGCCGCTCGTTCGCCGCTTCTGCCTCGTCGAGCTTCAGCCGCAGCCGGCCCATGGTGCGGCGGATCGCGCGCCCGTCCTTTTCCGGTGCCAGTTTGGCGAGGCTGTTTTCCGAGGGCATCTCGATATTGATCGAGAGGCGATCGGCATATTTGCCGGCTTCCGCAATCAGTGCATCGTCGGCTTCCGGTATCGTCTTGAGATGAATGTAGCCGCGGAAGTGATGCTCCTCGCGCAGCTTGCGCGCCACGCTCACCACCTGCTCCATGGTGTAGTCGGCGCTGCGGATGATGCCGGAGGAGAGGAACAGGCCCTCGATGTAATTGCGGCGATAGAAGTCGATGGTGAGCTTGACGATCTCCTCGACGGTGAAGCGCGCCCGCGGCACGTTGCTGGAAGTGCGGTTGACGCAATAGAGGCAATCGTAATTGCAGGCGTTGGTAAGCAGCACTTTCAGCAGCGAGATGCAGCGCCCGTCCGGCGCGTAGGAATGGCAGATGCCCATGCCGGGCGCGGTCGAGCCGAGGCCCTTGCCGTCGCTGGAATCCCGCTTTTCGGTGCCGCTGGAAGCGCAGGAAGCGTCATATTTTGCCGCGTCCGCCAGGATCTCCAGCTTGCGTTGCACGTCCATGTTGAATCCTGTTGATTTCATTCATGAATCGCCCACTGCGCCAATTCATTTGACTCCGCGGGCGGTGTTAGCTTTATATTAGAACATATCATGAACAAATGAGCCAGCTTCTGGTTCTCTTTCGAGAAGCAACTGGCCCAACACTTCGAGGACAGCGACGATGAACGGCGCACGCATGAGCACGCTTGCGTCCCTGCGCGGCAGCATCGAGCGCATCGAGACGCATGGCGATGTCCACGGGTTGAACAGGAGAGCGCTCGGCCACGAGGCTGCCGACGCGATGCTGTGTGGCGGGCTCGCGCTCGCCGCCGTGCATGAAGTGTTTGCCGAGGGGCACCAGGGCGCAGCCGCCACCGGTTTCATCGCTGGCATCGCCGGGCGGATCGCATCGCGCAAACCGCTGGTCTGGGTGCGGCAGGATTTTGCCGAACTTGAATCCGGTGCGCTGTCGCCGGGAGGGCTGGCCGAGCTCGGTCTCGATCCGCGTCTGCTCGTCACCGTGCGTGCCGCCGATGTCGAGGCGGCGCTGCGCACCACGGCGGATGCGCTGGCCTGCGATGCGCTCGGCGCCGTCGTGCTCGAAACCTTTGGCGAGGCGCGCCAGCTCGATCTCGTCGCCAGCCGCAAACTCACATTGGCCGCGCAAGCTTCCGGCGTCACCGCGCTGCTGCTGCGCGTGGCGGCACAACCTGCACCCTCGACGGCAGAGACGCGCTGGATCGTGCGCGCGGCGCATTCGCCGCCGGCTTCACCCTGGAGTGTGTGGGGCGCGCCGGTGTTCGACGCGCAGCTCGTGCGCAACCGTCATGGCCCGGTCGGGCGATGGATCATGGAATGGAAATGTGATGAGTGCCAATTCAGCGAGCCGTCGGCGTATCCTCAGCCTCTGGCTGCCGCACCTGCCCATCGACCGCATCAGGCGGCAGTTATCCAGCAACGCCGCGCAAGCTGAATTCCCGCAAGTCGTGGTCGCCAAGGACCACAACGCCATTCTTCTCTATGCCATCGACGAGAACGCCGCTCGCTCGGGTCTCTCCATCGGCCTGCCGCTCGCCAATGCCCGCGCCATCTGTCCTGAATTGACGGTCTATGACGCCGACGAAGCCGCCGACCGCAAGACGCTCGAGAACATCGCCGACTGGTGCGACCGCTTCACGCCGCTGGTGGCGCTCGACGCTCCGCACGGGCTGTTTCTCGACATCACCGGCTGCGCCCATCTGTTCGGCGGCGAGGCGGCGCTGCTGCGGCAATTCACCGGCGCGCTGGCGCGACAGGGCTTTGCCGTCAGCGCGGCGATTGCGGCGACCTCGGTCTGCGCCCGCACGCTGACGCGCTGCGTTTCCGGCAGCATCGTCGCCGATGGCGAGGAGGCCGATGCCGTGGCGCCGCTGCCCGTTGCCGCACTCGGCGCCGATGAGGCCATCACCAGGGGGCTGCGCCGCGCGGGGCTGAAGACCATCGGCGATGTCGCCGCGCGCGGCCGGCATGAAATCGCGGCGCGGTTCGGCGCGCGCTTCACTACGCTGCTCGCACATGCGCTGGGCGAGGGCGATGCGCCGATTAGCCCGCGAAAACTGCCGCCGGACTACATCGTGGAAAAGCGCTTTGCCGAGCCCGTCGCGACCGCAAGCACCATCGCGATCACGCTGTCGTCTCTGGCTGCCATGCTGGTGTCCGCCATGGACAGGCAGGGCAAGGGCGCGCGACGGCTGGAAGCGGCGTTCTTCCGCACCGACGGTGCGGTGCGCGTGATTGCGGTCGATACCGGCCGCCCGGTGACCCGTTCCGAAATGGTGGACCGCCTGTTCCGCGAGCGGCTCGAAAGCTTAAGCGATCCCCTCGATCCCGGCTTCGGTTTCGATCTCATCCGCCTCTCGGCCGGCCGCACCGAGATCGTGGTGCAGGAGCAGCGCGATCTCGATGCCACCGTGCATGACAATGACGAGCTTTCCGCCTTGATCGACCGCATCGCCGCCCGTATCGGGGGAAAACGCGTCCTCGTTCATCTGCCTGAGGATACCCACATTCCCGAACGCGCGGCACTCGCCGCGCCGGCGCAGGATCATCTGGCCGCCGCCACGCAAGCCGTATGGCCCGCACGCGCCGAGGGCGAACCGCCGCTGCGGCCGTTGCGCCTGTTCGAAAAGCCCGAGCCGATCAAGGTGCCGTTCGCCACCGTCCCCGACGGCCCGCCGCATCACTTCACCTGGCGCCGCGTCACCCACGCGGTGGTGCGCGTCGAAGGCCCCGAGCGCATCGCCATGGAATGGTGGAAGAGCCAGGGCCACGCGCTGACCCGCGACTATTTCCGCGTCGAGGACGAGGCGGGCCGCCGCTTCTGGATTTTTCGCGACGGGCTCTACGAGCGCGAGCTTGCGGACGAGGAAGGAAAGCCGGCGCCCGCCAACTGGTATCTGCACGGGCTGTTCGCATGAAAACGCCTGGCGGATCAATGCCCGATTATGCCGAGATCGGCATCACCACCAATTTCTCCTTCCTGCGTGGTGGCTCGGATCCGCGTGCCTATGTGCATGAGGCGAGCGCCTTGAAAATCCCGGTCATCGGGATTGCCGACCGCAACACGCTCGCCGGCGTGGTGCGCGCCCATAGCGAACTCGACAATCCCGCGCTCGAATTCAAGCCGAAGCTTTTGATCGGTTCGCGCATCGTCTTCATCGACGGCACGCCGGATATCCTGGTCTATCCGCGCGACCGTGCGGCTTACGGCCGGCTCTGCCAGTTGCTCACCCGCGGCAAGCGCGGCAGCGATAGCGAGCGGGTCGAGAAGGGCGAATGCCACCTCAAGCTCGCCGATCTTCTCGACCATGCCGAAGGCCAGCTTCTGGTCCTTGCCCTGCCGCATCGCTTCGACGCCGCGCAGGCGCAGAAAGTTTTGCAGCAACTGCGCGACAGCCGTGCCGATGGCATGTGGCTGGCGGCAAGCGTGCTCTATCGCGGCGACGACAGGCGGCGCCTGGCGCGGCTGCATCGCCTGGCGCTGGCGGCAAAAGTGCCGCTGCTCGCTACCAACGAGGTGCTCTATCACCACCCTGCGCGCCGTCCGCTGCAGGATGTGCTGACCTGTATCCGCGAGAAGACCACCATCGAGGCGATCGGCAAAAAGCTCGAGGCCAATGCCGAGCGCTATTTGAAGCCCGCCCATGAAATGGCGCGGCTGTTCCGCGACCTGCCCGAGGCGATCGCGGAGACCATGCGCTTTGCTTCCCGCATCGCTTTCTCGCTCGACCAACTCAAGTATCAATATCCGGACGAGCCGGTGCCTCCGGGCAAGACCGCGCAGCAGCATCTCGAAGACCTCACCTGGGCCGGCGTCGACAAATATTTCGGCGGGCAGATCGACGACAGGCTGCGCGCGACGCTGCGCAAGGAGCTCGACCTGATCGCCGAGCTCAAATACGCGCATTACTTCCTCACCGTGCACGACATCGTGCACTATGCGCGCAGCCAGAACATCCTGTGCCAGGGCAGGGGATCGGCGGCGAACTCGGCGGTGTGCTACGTGCTTGGTATCACCGCGGTCGATCCGACCAAGGTGGACCTGCTGTTCGAGCGTTTCATCTCCAAGGAGCGTCTGGAGCCGCCGGACATCGACGTCGATTTCGAGCATTCGCGGCGCGAGGAAGTGATGCAATATGTCTACCGCCGCTATGGCCGCCACCGCGCCGCCATCATCGCCACCGTCATCCACTATCGCCCGCGCAGCGCCATCCGCGACGTCGGCAAGGCGCTGGGGCTGACCGAGGACGTCACCGCTGCCCTTGCCGACACCGTCTGGGGCAGCTGGGGCAAGGGCCTCAACGACATGCAGGTCCGCCAGGCCGGCCTTGATCCGCAGAATGCGATGATTGGACTGGCCGTGGAACTCGCCAGCGAGCTGATCGAATTCCCGCGCCACCTGTCGCAGCATGTCGGCGGCTATGTGCTGACCCAGGACCGGCTCGACACCTACGTGCCGATCGGCAATGCCGCGATGGACGACCGCACCTTCATCGAATGGGACAAGGACGACGTCGACGCGCTGCACATGATGAAGGTGGACGTGCTGGCGCTGGGCATGCTGACCTGCATCCGCAAATGCTTCGACCTGATCGAGAAGCACAAGGGCCGGCGCTGGGAGCTTGCCACCGTCCCGCAGGACGATGCGCCGGTTTACGACATGCTGTGCCGCGGCGAATCCCTCGGCGTGTTCCAGGTGGAGAGCCGCGCGCAGATGAACATGCTGCCGCGGCTGAAGCCGCGCACCTTCTACGACCTCGTCATCGAGGTCGCCATCGTGCGCCCCGGTCCGATCCAGGGCGACATGGTGCATCCCTATCTGCGGCGCCGGAACGGCATCGAAAAGCAGAGCTATCCTTCGCCGTCGCCCGAGCACGGCCCGCCTGACGAGCTCTACAAGGTCCTGCACAAGACGCTGGGCGTGCCGCTGTTCCAGGAGCAGGCGATGCGCATCGCCATCGAGGCCGCCAAGTTCACGCCGGAAGAGGCCAACGGGCTGCGCCGCTCAATGGCGACCTTTCGCAATGTCGGCACCATCGGCAAATACGAGGAAAAGCTGGTCGGCAATCTGGTCGCGCGCGGCTATACACCTGAATTTGCCAGGAACTGCTTCGAGCAGATCAAGGGCTTTGGCTCCTATGGTTTCCCGGAGAGCCATGCCGCAAGCTTTGCCCAGCTCGTCTATGTCTCGTCATGGCTGAAGCACTATCATCCTGACGCCTTCTGCTGCGGCCTCCTGAATTCCCAGCCGATGGGCTTTTACGCCCCCGCGCAGATCGTCGGCGATGCCCGCAAGAACGGCGTCGAGGTGCGCGAGATCGACGTGTCCTTCAGTTTCGCGGAGAACACGCTGGAGGAGGGGGGCGGGAAACATTGTGCGGTGCGCCTGGGATTTCGCCAGATCGACGGCTTCCATTGGCTCGATGCGGACGAGGAGAGATTGAAGCGTCTCCAACTGTCATTCTCCGATGCGCAATTGCGCATCGTGGGCGCGCCTCCTGGCGCGAACCCGGTATCCATAACCACCATCGGGAGTATGGATTCCGGGCTCGCGCTTCGCGCGCCCCGGAATGACATCGAAATCGACGACTGGGCCGCCCGCATCGTCGCCGCCCGCAATCGTCGGCCCTTCACTTCGCTGGAAGATTTTGCCCGCGACACGGCCTTGCCCAAGCGCGCGCTGATCCTGCTGGCGGATGCCGACGCCTTCCGTTCTCTCGGCCTCGATCGCCGCGCGGCGCTGTGGGCGGTGCGGCGCCTGCCCGACGATGTGCCGCTGCCGCTGTTCGAGGCTGCGATTGCCCGCGAGCAGCCCGACGAGAACGCCAGGCCGTTGCCGGAAATGCCGATGCCGGAGCAGGTCGTCGCCGATTACCAGACCATCCGCCTGTCGCTGAAGGGCCACCCGATGGAATTCTTGCGCGAGAAGTTTTCGCGCGAGCGCGTGGTGCCCTGCAAGGATGTCAATCACAGGAACGACAAACGTTCCGTCCGCTGCGCCGGCGTGGTGCTGGTGCGCCAGCGCCCCGGCAGCGCCAAGGGCGTCGTGTTCATGACACTGGAGGACGAGACCGGCATCGCCAACATCGTGGTGTGGCCGCAGGTGATGGAGAAGTATCGCAAGGAAGTGATGGGCGCCCGCCTGATCCTGGTCGAAGGCTACATCCAGAGCAGCCCCGAGGAAGTGACGCATCTCGTGGCGCAACGCCTCACCGACCGCTCGCACGATCTCATCGGTCTCGCCAACGACGCGCTGTCGGCCAGGACCGCGATGCCCGCCGGCCCCGCGCTGGTCGAGCCGCTGCACGACGACCGCCGCCAGCACCCGGACAACCCCGCCCAGAAAATCCGCCACCCCCGCAACGTCCGCATCCTCCCGGCGTCACGGGATTTTCATTGAGGTAGGACTCATAGGGATCCGTATGGGTCTATTCCCAGAGGACTGGGGCGGTGACATCGAAATGATCGGAGAGTTCCGCGAGCGAGGCTGAAAGGGCGGATTACGCCTTCGGCTGGGGGTGTACTCTTAAAGCTCCGTCCGGTTTCGGCGGTCTAGCTGAAATCCCTGCTTGCGCTGAACAAGTCGCAGAGTGACCCGGAGCAGACATCGAGAGTTGGACCCTGCTTCACCTCCACTCACTAAGTCGCTCCGATAAGGTATGGTATCTTGTTTCGATTACTCTGTGGTGGGAGGACTACATGAAGCGGCGCGAGTTCATTGCGTTGGTCGGTAGTACGGCAGCATGGTCTTCGTTGGCCCTAGCGCAATCGAAAGGCCCATGGCGGCTCGGTGTACTTCTCTACAGTGATCCTCAAAGTGACCCGCAGATGGCGGCAGTCGGTCGCCGTCTAGGCGAATTGGGCTATGTTGAAGGACGAAGCATTGCAATCGAATACCGATATGCGGAAGGTCGGCTGGATCGACTTCCAAATTTGGCAGCCGCGCTCGTGGCCCTTCAACCGAATGTGATCCTTGCCGTCGGAGGGGACGTCGCTCCAATCGCGAAGAAGGTTGATCAGAAGATCCCTCTCGTATTCGTCAGCAGCGCTGACCCGGAGCAGCTAGGCCTCGTCGCGAGCCTGCGCCGACCTGGTGGAAATGCGACGGGAGTTACGCTGCTTCAAGACGCACTCGCTTCCAAGCGGCTCGAGTTGCTTAAGGAGGCGCTCCCTAATATCTCTCGAGTAGGCTTTGTGTGGTATCCCGACCACCCGGATAATGAGTACCGGGAAGCTAAGCGAGCTGCACAAACGCTTGGTTTGCGGCTTCACTCGGCTGAGGTGCGCAGTTCCGATGATTTCGAGGCGGCCTTAAGCAGAGCCAATGACGAGGGAATAGACGCTATTTATGTTGTCTCGTCGAGGCTTACGGTGCTGAATTTGAAGAGGCTGGTTCGGTTTGCGACACAACATCATCTTCCTCTGGTGGGCGGATGGGGAGCTTGGGCTAAAGAAGGCGGCTTGTTTTCGTATGGACCTGACAGCGTTGCCATGGCTGGCCGCGCCGCCAACTACATCGACAAGATATTTAAAGGTGCAAATCCGGGTGACCTTCCCGTCGAGCAGCCGACAAAATTTGAATTGATCATCAACCTCAAGACCGCGAACGCTTTGGGTCTCAATCTCCCGCATTCGCTTCTTTCGCGTGGTGATCTTCCCCCGATAAAGTGGACGGGTTAAGCGGCTTTTAGCTCCATCTCGATC
>CAZDEZ010000066.1:0-22011 GCA_964504705.1 uncultured Bradyrhizobium sp.
ACCGATGGCAACGCCACCGCCGCCACCGCCGGCGCGTGCGCCGCCGCCGAAGCGATCCTGCGCGTGGCCGGCGCCGGTCAGCGCGACTGGCAGCACCAGCGCCAGCGCGGCTGCCATACTCAACACTTTCAAATTGGTCATTTTCGGCTCCATTTCCGGGATGATGGCCAACCCCCGACAGGAGGAGACGTTCCCGAGCCCCGCACCATTTATGCGTGAGCGGAGCCTTAGCGAATGCGGCTGTACCGGCGATGAACGGATTGCGCTGATTCTGCGGCATCGCCGGTCAAATCGTCCGTTCTGGACGGACCTGCGAGCGCCTTGCAGCGGCCGCCATCTATGGACAATTCACCCCGCCGGTGGCATCAGGGCGCTAGCTTTTCGAACCCCGGCCGAGACCCGCATGAAACAGTTCTTGCTGAAATTCTTCACCTGGTGGAGCAGCCAGACGTTTGGCACGCAGCTGTGGACCTGGCGGTTCGGCGAACTGGTCGGCACCGACGACCAGGGCAACCGCTACTACCGCACCAAGGGCGGGGCGATCGATCCGACGCTCGGCTTCGAGCGGCGCTGGGTGATCTACAACGGCTATGCCGAAGCCTCGCGCATTCCGCCGGAATGGCATGGCTGGATGCATCACACCGTCGACGTGCCGCCGACGCAGGAAAACTACACGGCGCGCGAATGGCAGAAGCCGCATGTGCCGAACATGACCGGTACGGCGCAGGCCTATCGCCCGTCCGGCTCGACGCTGGCCTCCGGCCGCCGGCCTGCGGCCACCGGCGATTACCAGGCCTGGACGCCGGGGAACTGATTTCTTCCCTTCGCTGTGACGGCCCTGCGCGGCCCGCATCGCGGCCTGCAAGTTGAATCGTCGCTGCGCTGCACTTGCCTGTGAACAACGGTAACAGCGGGGACGCGCTTCACGGCGCCGTTGTGCATTTCGCGGGAATGCGGCTCAATCAACCCATCTTACGGAGGTGAGCAATCACCGCGTCGGATCGGGCTCCGGATCATGACCGTCCCGATGAGCAGCGGCCCCCGAGTAGGACACGGCCGGGAGATAGGCCCCCGGTGCAGAGGTTCTGAAATCGCCCGCTAATGTGGGGCAGCCGGAAGACAGGAAAGGCCGTCTGGGCAACCAGGCGGCCTTTTTCTGTTGCGCACGTATCAGGCCGATTCAGCCAGTCGCGCAGCGGCACGTCCAAGCACCTCACGGCGCCGCTCCTGCGCGGCGGCGTATTTGTCCTTCATGAACGCAAGGATTTCAGGCGGAGCAGTGTCGGGCGAGCCGGCATTGAAGGGCGGCGCCGGGTTGTATTCGAGCCGGAGCTGGATCGCTTGCGCGGTCCGGGTATCGACAAGTTTTGACACCAGCGTCAGAGCAAAATCGATCCCTGCGGTGACGCCGCCGCCGGTGACGCGGTTGCGGTCGGTGCAGACGCGAGTGCGCGTGGGGATCGCCCCAAACGCCGACAGGAAGTCCACCATCGTCCAGTGCGATGTCGCGCGGTAACCCTTCAGCAGGCCCGCCGCGCCCAGCACCATGGATCCGGTGCAGACCGAGGTGATGTATTTCGCGCCCTCGGCCTGCTTGCGCAGGAAGGCGAGCATCTCCTCGTCATTGACCATGTCGTCGGTGCCGAACCCGCCGGGCACGCAAACGACGTCGAGTTGCGGGCAGTCCGCAAACGAAATCGTCGGCGTTATCACGAGAACGGAATCGCTCGTCACCGGCTCGATGCGCTTCCAGATCAGGTGCACCTTAGCGCCGGGCACGCTGGAGAACACCTGCAAGGGGCCGGTGAAGTCGAGCTGGGTGACGCGCGGGAACAGCACAATTCCGATTTGCAGCTCAGACATCGCGAGGCCTCCTCATTTCGATTTTCGCTTGACGGCGCGACCATGGCATGGTGGCGTGCCGTCCGAAATGGCATATTTCCCTCGTTTCAGGACATCGGGCAGGTTTCCCATGATCGGCGTGCTGATCTTTCCGGACTTCCAGCTGCTCGATGCGGCGGGGCCGATCTCCGCCTTCGAAATTGCCGCGCGCTTCGCCGGCCGTGCGCCGGCAATCCGCACGATGGCGATCGCACCGGGGCCGGTGCACAGCTCGTCCGGCGTGGAAATGCTGGCGCGCGGCACGAAATCGACGGCGATCACGACCTTGATCGTGTCCGGCGGCGAGGGTACCCGCGCGGCGGCGGCGTGCCCGAAAACATTGTCTTTCGTGCGCGGCATGGCCAGGCGCGGCGTAAGGATCGCCAGCGTCTGTTCCGGCGCCTACATCCTGGCCGAAGCCGGCCTGCTCGACGGCAAGCGCGCCACCACGCACTGGCAGCGCACGCGGCATTTCGTGGCCACCTATCCCCGGGTGAAGCTCGAGCCCGACCAGATCTACGTGCGCGACGGTAATGTGTGGACCTCGGCCGGCATCACCGCCGGCATCGATCTGTCCCTCGCCATGATCGCCGAGGATCACGGCGAGGAGATCGCCCGGCAAACCGCCCGCCAGCTCGTGCTTTATCACCGCCGGTCCGGCGGGCAGTCGCAATTCTCCTCGCTGCTCGAACTGAAGGCGCCGACCGGACGCTTTGCGCCGTTGCTGGCGTGGGCGCGGGAACACCTCGATGCGCCGCTGACGGTCGAGGACATGGCCGAGCGCGCTGGCATGAGCGCACGGCATTTTTCCCGCGCCTTCATCGCCGAGACCGGCACCACGCCGTCGAAGGCGGTGGAGCGGCTGCGCATCGAGGTGGCGAAGCAGCGCGTGCAATCATCCAGCGAGGCGATCGAGCGCGTCGCCGAGGTCACCGGATTTCGCGATCCCGAGCGGATGCGCCGCGCCTTCATCCGCGCTTTCGGCCAGCCGCCGCAGTCGCTGCGGCGGGCGGCGCGGGCGGGTTAGGCAGATAGCCGGCGCAAGGCCGGCTATCGCACGTGCACTCGATCAGTTGTGCTTCTTCACCCAGATGCGCGCGCTCTGCACGGTCTGCGCGGCGTGGATGCGCGCCCGTTCAACCGGCCCGATGAAGCCGTTGTTGGCCCTGGCCTGGTCTTTCAGATCCTGCACATGGGCCTGACCCTGTTGCAGCCTCTGGTATTCGTTGAAGGTCAGTTCGCCCGACACCGCGCCGTTGAAGATGCGGTACGACTGCGCGTTCTGGCGCGCGTTGATCAGGGGCGTTCCTGCGAAGCTGGTTGCCGAGGTGACGGCAAGCACCAGTGCAGCGACAAGTACGGTCTTCATGGCAAGTCTCCCTCTGTTTTCCTCGACGATGGCGACGGCACCATTGCCGCCGCGCGATCGACGATGCTGCGAGCATGAAGGAGAGCCTCGTTGGAGGATGTGCGAGCTGTCACGTAGCGGCTTGATTTCGCGCGAGCTTACAGAGGTTTAATGAAGATGAAGATGAACGGACCGTAAGGAGGGGAACCGCACGGGTTCCGCTCCATCCGCGACGTGACAGGCCCTTAGCCGCGCTATCGCTTTTTCTTTTCGATTTTGGTGATCGTGTCGACGCCTCCGGATTGAGTCGCGGAAAAGCTGACCTGGTCGCCGGCATGCAGCGACTCGAGCGAAGAGACCGGCACCTTGTATTGCTTGACGGCGCCGGCGCTGCTGCTTGCTGCGCCCACCGTGCCGTCCTGCGTATGCTGAATCGCGATGGTGCCGTTGAGCCGGTTGATCTGCGTGACCATCCCCGTCTTGGCGTCCTGCGCCAAAACTTCCTGGACAAGGGCCGCCGAACCGATGAAGGCGAGCGCTGCCACCGCTGCGCAGACGGGCTTCATGACGTCCATGGCGACCTCCCGAGTTGAGCGAGTCTGAGGCAACGCGTGGCCGGGCGAAAGGTTCCCGGTTCCACACGCACGCAGACGGCAATCCTCAGCCCTGCGCCTTGAGCCAGGCGCCGATCTCGCTTGCGGCGATGTTGGCCTGATTGAGCAGCTTGCCCATCGTGAAGAAGCCATGGAACTGGCCGGGGAAGAAGCGGTAGGTCACGGCCACGCCGGCTTGCTTGAGGCGATCGGCGTATTCCCTGCCTTCGTCGCGCAGCGGATCTGCGCCTGCAATCAGCACATAGGCCGGCGGCAGGCCGGCGAGCGTTGCGCGCGCCGGCGAGGCGCGCCAGTCGTCGCGGTCGGCATCGCCCATGTAGTGGTCGATGAACCATTTGATCACGGAATGCGTCAGCAGCAGGCTGGTCTCCGGCTCGCTGTGCGAGGGATGGTTCATGGCAAAATCGGTGGCGGGATAGATCAGCACCTGGCCCGCCAGCGCCGGACCCGTCTCCCGGGCGGCGAGCGCGGTGACCGCGGCAAGATTGCCGCCGGCACTGTCGCCGCCGACGAAAAGCCGTGCGGCATCGATGCCCAGCTCGCGTGCGTTAGCGGCAACCCATTTGGTGGCGGCGATGGCATCTTCAGGCGCGGCCGGAAATTTGTGCTCGGGCGCGAGGCGATAATCGACGGAGATCACGATTAGCTCGCCCTCGTGGGCGAGCTGGCGGCACGCCACGTCGTGGGAGTCGAGGTCGCCGATCACGAAGCCGCCGCCGTGCAGGAACACGAGGCACGGCGCCAGGCCGCCCGTCCTGCGCAGCCGCTTCGGCGTATAGATGCGGGCGGGGATCGAACCGTGCGGGGCAGGGATCGAGAGCGCCCTGGCCGACTCCAGTTCCGGCGGTTCGGGATTGGTGGCAAAGCGCGCGGCGAGATACATCTCGCGCGCCTGCGCCGGGGTGCCGTTCTCGTAAGGCGGCCGGTTCGCCTCCAGGAACGCCTTGTAGACGGCGGCGGCATCGGGATCGAGAACGACGGGCATGAGACTCCTGTTCCGTTGAGGTTCAGCACTATCCGGTGTCACGCCGCGGTGCGGCCTCCATCCACGGTGTAGTGCGAGCCGGAGACGTAGCTGGCATCGTCGGAGGCGAGAAAGGCGACGATGGCGGCGACCTCGGAAGCCTGGCCGAGGCGGCGCGCCGGAATCCGCTCGACGATCTTGTCCTGCGGCGGGGGCTCGTTGCCGCCGCTGCGTCCCTGCAGGATGGTCGAGAGCATGCGGCTGTCGATCAGCCCGGGGCAGACGCAATTGATCCGCACGCCGGTGCCGGTGCATTCCCATGCCGCACTTTTCGTCAGCCCGATCACGGCATGCTTGCTGGCGCTGTAAACGGCAATATGCGGCGAGCCCATCAGGCCGGCGATCGACGCCGTGTTGACGATGCTGCCCTTCTTGTTCTTCAGCATGGTGGGCAGCACGTGCTTCATGCCGAGGAAGACGCCGACCACGTTGACGTCGAGCACCCTGCGGAAGCTGTCCAGCGGATAGTCGGTGAGCGGGCGGATATCGCCCTCGATGCCGGCATTGTTGAAGAAGACGTCGATGGTGCCGAACTTGTCGAGCGCGGCGTGGACGTATTCGGCAACTTCCTCTTCGCGCGTGACGTCGGCGGTGACGAGCAGGGGATCGGCCGTTGCAGGCAGGTCCTTGATGGCGGTCTTCAACTCGGCTTTCCTGCGGTCCACGGCGACAATGCGTGCGCCGCGCTCGGCGAGCAGGCGCATCGTGGCAGTACCGATGACGCCGGCTGCGCCGGTGACGACGGCGACCTTGCCGTCCAGTCGGATACGATCGGGCATTATTTTGTTTCCCCTTGGTCCTCCGGTTGGCCCGGACTTGTCCGCGCGGCGGGACCGCGCATTTTCGAGCGGTCCGACTATTTCACTTGCGGCAAACGCTGGCTAGGGCATGGGAATGCGGCCGAAACCGCCCTTTCCCCGCCGTATTCGGCGTGTTAACCGGGGCCTGCGCGAGCGGCTGATAAAGGTACACTGTCGCCCGATTCGCCCCTTTGAAGCCGCGAGATGTTTCGGACCTTTGCCCTGACCGGATTTGCGGCCCTGATAGCCGCCTCTGTTTTCGCGGTTGCGCCGCCGGCGCAGGCGCAGATCGGCAATATTTTTTCCGATCCGCCGCTGCGGCCGCCGGGCTCCATTCCGCGCGGGCAGCAGCAACAGCAGCCTTCCGACGACGACGAGCAGGTGCCGGAATTGCCCCGCGGACGTCTGTTGCCGAGCCGTCCGGCGCCGGGGCAGGGCGTTCCGCCGCCCGGCGCCGTGCAATCGCAGCCGCTGGCGCCGCCGCCGGGCACTACCGTCGTTCCGCAAGGGCAGCAGCCGGGCATCGCCGTGCAGCCGCCGCAGCCGGGCGTTGCCAATGCGCCTCCGGGCGCCAGCCCGTTGCCGGGGCTGCCGCCCGGCCAGCGCCAGCCGAGGGGCGTGCCGCAGACGCCGGCAAGCATCCAGCCCGGCGACGAGGTGGTGAGCGAGCCGCCCTCGACCAAGATCACCAACAAGAAGGCGACCTTCTCCGGGCTCGACAAGATCACCGGGCGCATCATCAATTTCGACGAGGATATCGGCGAGACCGTGCAGTTCGGCGCGCTGCGCGTGAAGACCAGCGTGTGCTATACGCGGCCGTCCACCGAAGCCGCCAACACCGATGCCTTCGTCGAGGTCGACGAGATCACGCTGCAGGGCGAGGTGAAGCGGATCTTTTCCGGGTGGATGTTCGCCGCGAGCCCGGGCCTTCATGGCGTCGAACATCCCGTCTATGACATCTGGCTGACCAACTGCAAGGAGCCGGACCAGACCATCGTCAGCGCGCAGCCCGATCCGCCGAAGCCCCCGCCGCCGCCGCCGCAACAAAAGCGTCCGCCGCCGCAGAAGCAGGCGGCGCCGCGTCCGCTGCCGCCGCCGGGCTACGGCCAGCCGCCTCCACCACCGCCGCCCCCCCAGCAGCAGCCGGGCGGTCTGTTTGGCGGCATCTTCCGTTGAGGAGCGCCTTGAGCGCGATGAGATCGGGATGAATCGTCATCACGCTTCGGGTTGTTGTCCAGCCTAGAAGAACCAGTCGCAGGTCCCGCGACGGCTTCTTTCGAAACGGCTGGCTGCGAAATTGTAGACCTTGCAGAGCCGGGCACGGCGAAAGTTGCCGTCCTCGGTTCGGTACACGATCAGCGTCGCGAACCAGAGCCGCGGATCCTCCCCGTTTCGAAGCTGCCCGATCGCACGGGCGTCGAGCGTCGGCAATCGCTGGTGAAAGCACCACCAGCTGGGTCCGGGCAGGACTTCGACCTCGCGGGCGACGGCTTGGTCTCCGCACGGACGAAAACTGCCGCTCGCCTCCGGAATGAGCTGCTCGGGCACGCTCATGGTGCGCTCCAGCCAAGAGTGACTCACCCCCTTCAGCGCAACCCAAACCTTCGAGCCCGTGAGATTGACGAGCAGGGCACGACCCTGGAGCGGTGCGTCCGGCTCGGGGGGAGCGTCCAGGCGCACAGCGGACAGCTCGAAGCTCCTCGGGTTGCGGGTATCGGCGACGATCTTCGTGCCGGCGTCGACGGCCGCAGCTAGGCTGGCGAGCATAACGCCCCAGTAGATGAACCCCGCCAACCACTGCCTGACGTGATGCTTCACGGCTTCACCCGGCCCGTCGTCCGCGTCGCCACGAGATCGAGCGCGCGTGCCCCGCTGATCGGCTCGGCCGGCGGCAATCTTGCGAAATCGGCGGGATCGCCGGCCACCGCCCGGTCGAGCAGCGCGCGATAACGGCGGCGCGGGACTTCGACGGCACCGAAGCTGCGCAGGTGCTCGGTGACATATTGGGTGTCGAGCAGCTCGAAGCCGCCCGCGATCAGGCGCGCCACCAGATGCACCAGCGCGACTTTCGAGGCGTCGCGGACCCGATGGAACATGCTCTCGCCGAAGAACGCCCGGCCGAGACTGACGCCGTAAAGCCCGCCGGCGAGATCTCCATCCTGCCACACCTCGACGCTGTGGCAGTGCCCGAGCCCGTGCAGGCCGACATAGAGGTCGCGGATGCGCTTGTTGATCCAGGTGTCTTCGCGGCCCTCCTGCGGCGCGGCGCAACCGGCGATGACGGCGGCAAACGCGGTATTGGCGGTCACCCGGAAGGCGTCCGAGCGCACGGTGCGGGCCAGGCGCGAGCTGACGCGAAAGCCGTCGAGCGGGATCACGCCGCGCATCTCCGGCTCGACCCAGAACAGCGAGGGATCGTCGGCGCTCTCCGCCATCGGGAAAATCCCGCAGGCATACGCGCGCAGCAAGACTTCTGGCGTGATTTCGGACGGAGCGGAGTCGCGCGATGTCATGGCGCGCAGGATAGCAGGGTGAGAAGCCCCTGTGCTAGCGTCGGAGCCCAGCCCGGCAGCCGACCATGCAACTCTTCATCCGCGCGCCCGACATCGATGAACTGCCCGCGCTTTCGGAGCTGTGCCTGCGCTCCAAGGCGGTATGGGGCTATGACGCGGCCTTCATGGCAGCCTGCAGGAGCGAGCTGTCGTTCGAACCGCGCGATCTCGATTCCTCGCGGATCGCGGTCGCCGCGCGTGGCAGCGGCGTACTCGGCGTCGCGCAGGTCAGAGTGGCGGGGCGGGAAGCCGATCTCCTGAAATTGTTCGTCGAGCCCGCGGCGTTGCGCGGCGGCGTGGGACAGGCGCTGTTCGCCTGGGCGAGCGACGTCGCACGTGAAATGGGAGCGCAACGGATGACCATCGAGGCCGATCCGGAGGCCGCGCCGTTCTATCGTCGTCTCGGCGCGCGCGATGCCGGTCTCGTGCCGTCGGGTTCGATTACCGGGCGAATGCTGCCGAAGCTGTGCTCGTACTCTAAGCACTTGCATCAACTGCCAGGTCGGCTCGCTTTTTTCCGCATGCGATAGAACTGAAGCGCAGTTCGGGCGGTATTTGTCTGAAGCCTGGAGAAGCGCGTGAAGCACTGATCGAGTTGCTGTCTGGAACTGCCGTTGACTCCGGCTTGCAGCAGCAACAGGGCGACCGTGGTGACCCATGACAGATCAATGGCCCTGGCCATGACAAGAATTTGATCGGTATGTTTCTGGACGAAGGCGCGTTCGACCACGGCGATCGGGAGCTCACACAGCAGGGAAAGAGCAGCCGTTACCTTCTCGAAGCTCCCGTCACGCGCGAAGGCATGCAGTTGTTCTTCGTTCAGCTTTCCTGCGGACTGAAGTGCGTCGACACATGATCTGGCTTCAACAAGATCAGCGGATATCGCGCGCGTGTTGTCTTGTATCCGATCTGTCGCTTCGGCAACTGCGGCTCTGATGAGCTCCGTCCGCCGCGGGTCCGCTTGTATCATCCGGTTTTGAAGGGCTTCGGATGCCTCAGCAAACAATTTGACGAGGTTGTGGCGGGGAATATCCGTCCGTGACCAGACGCTCAACGCCAGACTCTCGTCGGAACCCGCTTTCTGGATGAGATTGGAAACGCCGAATTCCGAAAACCTTGCGCCGCTGTTTCTTGCTGTGCTGGTGACGACGGCTTCGTTTCCACGCTCCACGAGAATATCAGTGACCGGCTCAGCGATCATCTTCCGACTGGAAATCGCTAAGAGGTGATCCTGGCTTCTGATGCGTGCGACTTCGACCAACGTGTGCTCGTCAATTCGATCGCTGTGCTGAAGTACCGGTCCGGAGACTTCGATCGCATCATCGAGAGCAATATGCTTCATGGCCCTAGGTGGCGCATCGGTCAACTTTGCGAGGCGGTTTCCGAATTGAGCTCGGGCATCGCGCTCGACGCCGTCGATGAGCTTGCTCATGACGTCGTCGAACAGTTCGACGTGTTCCTCAGAGAACCGTCCGGAACCGACGACGAAAAGGTCGGTCACTTTCCTCAGTATCGTGGCCCGCTTGGAAATGTCCCTGCTGGATACGATGCCTTCAAGCTGGTCGATAAGATCGGGTTGCAAATCCATATGATTTTCCGATGCCGCGATCAGAGCTGTCTTGATCGGGTAGATTTCTTCACGCCACCATTTCGGGAGACGTTCCGGTAATCGGGAAAATGAACCGAAGGGCGGGAGCGGGCCGGCCGAGCAGGTAACCCTGTACGAGGTCCACCCCTGCCGCCCGCATGTATTCGAGCTGCTCCTTGTTCTCAATACCATCAGCCGTGACCTCGATGCCAAGTCCCTTGGCCAGCAAGAGCGTCGACGCAACCACCGCCTGAAAATCTCGTCGGGCGAGAACGGCCTGTGTAAATGACTTGTCGATCTTGATCTTGTCGAATGGAAACAGCGTCAAATGGCTCATCGAGGAATTACCGGTGCCAAAATCATCGATCGAAACTGAAATTCCAAGATTTTTGAGTTGCCGGATGTTTGACAGATTCTCTTCCACGTTTTCGACGAGAACGGTTTCCGTAATTTCCAGCTCGAGCCGATCAGGCGCCAACCCGCTCTCGGCCAGCGCGCACAAGATGACATCGAACAGATTTCCCTTCCTGAAATGCACGGCAGAAACATTGACTGCAACCCTTATATGCTCCGGCCATGAGGCCGCATCTGCGCATGCTTGCTGCAACACCCAGGCGCCCATCGGCACGATCAGCCCCGTGGCTTCAGCCAGCGGGATGAATTGGTCCGGCTCAATGAGGCCCCTTGCCGGATGTTTCCACCGCATCAGCGCCTCCGCGGCGCAAAGATCGTTGGTCCGAGCGTCCATCACCGGCTGGTAAAGCAGCTCGAACTCTTCGTTCTCTATAGCGCTTCGCAGCTCTTCCTCGGCCGTCTGGCGTGAATTCGTTGCCTCCAGCATCGGGGGCTCGAAGATGCGAAAATCGTTTCTGCCGGCAGCCTTGACCGCGTACAGCGCGATGTCGGCCTTCTTCAACAGGTCGCTCGGTTCGACTCCGTGTTCCGGAGCCATGGCGATTCCAATACTGGTTCCGATGCTGGCCTGATGGCCGTTGAGATCGAACGGTGTCGTGATGGATTGAATGATTCTCAATGCCAGCGCGATTGCCCCTTCATGCTGTGTAGTTCCACCTTCCTGGATTATCGCAAACTCATCGCCGCCCAGTCTTGCCAGCACATCGGTTTCTCGCAGAGAATTTCGCAATCGGCCCGCGACTTCCACCAGCAACATATCGCCTGCGGGATGACCGAGCGTGTCATTGACGTGCTTGAATTTGTCCAGATCGAGCATCATCACCGTGATTGCGCTGCCATAGCGCTTTGTCCGCTTGCTGGCCTCCTCCAGTCTGGCACCGAATTCGGCGCGGTTTGCAAGTCCGGTAAGGGGGTCGTGACGTGCGAGGCGAACGATCTCTGCCTCGGCTCGCCGTCGTTCGGTGATGTCTTCGGAAGTCGCAAGCCAGCCGCCGTTCCCCATGGGCTGCCGGGAAATGAGTATCGACCTTCCATCGGCGAGCTCTTCGACCCAACTCGTGTCAACCGCAAGTCCGTCCATGGTCGCAATCTTCTGCTCGATGGCGGATCTGCTTTGCTCTCCTTTGAGCACTCCCCTGGCCAGAAGGTCTGCTGCAATGGCATTAACATGCATTCCTGCCTTCAAATAGTTCGGCGGAAACCTGAAAATATCGACGTAACGCGCATTCCAGACGACAAGCCGCTTCTCCTTGTCGAACATGCTGATGCCCTGGATCATGTTGCTCAGGGCAGCATCGAGACGATCGTTGACCATCTCGAGCTCGGCGGCCTTTTCCGCGATCAGCCGTTCCTGGCGTCTCTGTTGGGTCACGTCTTCATGGGTTGCAACCCAGCCTCCGCCGCGTATCGGCGTGCGCTTGATGTGTATCGTCCGGCCGTCACCGGTCGAAACACTCTGCTCGAGCAGGTTCGGGACTTCTTCGATATTTTCTGCGAGTGAACGGTAATCCCCGACGCCATGTCGGTACTGATGATCAAGAATCCCCGCCAGCGGCGTGCCTGGCCTTACCAACTCTTCAGGAAGATCGTAGAGGTCTCGGAAGCGGCTGTTGGAGATGACCAGTCTCTTGTCACCGTCGAAAAGGCACAGTCCTTGCGTCATGTTGGCCAGTGCGGCCTCGAACCGGACGTTGGTCCTCTGTAGCCTTTTGGCGCCGCTCGCGAGAGCTCTAGTTATGTTCCAGACGATCGCGCCCATGATCGCGATAAGCGCTGCCACAAGGACAGCGACGGCGAACTGCTTTATCGCGGCTTCCTTCCACGCGGCGAGCAACTCTTCGACATCTTGGGCCACGGCGACGACGAGTGGGTATTTGAGCGCCTGCTGATAGCTGTTCAACCGCCTGACCCCGTCGGTGCTTGAAACGATTTCCAGGCTTCCGACCGGAGAAAGCTTGAGTTGTTTGAAGATACCGCTTTGCGTCATGTCGCGTCCAATGTTGGACTCGACGAATGGCCGTCTCGCCAGCAGACTCCCATGCGTCGAGGCCAGCAGGACGGCGCCGCTCTTCCCCAGATCAAGTCCATCATACAAGGTCTGGAAATAGTCTGGATCGAGCGCAGCAACGGCAACGCCTCCAAATGTACCGTTCGCCCGGTTAAATCGCCGCGTGGTCGGTATAAGCCATGTGTTGGCGTTCCTCCCCTTGACCGGCTTTCCGACTAGCAACTCGCGATCATCGTGATCGCGATGATGAATGAAGTAATCCCGATCGGAATAGTCGGACAAAGCCGTCTGGCCGGTCGAGGTAACGATCATCTTGCCATCGCGGTCGATGACGGCGAAGCTTACGAACTGGGAATTCAGCCGCACCTCCTGAAGGAACCAGTTCCTGAGGCGCTGCCGAACATTCTGGTCTGAAAGGTCTTCGTGTTCGAGCCGCTCGACCAACCCAACGAGCAGGGAGTCGGCAGTCTTGAACGTCAAGTCTGCATGTTGAACGAGCGAGCTGGTTAGATTGGCCGTGTCTTTTTTGGCATCAGACAGGACCTTGCTGCGCTCACCGACGATGCTGGCAATCTGCAATCCGATCAGCGAGGCGCAAATGACGCAGACGAAGCCGGCGACTAACCGGCTGATCGAGACCGAGCCGGGGCCAATTGACAAACCTTGCGCGTTGACGCCCCGCATGTGGGCCCCCGATTGCAGATGGAGGAATTACACTCCTCGAAATTGGATAACCGGGCATTAAGATTTGCGCCGTTGAGCCTCGGGCCCGTGCAAGCCGGACGGGAAGCGGTCCGTCAGGCAATAGCTAACAATCGCAATGCGTTGTGCGTGCGATATGGTGCTCTGGATACAGGTCAGTTTGCCGCCGCGCTCGCGGGGGTCTGGGCGGGTGCATTGGCGCGACGGAAGCGCAGCACGATGCGCGTGCCGGGATGGGCGGGATCGCGCTCGACGTCGGCGTCGAGCTTGGTGGCCATCGCGCCGACGATGCGCTGGCCCATGCCGGTCGAGCGCGGATCGCTCCTGGCGGCGAGCCCGACGCCTTCGTCCGATATCGACAACGCCAGTTCTTCACCCCGCGCCTTCAGCTCGACATGGATCGGGCCCGGGCCGTCGGGATAGGCGTATTTCACCGCGTTCATCACCAGCTCGTTGACGATGATGCCGATGGCGACCGCGCGGTCGGGATCGATCTCGACGGCTTCCGCCTTCAGCGTCAGGCGCGACATCCGGTTGCCTTCGGCGGAGCGGCGCAGGTCTTCCAGCAGCGCTTCGAGATACTGGTTGAGCAGCACGCTCTTCAGATCCTGCGAGGTGTAGAGCCGGCGGTGCACCTGCGCCACCGCCGCGACGCGGCCCATCGCGTTGGTAAGCGCGGCCTTGACGTCCTCCTGCGTCGCGGTGCTCGCCTGCAGGTGCAGCAGCGAGGCGATGATCTGCAGGCTGTTGCCGACGCGGTGGTTGACCTCGCGCAGCAGCATCTCGCGTTCGGCGGCGAGCGCCTCGAACCGGTCGCGCGCGGCACGGACCTCGGCTTCGGCCTGGTCGCGAGCGCGCTGCAGCTCGGCCTGACGGATGGCGCTTTGGGCTGCGACCTGCAGCAGGGCGATGAAGTCGCCACCGGTGTCCTTGACGAGATAGTCGGCGGCGCCCGCCTTCAGCGCCGTGACGGCGATGGACGAGTCCTGCGATGCCGTGACGAACACGACCGGAGGCGCGCCGGCGATCTGCATGATGCGCTCCAGCGTCTCCAGCCCGTCGAGGCCGGGCATGTACTGGTCGAGCGCGATGACGTCGATGCCGCCTTGCGCCAGTCGGTCGAGCCCATGCTGGCCGCCCGCGGCATGTACGACGGTGAAGCCGGCCCGTGTCAGGCCGCGCTCCACCAGCCGGGCAAGCGCCGGGTCGTCGTCGATGTAGAGCAGGGTGGGCGTCGCTTGGGTCATGCGGCGGCTTCAGGCACCTTGATGACGGAAAAGAACAGGCCGAGCTGGCGGATGGCGTTGGCGAAACTTTCGTAGTTCACGGGCTTGGTGATGTAGACGTTGCAGCCAAGCTCGTAGCAGCGCTTGATTTCCTGGGAGTCGTCGGTCGTGGTGAGCACGACGACCGGAGTGGGCTTCAGATTGGCGCTTTCCTTGATGCGTTTGAGGATGTCGATGCCGGTCATGTCCGGCAGGTTGAGATCGAGCAGCACCAGCAGCGGCTGCCCCTTGCGGGCGCTGCCGGTTCCATCCTTGCCGAACAGGTAGTCGACGGCGGATGTACCGTCGGTGAACGCGACGATCTCGTTGTTGACCCCCGACCGGCGGATGTTTCGCTCGATCAGGCGTGCGTGGCCCTCGTCGTCCTCTACCATGACGATGGTGACGGGATTGGTCATGCGCGGCGTTCTCCAGCGTTTGCTTTCCAGTTGACCGGCAGCGTAACCGTGAAGGTGCTGCCCTGATCGGGTTCCGAGGCGACGGACATGGTGCCGCCGAGCCTTCGCACCAGTGCCCGGACATGGGCAAGCCCTATGCCCTGGCCCGGCTTGTCCTGGACACCGGCGCGGCGGAACAATTCGAAGATGCGCTGGTGGTCCTTCGGCTCGATGCCGCGGCCGTTGTCGACGACGTCGAAGACGGCAAACCCCAGCTTGGTGCGGCCGCGGATTTCGACGTCGCCCGGCACGCCGTGCCGCAGGTATTTCAGCGCGTTGTCGATCAGGTTGGAAAAGACCTGTTCCAGCGCGAGGCGGTCGCTGACGATGTCGGGCAGCGCGCCGATACGAATGTGTGCATTCGCCTCCGCAGCCTGATGCGCGACCGTCGCGCCGATGCCCTCGATCAGCTCGCGCATGTCGATGCGCTCCGGCGAGAACTGCCGTCGGCCCTCGCGGGTCAGGTTGAGGATCGCCGTGATCAGCCGGTCCATCTTGGCGATCGACGACTTGATGAAACCGAGAGCTTCGGAGAAGTCCTCGGAAAGGCGCTTGTCGGCGTCTTCGAGCTCGGGCTCGGCGCCGTCGGTCGCGTCTTCAGGGCCCGACGATACCGGTGCCGCGGCGCGGCCGAGCCGCGCGATGCGCCTGAAAATATCGCCCCGCAGCTCTTCCAACTCGCCGGTGAATCCCATGATGTTGACCAGCGGCGAGCGCAGGTCGTGGCTGACGATGTAGGCGAAGCGCTGGATCTCGTCGTTGGCCTCGCGCAGATCGGCGGTGCGCTCGTCGACGGTGGCTTCCAGATTGAGGTTGTTGTCGCGCAGCCTCGCTTCGGCCTCGTCACGGGCGCGGGAGGAGCGGCGTACCAGGAAGATCGAAATGCCGGCGAGTGCGATCACCATGCCGGAGCCTGCGATGGTGACGCTGGAGGCGAGCACCTGGCTGCGGTCGGCATGGACGCTGCGCAGCGCCAGCAACCGGTCTTCCTCCGCCCGCATGGCTGCGCCGACCTCGCGGATGGTGACGCTGGTGCCGCCGGCGGCGGCTTCGCTCACCAGCGCGGTGGCGGCCGGCAGGTTGTTCTGTCTGACGAAGTCCATCTCCCGAACGAACTGGTCGAGCCGGGTTTCGATCGCCGCGTTCAGTTCCCGCAGGTTAGTGGTCTGGACCGGATTGTCGCCGATCAATTGCGCGAGCCTGGCGGCGTAGGGCAGGATGTTGGCGACCGCAGCGTCGTGCTCCCGCCGGAACTCCGGCCCCCGCGTCAGCAGGAAGCCGCGCGCCGAACTCTCGGCGCGGCGGATTTCCAGGAGCAGCGCGTTGATCTGGTTCTGGACCTCGACCGTATGGGTGACGCGGCCCGAATCCTTCCGCGCCTTGTTGACCAGCAGCACCGAGGCGATGCTGATGGCGACAAGCACGAGGAATCCGGTCGCCAGAAGCAGAATCTGGCCGATTGCGCGCCGACCCGACGCATCAGGCATGGCGAGATGCATAGGCAAAGGAGGTTGGTTGCCCCTGGATTGACAAGTCCCCGACGGCAACGCCTCGGCCCGGGCCCGGTTCCATCGACAGGGAACTTTATTTTGGGGGTCAGCCGACCGGCGGATCGCCGGCCAGATAATGTTCGAGCCAGTGGATGTGGTAGTCGCCGTCGATGATCGACTTCTCGCGCACCAGCGCGCGGAACAGCGGCAACGTGGTCTCGATGCCGTCGACCACCATTTCGTCGAGCGCGCGGCGCAGCCGCATCAGGCATTCCTGCCGAGTCTTGCCGTGCACGATCAGCTTGCCGACCAGCGAGTCGTAATAGGGCGGTATCACGTAACCCTGATAGACGGCCGAATCGATCCGCACGCCGAGGCCCCCGGGCGGGTGGAACTGGTTGATGCGGCCGGGCGAGGGACGGAAGGTCTGCGGGTTCTCCGCGTTGATGCGGCATTCGATGGCGTGGCCGATGATCGCCACCTCGTTCTGCCTGACCGGCAGGTCGCCGCCGGCGGCAATGCGGATCTGCTCCAGCACGAGGTCGATGTCGGTGATGCTCTCGGTGACGGGATGCTCGACCTGGATGCGGGTGTTCATCTCGATGAAATAGAACTCGCCGTCCTCGTAGAGGAATTCGATGGTGCCGACGCCGAGATACTTCATGTCCTGCATCGCCTTGGCGCAGGTCTCGCCGATTTTCGCGCGGGCGGCCGCCGAGAGCACGGGCGAGGGGCCTTCCTCCCAGACCTTCTGGTGGCGGCGCTGCAGCGAACAGTCGCGCTCGCCGAGATGGATGGCGCCGCCGCGGCCGTCGCCAAGGATCTGGATTTCGATGTGCCGCGGCTTGGTCAGGTATTTTTCGAGATAGACCGAGGCATCGCCGAACGCGGACCTCGCTTCGTTGGAGGCCGTGGAGATGGCCAGCGCGAGGTCCTCGGCGGTGTGCGCCACCTTCATGCCGCGCCCGCCGCCGCCGGCCGCCGCCTTCACCAGCACGGGAAATCCGATCTCCCTGGCGATCGCCATCGCGTCGTCTTCATTGGTGACGGCGCCGTCGGAGCCGGGCACCACTGGAATACCAAGGCGCTTTGCGGTCTTCTTGGCCTCGATCTTGTCGCCCATCAGGCGGATGTGCTCGGCCTTGGGACCGATGAAGTCCAGGTTGTGCTCGGCAAGGATTTCGGCGAAGCGGGCGTTCTCCGAGAGGAAGCCGTAGCCGGGATGCACGGCTTCGGCGCCGGTGATCTCGCAGGCGGCCAGCAGTGCCGGGATGTTCAGATAGCTGTCCTTCGACGGCGGCGGGCCGATGCAGACGCTTTCGTCGGCGAGGCGCACATGCATGGCGTCGGCGTCGGCCGTCGAATGCACCGCGACCGTGGAGATGCCGAGCTCCTTGCAGGCCCGCAAGACGCGAAGCGCTATCTCGCCGCGATTGGCTATGAGAATCTTGTCGAACATCGCCGCGCCCGAGGTTGACGAACTTTATTCAATGATCATCAGCGGCTCGCCGAACTCGACCGGCTGGCCGTCCTCGACGAGGATCTGCGTCACCGTGCCGGCGCGCGGCGACGGAATCTGGTTCATCGTCTTCATGGCTTCGATGATGAGCAGCGTCTGTCCGGCGGCGACGCGGGTTCCGACCTCGACGAATGGCTTGGCGCCGGGCTCGGGCGACCAATAGGCGGTGCCGACCATCGGCGAGGGGACGGCGCCGGGATGCTTGGCGGGATCGGCAGCGCCGGATGCGGACGCCGCCGCGACGGCGACGGGTGCTGCCGCGGCAGCCGGCACATAGGCCGACGGCATCGCCGCGGCGACGCTGATGTTGCGCGCGACGCGCACGCGAAGCCCGGCGCGCTCGATCTCGATCTCGGTGAGGCTGGTCTCGTCCAGCAGCAGCGCGAGCTCGCGGATGAGCGCGCTGTCGTCGTTCTTGGAGGATTTGTCGGCAGGCTGGCGCGCCATGATCTTGATCCGAAACTTTCTGTCTGGTGACGGGCAGGGCCGTCAGGCGTTCGTTCTGGGAGTCAGTTCGTCTTGCTGGCGCCGATCCTGGCGGCAAGACCGGAAATCGCGAGTCGGTAGCCTTCGATGCCGAAGCCGGTCAGGCTGGCAAAGGCGGCCATGGCGGTGAAGGAATGGTGCCGGAAGCTTTCGCGGGCGTGGACGTTGGTGATGTGGACTTCCACCGTGGGAATGCTCGTTCCCTTGATGGCATCGTGCAGCGCAATCGAGGTGTGCGAGTAGGCCGCGGCATTGATGACGAGGCCGGCCGCTTTCTTCGCGTGCGCTTCGTGGATGATGTCGACGAGCTCGCCCTCGTGGTTGGACTGCCGGCAGTCGGCCTTCAGTCCGAACTGCGCCGCGGTTTCGACGCAGAGCTTTTCGACGTCGGCAAGCGTGAAGCTGCCATACTTGTCCGGCTCCCGGATTCCCAAGAGGTTGAGGTTGGGACCGTTGAGCACATAGATGGTTTCGGCAGAGGCCTTGGCCATGAATTTCCCGGCAAGGTGGCGGTGGGTGGGGCGCGTTATAGGTAACTACGCGGCCAAGGGGAAGCCTTTAGGCCGGCGGAACGGCCACCCGGCCACCTCATCCTTTTGCCGAAAAATCCGGCAAAAGCTGTGGAAATCCTTCGATTAACCAATGCCGGAGGAACGTTCCGGCGGCCTTTCGGCCACGCAAAAGGGGCGGGCATTGCTGCCCACCCCCAGATGGCGATGTGAGGGGTGCTCAGCCCTCGATGATGTAGACGATCTCATGCGTTTCCGGACGCACGACGACGTAACGGCCCTTGATCAGGACCACCTGATAGCCGCGCCACTCGGGGTAGATTTCCACGATCCGGGTCGGAAGCGGATAGAAGCGGATCGAGGCCGGGAGGCGGGTACCGACGGAGATGTTGACGTTCACGTTGGTGGTGGCTTCCTGGATATTCGCCGACTTGATCGCGGTGTTGATCTGCGTCTGCTTCTCCGGCGGAGGCGCCGCGGGCGCCATGCCCGTGGTGGTCTGCGAGCCGGTCTGGGCGCCAGGTTGCGTTCCCTGGGCGCGGTTCTTGTCCATCGTACCCTGGTTCTGCGGGGCACCCTTGGTGTCGGCCTGACCCTTCTGGTTCACCCGGTCCTCGCGGCCCTGCGTGGTTGCGCCGCTCTTGTCGGGCGCCTGGCCGACGGTGCCGCTCTTGTCGCGGCCCTCACGGCCCTCGGCCTTCATGTCCTTGCCGCCCTTGCCCGTGCGGTCGGTGTCGGAAGCGGTGTTCTGCCGGTCCCTGGCACCCTTGGTGTCCTGCGCCTCCTTGCCGGCGCCGGGCGCCTTCTCGGACTTGCCGGACTTCATGCCGGAATCGTCACGCTGCTGGGTCGCAGCGCCGCCGGCGCCCGAGGGAGCGTTCTGCTGTGCGGCACCAGCGCCGCCCTGGTTCATGCCGCCACCGGCGCCTTGCGCATTCGCAAGGCCGGTGCCGGCGATCAACGCTGCGGCTGCGACGGAAATCAGAAAACGGTTGGTCATTCGTCTCTCTCCTCCACATTTCATTGCCCGGGCCGACAACGAAGCGCGCAAGTCGATGTTCCGGCGCGAATGCGGTTCCTGCCGATTTCTTTGGTGAATGCGCGATGAACCGCATTGCCCGGAAAGCGGCGCAATGCAAAAGGCCGGCGCGAACGCCGGCCTTAGTTCGAACCGCGACAATCCGCGGGGCGTCTCAGCAGGTAGCCTTGCCGCAGCGGGCGTTGCTGATCTTCTCGCGCAAGGCGTCGGCACCCACGGCACCGATCACGATCTGCTTGCCGATCACGTAGCTTGGCGTGCCGTTCATGCCGAGCGAATCGGCAATCCTGAGATTCTCTTCCAGCGTGGCGCGCACTTCGGGGCTGGAGATGTCTTTTTCCAGCTTCGCCATGTCGAGGCCGGCTTCCTTGGCGGCGGCCATCGCGCGCGCCTTGTCGACCTGGCCGCGGCCGTTGAGCAGCTTCTGGTGGAAGTCGAGATATTTCTTGCCGCCGGGATCCTGCATGCGCACGGCAACCCCGACCTGCGCGGCCTCGATCGAGCCCTGGCCCAACACGGGGAACTCCTTCAGCACCACCTTGAGCTTCGGGTCGTTCTTCATCAGTTCCATCATGTCGGCCATGGCGCGCTTGCAGAAGCCGCAATTGTAATCGAAGAACTCCACGAACGTGACGTCGCCGTCCTTGTTGCCGATGGTGACGCCGCGCGGCGAGTTGAAGATGGCATCCGCGTTCTTGGCGATGGTGGCCTGCTGCTTCTCGGATTCGGCTGCGGCCTGGCGCTTGGTCAATTCGGCCATCACCTCTTCCAGCACCTCGGGGTGCGCGATCAGGTATTCGCGGACGATCTTCTCGATCTCGCCGCGCTGGGCGCCGGAAAAACTCTGCGCGGATGCTGCCTGCGGCGCAACGAAAAGCGCGAGGGCGAACAGGGCGGGGGCGAGCAGGCGAAGCGAAGGCATTTGCTATTCCTTTTCCAGCAATCGGCGAGGGGAAATCCGCCGGAATTCCCCTGCTACCGGACAACGTACTAACCTAGGCGAAGTTTACGGCTAGTTGTTTCTTTGCCCCGGCAGCGGCTTGGCGCTCACAATGTCGTCAGCCTTGACCCAGCCGGGAGTGCCGACCGCGAACCGCGTTTTGGCGCGGGAGGCCAGTTCGCGCGCGGTCTTGGCGTCGCCGCGCAGATAAGCGGCCTGGGCGGAGGCGAGATCGGCTTGCGCGTAATCCCCCTTGCGGCCATAGGCCATGGCGAGCTGGGAATAGCCGAGCGGCGCCTCGGTTTCGCGCGACACCGCCGTGCGCAGGATATTGATCGCTTCGTCGGTGTGGGCGTTGTTGTTGGAGGCGACCAGCGCCTGTCCGAGCAGCATCGCGATCAGCGGGGCGTTGTGGGAAAGCTGCACCGCCTTGCGCAGGGGCGGGATCGCCTCTGCGGGCCGGCCGCCCTCCAGCAGCGCCTGGCCGCGCAACTCGTAGAAGTAGGGGTTGTTCGGATGTTCCTGGATCAAGGCGTCGATCTGGCTGATCGCCGAGCGCAGATCGCCGTGACGGTAGGTCACGATGGCGCGGGCATACCGCGCCGGCAGTCCGTTGTTGGATGCGAGATAACGGCGATAGACCGTATCCGGCCGTTCCATGAAGGCGGAAATCTTGGCGCGTACCATGTCGTGACGCAGCTGCAGCGCCGGATCGTCCTTCTTGTCCCAATAGGGGCTGGAGCGCGCCAGTCCCTCGAGCGCGGCAACGCGCTCGGCCGGCATCGGATGCGACTGCAGATAGGGATCGGCGCCGCGCGAGGCAAACAGGCCTTCGCTGGTGAAGCGCCTGAACGTCTCGTACATGCCGCGCGGCGACTGGGCGGTCGCGGCGAGATATTTGACGCCGGCACGGTCGGCGCTTTCCTCGTGCTGGCGCTGGTAGGAGAGCAGGTTGCGGCGGATCATTTCCTGCGGCGCCTGAATAGCGGCCTGGCCCGCCTGGGCCAGCCCGCTGCCGGGGCCGGAGCGGGCGCCTGCTACCATTGCGCCGGCGCCGAGCAACATGGCGATGATCATCTGGGTCTGTGCATTGGCAAGCTGTTCGCGCAGCTTGGCGAGATGTCCGCCGGCGAGGTGGCCGGTCTCGTGCGCGAGCACGCCGATGATCTGGTTCGGCGTCTCCGACTGTGTGATGGCGCCGGTGTTGACGAAGATGCGGCGGCCGTCGGCAACGAAAGCGTTGAAGCTCGCGTTGTTGATGATCACCATCTGGATGTTCTGCTTCTCCAGGCCCGCGACGCGCAGGATCGGGCGGGTGTAGTCGCGCAGGAGCTGCTCGGCCTCGGTGTCCCGGATCAGCGGGATACCGCCCTG
>CAZDEZ010000067.1:0-21783 GCA_964504705.1 uncultured Bradyrhizobium sp.
TCGGCAAGGAGCCGCACAAGGGCGTCAACCCGGACGAAGTCGTGGCGATCGGCGCGGCGATCCAGGCCGGCGTGCTGCAGGGCGACGTCAAGGACGTGCTGCTGCTCGACGTCACCCCGCTGTCGCTGGGCATCGAGACGCTGGGCGGCGTGTTCACCCGCATCATCGACCGCAACACCACGATCCCGACCAAGAAGAGCCAGGTGTTCTCGACCGCCGAGGATAACCAGAACGCGGTCACCATCCGCGTCTTCCAGGGCGAGCGCGAAATGGCGGCCGACAACAAGGTGCTCGGTCAGTTCGACCTGATGGGCATCCCGCCGGCCCCGCGCGGCATGCCGCAGATCGAGGTCACCTTCGACATCGACGCCAACGGCATCGTCAACGTCTCGGCCAAGGACAAGGCGACCGGCAAGGAACAGCAGATCCGGATCCAGGCATCCGGCGGCCTGTCCGAAGCCGACATCGAGAAGATGGTCAAGGACGCCGAGGCCAATGCGGCCGAGGACAAGAAGCGCCGCGAGGCGGTCGATGCCAAGAACCATGCCGACGCGCTGGTGCATTCCACCGAGAAGGCGCTGGCCGAGCATGGCTCGAAGATCGCCGAGGGCGAGCGCCGCGCCATCGAGGACGCCGTCAGCGACCTCAAGGAAGCGCTGAAGGGCGACGATGCGGAAGGCATCAAGGCCAAGACCAACACGCTGGCGCAGGCTTCCATGAAGCTGGGCGAGGCCATGTACAAGCAGCAGGCCGAGGGCGAAGCCGCGGCCAAGGGCGCTGCCAAGGATGACGTCGTCGACGCGGAGTTCACCGAGGTCGACGACGACAAGAACAACAAGAAGTCCGCTTAAGAGCGGGTTTGCGATCATGACCCCCACGCCCGAGAGTGCGCGCCGCGTCTCGAAGGGTGGGGGTCATTTTTCGTTAAGCCGAACGCTGCATCTTTTCAAACGCGTTCCCTGAAGGGGACGGCTAGCGAATTCGGAACCGACCGATGTCTGCCAAGCGCTGCTATTACGAGACCCTGGAAGTCGAACGCACCGCCGACGAGGGCAAGCTGAAGTCGGCCTTCCGCAAGCTCGCGATGAAGTGGCATCCGGACCGCAATCCCGGCGATGCCGCGAGCGAGATCAAGTTCAAGGAAATCAACGAAGCCTACGAAATCCTGAAGGACGGCCAGAAGCGCGCCGCCTATGACCGCTTCGGACACGCCGCCTTCGAGCAGGGCGCGGGCGGCGGCGGCCCGGGCTTCGGCGCCGGTTTTGCGTCGTCCTTTTCCGACATTTTCGAAGACCTGTTCGGCATGGCGAGCCAGCGCGGCCGCGGCGGCCGCGAGCGCGGCGCCGACCTGCGCTACAATATGGAGATCACGCTCGAGGAAGCTTTCCAGGGCAAGACGGCGCAGATCGAGATTCCCGTTTCCGTCACCTGCGAATCCTGCTCCGGCACCGGCGCCAAGGCCGGCACCAAGCCAAAGACCTGCTCGCATTGCGGCGGGCAGGGTCGCATCCGCCAGGCTCAGGGCTTCTTTACCCTGGAGCGGACCTGCCCGGGCTGTCAGGGCCGCGGCCAGATGATCGAGGATGCCTGTTCGTCCTGCGCCGGCCAGGGCCGCGTCTCGCGCGAGCGCACGCTGTCGGTCAACATCCCGCAAGGCGTCGAGGATGGCACCCGCATTCGCCTTGCCGGCGAAGGCGAGGCCGGCGTGCGCGGCGGCCCGCCCGGCGACCTCTACATCTTCCTCTCGCTCGTCGCGCACGAGTTCTTCCAGCGCGACGGCGCCGACCTGCATTGCCGCGTGCCGATCTCGATGGTCACCGCCGCGCTCGGCGGCGAATTCGAGGTTCCCACCATCGACAAGGGCAAGACGCGGGTAAAAATCCCGGCGGGCACGCAGTCCAACCGCCGATTCCGCATTGCATCAAAGGGCATGCCGGTGCTGCGCTCGCGCCAGACCGGCGACATGTACGTGCAGGTGGTGGTCGAAACGCCGCAGAACCTCACCAAGAAGCAGCAGGAATTGCTCTCCGAGTTCGAAAAATTGTCGTCCGGCGCGACGCAACCGGAATCCGCCGGATTCTTCTCCAAGGTCAAGGACTTCTTCGGCAATCGCGCCAATCCCTGACGCATCCGCCCGCTTGACCGTAAGGCCTTCCACCTATACGTCTTTATGACTGTTTTCTGACATTCCCCCGCTTAATCGCGGTCCCGCCTGGTAGCGAAATGCCATTGCAGTCGTCCGCGCGTGCGTTGAAGAAACCTCTCCGTCTCGACGACGAGGTTCGCTTCCTTCGATCCTGGATAGAAAAGCCGTTGCACATGGGCGCAGTCATGCCGTCAGGCAAGCTGCTCGCCCGCACCATGGCGCAATATGTCGATCCCGATTCCGATGGCCCGGTGGTCGAGCTTGGACCCGGCACCGGCGCGATCACCAGTGCGCTGATCGAGCAGGGCGTCGACCAGAAGCGCCTCGTGCTGGTCGAATACAATCCTTCCTTCTGCTCGCTGCTGCGCGACCGCTATCCGCAGGCGACCGTGGTGCAGGGCGATGCCTATACGCTGAAAGCCTCGCTGGGCGACGTGCTCAAGCAGCCGGCCTCCGCCGTGGTGTCCGGCCTGCCGCTGGTCACAAAACCGATGATGATCCGGCTGAAACTGATCCGCGACGCGTTCGCGGCCTTGTCGCCGGGCGCCCCCTTCGTGCAGTTCACCTACTCCGTGGTCCCGCCGATCCCGAAATCGCTGCCCGGCGTGTCCACAGAGGCCTCGGAGCGGATCTGGATGAACCTTCCGCCCGCCCGGGTCTGGGTGTATCGCAAGCGTTAGTCCGCCCGGCGCCATCGCGACGGGTTTTGCCCCGATCGTGATTTCAAGAAATGGCCGCGCTCAAAATCCTCGTGATCCCGGGATCGCTGCGAACCGGCTCGCTGAATGCGAAGCTGGCCGCCACCATCGCGCATGAGCTGGTCGTGGCCGGTGCGGAGGTGACGCGCATTTCGCTGTCGGATTTTCCGCTGCCGATCTATGACGGCGACCTGCAGGCCAAGTCCGGCGTGCCGAGAAACGCCGTCAATCTCAAGCGCATGATGGGCTCGCACCAGGGCGTGCTGATCGTCACGCCGGAATACAATTCCTCGGTGCCGGCGTTGGTGAAGAACACCATCGACTGGATCAGCCGCGTGCAGGACCCGCACGAGACGCGCGGCCAGGTGTTCCGCGAGCGCGCCTTTGCGATTGCGGCGGCGTCCGGCGGCCGCCTAGGCGGCACGCGGGCGCTCTCGGCGCTGCGGCTCATCCTGACCGCGTGTCACGCCACCGTGGTGCCGAACCAGCTCGCGCTGTCGTTTGCGGAAGCGGCCTATGACGACAGGGATCGTCTGAAGCACGCAGCCGATATCGAGGCGCTCAATGCGATGGTGCGGCAGTTGATCGAATTCTCCCAACGCATGATGTGAGGTGACATGCAGCCAGCGAAGATCGCTCCCCGGGACCGCCTGATCGTGGCGCTCGACCTGCCCGGCGTCGAGGCGGCCGAGGCCATGATCGGCAAGCTCGGAGACAGCGTCACCTTTTACAAGATCGGTTACCAGCTGGCTTATGCCGGCGGCCTGCCGCTGATCGGCAAGCTCGCCGATCGCGGCAAGAAGGTATTCATCGATCTGAAGCTGCACGACATCGGCAACACGGTCGCGCGCGGCGTCGAGAGCATCGCAAAGCTCGGTGCGACCTTCCTCACCGTTCACGCCTATCCGCAGACCATGAAGGCGGCGGTCGAGGCGCGCGGGGCGAAGCTGAAGATTCTCGCCGTCACCGTGCTCACCTCCTATGACGATGGCGACCTGCATGCGGCCGGCTATCGCCTCAACGTCTCCGATCTCGTCGAGGCGCGCGCGCAGCAGGCGCAGGTGCTCGGCGTCGACGGCCTCGTCTGCTCGCCGGAAGAAGCGGCCCGTCTGCACAGGATCGTCGGTCATCAGATGCACCTGGTCACGCCGGGCATCCGTCCTGCGGGGGCGGCGACCGGCGACCAGAAGCGCATCATGACGCCCGGCCGCGCCATCGCCGCCGGCGCCGATTTTCTCGTGGTGGGCAGGCCTGTCGTCGAAGCCGCAGACCCCAAAGCCGCGGCGGAGGCGATCCACGCCGAGATCGCGCATTCATTGGTTTGAAAGGGAAGGAAAACAAGATGGCTAAAGGCTACTGGATCGGACGCGTCGACGTTCACAACGACGAGGGCTACAAGGCTTATGCGGCGGCGAACCCGGCGATCTTCAACAAGTTCGGCGGACGCTACGTCGTTCGCGGCGGCAAGTTCACCGGCGTCGAGGGGCAGAGCCGCTCGCGCAACGTCGTCATCGAGTTCAAGGACTACGACACCGCACTCGCCTGCTACAACTCGCCGGAGTACCAGGCCAACATCAAGGTCCGGCAGCCGCATTCGATTGCCGATCTTATCGTCATCGAGGGCTATGACGGCCCGCAGCCGTAGGTGCGAACCGGTAACCGTCGTCATGGCCGGGCTTGTCCCGGCCATCCACGTCTTCCTTCGCGTCCTGTGGCAAGGCGTGGATGCCCGGGCAAAGGCGAGCGGAAGCGACGCCGTCCTTCAGACGGCTATGCCCGGGCATGACGGCTTTCGGGGTTGCGTTGGTTGCCGGAACAGCCCGTGCCCGCTATAGGGCTCCGAGAGGTATTGCCATGGCCGATATGCGTCTGATCGTTGCGGGAGCCGGCGGCCGGATGGGCCGCGCGCTGACCCGCGTCATCTCGGAAACCAAGGGGGCGGTGCTGACCGGGGCGCTGGAAGCGCCGGGCTCGCCGCTGCTTGGCAAGGATGCCGGCGTGCTTGCGGGCATTCCGGAAAACGGCGTGAAACTCTCCGCCGATCTGTGGTCGCTGTCGTCGAATGCCGACGGTATTCTCGATTTCACCATTCCCGGCGCCACCATCGCCAATGTGGCGATTGCCGCCGAGCGTGGGCTCGTCCATGTCATCGGCACGACCGGCCTTTCGGCATCGGACGACGCCGTGATCAAGAGTGTCACGCAGCGCGCCATTGTGGTGAAGTCGGGCAATATGAGCCTCGGCGTCAATCTGTTGGCGGCGATGGTCAAGCGGGTCGCAAAGTCGCTCGACCAGACGTTCGACATCGAAATCGTCGAGATGCATCACAGCGCCAAGATCGATGCTCCCTCGGGCACCGCCCTGATGCTCGGCGAAGCCGCCGCCGACGGGCGTGGCATCAAGCTTGCCGAACATTCGGCACGCGGCCGCGACGGCCACACCGGCGCGCGCCGGCCCGGCGACATCGGGTTTGCCTCGCTGCGCGGCGGCACGGCGGCGGGCGATCACAGCGTGATCTTCGCCGGTCCCTCCGAGCGGCTGACGCTGTCGCACCACGCCGAGGACCGCATGATCTTCGCCCATGGTGCGGTGAAGGCGGCGCTATGGGCGCATGGCAAGGAGCCCGGCTTCTATACCATGGCCGACGTGCTCGGCCTTGCCGACTGAATTCAACCAAAACGGATAACTGGAATGAGCGACCGTCTTCTCGTGCTCGTGCGTCACGGCCAGAGCGAATGGAATCTGAAGAACCTCTTCACCGGCTGGAAGGACCCTGATCTCACGGAGCAGGGCGTTGCGGAGGCGAAAGCCGCCGGCCGCAAGCTGAAGGAACAGGGCCTGTCGTTCGACCTCGCCTTCACCTCCGTTCTCACCCGCGCCCAGCATACGCTGGACCTGATGCTGGCCGAGATCGGCCAGACCGGCTTGCCGACGCAGAAGAACCTCGCGCTGAACGAGCGCGACTATGGCGATCTGTCCGGACTCAACAAGGACGACGCCCGCAAGAAGTGGGGCGAGGATCAGGTGCTGATCTGGCGTCGCTCCTACGACGTGCCGCCACCCGGCGGCGAAAGCCTGAAGGACACGCTCGCCCGCGCGCTGCCGTATTACGTGCAGGAGATTTTGCCCTGCGTGCTGCGTGGCCAGCGCGTGCTGGTCGCTGCCCACGGCAATTCGCTGCGCGCACTGATCATGGTGCTGGAGAAATTGACGCCGGAGCAGATCCTGAAGCGCGAGCTCGCCACCGGCGCGCCGGTAATCTACCGGCTCAACGCGGATTCGACGGTCGCGACGAAGCTCGATCTGGCGGCGTGATTTGTAGGGTGGGTAGAGCGAAGCGAAACCCACCAGTTCTTGCGCGGAACGATGATGGGTTTCGCTTCGCTCTACCCATCCAACAATTTCAGTGCATCCCCACCTGTCCCGCTTCCCAGCCGAGCATCGCCTGCTTGCGGGTGATGCCCCAGTGGTAGCCGGTCAGCGCACCGCTCTTGCCGAGCGCGCGGTGGCACGGCACCACGAACGACACGGGGTTGCGTCCGACCGCGGCGCCGACCGCGCGCGAGGCCTTCGGGCTTTGGATCTTGCAGGCGATGTCGGAGTACGACACCGCGCGGCCCATCGGCACCTTCAGCAGCGTCTCCCACACCCGCACCTCGAAGTCGGTGCCGATCAGGACGACGCGAAGCGGCTGGTCCGGCCGCCACAGTTTGGTGTTGAAGACGCGCGCGGCAAGCTCCGCCGTCCCCTCATTGTCGTGCACATAGGTCGCGTTGGGCCAGCGCCGCGTCATGTCGGCGAAGGCTGTTTGCTCCTCGCCGGGATCGGCGAAGGCAAGTCCCGACAGGCCGCGGCCGGTCGCGATCACGATCGCCGTGCCGAACGGGGAGGGGTGGAAACCGTAGCGCAGCGTCAAGCCGGCGCCGCCGTTCTTCCACTCGCCCGGCGACATCGATTCGTGGGTGACGAAGAGATCGTGCAGGCGGCCCGGGCCGGAGAGGCCGGAGTCGAGCGCGGCGTCGAGAACGCTCGCGGAGTCGCGCAGCAGGCTCTTGGCGTGGTCGAGGGTCAGCGCCTGCATGAAGGCCTTCGGCGTCAGCCCGGCCCAGCGGCGGAACAGGTGGTGCAGCTCGTCCGGCGTCACGGCGGCGGCATCCGCCATCGCCTCGATGGTCGGCTGCGTGCGCCAGTTCTCGCTGATGAAGGCGATGGCACGGCGCACCGAATCGTAGTCGCGCAGTGCGGCGGTGTTTTGCGGGCCCGGCCTGGCCAGGCGCTGGTCGTGTATGGCGAGCGTCATCATGCTCTTTGATTTAGGGGGCATGTGGCGCTTCAACCACCCGATTTCCGACGAGATTCACGCGACGGGATTGTAGGTCGGGCCGCGTTTGGCGGCATGCAGCGCAGCAAGCAAGGCTTTGGAAAAACTGGCTTTTTCGTCCGGTCCCAGGAAGCTGCCGATTGACACCCGCCGGCCGCGGGAGACCAGATAAAGCCGCTCGATGCCGAATTCGGGATCTTCCGTCCGGTCGAGCCGCACCCAGAGCGGATTGAGCACCCATTCCACGACATGGCCGCGATGGCTGGTCCGGCGTACCCGCAATTCCGATGGCGTGACCGTGATCTCTTCGCTTGCCCGCGCGGTACGGTTGTTGATCCGGAATGCCCACCAGATCGCGAGCGCGTCGAGGCCGAAGAAGCCGAGCACCGGCCAGGCGCCCATTATCAGGAACGCCATGCCGGCGACGAAGCTGACCGCGCAGACAAAGCCCATCAGCACCAGAAAGCCGGTGCGATTGAGCGAGCGGTGCGGCGTCAGCAGCGCGGAAAACAATTCCGGCTGTGGAACGTCCTGCTCGATGGCGTTGCCGCGTGCGTCCATGACCTGCCAGTATACGCCGATCATGGCCAAAATCACCCGCAAGGCGAAGGCGCCGAAGCCCGCCGCAAAGAAGCCCGTGAAAATGGCAGCGAAGCCAAGACTGCCCGGAAAGGCAGCAAAGCCAAAGCCGTGGACACCGGCCGAGGTGCACGAGGCTTTCAGTCGGTTCCGCAAGGCGAATCCCGAACCCAAAGGCGAGCTCGAGCACCTCAATCCCTATACGCTGCTGGTTGCCGTCGTGCTGTCCGCGCAGGCGACCGATGCCGGCGTCAACAAGGCGACGCGGGCGCTGTTTGCGGTCGCCGATACGCCGCGGAAGATGCTCGAGCTCGGTGAGGAGCGCCTGCGCGACTACATCAAGACCATCGGCCTCTATCGCAACAAGGCGAAAAACGTCATCGCGCTGTCGGAGAAGCTGCTGGCCGAATTCGGCGGCGAGGTGCCGCGCACCCGCGCCGAGATCGAGTCCCTGCCGGGCGCCGGCCGCAAGACTGCGAATGTCGTGCTCAACATGGCCTTCGGCGAGCACACCATGGCGGTCGACACGCACGTCTTCCGCGTCGGCAACCGCACGGGGCTCGCGCCCGGCAAGACGCCGCTGGAGGTCGAGCTGGGCCTGGAGAAGGCGATCCCGCCGGAATTCATGCTGCACGCCCATCACTGGCTGATCCTGCACGGCCGCTACACGTGTCTGGCTCGCAGCCCGCGCTGCGAGGCATGCCTGATCAACGATCTCTGCCGCTGGCCGGAAAAGACGGTGTGATGTTCACCTCGCCCCGCGCTTGCGGGGAGAGGTCGGATTGCGAAGCAATCCGGGCGAGGGGCAAACCCCTCCGCAAGACAGCTGCATCGCAATCCGCGGAGGCACCCCGACCCTCTCCCCGCAAGCGCGGGGCGAGGGAGAACTCAAGCCACCGGCACGCCACGCTTCCGCGCCGGCTCGATCAATTCCGGCCGCGGGCCGGACAGCCGCTTGTGCATGTGGACCATGAAGGCCATGCCGAACAGCGGCGTCGCCAGGTTGACGATCGGGATCGAGACGAATGCCGCGATGAAGAGGCCCGCGGTGAACACCGTCGCCGCATGGTGTTTTCGCATCGCCCTTGCTTCCGCAGGCGAGCGAAAACGCATCGCCGCCAACTGGAAGTATTCGCGGCCGAGCAGCCATGCGGTCGCTATGAAGAAGATCAGGAAGCCCGCGCCCAGGAACAGCACGAAGGGCAGCGCGACGAGGTAGACCAGCATTGTCAGCAGCGCCGTCTTGATGCCGTCCGGAATGGCGACCCCGAGCGGCAGCGCCTCGCCCGGGGCATCCGCCGGATAGTGCTCGCGCTCGACATGGTCGGCGATCTCGTCGACGAACAGGCTCGCCACCAGCGAGGTGATCGCGGGCATCAGGAAGATGCCGCCGAGCACGATGCCGAGGCCGGCGGCGATCGACACGATCCACGACAGAACGTTGATCGAGGTGTGGAAGCCCGGACCCAGCATGGCCTCCAGCCAGACTTCGCCGTTGGCGGCAAACCAGGCGAGCAGCCGCTGCAAGCCGACCGCGAGCACGGTGATCAGCACCAGCGCAAGCCCGACCGAGCGCCACAGGATCGAGCGCATCTGCGGCGACAGGATTTGCGTCAGCGCCTTGACGGCGGCGTCCAACATGGCAGTCCAACCTCTCAGGTCAAAAACACCCGGCGACAAGTAGATATGGCCGAAGCTTTCGGCAAGAGTACCGATCCCGGGAGGATATCGCGGGCGTCAATGAACGCAGGCTGAACCTTGCGCCGACGGGCGCGCGGCTCGCGGTGCGGGTCCGGTCGTGTTGGCCGGTATGATGAATTCATTGTATCCTCATGCTGGCGCCGTGGGCGCGAGAACGCCGGATCGGCTGGAGCGCAGGCGCTTTCGACTGTGTGCAGGGACAGAGCAGTGTGTAGCGTGTTTTTGCGGATATTTTCCGCCACGGCCTCATCTGCGGTCTGCGCGCTGCAGGCGTTGGCACACGAAACCGCCGTGCCGCACACCCACCTTCCGCCAGTCACCGTCACGGCCCCTGACGCGACGCCGCCCAGGCGGGCTGCAAGGCCGAAGCCGTCGCAGAATCGGACCGCTCGGACCAGGACTGCCGTCCGCCCCGAGCAGCCGCAGCCGGCCGCGGCAGGCGCCAGCGGCGTCACGCCGGCATCCTCGCCCGACGGCGCCGGTGCGCTTCAGCCCACCGCCGCCAGCGCGATGCGCATCAGCGGCGAGCAGGTCAACGCCGTTCCTTTTCTGCGGCCGGGCGAGGCGCTGGAGGTCGTGCCCGGCCTGATCGTCACCCAGCATTCCGGCGAAGGCAAAGCCAACCAGTATTTTCTGCGCGGCTTCAACCTCGACCATGGAACCGATCTGGCCATCACCGTGGACGGCATGCCCGTCAACATGCCGACCCACGGCCACGGGCAGGGCTATGCCGACATCAATTTCCTGATCCCCGAGCTGATCCAGTCGGTGAATGTCCGCAAGGGGCCATACTTCGCCGACGTCGGCGATTTCGGTTCCGCCGGGGCGGTTGGGATCGACTACGTCGCCAGGCTGCCGAAAAACATCGCCGAGATGACCTTCGGCAGTTTTGGTTATCAGCGGGGGCTGGCGGCGGGATCGACGGCGGTCGGCGACGGCACGCTGCTCGCAGCGATCGAGGGCACCAAATACAACGGCCCGTGGGACGTGCCGGACAATGTGCGCAAGATCAACGGCGTGATGCGCTACAGCCAGGGCAGTGCGACCGACGGCTTCACGCTGACCGGCATGGCCTATTCCAACGCCTGGAATTCGACCGACCAGGTCGCCCAGCGCGCCATCGACCAGGGGATCATCGGCCGCTTCGGCACGCTCGATCCGACCGATGGCGGTGTCTCCAGCCGTTTCAGCCTGTCCGGCAATTTCGCGCGTTCAAGCGAATACGGCCAGACGAAAGTCAGCGCCTATGTCGTCCGCTCCAACCTGCAGCTCTACAACAATTTCACCTATTTTCTCGACAACGCCGTCAATGGCGACCAGTTCAACCAGCTCGATCGCCGGACGCTCGGCGGCTTCGATGCGCGGCATGCCTTCGACTGGCGCTTTGCGGGAATGGAGACACAAACCCGCGTCGGTGTGCAGAGCCGCTATGACGACATTCACGTCGGCCTGTTCAAGACGGAGCAGCGCGGCTGGCTTTCGACGGTGCGCGAGGACCGTGTAAGGGAAGGCAATGTCGGCATCTGGATCGACACCACCACGCGCTGGACGGATTGGCTGCGCACCACGGTCGGCATCCGCGAGGATTTCTTCGCCGGGCGCGTGCTGAGCGACACGCCGGAGAACTCCGGCGTTGCGCAGGCGTCGATGGCGAGCCCGAAGGCCGGCATCGTGCTCGGGCCGTGGTTCAAGACCGAGTTCTACGGCAACGCCGGCTACGGCCTGCACAGCAACGACATCCGCGGCGCGACCATCACGGTCGACCCCAACGACAAGGTGACCCCGCTCGACCGTGTGCCGCTGCTGGTGCGTTCGCGCGGCGCCGAGCTTGGTGTTCGCACCAGGGCGATCGAGGGTCTCACGAGTTCGGTCGCGGTGTTCGTGCTCGATTTCGACTCCGAGCTGCTGTTCGTCGGCGATGCTGGCACCACCGAGCCGAGCCGGCCCAGCCGCCGCGTCGGCGTCGAGTGGGTCAACCAGTACAAGCCGGTGCCGTGGCTGTCGTTCGACCTCGACGTCGCCTATACACGCGCCCGCTTCACCGATTTCGATCCCGCGGGTGACCGCATCCCCGGCGCGCCGGCATGGGTGGGAAGCGCGGCCGTCGTCTTCGGCCACGAGACCGGCTGGTTCGGCGCGCTGAAGGCGCGCTATTTCGGTCCGCGCCCCCTGATCGAGGATGACAGCGTGCGCTCGCTGGCCTCGCTGATCTTCAACGCGCGTGCGGGTTACCGCTTCGACAACGGCCTGCGAGTGCAGCTCGACGTGCTCAATCTCTTCAACGCGCAGACCAACCAGATCGAATACTACTACCAGTCCCGGCTTCCGGGCGAACCGATCGGCGGTGTTGCCGATAGGCATGTCCATCCGGCGGAGCCGCGGGCGGTGCGCCTCACCGCGGCCGCGCGATTCTAATCCAGCCTTGTCACGCGCAGCCGCAGCGCATTGCCGACCACGCTCACCGACGACAGCGCCATCGCGGCCGCCGCGATGATCGGCGACAGCAACAGGCCGAACGCCGGGTAGAGAATGCCCGCCGCGATCGGGATGCCGGCCGCATTGTAGATGAAGGCAAAGAACAGGTTCTGGCGGATATTGCGCATGGTCGCCTCTGACAGCTTCCGCGCCCGCACGATGCCGACGAGGTCGCCCTTCAGCAGCGTAACGCCGGCGCTTTCCATCGCCACATCGGTGCCGGTGCCCATGGCGATGCCGACTTCGGCAGCGGCCAGCGCCGGCGCGTCGTTGACGCCATCGCCGGCCATCGCGACGATCTTTCCCGCCTTCTGCAGTTTCGCGACGACCGCGCTCTTCTGATCCGGCAATACCTCGGCTTCCACGTCGGCGATCCCGAGTTTTCGCGCGACGGCTTGAGCGGTCGTCCTGTTGTCGCCGGTCAGCATGATCACCTTGATGCCTTCGGCGGCGAGCGCCCTCAGTGCTTCCGGCGTAGAAGCCTTGACCGGATCGGCGATGGCGAACAGGCCCGCCAGCCGGCCGTCGATCGCGAGATTGATGACGGTTGCCCCATCGCCGCGTAGCCGTTCGCTTTCGGCGTCAAGCGCGCCCGCGTCGATGCCGAGCGAAGCGAGGTATCTTGCGTTGCCGAGCGCAATCGTCTTGCCGTCGACCTTGCCGATGGCACCCTTGCCGGTCGGCGAGTCGAACTCTTCGACCTTGTCCAGCGTAAGGGCGCGCTCTCTCGCCGCCCGCACGATCGCGTCCGCCAGCGGATGCTCGCTCGCCTGCTCCACGCTGGCGGCAAGCCGCAGGATATCGCTCTCGTCGTATCCGTCCGCCGCAACGATGCCGGTCACTTTCGGCTTGCCCTCGGTCAGGGTGCCGGTCTTGTCGACCACCAGCGTGTCGATCCGCTCCATGCGCTCCAGCGCCTCGGCGTTCTTGATCAGGACGCCGGACTGCGCGCCGCGGCCGACGCCGACCATGATCGACATCGGCGTCGCCAGCCCGAGCGCACAGGGGCAAGCGATGATGAGTACGCTCACGGCGGCCACCAGGCCAAAGGCCATCCGCGGTTCCGGCCCGAACCACGCCCAAACGGCAAACGCAGCTATGGCGACAACGATGACGATTGGAACGAACCAACCGGCGACCTGGTCGGCCAGCCGCTGGATCGGCGCGCGCGATCGCTGAGCATCCGCCACCATCTGCACGATTTGCGACAGCAGCGTATCCCGGCCGACCTTGTCGGCGCGCATCACGAACCCGCCCGATTGATTGAGCGTGCCTGCGATCACCCGTGCGCCCGCTTCCTTGGTCACCGGCATGGATTCACCCGTCACCAGCGATTCATCCAGCGACGAGCGTCCCTCGAGGATGACGCCGTCCACCGGCACTTTTTCGCCGGGCCGCACGCGCAAGCGGTCGCCGACGGCAAGACTCTCGATCTCAACCTCGTGCTCGTGGCCGTCGTCACCAATCCGCCGCGCGGTTTTCGGTGCGAGCTGCAGCAGGGCCTTGATCGCGCCTGAAGTCGCCTCGCGCGCGCGCAGTTCCAGCACCTGGCCGAGCAGGACCAGCACCGTGATGACGGCGGCCGCCTCGAAATACACCGCCACCGCGCCGCCATGGCCGCGGAAGGTCGCCGGGAACAGCTGCGGCGCCAGCGTGCCGATCACGCTGTAAATGTACGCGACGCCCGTGCCCATCGCGATCAGCGTGAACATGTTGAGATTGCGCGTTTGCAGCGATTGCCAGCCGCGCACGAAGAACGGCCAGCCGGCCCACAGCACGACCGGCGTCGCGAACGCGAACTGTATCCAGTTGGAAAGCGTGGGGTCCACCCAGCCGTGTCCGCCGACGATATGTCCGCCCATCTCCAGCACAACGGCCGGCAACGAAAGCACCGCGCCGATCCAGAAGCGCCGCGTCATGTCCGCGAGTTCGGGATTGGGCCCGCTATCGAGGCTCGCTACTTCCGGTTCCAGCGCCATGCCGCAGATCGGACAGCTTCCCGGGCCGACCTGGCGGATCTCGGGGTGCATCGGGCAAGTGTAGATCGCGCCCGCGGGCACGTCGGCCGGCGGGGCGGATTTCTTCTCGAGATATTTCGCTGGATCGGCGGCGAACTTGCTGCGGCAGCCCGCCGAGCAGAAATGATAGGTCGTGCCTTGGTGGTCGAAGCGGTGCTTCGACGTCGCCGGATCCACCGTCATGCCGCAGACGGGATCGAGCACGCCCGTCGTGGTGCCGGCGTGATGGTGATGATGATCGTGGCCGGCGTGGCCGTGCCCGCCACAGCATCCTGCCTTGGCCGTCTCTGCCGCTTTCGCCGCGCAGCCGCAGCCTATGCCGCCATTGTTCTTCCCGGTCATCTCACATCTCCGGCCTTGAAACCCATACCCTGTAGGGGTATATAGGCGGTATGAGAAACGACATCAAGACTTCCTGCCAAAAACGACTTAGCCGGATCGAGGGCCAGGTCCGCGGCCTCTCCAGGATGGTCGAGGAGGACCGCTACTGCATCGACATCGTCACGCAGATATCGGCGGTGCGCGCCGCGCTGCGGCGGGTCGAGGAGGAGATCCTGCGCGACCACGTCGCTCATTGCGTCGAGCATGCGATCGCCAGCGGCAACAAGGCCGATCAGCGCCAGAAGATCACGGAATTGATGGAGGTTATCGGCCGCTCGGACCGGTAGGCTTCAAATGGATATGTCGGCAAGCTAGGGCGCGAATTCGGCCCTGGAATGGCGCGGCCGGGAGCGCCGGTCCGGCAAGCGAGCCGGGATAAATTCGACGGCGAGAAAGTGTTCGGTGACGCGGACGCGTTCGACCACGGTTTCCTCGATCGCGACCACGGTCACTTCCGCAGCCGAAACCGTCGCTTCTTCGTCAATCTCTTCAGGAACAAGCGGCGGCGATTCCTGAAACACACCGAATTCGCCCGCCACCTCCTCGAGCGGCTTCTGCTTGTCGGCCCAGTGAAGCGCGGTGTAGTCGAACCCGTGGACGATGGTGGGTTTGACGACTTCGAAATAGGGCGAGATGTCGAAATCGCGCGGCATGTAGAGCGAGGAGTCGCGGATGTGGAGGATTTCCTTGCGGGCGCGCCGCGAGCCTGCCTTGGTGATCTTCGGCAGGATCGGATAGCGCACGGCGTCGAACGCCTGCGCGATCAGCGCCGAACAGATAATCTTGGTGGGATCGCCGGATCCGAACGCGATCATGCGCCGTCGCCAGCGCTGCGGCACCGGCAGCGGGATCAGGAACCGCATCAAGTCGACGATGTTCTTGGTGTCGTAGCCGAAGCCGATCCGGTTGATGGCATAGCGGCAGACCGTGTGGCGGTCCTCCCAGGACAGGCCGACCGGGCGGCACATGCGGGTGTGGTACGAAAAATACTTCGACAGCGGCGCGGAGGTGACGCCCTCGCCTATATTGGCCTCGATCAGCACATGCTGTTCGCCGTCCGGCTCGAAGGCGCCGTCAACGGGGCCGACGTATAGCGCAGCATGCGACCAGGTCGACTGGGTGAGATATTTGATGATGCCGGAAATCCGGTTGTTGCCTTCCACCAGCAGCACGTCGCCGGGCTGGATGACGCCGCGAAGATGCTCAGGGTCGCTTGGCGTAAACGGCTCGTATCCCGGAACTTCCTTCTGCAGGTAGCTCGCGATCCACTGACCGACGGTATCGAGCATTACGCCCATAAACTTCCCCCCAAGCGGCTTTGAAACCGCTCTTTTTCCTCCATATCATGGTCCAAAGCCGTTGCAATTCAGTTCATCGTCTGCGGCGTTGAATCACCATTGATTCACCATGAGTGTTGCCGCTTCCGTACGAATGCGGCAAAGTTCGCAACATGTTCTCAGCCGTATCAAGCGCCCGGAAACCATGACATGACATTGACGCGCCGCCATTTCCTGTCGGCGGCAGCGGGCCTGGCGACGGCTCCGGCCTTCGGCTGGCCGGCCCGGGGCGCGCCCCTGCCGCGGGAAGCCGACATCGTGGTGATCGGCGCTGGCGCAGCCGGCATTGCTGCGGCGCGACGAATTGCTGCGGCTGGCCGCAAGGCGATCGTGCTGGAGGCTGCGAACCAGCCCGGCGGCCGCTGCATTACGGACAACGCGACCTTCGGCGTGCCGTTCGACCGCGGCGCCCGCTGGATCCATAATCCAGAAACCAATCCGATGATCCGGCTCGGCCGCGCCGCCGGGCTCGAGATCATGCCGGCTCCTTCCGGGCAAAAGATCCGTATCGGCCGCCGCAATGCCCGGGCGGGCGAGACGGAGGAATTCCTGGCCGCGCTGGTCAAGGCCAACCGCGCCATCGACGAGGCCTCACGCAAGATCGACGTCTCCTGCGCGTCCGTGATGCCGAAAGAACTCGGCGACTGGGCGGGCACCGCCGAGTTCGTGCTGGGCGCGAGCTTCGCCGGCAAGGACCTCAAGGACATCTCCGTCGTCGACAGGGTCCGCGCACAGGATCGCAACTCCGCGATTGCCTGTCGGCAGGGATTGGGAACGCTGATCGCAAAGCTCGCCGAGCAGCTGCCGCTGGCGCTGTCGACGCCTGCGAGCCGCATCGAATGGGGCAGCCGCGATGCCGTCGTGCAGACGCCGGCCGGCCGGATCACGGCGCGAGCGGCCGTCATCACGGTGTCGAGCAACGTGCTCGCGAGCGGCAATATCAGGTTCGCGCCCGACCTTCCAAAGCGTACCCTCGATGCCGCCGCCAGGCTCGGTCTCGGAAGCTACGATCACATCGCCCTGCAGCTGCAGGGTAATCCGCTCGGGCTCGCGCGCGACGATATTCTGATCGAGCAGAGCAGTTCGACGCGCACGGCGCTGCTTTACGCCAACATGGGCGGCAGTTCGCTTTGCTCGATCGATGTCGGCGGCTCCTTTGGCCGCGATCTCTCGGCGCAAGGCGAGCCGGCTATGGTTGCCTTTGCGGTCGAATGGCTGACCAAGATGTTCGGCAGCGACCTTGCGAAGGCCGTGATCAAGTCGAGCGCGACGCGCTGGAACGCCTCGCCCCATGTGCAGGGTGCGATGTCGGTGGCCCCGCCGGGGGCGCAGTCCTCGCGCAAGGTTCTCGGCGAGCCGGTCGGTTGCATGTATTTTGCGGGCGAGGCGACGCACGAAACGCTGTGGGGCACGGTCGACGGCGCCTGGGAGAGCGGCGAGCGCGCCGCCGAGGCCGCGCTGCGCCGGATCGGCGCCTTGCGCGACGAGCCGGCAAAGCAAGCGCCGGCGGGAAAGCGGCGGAGATCGGGTGATCTGCCGCGTGCCGGACTGCCGGGGACGGCGGCCAACTGATGCAAAAACCCAAAGGCAAACCGAAGGCGCTGATCTCCTGGTCCAGCGGCAAGGACAGCGCGTTCTCGCTTTACGAGATTCGCCGCGCGGGCGAATTCGACGTGGTCGGCGCGCTGACGTCGGTGACGGAAACCTTCGAACGGGTCTCGATCCACGGCGTGCGTCAGGAAATCCTGCGGGCGCAATGCGAAGCTGCGGGCCTGCCGCAACGGATTGTGTCGATCCCGTATCCCTGTCCGAACGAGGTCTACGAAGCCCGGATGGGGGAGGCGGTGGCAGCGGCGGTGCGCGACGGGGTCACCCACATGATCTTCGGGGATCTTTTCCTCGCCGACATCCGCGCCTATCGCGAACAGAAGCTGGCAGGCACCGGCATCACGCCGGTCTTCCCGCTCTGGAATCGCCCGACGCCGGCGCTGGCGCAGGCGATGATCGCGAGCGGATTGGAGGCGTATCTTGCGACCGTCGATCTGAAAGAGCTGCCGGCGGAGTTCGCCGGCCGCAGGTTCGATGCGCAGCTGCTTGCCGACCTGCCCGACGGGATCGATCCCTGCGGCGAGAACGGCGAGTTCCACACCTGCGTCGTGGCCGGCCCGATGTACTCGCACCGGCTTGCCGTCGAGACCGGCGAGCGCGTCGTCCGCGACGGCTACGCCTATTGCGATCTCGTGCTCACGACGAACGAAGGACGCCATCGAGCGCAGGCAGTCCGATGACGACGGCGGCCGCGATCAGAACGTAGCAAATGGCGCGGAACACAGTTTCGCTGGCTCGGCCGAACAGCGATGCGCCGAACCAGATGCCGATCGCATAGACCGGCCCGACCACAAGCGCGAACTTGATCGCATCCGCATTGATCAGGCCGGTCACCGTGTAGGAGACCACAGAAAAAACACCGGAGAAGCCGAAGTACAGCATGATGTTGGCGCGGGCGATCGCCGAAGGAATCGGCCGGCCCAGCCAATAGCCGACGATCGGCGGGCCACCCGTCTGCGCCAGCCCGCTGCAAAACCCGGCGACGCCCCCGACTGCGACGGAGACTGCCGCGTATTCCTTGCCGCGATAGCGCCAGCCGGAGAGCAGAAGCACGAGCAGCGCGGTGACGAAACACGAGATGATCCAGCGCGTGGTGACGGGGTCGAGCCGAGTCAGGAACCAGGTGCCGATCGGCACGCCAATCAGCGCGCCAATGGCCATCACGGCGGTCGCCTTGCGGTCCGCCTTCCTCCACGCATCTGGAAGCAGCGGCGCCGCAGCTACGAAATCGATGATCAGCAGCAGCGCGGCAACCAGTCGAGGCTCAGCCATGCTGCTCGCCAGCGGCATGAAGATCAAGGCGGCGCCAAAACCGGAAAAGCCGCGCGATGTTCCCGAGACGAAGGCGATCGTGCAGATCGCGATCGCCGCTGACGTCGAGAGGTCGGCCGGGATGAGGCCCGCAAGGCTCATCCCCGCAACGTGCCGCCGGTCTTCTTCGTCACCTCGGCCACGATCCTGGCCGCGACCGCGTCGATCTCCTGATCGGTCATGGTCTTCTCGCGAGGCTGGATCGTCACGGCAATCGCCAGCGACTTTCTGTCGGGATCGATTCCCTTGCCCTCATAGAGGTCAAACACGGTGACATCAGTGATCAGCTTCTTGTCGACGCCCTGCGCGGCGCGGACGAGGTCGCCGGCCTTCACCTTGCGGTCGACGATGAAAGCGAAGTCGCGCGAGACCGGCTGGAACGCGGAGAGCTCCAGCACCGGCTTGGCACGCGTCGGCTTCTGCTTGGCCTCGGGAATGCGGTCGAGGATCACCTCGAACGCCATCAGCGGCCCGTCGGCGCCAAGCGCCTCCAGCGTGCGCGGATGCAACTCGCCGAAACAGCCGAGCACGTTCTGCGGGCCAATCTGGATGGTGCCGGAACGGCCGGGATGCAGCCAGCGTGCGCCGCCGGGCACGATCTGCAGCGCCTGCATCGGCGCGCCGGCAGCCGCCAGCACCGCGAACGCGTCGGCCTTGGCATCGAGCGCGTCGGCGGCAGCGGTGCCCGACCAGTGCCGGCCGAGGCCCTGCGACGACGCAAAGCCATGACGGACGCCGGAGGCCGCCATCAGCTGGTCCTCCGGCTTGTCGCCTTTGAAGATCTGCCCGACCTCGAACAGCGCGACGTCGGAGGAGCCGCGGTTGATGTTGGCCTGCGAGGCCGCGATCAGGCCGGGAAGCAGGCTCGGCCGCATGTCGGAGAGGTCGGAGGCGATGGGATTGGCGAGCGAAAGCTCAGGCTGCCCGCCGCCGAACAGTTCGGCTGCGGGCCTTGCGATGAACGACCAGTTGACGGCCTCGACCATGCCCCGCGCAGCCAGCGCGCGTTTGGCGCGACGGGTGCGCAGCTGCATCGGCGTGAGCACGGGTTTGCGCGGCTCCTCGCCACGGGGAAACGGCGTCTCCGGCACCTTGTCCACGCCGAAGATGCGCACGACTTCCTCGACGATATCGGCCTTGCCATGCACGTCGGTGCGCCAGGAGGGAACGGCGACCTTCACCACGTTGCCACTGCCGGCAACCATGAAGCCGAGCCGGGCGAGGATGCGCTTCATCTCGACCAGGGGCACATCAATACCGGAAAGGCGCTTGACCTCGCTGACGGGGAAGTCGATCAGCCGATCCTCGCCGAAGCGATCCCCGACCACGACGGCCTCCGAGGGGGTGCCGCCGCACATATCGAGCACCAGCTGCGTCGCAAGCTCGAGCCCGGGCACCATGAAGGCCGGATCGACGCCGCGCTCGAAGCGGTAGCGCGCGTCCGAGTTGATGCCGAGCTTGCGGCCGGTCTGGGCAATGTTGATCTCGTTCCACAACGCCGATTCGATCAGCACGTCTGACGTGTTCTCGTCGCAGCCCGAGGTCTCGCCGCCCATGATGCCGGCGAGCGATTCCACGCCGTGCTCGTCCGCGATCACGCAGATCGAGGGATCGAGGTTGTAGGTGCGTCCGTCGAGCGCGAGCAGGCTCTCGCCCTCGCGGGCGCGGCGCACGGTGAGATGCCCGTTCACCTTCTTCGCGTCGAACACGTGCAGCGGGCGGCCGCGGTCGAAGGTCATGAAGTTGGTGATATCGACCAGCGCGTTGATGGGCCTTAGCCCGATCGACGTCAGGCGCTTCTGCAGCCATTCCGGCGAGGGGACGTTCTTGACGCCGCGCACCAGCCGCAACGCAAAGCCCGGGCACAGGGCGGCGTCCTCGACCTTGACTTGGACCGGGCAGGGGAATTCGCCCTTGACCGGCTTGATCGCGGGGTCATTGAACTTGCCCATGTCGGCGGCGAACAGGTCGCGCGCGATGCCATGCACGCCGGTGCAGTCCTGCCGGTTCGGTGTCAGATTGATCTCGATCACGGGATCGCCGAGGCCGGCCCATTCGGCATAGCCCTTGCCGACCGGCGCATCCGCCGGCAGCTCCATGATGCCGTCATGGTCCTCGGAGATCTGCAACTCGGCGGCCGAACACAACATGCCGCGGCTCTCGACGCCCCTGATAGTGCCGACGCCGAGCGTGATGTTCTTGCCGGGAATGTAGGTGCCGGGCGGCGAGAACACGCTGACCAGGCCGGCACGCGCGTTCGGCGCGCCGCACACCACCTGCACCGGCGCGCCGCCGTCGCCGGTATCGACGGTGCAGACCCGCAGGCGGTCGGCATTCGGATGCTGCTCGGCGGTGATGACGCGCGCGATGGTGAATGGCGCCAGCGCCTTCGCCTTGTCTTCGATACTCTCGACCTCCAGCCCGATCATGGTGAGCTTGTCGGCGAGCTTTTCCAGCGGCTCGTCGGTGTCGAGATGTTCCTTCAGCCAGGAGAGCGTGAATTTCATGGCGTTGTTCCTAGAAGACCTCGACCAGGCGGAAGCGTTCGCACATCAGCATCATGTCGTCGCGAAACCTGCCTTGCCGGCCGAAATAATTGCGGTGCGCCTCGCGCCAGTAGGCGAGGCTGCGGTCGCCTTCGCCTTCCTCATAGGCAAAGGCGGCATCGACCTCGCCGAAGCGACGATAGGCGATCTCGGTGGACTCGATCACGCAGCGCGGCTGGCCACGCCCGTCGAGCACGATCCAGCGTTCGCCCGGCGTCGAGGTGTTGGGCTCGTCCTCGGTCGAGCAGGTCGCGGTCTTGACGCCCCGGATCACGAGATCGAGCAGTTCGTCGGCCAGATCAGGCCCGTCGCCGAACGCGAACGAGCGCAGGCTGCGATACTGCTCCGGGACGACGCTCAGGTTCACGAGCTCAAACCTCCGGCGAGCGTCGGCACGTCGAGCGACTTGAAGCCGTAATGCGACAGCCAGCGCACGTCGCTGTCGAACAGCTGGCGCAAATCGCTCATGCCGTATTTCAGCATGGCGATGCGATCGATGCCCATGCCCCAGGCAAAGCCCTGGTAGACGTCGGGGTCGATGCCGCAGGCGCGCAGCACGTTGGGATGCACCATGCCGCAGCCGAGGATCTCCATCCAATCCTCGCCTTCGCCGAAGCGGATCTCGCCCTTGTCGCGGCGGCACTGGATGTCGACTTCCAGCG
>CAZDEZ010000068.1:0-18520 GCA_964504705.1 uncultured Bradyrhizobium sp.
CCAGCGAGTTGATCAGGCCGATGTTCGGGCCTTCCGGCGTCTCGATCGGGCAGATACGGCCGTAGTGCGTCGGATGCACGTCGCGCACCTCGAAGCCGGCGCGCTCGCGGGTCAGACCGCCCGGGCCGAGCGCCGACAGGCGCCGCTTGTGGGTGATTTCCGAGAGCGGATTGGTCTGGTCCATGAACTGCGACAGCTGCGAGGAGCCGAAGAACTCGCGCACGGCGGCCGCGGCGGGCTTCGCGTTGATCAGGTCCTGCGGCATGACGGTGTCGATATCGACGCTCGACATACGCTCCTTGATCGCGCGTTCCATGCGCAAGAGGCCGATGCGGTACTGGTTCTCCATGAGCTCGCCGACCGAGCGCACCCGGCGGTTGCCGAGATGGTCGATGTCGTCGATCTCGCCCTTGCCGTCGCGCAGGTCCACCAGCGTCTTGATGACGGCGAGGATGTCTTCCTTGCGCAGGGCGCGATGGGTGTCGGGCGCGTCGAGCTCGAGGCGCATGTTCATCTTGACGCGGCCGACCGCGGAGAGGTCGTAGCGCTCGCTATCGAAGAACAGCGACTGAAACATGGTCTGCGCGGAGTCCAGCGTCGGCGGCTCGCCCGGACGCATCACGCGGTAGATGTCGAACAGCGCATCCTCGCGCGTCATGTTCTTGTCGGCATTCAGCGTGTTGCGGATGTAGCCGCCGACATTGACGTGGTCGATGTCGAGCACCGGCAGTTCCTTGTAGCCCTGCTCGTTCAGCGCCTTCAGGAGCTTCTCGGTGATCTCCTCGCCGGCCTCGGCGTGGATCTCGCCGGTCTTGGGGTTGACGAGGTCCTCGGCGAGGTAGTTGCCCGCCAGCTCCGCGTCCGACATGCGCAGCGCCTTCAGGCCCTTTTCCTGCAGTTGGCGCGCGGCCCGCACGGTGAGCTTCTTGCCGGCTTCCAGCACGACCTTGCCGGTGTCGGCGTCGATCAGGTCGTTGACGGTGGAATAGCCGCGGAAGCGGTCGGCGGCGAACGGCACGCGCCAGCCGTCCTTGGTGCGCTTGTAGAGAATCTTCTTGTAGAAGGTCGACAGGATCTGCTCGCCATCGAGACCGAGCGCAAACATCAGCGACGTCACCGGAATCTTGCGGCGACGGTCGATGCGCGCGAACACGATGTCCTTGGCGTCGAACTCGATGTCGAGCCAGGAGCCGCGATAGGGGATGACGCGGGCGGCGAACAGCAGCTTGCCCGACGAATGGGTCTTGCCCTTGTCGTGGTCGAAGAACACGCCCGGGGAGCGGTGCATCTGCGAGACGATTACGCGCTCGGTGCCGTTGACGATGAAGGTGCCGTTCATGGTCATGAGCGGGATGTCGCCCATGTAGACGTCCTGCTCCTTGATATCCTTGACCGAGCGGGCGCCGGTTTCCTCGTCGATATCGAACACCACGAGGCGCAGCTTCACCTTCAGCGGCGCGGCAAAGGTCATGCCGCGCTGGCGGCACTCGTCGACGTCGTATTTCGGCGGGTCGAACTCGTAGGATACGAAGTGCAATTCGGACGTGTTCGAGAAGTCCTTGATCGGGAATACCGATTTGAACACGGCCTGCAGGCCTTCCTCGGGCCGGCCGCCCTGCGGCTCGTCCACCATCAGGAACTGGTCATAGGACGCCTTCTGAACCTCGATGAGGTTCGGCATCTCGGCGACTTCCTTGATGTGTCCGAAGAACTTGCGAACGCGTTTGCGACCGGTGAATGTCTGCTGCGCCATCGTGGCCTCTCATCCTGCGCCGCCCCCGCCGTGAGGGCGAACCTTCCGAACCGGCGGCTTGCGACCGCCATCCGGGTTGAATCTTCTATCCGTTTCGACCCCCAAAGCCCGATCCCGGGTTATCCGTCCCGATTTCGTTCTTCGGACCTTCAAAACGCAAAACGACGCGCGGGGCGCATGACCGCACCCGCCCGTCACGACCATTCATTTCACGGACTGCGAAAAGCCCGAAATCTGACTGTCTCCCAACGGCTTGCGCCGGGAACCCTGCTCGCCCCCGTCACCACGCCGTGTTTTCCTGCTGCCGTCCCGATATGGGGCGGCTGACGCAGGGAATCGAGGCCTAAGCCTGCGAATCCCCACACTTTTCTGTGTACACCCAGCTCCGGGGACGCCCCGGAGCACGCTTTTTGCACGACCCCACGGCCACCCGGCCGCGAGACCTACGCACTTACTTGAGCTCGATCTTCGCGCCAGCCTTCTCGAGCTGGGCCTTGATCTTGTCGGCTTCGTCCTTGTTGACGCCTTCCTTGACCGGCTTCGGAGCGCCTTCGACGAGATCCTTGGCTTCCTTCAGGCCGAGACCGGTGATGGCGCGGACTTCCTTGATGACCTCGATCTTCTTGTCGCCGGCGGAAGCCAGCACGACGGTGAACTCGGTCTTCTCTTCGGCGGGAGCAGCGGCAGCGCCACCGGCGGCGGGGCCGGCAACCGCAACGGCGGCGGCGGCGGACACGCCCCACTTCTCTTCCAGGAGCTTGGCGAGCTCAGCGGCCTCGAGCACGGTGAGGCTCGAGAGGTCGTCGACGATTTTCTGCAAGTCAGCCATTGATCTGTTTCCTTAAACGTATGGTTCGAACCAGGTTGATGTTTTGCGAAGGGTCAGGCCGCTTCGCCCTTTGAGGCATGAGCCTGGATGACGCGCGCGAGCTTGGCCGCGGGAGCGTTCGACAGCTGGGCGATCTTGGTCGCGGGTGCCACGAGCAGACCCACGATCTTGGCGCGCAGTTCGTCGAGCGAGGGCAGCGAGGCAAGCGCCTTCACGCCGTCGACATTCAGGATGGTTTTGCCCATCGAGCCGCCAAGGATGACGAACTTCTCGTTCGCCTTGGCGAATTCGATGGCAACCTTCGGCGCCGCGACCGGATCGTTGGAAGTGGCGATCACGGTCGGCCCCTTCAGAAGGGAGCCGATGCCGGCGACGTCAGTGCCTTCAAGAGCAATTTTGGCGAGACGGTTCTTCGAGACCTTCACCGAGGCGCCAGCCTGCCGCATCTGCATACGCAGCTTCTGCATCTGGGCGACGGTGAGGCCGGAATAGTGGGCGACGATGGCAACGTTCGTGGTCTTGAAGACCTCGTTGAGCGCTACGACCGCGTCCTTTTTTGCCGCTCTTTCCACAGCAAGCTCTCTCCGGTTGGCGGTCGTTGCCCGTCTTGGGGCAGGACCACCGGGTTGCACCCGCCGTCCCGCCCGTCACCCATTTCCGGCGCAAGTCCGGAAAAAGACACCAGGGCAAGACGACACTTAAAGCCTGCCCTCCCGAAGCCTTGCGGGGCCGCGGGGTGTCGAGGTTCGAACCAAACTCCATTCGCACCGCCCGAGCGGGCATGCGCAAAGTAAAAATCCGGTCTTCACCCGTCTATGCAGGCCATGCGATTAAGCCGTTGAAAAACCTGAGTTCGTCGCGGGCGCCTGCAGTCTCGGACAGGATCGAGGTCGTCGGTTGAACCGACGTCCCCTGCCCCATTCCACCGGGACGAAGGTTCCTCTTCCTTTCGAGCGAGCCAATGGATCGTCCGGAAAGGAACATTCTCCTGTCGTTACGGCATTTTGGAATGCGAGCACAGACGTGCCAGCGACCGCCAGCACGTCCGGAAGGCGGCTGTTTATCCGCTTCCGCCCGGCTTGCCAAGAGCAAAAATCGGGCCGTTGCGGATGGGGCGCAACGCCGCCGAAACCGCCTCGCCGAGGGACCGTATATCGCCGTGTATATAAAGGGTTCCGCCGAAGACGGGACCAAAAATCGGGGTATCGCATGGCAAAGCCTGCCGACAGCTATTTCAATCCCGTGACCAGGACCCGCATGGTTTTCATCGCCACGGCCGAATCGTCCGGCGGCATGGAACTCGCCATCGACTGGTCCGTCCCGCCGGGCGAGCGCCTGCCGGCCATCCCCCATTGCCATGGCGGGCCCGACGGTATCGCCATCGAGCATTTCGACCTGCTTGAGGGCAGCGCCGGCTGCCGCATCGCCGGCCGCAGGCACGAGGCGACGGCGCCCCACACATTTACCGTCCCCACCCACACCCCACACGTCCATCCCTGGAACAGCGGCAGCACCATGCTGCACGTCCGCCAGCGCATCACCCCGCCGGAACCGAGCCACGAGATCCTCGCCGGCGTCGAGCGCTTCTTCGAAACGCTGACTGCGCTGAGCCAGCAGGGCCGCGCCAACCGCCGCGGCGACATCCTCAATCCGCTGCAGGGCGCGCTGCTGCTGACCTCAACGCTGTTTCCGGTCACCTACGTCGCCTACGTGCCGGTCGGACTGCAGGCGGCGGCGCTCGGCAGCCTGTCGAAGCTGGCCAAGCGGCTGGGCTATCCCGCGCACATCATGCCGAAGGCGGGATAGACCGTCATTGCGAGCGAAGCGAAGCAATCCAGCTTTGCTGCAAGGAAAGCTGGATTGCTTCGTCGCGTTGCTCCTCGCAATGACGCGGTTGGGTCGGCGCCTACCCCACCCTCACCTCATATGGCAGCGGCTTGCCGGCAAAGAACGCATCCAGGTTCGCCATCACGCAATCCTGCATCCCCGCATGGCCTTGCAGCGTGTGGCCGCCGAGATGCGGGGCGAGCACGACGTTCGGCAGTGCGGTCAACGCGTCGGGGGCGTGCGGCTCCCTGGCGAAGACGTCGAGGCCGGCACCGGCGATGGTGTTGGCGGTGAGCGATGCGATCAGCGCGCTCTGGTCGATGACCGAGCCGCGCGCGATGTTGACGACGTGTCCATCCGCGCCGAGGCGGCGGAGAATGTCGGCGCCCACGATATGATGCGTCTCGGGCCCCGCCCGCACCGCGATGATGAGCACGCTGCACCAGTCGGCCAGCGCCTCGAGATTCTCGAAATAGCGGTACGACAGCTGGTGGCGGCTGCGGCTGAAATAGCCGACCTCGCACTCGAACGCGGCGAGGCGCGCGGCGATCCTGCGGCCGATCTCGCCCATGCCGTAGACGCCGACCTTGCGTCCGCCCATGCCGTTCTGCGGCCGCATTAAGGGCGACGGCTTCGACGCCGCCCAGCTACCGTCGCGGACAAAACCATCGGCGACCAGGATGCGCCGCACGCTCGCGAGCGTCAGTGCCAGCGCCATGTCGGCCACGGAGGAAGCGTTGGCGCCGGGACTGTTGCCGATCGCGATGTTGCGCGCCGCGGCGGCGGCAAGATCGATGCCGTCATAGCCGGTGCCGTAGCAGACGATGGCGCCGAGCCGCGGCAGCATGTCCATGACGTCGCCGCCGAGCTTCTGGCCGCCCGCCGCCAGCACCGCGCGGACCGACGCGAGTTGCTCCGTCGAAAACGCCTCGCCGGGCTTTTTCCCCGCCGCATCCATCAACTCGAAGGACTGGCCGATGCGCAGCATCTGCGATTTCGGGAAGCGGTGGAGGATCAGGACCTTTTCGGGCATCGCAGCCTCTTCCTGCAAAAGCAAAGGGCGGAACCGGTGGCCCGATCCCGCCCTTCAATTGTCATTCCTGACGGCAACGCATCAGTCGTGCAGCGTGCCCGGCTCGACCTTCACGCCCGGTCCCATGGTGGAGGAGACCGCAACGCGCTGGATGTAAGTGCCCTTGGCGCCGGCCGGCTTGGCCTTGGCGACCGCATCCGCGAGCGCCTTGACGTTCTGCACCAGCTTCTCTTCGGAGAACGAGGCCTTGCCGACGCCGGCCTGCACGATGCCGGCCTTCTCGACGCGGAACTCGACCGAACCGCCCTTGGCACCGGCGACCGCAGCCTTGACGTCCATGGTCACGGTGCCGATCTTCGGGTTCGGCATCATGCCGCGCGGGCCGAGCACCTTACCGAGGCGGCCGACCAGCGGCATCATGTCGGGGGTGGCGATACAGCGATCGAAATCGATGTTGCCGCCCTGCACCTTCTCCACCAGGTCTTCCGCGCCGACCACGTCGGCACCGGCGGCCTTGGCTTCCTCGGCCTTGGCGCCGCGGGCAAACACGCCGACGCGCAACGTGCGGCCGGTGCCGTTCGGCAAATTGACGACGCCGCGGACCATCTGGTCGGCGTGGCGCGGATCGACGCCGAGATTGATCGCGATCTCGATGGTCTCGTCGAACTTGGCCTTGGCGCGCGCCTTGACCATCTTGATGGCCTCAGCGAGCGGATAGGCCTTCTCGACATCGATGCCTTCGCGGGCGGACTTGAAACGCTTTCCGATTGCCATGGCGCCTTACCCCGCAACTTCCAGACCCATCGAACGGGCCGAGCCCTCGACCATCTTCATGGCCGATTCGATGGTGTCGCAATTGAGATCCTTCATCTTCTTCTCGGCGATCTCGCGCACCTGCGCTTTCGTCACCTTGCCGGCCTTGTCGCGGCCCGGAGCTTTCGAGCCGGACTCGATCTTGGCGGCCTTCTTGAGGAAGAAGGACATCGGCGGCGTCTTCATCTCGAAGGTGAAGGAACGGTCCGCATAGATGGTGATGATCACCGGGATCGGGGTGTTCTTCTCTTCCTTCTGCGTCTGCGCGTTGAACGCCTTGCAGAACTCCATGATGTTCAGGCCGCGCTGACCAAGCGCGGGGCCGATCGGTGGCGACGGGTTCGCCGCACCAGCCGGCACCTGAAGCTTCAGGTATCCGGTCACTTTCTTTGCCATGTGTCACTCCTGTTGTGCCGGCAAGCCGGCGGTTTCAGGTTCCGTGGTGCGGACCTGGACGGCTGGCGACCGCCCTCTCCTCCCACGACCTCTCTAGTCTACACGAGGATTGCTCCCCGTGCCTTCACGAAGTCGCACTTCGTGCTTTCGTCAGACCTTCTCGACCTGAGCGAATTCCAGTTCGACCGGGGTCGCGCGGCCGAAGATCGAAACTGCGACCTTCACGCGCGAGCGCGCCTCGTCGATTTCCTCGACCACACCCGAGAACGAGGCGAACGGGCCATCGGCCACGCGGACGTTCTCGCCGATCTCGAACGACACCGACGCCTTCGGCCGCTCCACGCCTTCCTGCACCTGGTGCAGGATGTGCATGGCCTCTTTCTCCGAGATCGGCATCGGCTTGTTTTCGGCGCCGAGGAAGCCGGTCACCTTGGGCGTGTTCTTGATCAGATGAAACGCCTCGTCGGTCAGCTTCATCTTCACCAGCACATAGCCCGGGAAGAACTTGCGCTCGGCGTCGATCTTGCGGCCGCGGCGGACTTCGGTGACCTTCTCGGTCGGCACCAGCACCTGCTCGAACAGTTCCTCGAGCCCGCGCTGCTTGGCCTGTTCGCGGATCGATTCGGCGACCTTCTTCTCGAAGTTCGAATAGGCGTGAACGATATACCAGCGCTTGTCCATGAGTTGAGTTCCGGCGCTCATCAGCGGATGCCCAGAATGAAAGTAACGAAGTAGCGGATGACGAGGTCCGCGATCAAAAAGAAGACCGATGACAGCGCCACCATGATGAAGACCATGATGGTCGTGACGGTCACCTCACGGCGGGTCGGCCAGGTGACCCTGCCGGCCTCCGAGCGCACTTCCTGCAGGAATTTGAACGGGCTGAAAGCCATTCTGTCGATCCAAGGCCGTCGCGAGACGATGTTTGATTTTACGGGATTCCCGAGCAGCCGATATCGACCCAGCCCTCGTCGGAAGGATGAGCCGCAAAACGAGCTCGATTGTCGGGGGAATTCAATGCCGCGCCGGAGATCCGAAAGTCGGGCCGGCTGCAGGTGCCGGGTATCTACTCGGTGGCGGGGCAAAGGTCAAGGTATGGGCAAGGCAGGGAAACGGCCCAACCGCCTCAACCCTTGGTCGGGAGCCGGCCGATTTCAATGGCTTAGCCGCCCGGAATGCAGCGGCGCATCAACAGCCCACCACCCCTCCTCGCCCCGCCGGTGGCCCCGCGACGGCAAGTCGCTGGCGAAAGATTAAAGGGCCGTCGAGAATGCAGTCCATGGGAAGTCCAAAGCTCACCGTGCTGACAGCGGTCCATAATGGCGCGCGCTTTCTCGACCGGACCATCGAGAGCATCCTTGTCCAGGATTTTGCCGATTTTGAATTCGTCATCGTCGATGACGGCTCGACCGACGCGACGGCGGAAATCCTGCAACGCTGGGCCGTGCGCGATCCCCGCATCGTGATCGAGCGCATCACCCGCCATGCGGGCCTGGCGGCAGCGCTCAACCGGGGCCTTGCGGTCGCGCGTGGCGAATATGTCGGCAAGCAGGATTCCGACGACATCTGCGTCAATGGCCGACTGCGCGCCCAGGTCGAATTGCTCGACCGCGCGCCCGACGCGGCGCTGGTTTCTGCAAATCACATCTTGATCGACGCCGACGGCAGATGGGCGGCCGATGTCATCGTCGATATTCCGCCTGACCTCTTCCCCTATCTCCTCATCTTTTCCCACGCAGACCCCGGCAGTGGAACCCAAGGCATGTTCCGGCGCGTGACGGCGCTCGAGATCGGCGGCTTTTGCGAGACGTTCGAAGCGGCCGTCGACTACGAGTTCCACACCAGGCTGATCACGCACGGCCGCTTTTTCGTCCTGCCGATGGTCGGAGCGCTTAAACGCCTCCACCCCGAGCAGATGAGCAACCGGCTGCAGCAAGCGCAGCGGCGAAATTCACTTCTGAACTCACGCAGAATGCTCACGGCTTTCCTGGAGCGCGAGCTTTCCGACGACGAATTCCTCGCAGTCACGTCGATCTGGCGCCAGGACGGCCTGCATGGCGTGGCGGCCTCCGCAGACCGCGTGTTGAGGGAGACCTATGCACGTTTTGCCGCAGCTCAGCACGATGACAATTTGCGGCAGCTCGTGCGTCGGCTCACGGCCGAGCGCTGGGTGCTCTCCGCCATCACGCTGTTGCGCCGTGGCGCGCCGGGCGAGGCCGTCAGCTATCTGGTGCGCGCCGCGCAATGGCATGCCTCGGGTACCGCCGCCGAACTCGGCGCCGCCGTGAGACGATTGCTGCGGCGTCATTACCGCAGGCTACGGCCGATTTTCCCCGATGCGACGTATCACGGACGCGGTGAAACGCCCGACGCTTTGCGCATGGGATTGGGCAGCGCGAAGCGGCGCGGCTCGGCGGAACACATCGAACAGACCGCCTCGTCCTCGATCGCCAGGAAAGCGTCGAGCTCGCGATCGCCGCAGGAGGGATCGAGTGGGCGATAGCGCAGATAGGGATCCCACTGCTCCGACAATTCGTATCTGGCCTTCTGCATCCCGAGATAGGCCAAGGGGGGACACTTCCATATCTTGCCGTCATGGAGCTGCTTGTACCATCTGGAGGGGCAAATCTCCCAGCTCCTGCGCGGCCGCCCGTCCTCGAACGGCAGCATCTCGGCGCCGAAGCCGCGGTAGCGGCGGGTCCATTGGTCGAGCGATGGACGTATATGAACTTCGATCCCGTGGTCGCGCTGCCAGTTCGCCAGCATTTCCCGGGCCGGTCGCAGCCGCTCGGTGTAGGCGGCATCGCCGTGATGTACCGACAGCCAGATATCGGCTCTTCCGGCCGCGCGCAGCGCCGCCGGAAGATCGGGATGGCGGTGCAGGAAGAAACCGTTGGTGACGATGCTGATGCGCGCATCCGGCCAATGCCGCCTGACCAGCGTAACGAATTCGGCAAGGCGCGGATGGATCGTCGGTTCGCCACCGAGCAGGTTGAAGTGGTCGACGCGGAGACGGCCGCTCCACGCCGCCATCCAGCGATCGGCTTCCGACGGATCGAGATTGCCGCGATGGCCGTGGTCCGAATAGTGCGAGCAGCTCTCGCAGGCGAGGTTGCAGGCGTGCGTGACGTGCAACTCGAGCAACGGCACCTCGGGGCGTCCGAAGGGAACGCCGAGCGTGCGCGAGGCTTTCGAAAGCAGTTTCCTGGCCAGCCAGCGAACCAAGTCCGGGTCTCCCGTGCCCCGCCGGTTTCCACGGAAAGCGCGCGGTCGTCAACCGTGCGGAGACCGGCGGTTTGGCGAGTGACTGGGATTGCCGGTGCGAGGCGTCGCGGGATGCGGCGCCTCGCGGCACCCGGCTCAGGCGGCCGACTTGATCTCGATCTGCTTGCTCTGTGCGGGCGCCGGCTTCTTCACGGTCACCTTGAGCACACCCTTGGCGATCTCGGCCGAGACGTCCTCCGGCTTCACGCCTTGCGGCAGCGCTACCGAACGCGAGAACGAACCATAGCTGCGTTCGACCAGGTGATAGTCTTTCTCCTTCTCCTCACGCTCGCTCTTCTTCTCGCCGCGAATGGTGAGAACGTTGTCGGCAAGGTTGATCTGGACATCCTTGGTCTCAAGACCCGGAAGTTCCGCCTCGATCTCGATCGCCTTGTCGGTCTCGGCCACGTCCATCCGCGGCAGGTTGGCGCTGGCGCCGGCGAAGGCAGGGAAGTTGGGGAAACCGCGGGTCACGCCTTCGAACAGCCGGTCGATCTCCTGTTGCAGGAAGGAGAACGGATTGGATTCACGGCGGGAGACGGCGCGATCGGTTCCAACGGGTATCAGGGACTTGTTCATTGCTTACCTCCTGATGAAGTTGAGCCCCATGCAACGGTGGCAGGCTAGAATGACGGGCGCCTTTGACGTTGCGCGAGATCAAACCGGCTTTGCCGCATTGCGCAAAATTGTTCATGCTGGGCGGTCAGGAAATCCGCGATGCAGGCCATGGTTCTTACCGCGAGGGGAGCGGCACTCACGATGCAGGCGCGGCCGGACCCTGTTCCCGGTGCCGGCGAGGTGCGCGTGAAGGTGAGCGCCTGCGGCGTCTGCCGGACCGATCTGCACGTCGTCGACGGCGAGTTGCCCGACATCGGCTATCCCATCGTCCCCGGACATGAAGTCGTCGGCCGGATCGATGCGCTTGGAACGGACGTTACCGGAATGGCACCGGGCATGCGGGTCGGCGTGCCCTGGCTCGGCTGGACCTGCGGCCACTGCACCTATTGCGAACAGGGCTGCGAAAATCTCTGCGACCGCCCGCAATTCACCGGCTACACGCGCGACGGCGGCTTCGCGACGCATCTCGTTGCCGACGCCCGCTATTGTTTTCCGCTCGGCGAGGCCGGCGACGATACCGCGCTAGCTCCCCTGCTCTGCGCCGGCCTGATCGGCTGGCGCTCGCTGGTGATGGCGGGCCCCGGCAAGCGCATCGGCATCTTCGGCTTCGGCGCGGCGGGCCACATCGTGGCGCAAGTCGCCCATTGGCAGGGCCGCTCGGTCCATGCCTTCACGCGCAAAGGCGATGCGGACGCGCAGGCGCTGGCGCGCTCGCTCGGCGCTGTCTGGGCCGGCGCCTCGGAAGATACTCCGCCGGCGCCGCTGGATGCCGCGATCATCTTTGCCCCTGTCGGCGCGCTGGTCCCCCTCGCCCTGCGTGCGGTGCGCAAGGGTGGACGCGTGGTGTGCGCGGGCATTCACATGTCCGACATCCCCTCGTTCCCCTACAACATCCTTTGGCAGGAACGGCAGCTCGTCTCGGTCGCCAATCTGACCCGGCAGGATGGGGTCGACTTCCTGAAGGTCGCAGCGCAGGCGAACATCAGGACGCACACGACCGTGTTTCCGCTTCAAAACGCCAACGAGGCGCTGGCGCAATTGCGCGAGGGCAAACTCGTCGGCGCCGCGGTGCTGCAACCGTGACCGCGCAACCGCAATCCATCGCGTCGAACCAGGACGAGGTGCTGGCGTTCCTCGCCGCCGGCGCTGGCAGCGGTACGCCGGCCAGGCGCATCGACACCCATATCTCGATCGTCTTCCTGGCTGCGGATCGCGTGCTGAAGATCAAGCGCGCGGTCAGGTTGCCCTTCCTCGACAACTCGACATTGGAGCGGCGTCGGCGCTGCTGCGAGGCGGAACTCGCGGTCAATGCCCGCAATGCACCGGCGATCTATCGCCGGGTCGTTGCCATCACGCGCGAAGCGGACGGGCTTGCCCTCGACGGCAACGGACCGCCGGTCGAGTGGGCGGTCGAAATGTCGCGCTTCGACGAGACGCGCACGCTCGACCATCTCGCCGCCGCACACGTCGTTCCGTCCGGCACCGCAGAGGCGCTGGCCGAGACGATGCGCGCCTCCCATACCGGCGCGCCGGTTGCCATGGAATCGCAATGGCCGGCTTCGATCGCGACCATCATCGATCGCAACACCGACAAGTTCCGCGAGCAGCGCACATTGCCGGCCGGCGACGTCGATCGGCTGCACGAGCTCAGTCACGGGCACCTGCGCGGCCATCTTGCCCTGTTGCAACAGCGCGCCTCAGCCGGGCTGGTGCGTCGCTGCCATGGCGATGCCCATCTCGCCAACATCGTCATGATCGACGAAAAGCCCGTCCTGTTCGACGCCATCGAATTCGACGCCGCGATGGCGACGACGGACTTGCTCTACGACCTCGCCTTCCCGATCATGGATTTCCTGCACTTCGGCGATGCCGCTGCGGCGAATCGTTTGTTCAACGGCTATTTGCAATCCGGTTGGCGCGAGCACGGCGATGCGCTGGGGCTGCTGCCGCTGTTCCTCTCGCTGCGCGCCGCGGTACGCGCACTGGTGTCGTTCACCAAACACGAACTCTGTCCCGACGATCCCGCCTGCCTCGCCGATGCGAAATCCTATTTCGCCCTTGCGCTGAATCTGCTTGCGCCAGGCAAGCCATCCCTGGTCGCGATCGGCGGGCGCTCCGGAACCGGCAAGAGCCAGCTCGCCCGCAGCATCGTCGGACGGATCGCGCCTGCGCCCGGCGCGGTGCTGCTCCGCTCGGACGTCATCCGCAAGGAGCTCGCCGGCGTCGATGCGCTGACGCGGCTGCCCGCGGCGAGCTATACGCGCGAGAGCTCGGACCGCGTCTATGGCGAGATGTTCGAGCGCGCCCGCAAGGCGCTGACGCAAGGACACTCGGCCATCCTTGATGCCGCGTTCCTCACGGAAGCCGAGCGGACGACTGCGGCGGCAATCGCCCGCGCGGCCGGTGTCGAATTCCACGGCGTCTTCCTCACCGCCCCACCCGATGTCCGCGCACGCCGCATCGGCTCGCGCAGCGCCGACGCTTCGGATGCGACGGCGGCGGTCGCGCTCGGTCAGGAAGCTATCGACCTCGGCGCGATCGACTGGCCGCTGGTCGATGCCTCGGGGACACCGGACGAAACCATGGCGCACGCTACGCCGCATCTGTCTCCATACTAGGGTTGCAGCACATACTGACCGGGAGCGTCCATCAACGTCCCCTGCTCCGGTCCCAGCGGTGGCGCGGCGGCAGGCGCGCCGGAGTGCTGGATCAGAAAACTCACCCATTCCGGCCACCACGAACCCTCACGCTTCGCCGCGTGAGTGAGCCATTCGTCGGGACCGAGATACGGCGCATCGGCCATCTTGCCGAGCACCTGGTAGCTGTGTCCCGCCTCGCCCGGCGGCGCGACGATGCCGGCGTTGTGGCCGCCGCTGGCCAGCACATAGGTGATATCGGCATCGGCCGCGAGGTAATTGATCTTGTAGGTCGAGCGCCACGGCGCGACGTGATCGCGCAGCGTGCCCACCACGAACATCGGGGCGTGAAGATCGGACAGCGACACCAGATCGCAGCCGGCGCAGTAGCGCCCCTCCGCCAGTTCGTTGTTGAGGAACAGCCGGCGCAGATACTCGGAGTGCATCCGGTACGGCATGCGGGTGGCGTCCGCATTCCAGGACATCAGGTCGTTCGGCACTGCGCGCTCGCCCATGAGATAGGCGCGGACCGCGCGCGACCAGACCAGGTCGTTGGAACGCAGGATATGGAAAGCGCCGGCCATCTGCTCGGTGCCGAGCACGCCACGCTCCCACATCATGTCCTCGAGGAATGCGACCTGGCTCTCGTTGATGAACAACGTCAGCTCGCCCGCCTCGGTAAAGTCGGTCTGCGCCGCCAGCAGCGTCAGCGAGCGCAGGCAATCCGGCCGCGTCGTGGCGAGGTGCGCTGCGGCGATGGAGAGCAGCGTGCCGCCGAGGCAATAGCCCGCCGCGTGGATCGGCTGTCCCGGCACGATCGAATTGATCGCGGCAATCGCCGCATCTACGCCAAGCTTGCGGTAATCTTCCAGGCCGAGTTCGCGATCTTCCTCCGTCGGGTTGCGCCAGGAGATCATGAACACCGTAAATCCCTGTCCGACGAGATAGCGCACCAGCGAATTGTGCGGGGACAGATCGAGGATGTAGTACTTCATGATCCATGCCGGCACGATCAGAACCGGCTCGGGCCGGACTTCCGCCGTCTGCGGCGCATACTGGATCAGTTCGATCAGCCGATTACGATAGACCACCTTGCCCGGCGCAGTCGCAACGTCCTTGCCGACGGTGAACGGCCTCGCCTCGCCGCGCGCGTGCGGTCCGATCTGCGCGCGCGCATCCTCCAGCCAGTTGTGCAGGCCGGCAGCGAGATTGCCGCCCCCGGTTTCCACGGTTTTTCGCCAGACCTCGGGATTGCCGAACGCGAAATTGGACGGTGCCGCCATGTCCAGGCATTGCCTCATCGCAAAGTCGGCGATCGCTGCATTGGCTTGCGACAGTCCCCGCACGCCGGTGGCGGCAGAATGCCACCACTGCTCGGTGAGCAGGAACGCCTGCGCCATCATGTTGAAGGGTGGCAGTTTCCAATCAGGGGCCGCGAAACGGCGATCGGCGGGAGCGGGTTCGACCAGCGACCAGGGCGCGAACTTCGCGTTGGGAAGCGTCAAGGCTTCGGCGAAACGATAGGCGCTTCGCGCGGCTTCGCCCGCGAGCGCGAACTGCTTGCCGGGCGAGGCCGCCAGATGCAGTTGCCAGTCGGCAAAGGCCAGCGCCAGCGCCGCCGGCGAAATGCCGCCGGTGAAGCGCGCGATGCTGGCGTGCACCGAACGGTCGATCGCCTCGGCGATCGACGGCGGCTCGGTCAGCGCGCACGCACATGGCCCCTCCGGCACGACGGAAGGCTGAACGGGAAATGGCACGACTTGCTGGGACGCGGATGAGCGCGGTTTCATCGCCCGATCCTTCAGTCGAGGCCAAAGCGGCGCCGGCCGAGCGCGATAATCTCGCGGTCGGTCGGATGGTCGATGGCCTCGACGTGCAGCCGGCTCGCGTCCAGGTCTTTGCGATTCTCCTGCAGATACTGCAGCAATGCTGCCTTTTCGATCCCCGGTCCGACGATCAGAATGTCGCGGCAGAACCGCAAGGACTCCGCCACCGTCGGCAGGAAGCTCCTGTCCTCCTCGACGCGGCCGGAGCCGATGCTGTTGGCCTTGTGATGCAAATGGGCCGAGGAAGGATGCGCATGCACGACCACTTCGCCGACGCCCGCCCGTCCCATCGGAAAGATCTTCGCCGTCAGGTGATCGATCCAGACCACGGCATGGGCGTGTTCGATGTCGGCCGGCGTCACATTGGCTTTGGTCATTGTCGGTTTCCGTATTCGAATTGGCATCGCGACAGGCGCTGCATCCATGCTACAAACTTAGGCCTTTGGCGCTTCCGGCCGCTTGATTTGGCTCAATTCGCGGCGAGCCGGCGGGGCTAGAAGAGAGAGAACGCGCATTACTTTCCCGATGGAGCGGCACATGTACAAGAGCCTTCTGGTCAGCATTCCCACCGAACGTTCGCCGCAGCCCGTGATCGACGGTGCGATCTCGCTCGCAGCGCGCTGTCAGGCGCAGCTCGACGCGGTGTCGGTCGGCTACGAATCCTCCAGCCTGCCGCTGGTCGCCGAAGGCGGGGCGGCGGTTGCCTCGATCTTCGAGGTCGAACGCGAAAAGGCGCTGGAGCGCGCCCAAGCCGCACTCGCCCTATTCGAGGCGGAAGCCAAACGCGCCGGACTGGTCCATTCCAGCCGCGCCATCAGCGCATTGCAGGGCGAGGCCGCCGCCATCCTCGGCGCGACCGCTCGGCTCTACGACCTCGCCGTCGTGTCGCAGCCGGAATTTGCGCGCGACACCTTCGACAATACCCTGTCCCAGGAAATCCTGTTCCAGTCGGGCGGTCCGGTGCTGTTCATGCCCTACACATTCAAGGGTGCGTTCCAGGCCAAGCGCGTCGGCATCTGCTGGGATGGAAGCCGGCTCGCCGCGCGCGCGGTGCGCGACGCCATGCCGCTGCTCGAGCAGGCCGAGGCGATCACGGTCATCACGATCAATGCTGCGAATGTTCCTGCCGACGCCACCGCGGCGCATCTGCAGCGCAGCCTGTCGCGGCTCAAGGTGCCGACCGCGATCGACAGCCTGAAGTCCGAGAAGGCCAACATCCAGTCCAGCATCCTGTCGCTGGCGGCCGACGAGAGCCTCAGCCTGCTCGTGATGGGCGGCTATGGCCATTCCCGCCTGAAGGAAACCGTGTTCGGCGGCGTCACCCGCGACATGCTGGAATCGATGACCGTGCCGACCCTGATGTCGCACTGAGCGGCGCACAAGCGAGTGGAAGGAGATAATATGCTGGGCTGGATCGTGCGTTGCCTTCTCTTGCTCGCAGCCCCGATCGCGGCGCTGTTCGCGTCGCGCGATGCCCTCAATTTTGGCATTGTGGAGATGCTGGTCGCGATCGTCCTGATGGTCGGCGTGGTGCTCGCCGCGTCGGCCTGGACGCTGCGGCGAAAGCCGCTCGCCGACACGGCCGGAAAGTGAGGCGCCGATGCCCTTCTTCGAGATCAGGTACATCAAGAAACTTTGCGACGATTCCGGCCACGAGCACGACACCTGCCAGAGCGTGGCCCTGGTGGAAGCGCCGAGCGCGCACGAGGCGCTGCGGCTCGCCGAAGTGCAGGTCTGCGGCAAGCGGCAGCTTGCCGACTGGACCATCTTTGCCGACGCGGTTGAACTGCGCGCGACCTCGCCGCTCGGCCCGACCGGCCACGGCTGATCGAGCTTTCCGCCCGTGTTCAGAATTGCCGCTAAGTGATTGAAAAGATGGCAGGAGTGGCAGGGCTCGAACCTGCGACCCCCGGTTTTGGAGACCGGTGCTCTACCAATTGAGCTACACTCCTGCAGGGAACCTGGCGTCGCCGCCGGTTCGCGCCGTTTCAAGCATAGGCCATGCCCGAATTGCAAGTGCCAAGCGCCCGGGGCTCCCTGTTCATTCGATTCTTTCTGCGCCACACTCTCTTCCAAGCAACAAGAGCAACGGGAGAGACCATGAACGCGCAAGCCGCCGCCCAGAAGACATCCGCCCCGCAAACGCCGTCCCTGCCGAACGCCAAACCCGAGGCGATCGGGCTCTCCGGCGCGCGGCTGCAGAAGCTCTCGGACGCGTTCAAGCGCGAGGTCGACAACGGCACCCTGCCCGGCGCGACCGTGCTGGTGGCGCGCAAGGGCCAGATCGGCTGGTTCGACGCCATCGGCCGGCAGAGCCCGGCCGCGTCGGCGCCGATGGCGCATGACACCATCTTCCGCATCTTCTCCATGACCAAGCCGATCGTCTCGATCGGGATCATGCAGCTGCTCGAGGACGGCCATTTCCTGCTCAACGATCCCGTCGCCAAGTTCATTCCCGAGTTTTCCGAGACCAAGGTCGGCGTCGAGAACGGCGGCAAGCTCGAACTCGTGTCCGCCAGGCGGCAGATGACGGTGCAGGACCTGCTGCGGCACACCTCCGGCCTCACCTACGACCACACCGGCGACGGCCCGGTACAGCGGCTCTACAAGGAATCGCGGCTGCGCAGCCGCAAGATCAGCAACGCCGAGCACGCCACCATGCTCGCCGCAATGCCCCTGGTGTGCCAGCCCGGCGCGGAATGGAACTACAGCCGCTCCACCGACATCCTCGGCCGCATCATCGAGGTCGTCAGCGGCAAGTCGCTCGGGGCGTTCCTCACCGAGCGCATCCTCGCGCCGCTGCAGATGGCCGAGACCGGTTTCTTCACCGGCGAGCAGAATGCCGGGCGGCTGGCCGAGCCCTTCGCGAAGGACCCATGGAATGGCGAGGAGGTCAAGCTCTTCAACATGCTCGAGAAGCCGGTGATGGAATCCGGCGGCGGCGGACTGGTGTCGACCACCATGGACTATGCGCGGTTCTGCGCGATGCTGCTGGGTGGCGGTTCGCTCGACGGTGCCAGGATCATCGGACGCAAGACGCTGGAGTTGATGGCCTCCGATCATCTTTCTCCGGACGTGAAGATCAAGGGCGACCTCGTTCCCGCCGGCCACCGCTTCGGCCTCGGTTTTGCCGTGCGCACTGAAGCCGGCATTGCGCCGTTCCTGGGATCCACCGGGCAGTTCTTCTGGAGCGGCATGGCCGGCACGTTCTTCTGGATCGATCCGAAGGAAGAGCTGTTCGCCGTCTTCATGATGCAGGGCCCGGGCCAGCGGCAGCACACCCGCTCGCTGGTGCGCAACCTGGTGTATGCGGCGGTGGAGTGACCCTCTCGTGCCCCGGACGCAGCGCAGCGTGAAACGATGCGCTACAGAGCCGGGGCCCACACTTCCATAATCGTTGCCATGGGTCCCGGCTCTGCGGAGCAGCACTTTCGTGCTGCGCCGCGTCCGGGACACGAAACCATTCTCAGCTGATCGTCGCGCCTCCGTCGATCACCACGGTCTGGCCGGTCATGAAGTTGCCGG
>CAZDEZ010000068.1:18620-21322 GCA_964504705.1 uncultured Bradyrhizobium sp.
CTGATCGTCGCGCCTCCGTCGATCACCACGGTCTGGCCGGTCATGAAGTTGCCGGCGGCGGAACCCATGAACACGGCGGCGCCGGCGATCTCGTCGGGCGTGCCGATGCGCAGCAGCGGCGAGCGCGCGGTCGAGGCCTTCAGGTTCTCCGGATTGTCCCACAGCGCCTTGGCGAAATCGGTCTTGATCAGGCCGGGCGCGATGCAGTTCACGCGGACATTGTGCTTGCCGTATTCGCAGGCGAGGTTGCGCGCCAGCTGCATGTCGGCGGCCTTCGAGATCGCGTAAGCGCCGAGGATGGTCGAGCCCTTCAGGCCGCCGACCGAGGAGACGATGATGATCGAGCCGTCCTTGCGCTCGATCATCTGCGGCACCACCATCGAGATCAGCCAGTTGTTGGCGACGATGTTGTTGTCGAGGATCTTGCGGAACTGGTCGTCGGAAATGCCGGCGAGCGGGCCATAGTAAGGGTTGGACGCGGCGTTGCAGACCAGCACGTCGATCTTGCCGAAGGCGCGGTTGCTCTCGTCGACGAGGTTCTGCAGGTTTTCCTTCGACGAGATGTTGGCGGCGATCGCGACCGCGGTGCCCTTGCCGAACTTGTCGTTGATCTCCTTCGCCACCTGGTCGCAGACGTCGGCCTTGCGCGAGGAGATCACGACTTTCGCGCCGTGCTCGGCCATCCGCTCGGCAATCGCCCGGCCGATGCCGCGCGTCGACCCGGTGATGACGGCGACCTTACCCTTCATGTCGAACAAGCTCATGTCTCTCTCCCCTGAGGCTGCGGCGATTGCGCCGGCTTCGTTTCAAATTCAGGCCAGTTTGGTTTGCACGACTTCCGGACCCGCCGGCTGATGCATCGCCGCATGCCGCGCGTCGGCCATCCATGGCTGCTGGTTGACCATCGGCAGGCGCCAGACGCTGCGGCCGTTGCCGGCAAAATGGTCGAGCCGCGTCACCGAGCAATTGTCGATGTCGAAAACAAGTCCCTTGTCGGGTTGGCCGCCGAGCGCAAGACCGACCGCAGCCTTGATCGTGCCGCCATGCGCAACCGCGATGACGTCCCTGCCCGCTTCCAGCGCGGTGATGCGCTCGATCGCGCTGCAGGTGCGGTTATAGAGATCGAGAAAGCTCTCCCCGCCGGGCGCAGGCTGGTCGATCTCGGCAAACCAGTGGCTGCCGAGCGGAAGGCTGGCGAGAAACGCCTTGCGATTCATGCCCTGCCATTGCCCGAGATTCTGTTCGGCGAATGCCGCCTCGCGCGCCATCGACGCCGGTCGCGGAAATCCGGTGGCCCAGATCGCTTCCGCAGTCTGGAGCGTGCGCTGCAGGTTGCTCGCGTACCACACCGCATTGCGCGGTAGAATCTTTGCAACCGCCTCGAACACTTCACGGTCGCCGCAATCGCATTCGATATCCTGCTGGCCGTAGATATTGCCGCCGTCGCTGCGCACCGGTGCGTGTCGAATCCACCACCAGCGCGTCTCCGCCGCATGCGGCTTGTTGTTGTTGGACATCCCGAGCAGACCCTTTATTAGTTTCGTCCTACGTCAGAGCACACATCGTCTCAAGTGACTTTGCCGTTTGAAATCTTGTTTGAAATTCCGCTGCGCGGCAAGCACCGCGGCATGTAACCGTCAGGGAGAAACTCATGGGCCGCCTCGAAGGCAAATCTGTCGTGATCACCGGCGCCGGCAGCGGCATTGGACGGGCGGCCTCGCTGTTGTTCACCAGGGAAGGCGCAAAGCTGATCGCGGTGGACAAGACCGAAGGCGTCAAGGAGACCGCCAGGCTCGTGGCTGACGCCGGCGGCACCGTGGAAGCCGTGATGGCGGATGCCGGCAATGAGGCCGACGTGAAGGCGTTCATCGACAAGGCGGTGGCGAAATACGGCAAGCTCGACGCGATCTGGGCCAATGCCGGCGTCAGCGGCGGACTGGTGCCCCTTGCCGACCAGACGGTCGAGCACTGGCAGGAAGTGCTGCGCGTCAACCTGATCGGGCCGTTCCTCGCCATCAAGCATTCGATTCCGCACATGACGAAGCAAGGCCACGGCTCGATCGTCTGCACGGCGTCGGTCGCCGGCCTGAAGTCCGGCGCCAGCGGCCATCCCTACGCCGCCAGCAAGGCCGGCGTCATCAGCCTGGTGCAGACCACCGCCTATTCGCTCTCCGGCACCGGCGTGCGCATCAACGCGGTGTGCCCCGGCCTGATCGAAACCGGCATGACCAAGCCGATCTTCGACAACGCCAAGCAGCGCGGCACCGATCACAAGATCGGCCAGCTCAATCCGCTGAAGCGCCCCGGCCAGCCGCACGAACTCGCGGCGATGGGACTGTTCCTGGCCAGCGACGAGGCGAGCTACGTCAACGGCCAGGCGATTCCGGTGGACGGCGGGTTGACGGCATCGATGCCGTATACGGGGAAACCGATCTAGGGCCCGCTCGCGGAGCTTGCTGAGTTGTCGCCCCGGCGAACGCCGGGGCCCATAACCACAAGGTGTCGTTGTTAGAACGAGCCGGTGCTCCAGCCTTCGCATAACCGCGTCCTGTGGCTATGGGTCCCGGGTCGCGCTCGCTCCGCTCGCTTGCCCGGGACGACAGGGAGTATTCTCACGGCGCGGTTTTCGCCTGAGTTTTGCATCTCGTCGGCCCTCTCTCTGACTGAGGGCGCAGGGAAGGCCGGGCGCCGGCGGCACCCGC
>CAZDEZ010000069.1:0-21118 GCA_964504705.1 uncultured Bradyrhizobium sp.
TCTTCTACTACCCCATTGCACACGGTGCTGCGGGTGCCGCCGGCGCCCGACCTTCTCCGCGCCCTCTGTTCAAGAGAGGGCCAACGAGATTGCAAACCTCAGGCAATTCCGCGCCGTGAGAACGAGAACGCATGCCTACGATCGAATGCCCGGTGCCCGGGCCTTTTCCCTTGCTTTACCCGGACGCGACCCTAACGGTGCGCCTCGCCAAGACGAGGACGACGAAGGAACGTGCGATGAACTGCCCGAAATGCAATTCCGAGCATGCTTACGAGGACGGCGCCCTGTGGGTTTGCCCGGAATGCGGCCATGAATGGAGCGCCGGCACTGCCGCCGCCGAGGCCGCGCCCGAGACGGGCGTGCGCGATTCCAACGGCAACCTGCTTGCGGACGGCGACGCTGTCATCGTCGTCAAGGACCTGAAAGTGAAAGGCTCGTCCTCGGTCGTCAAGGGCGGCACCAAGGTGCGCAACATCCGCCTCACCGACGGCGCCGACGGCCACAACATCGCCTGCAAGATCGACGGCATCGGCGCGATGAATTTGAAATCGGAATTCGTCAGGAAGGCGTAGAAACCGTAGGGCGGATTAGCGCAACGCGCGTAATCCGCCGCACCAATACGGAACGAAGGCGGATTACGCTGTCGCTAATCCGCCCTACGCTCTCTCACTCCTCCGCCGGGCCGGGAAAGCTGCGGCGCAGGCGCCGGGAGTCGTGCCAGACCTCGCGCGCGAAGCGCGCTAGCCTCGCCAGATGCATCATCACAGGGATCATCGCTACCGCCCCGCCCTGAACAGCAGGCGCTCGATCTCGCGCTCGGCATCGTCGGTGAACTTGTTGCCGTGAAGCGCAAGGTACTGCGCGACCACGCGGTCGGCGTGCCGCTGCCGCGCCTCGAGATGGGCGCGCCACAGCCGCGTGAAGAACGGGATTTTGGTCGAGGCTTTGGTCGGGGCAGAAAGCCAGGCCCCAGTGGTTAGAGCATTCGCCATGGATCTCTCCTTTTGGAGTGTTGTCCCTGGGCCGAATCTCCTTCCTAGACTTGAAACATAGGAACCGGAGCGCCGCTTTGCGAGGTCAAATAGCGCGCAGCATGCATCAATTTTGCACCCCAGCTATTCGCATGCGTCACCTGCACGCCAGGCATCTGCCGGCCGACCGATCTCGCGCAAATGCCCGTTCGCCACATGCTCGCCACATCCGTGAATGTGGAACTGTCCCAACACGTGACAGCGCAAGCATGGGTTAACTGCACTGTCCCTTAAAACACGCCACAATTTGCATTGCATAAACGTCTAGAGTTTAGGCGATGAATCACAGCGCGGGACTCTTCGGCGGCGGCCTCGGTGGATGCGGAGTGGCCTCATGCGTGTCGCGATAATCGCAGCGGCGATCGCGCTGGCGTCATCGCCGGCGCTCGCCTCGCCCTCCTGCATGACGCAGAGCGAGGCGCGGACGAAATTTCCCAAAGAGCATCTGTGGTGGCACGGCCCCAACCGCTGCTGGGATGCGACGCCGCCGAGCCGGCGTCGCCTCGCCGAGCGCAACAAGGCAAGAGAGCAGCGCGCCGTTCAGGCCGCGCCGCAAGCCACGCGCGAGACCCAAGCCGCGCGCGAGACCAGGGACGAGAAGAAGAGCTGGCCGCACGCGCCGCGCTGGCGCGAGGCGATGTCGCGGATGCGGCCCGATGACCTGCCGGACGCCGCGGTGTCTGCCAGCGCCGGGGCGAGCGTCGATGCGGCCGCCGCGCCGCGCACGAATTTCTGGGACCGCTGGGTCGATATCGCGCAGCGTGTCCCGCCCGAAGCGGCGAGGCCTCAGCCCGGCGATGTCGCAGCCGACGCCCGCGCGGCCGGGCCGGTCGTCACGCCGCTGCGCGTGATGCTGGCCCTGCTCGTGCTGCTGCTCGCGCTCGGTGCCTTCGAACTGATGGTCCGGCGGCCCGCCCGCAATCCGTAGGGCGGATTAGCGAAGCGTAATCCGCCGAGGCGATCGCGGCGGATTACGCGCGTTGCGCTAATCCGCCCTACTCACTACTCACCGGTTGGACGGCGAAAGAAAAGGTGCCGCGCCGCACGCGCCCCTCTTTACGCCGTCTTACGCTTTTCGATGATTTCCTTGAAGTCGTTGGCGAGGTTGCGGAAGTAACGGGCCAGCACCTCGTAGAAATCCTGGCGGGTCGCGTCGGTCGCCTCGCGCGCCTGCTCCTCGCATTTGGCGGCCCGCGCCGCGTATTTCTCCAGCTTGCTCTCGAAATCTTCCATGGTCCGCAACTCCCGACGCCACTCTACTCACCCCCTGATCGTGCGCGGCCAGACGACCAAAAGATGGCGGGCTCGGGGTGATTTTGCTGCGGGGCGCGGCAAAGAAGGTGGCTAGCGAGTCGGCACCGGCGCCGGCGGCCGCAACGGATAGCGCGGCGACCAGTCCGGAGCCGGCCGTGGCGGGGCAGCTGCCGCCCGCGCGGTAGTGGTGCGCCTCGCGTCCACCTGCTCCAGATACGACGTCAGCGCCCAGGCCGAGCTCGCAGTGCTCGCATAGTGCTTCTGCAGGAACAGATAGAGGGTCAGGGAAAAGCGCCCCTTGGCAAGGCCCTTGGCGCTGCGATGGCAGCTCGAGCAGCCTTCTGCGAACAGTTTCTGCGGCGGCTTGCCGGCGTCGAGGTTTTCCTGCGCGCAAGCGGCGCCGCAGGCGAGCATTGTCGCCAAGGCGAGCGCGACGAGGCCCCGCCCCGATTTTCCTGGCTGCATCGGATGTCCCTCGGCGCGTGCGGCCCGGCGCCGAAGCCCGTTAGAGCGATGCGGCGTGGCGAAAACTTGGCCGCAAGCGGGCCCGGCACCGGCGGGCGCGTTGAGACAGATCAATGCCGGCCCGTCGGGCACGCCGGACCCTGCCAAAATCCCCGATGGGAAAGGCCCCCGACATGCAGCCCCTGCTCAAGGAAATCCGGCACAACCCCCTGCTCTGGATGCTGGTCTTCGTGCCCGCGGTGCTGGTGGCCGAGGCGGTCGCGCCGCACTCCCACACGCTGCTGTTCGTGCTGGCCGTACTTGCGATCGTGCCGCTGGCCGCCCTGCTCAGCCACGCCACGGAAGCCGTGGCTGCAAAGACCGGCGACGCCGTCGGCGGGCTGCTGAACGCCACGCTCGGCAACCTGACGGAATTGATCATCGCCATCACCGCGCTGCGCGCCGGCCAGTACATGCTGGTGAAGGCCTCGATCGCCGGCGCGATCGTCACCAACGCCCTGTTCATGCTCGGCGCCTGCCTCCTGCTCGGCGGCCTGCGCTACCACGTGCAGGAATACAACCGCGCCGGCGCGCGGCTTTCGGCCGGCCTGTTGCTGATGGCCACCGTCGCCCTGCTCGCTCCCTCTGCCGTCGCCGACCTCCAGCATGTGCCGAAGGACGGAACCATCGTCCAGAAGCTCAGCATCGGCATCTCCATTCTCCTGATCGCCGCCTACGCGCTCGGCCTGCTGTTCTCGCTCAAGACCCACAAGGAATTGTTCGCCGGCGCCGAACACGACGAGGGCGAAGGGTCGCATTGGCCGATCGGCCTTGCCGTCGGCACGCTGCTCGGCGTCACCGTGCTGGTCGCGCTGGTGAGCGAGATCTTCGTGGAATCCGTGCAAAAGGCGGCGGAAACCTTCGGGATGAGCCAGGCCTTCGTCGGCTTCATCGTGGTCTCGCTGGTCGGCGCCGCCGCCGAATTTGCGGTGGCATTCGCCGCCGCGCGCAAGAACCGCCTCGACATGAGCGTCAGCATCGCGCTCGGCAGCGCCTCGCAGATCGCGCTGTTCGTGGCGCCGGCCCTGGTGCTGCTGAGCTACGTCGTCGGTCCGACGCCGATGGACCTGCAGTTCTGGCCGGGCGCCGTCACCATGGTGATGATCGCAACCGTCACCGCAAGTTTCATCACCAGCAGCGGACGCTCGGCATGGTTCGTCGGCGCCCTGCTCATCTTCATCTACGCGGTATTTGCGCTGACGCTCTATGTCGTGCCGCCGACCGGACAGGGCCCGGGGTGAGGCGGCGCGCCCGCGAGCCTCACGGCTGATGCGGACCGCGCATCATCTTCATGGCTTCCTCGAGATGGCGCCATTCCCGGGCCTCCTCGGTCTCGCCGCGTTGCTCGCAGGCGATGGCTTGCTGCGCGGCCTGGGCAATGGCCGCGCCGCCGTGCTTCTCGAACATCTGGCGCGCGACGGTGTGGATCTGGGTTTGCGACATCATGGCGTTTCTCCTCGCCTCGATCGACCGCTGCCGCGGGACTTTCCGCCGGCGGTCGGCCTGTCAACGGCCCGCCCGCGGCTCGGTTCCGCAAAGCATGTAATCCGCAATCCGTGGGGCAAGCCCGTGAAGGAACTCGCGACCTCAGGCGACGTCGGCGCGCTTTTCCTGCGCCTCCGCGGCCAGCGCATCGAGATCGACCAGGCGCGGATCGTCCGCGCTGACCTCGGCTTGCGCCGCGCCATTGCCGTGGACGTGCATCAGCGTCTGCACGCGCCGCGCGTTCATGTGGTCAGCGTGCTGATGGCGCAGCGCGGCCGGCACCAGATAGGCAGGCAATCCAATTGCAGCGAAGGCCGGCACCCGCTTCAGTTCGGCGCCCTCGCGCCATTGCAGCGGGCTCAGCGTGTAGACCAGCTGGCGCTGGATGTCCGGCAGCGCCGGCTGTTCCGGCTCGGCCGCCGCGCCCTGCCCGGCATTGGCGTTGCCGCTGCGCGTCGAGGCAGCGGCCGAACGCAGCTCCCAGCAGATCAGTTCGACCGCCGAGAGCACCTCGCGGCGCACGGCGTCGATGCTGGCGGAAAACCGTGCGGCCTGCGGGATCGGCGCGCTCTTGCCGGCGGCCGCCAGCAGCCCGGCCGCACCCGCCTCGAAGCCGGGCGCGGCCTTCTCGATTGCAGCGGCCATCGCCTCGATCTCGTCGGCAATGCGGTCACGCTCGCGCTGCGCCTTGGCTTCCACGAGCGCTCGCTCGGCGGAGACGAGTTGCTCGTCGAATTCGGCAAGCTCGGCGCGCAGCGCCTTGGCGCGTTCCTCGACGCTGCGCAGCTCGCTTTCGGCGCGCGCCAGCTTGGCATCGGCAGCGCCGGCCACGGCAAGCTTCTCGGCGGTCTTGCGCTTGTCGGCAACGACGGCGTCCGCCGCGCGGGACTTGGCGGCAAGCTTCAGCCGGGTCGTCTGCTTCTCCCGCAACGCGTTCTCGAAGCGCTCGACCGGGCCCAGCTCACGCCTGAAGAATGACATTTCACCCCCCGCGACCATCCCGAATTTGCCCGCCGAATCAGCCGGCTGCTGCGATCGGTGAAAGCTTACCGGAAACTTGGCTCAGATTGCGGCCCGATCCGCTTTCGGGCCCCTTCAGGGCTGTGGAAGCGGCATTTTCCCCATCTGCCGGCAGCGGGCCATCGCGGTTTCGTGAACGGTGTTTCGTCCCCCGGCCGCCGGACGAAACACAGCCCCCCTGGCGACGAAACCATTTTCCGCCCCGACAAAGACGTCCGGAAACGGAGGGCCGATAGCTTGGCGGCAAGTGATCCAACGATGGGGTTCGATCATGCAGGCGCTTCTCACCATGCTGTACCGCTTCTATCTCGTGATGCGGCTCCAGGAGATTCGCCGTCACCGGATTGCCGCCTGAAGCCCTCGATACTTTCAGCGCAGTCGCTGAGAGGAGAAATGAAAATGCTCGAAGTCGATCACTACCGCTTTCAGGCCGACCGCGCCCGCTGCATGGCCGACCGTGTCACCGACGCCGTCGTTCGCGAGAAGCTGCTCGAAATGGCGTCCGAGTTCGGCCGCTACGCCGCCCTGATCGAAGCCAAGGCGCGCGAGAAGATGCTGCAGGGCGCGACGGCCTGATTCCTGCCGTCGTTGCGAGCGCATCGGCAATTCCCCCAAGTTCCCTCGGCCCCAGACTCTCCATCCCCTCGCCTTGCTTACGTCAAATCCGGCTGGACACGTGCAGCCGGGCAGGATGGACGACGAGCATGGGGATGATTGGATGCGTTCCACGCTGAGACAGATTGACGACCCGCACGACGCGCCGATCGCGCCCGATATCGTTCCGGCCGACTGGGCCGATTGCGTGCCGCGCCCCGCCAACGATGCCGCCAGCCGCGAAAAGCTGTTTGCCGAGATCCGCCACGCTGCGGAGGCTGCCGCGCCGAAGGTCGACAACAGCTTCCGCGCCAGCGACGTCAACGACATCCCGGCGCTGAAGAAATCTCAGGTCCGTACCTGGGTGAACCGTGCCCTCACGGCGTTCATTGTGGCGCTGGTCAGCGCGGTCGCTGCGGCCGCCTGGAAGCATCACGGCGAGGCGGCAACGCAAACATTTGCGGCCTGGGTCCCGCTGCCGGCCGCCAGTTCATCGCCGGAAGCGGAGCCGTCGGCGGAGGCCGATGCGCAGGCCGCCTCGGAGCGTCAGGAAATCGCCGCACAGCCGCCGGCAGAGGCTGCGGCCGCGCCGACCGGCGCCGCCGCACTGCCGCCCGAAGCCGAGCAGCAAATCCGGTCGATGGCGCGCGATCTCGCCGCCATGGGCCAGCAGGTCGAACAGCTCAAGGCGACCATCGAAACGCTGAAAGCCAGCCAGCAGGCCGCGGCGGCGACGCCCGCGCCGCCTGCCGCGCGCCCGGCTCCGCCTGCACCAAAGCCCAAGGTCTCCGCGGCGCCCAAACCGCCCGCGCCGCCGCCGGCAGCGTATCCGCCGCGAGCAGCCTATTCGCCGGCCGCGCAAGCTTCCGCCGCGCCGCCTCCGGCCTACCCGCCGCCGCAGCCTTCCCCGCAGCAAGCCACGACACAGCCCAACGGCGAACCGGTACTTCGCCCGCCGATGCCGATGCCGCTATCGGACAGGTATTAGCGGCTACGCTCGCGGTGACCGTGGGAAAGGCCGCTCAGAGGTCCGGCGGCTCGAACCAGTTGGTCAGCGACAACCCGCCGTCGACGGTGAATGCGGCGCCGGTGACGTAACCGGACACCTTGTTGGAAAGCACCGCCAGCGCCATCGGCGCCAAATCCTGCGCCTGCCCCAGACGGCCGAGCGGAATGTGCCTTGCGAGCGCGGGATCGGCGACGAAGCCGCCGGCCGCGATCGCGCCGGGCACCAGCGCGTTGACGCGGATGTTGTAGCGGCCGAGCGTTTTGGCGAGTTCCTTCACCAGCATCGCCATTGCAGCCTTGGTCGTCGAGTAATGCGGCAGGTTGCGCGGTGTGCCGGCATGCAGCGAAGTCAGGAACAGGAACGATCCCGGCGCCTTCGCCGCCATCAACTGCCGCGCCAGCTCGCGCGCCAGGTGAAATCCCGCCTCGAGATTGACCGCATGCATCTGCCGCCACGTCTCCTCGCTCACCGAGAGTGCGTGGTCGGCTTCGCGCCGTGGCGGCGACGCCGAATGCACGAAATGCGTGACCTGCCCCAACGCAGCTCGCGCATCGGCAAGCAGCGCGTCGCAAGCGGCGCGATCGGCGAGATCGCCGGTCCAGGCCGTCGCCAGTTCCGGACGCGGCGCGGATCTAACGGCCTCCGCCACCCGCTCGGCGCTGATGTCGGCAAACACCGTTCGCACGCCCTCGCCCACCAGGGCCTGTGCGATGGCGCGGCCGATGCCGTTGCCGGCACCGGTCACAAGCGCGGCCTCGGTTCCGGGGTCGAAGGGATTTTGCAGCAGGCTCATGAACGCTCCTTGGCCGAAAGTCGGAATTTCCCGGCCAAGAATCACCACAATCCCGTTTCCGGATAAAGCCGGAATTCGAGAGGAGGTTCTGCAAATGCAAGTGGCAAAGCTGACCTTCATCGCGGTCGCGGCGCTGGCGGTGCTCACCACGCCGGCGTTTGCCAAGAGCGGGAAGCCGCAGAAGGAGAATGCCGAGGATTCGTCCCCGCCCTGCTCCTCCTACCAGCTTGGCCCCGACGGCAACTGGGAGAAGCTCCCGTGCCAGGAGGTCGGCCCCCGCTCGCCGTCGCAACGTCACGCGCCGGCGAAAGGGCAAGGCGAAGAGCCGAATTAGGGTCACTCAGGCTGCGAGCCTGCGCGCGACGCCACGTCGGTCGTAATCATCGGCCAGCGCGCGAAGCGCCGCTGCGCCGTCGCCCTCAAACGACGGTCCGTGCATCAACGCCAGCGTTCGCGGCGCCAGCTTCGCCAGTCCACGTAGCGTCCGGCCCATCGCCGGGCTGAGGCTGGAATAGTTGAACAGATCCTCCCCCGCGATCGCCGGGCCGACGATATCGCCGTGCGTCAAGGCAGGTCCGTCGCCCACTTGCGTGAAAAGATCGCCGCACATCAACGTCGCCGTCTTCTCCTCGAAGATCACGCCGGCATCCCAACCGTGCGGCGTGTGCGGGGTATCGATGTAACGGACGCGCCGGCCCCGGCCGATGTCGATCACCTCGCCGTCGGCGAGCGCGCGCGGCGTGCGATCGGCCATGTCGTTGAGCGACACCATGCAGCCGGTCTGGCCGTGGGCGAGCTGCGCCTGCGGTGCCACCGCCAGCCATTCGTTCATGGCGCCGCACTCGTCGGCCTCGAAATGGCCGAATGCGATCCACCGCAGCCGCGACGGCGAAAGGATGCGGCTCACCGCGTCGAGATTGGTGGCGAACATCTTGCGCAAACCGGTATGAAACATCAGCGGTTCGTCGCCGAGGATGAGAAACTGGTTGAAGGTGAATCCGGCAGGCGGCGCAATGTCGGGGACGAAGGTCGACAGCCGGTAAATCCCGTCGGCGATCTCGCTGATCCTGGTTTCCATGACTTCCTCCAAACGATGGTTCAGTCGCCCTTGTGCCGGCGACGCGGCCGGGGACGTTGACCTATTTTCACTATACATGTACGTGTAGTGAAATTACCGGAAGCCGTCAATATGGATACACATCACTGTGTAGTGAAATCATGACGCGAGGCTACACCCTCGGACGCCGCGCCGAGCAACAGGCCGAAACCAGGCTGCGCATTGTCGAGGCCGCGGTGGGGCTGCACGGGCAACTCGGACCCGCCCATACCACGCTCAGCTTGGTGGCGGAGCGCGCCGGCGTGCAGCGCCACACGCTCTATGCGCATTTTCCCGACGAGCGCAGCCTGCTGATGGCCTGCTCGGGACTGACCATGGAGCGCGATCCCCTGCCGGATGCGTCGGCCTGGCGCAGCATCCCGGGCCGCAACGAGCGGCTGTGCTCAGGGCTTGCCGCGCTCTACGCCTGGTACGAGCGCAACGCCGACCTTGCCGGCTGCGTGCTGCGCGATGCTGAGTTCCATGTGCTGACCCGGGAGATCAGCGAACTGCGGTGGGGCCCGTTCATGGCGGCCTACGAGGAGGTGCTCGGCGCGAAGTTGAACGCAAGGCAGCGCGCGATGCTGCGGCTGGCGCTGAGCTACTTCACGTGGCGTAGCCTGGCGCGCGACGGCGGGCTCAAGTCGGCGGCGGCCGCACGGGCGATGGCGCGCGCGATCGAAGGCGCCGGCGAAGCATAGCGCACGGCGGACGCTTCCGCCGGGACTTCCTCCACAACGCCACAATACTGACATCATCGGCGCTGTGACCGAGACGACACGCCGCGGCCTCAAACGATTCCAATCGCTTTGCTGCATTCTTGTCGCCGCATTCTTCGGGCTTGTTGTGGCAATGAGACGGAGGGGAACTCAATGAAGCGTCAGATCGCGATCGTGGCAGTGGCACTGATGGTTTCGAGCGCTGCGGTCGCGGGCGAGCGCGCCACCGATGCGGCGCTCGGCGCAGTTGCGGGCGCCATCGTACTCGGCCCGATCGGCGCCGTCGGCGGTGCATTCATCGGCTACACCGCCGGTCCTTCGATGTCGCGCGCCTGGGGTGTCCGCGGCAACGGCGCTTCCGCGCGGCAGCCGCGCCGCACCGCGAGCAGCGACGCACGGCCCTATCGCGAAAGCCAGGCCGCGATGCGCGAGCCGGCTTCCACGACGGCAACGGCGCCCGCGCGGAGGCCGGCAAAGGCGCCGCCCGTACAGCCGCTGGAGTAGCGTTCAGCGCACCGGCCGGTTCGGATACACCAGCGAACGATCCTCGAAATCCTCGACCGGCAGTCTGCCGGTATCGGTGGCGTGCTGCATTTCCTGCACGCTCGGCATCATCGCGGTCTGCGCGGTCTCGTTGCCCGAGATCGAGTGCGATCGCAATACGGTGGTCGCGGCGAACAACGCAACGGCAATGAATGCAGAAACGATCAAGCGCATCATGGCAAATCTCCCTTGATGGAAACCACCGCCGTGGTCGCAGCGCCTGACTAGGCGAACTTGCGGATTCCGCCTGTGAATTGCCCCGCATCTCGCAGCGATGTGAAGCCGGAACCCGGTCTGGTCATGTGCGGCCACCGCCAATAGACTGGTTCCTCAAAATGACCCGTCGTTTGTTCCTGCTCATCCTCGCTTTGGCCATGCCCTCGGACGCTTCGGCCGGCGTGCCGGAAACCGTCTACCTTCCGAGCGCCGATGGCCGCACCGAAATCGTCGGCTATCTCTTCAAGCCGGCCTCGAACGGACCGCACCCGGGAATCGTGCTGCTGCACGGCCGCAGCGGCCCCTATTCGGCCAACGTCAATGCGGCTTGTACGCTCGTCGCCCGGTCGAACGGCTCACCGTGCAAAGCCGCAACCCTGTCGAGACGTCACCGGATGTGGGGCGATTATTGGGCCGCGCGCGGCCATCTCGCACTGCTGATCGACAGTTTCGGGCCGCGTGGCAAGGCGCACGGCTTCGGCCGCTTCACCCATGGCGATGCCAATCGCGACGACGTCAACGAGAAGACGGTTCGTCCGCTCGACGCCGAGGGGGCGCTTGCCTGGTTGCGCAGGCGCGGCGATGTCGTTGCCGACAGCATCTTCCTGCAGGGCTGGTCCAACGGCGGCAGCACGGCGCTCAACGTGCTGCACCGGCAGGGAACGTCGAGCTCGGGCTTCCGCGCCGCCCTCGTGTTCTATCCCGGTTGCGGCCCGAAAGCGATGCTCGGACCGGTGCTTGCAACGGCCGCGCCGGTCACGATGTTTCTTGCTTCGGATGACGAAGAAGTCTCGCCGGAAACCTGTCAGCGTTTCGCGGAACGATCGCGCAACGCCGGCAGCCCGGTCGAAATCGTGCTCTACAAGGGAGCGACGCACGGCTTCGACGACCCCGGTGCGGCGCGGCAGTCTCTCGCCGCGAACCGCAGCGCCGGCGCCGACGCTTTGCGGCGCGCCATTGCGATACTTCAGGCGCAGCGCGCCCGGTGAACGCGGCCCTTCTCCGTCACAACAGCCTCGCACGCACGAACAGCGCGCGCAGCGCGTTGGTCGCCTGCACCGTCAGCATCGCATTGTCAGCGGCGCGATGCAGCGAGCGAAGCGCCTCCTCGTGCAGGGCGCGGAATTCCATCCATTCGATGGCGTTGAGGCTGGTGATGAAGCGGAAGGCCTGGCCGACCGTACCGATCGAGACGGTCTGGCCGTTGAGCTTGAGGCGGAAAATGGTCCGCAGCGGCGTTTCCGAACCCGACACGTCGCGCGCCGGCGCCGGATCGCCGCGGCTCATGACGGCGCCGGCGAGCGTCGCGACGCCGTGATGGAATCGGTGAGGTTCGGCACCACGACGAGCCGCAGGATCTCGCCGTCGCCATACGCCTTCAGGAAACGCTCGTAGTTGCGGATCGAGACGCAGCCGTTGGAATCGCCGGCCGGGCCGAGCAGATAGCTGTGGACCAGCAGCCCGGTGCGGCCGAGCGTCGAGCCGCTGTCGACCGGGGTCATGCGCAGCGCACGCACGCCGTGGAACAGTTTTTCGCGGGGCTTGAGCTCATAGGTGCCGGGCGGCGTGGCGCCCACCATGCGTTCGCCGACGCTGTCGACCTTGTCCATGCGGCTGCCGAGCCCGGAATGGGCCTCGAGCCTGACGCCGTTCGGCAGGTAAACCGCCTGGGCCGAGATGTCGTAGACCGCCGTGAAGCTGTCATAGCCGAGCGCGCCGAGATCGGGACCCGAGCGGAACAATCCCTCTCCCGAGGTAAGCGAGGCCAGCGTGACGCCCCGGCCAGGAAACAGATCGGAAAGCTTCTGCAGCAGCGTGCGCTGGTCGCCCTGCGCCGCATTGTCCCCCGGCATCGCCGCACGGCTGGCGGCTTCGATCCGCGCATCGGGCGGACGCGCGCGCGGCAACGGCACCGATACCGCCCCGGGCGGCAGGGCCGCCTCTTGCATGACCGCGCGCCAATCCTGCGATTGCATCTGGCGGGCGAGTTGCTCGCGCGCCTGCAGTACGCGGATGTCGGCGGCCACATGGGCCGCGCGGTCGAGCGATGGCGTCGAGAATGTGCGCGCGCGCAGTTCCGGCGCCGGCGCGGGAAGGAAGCGGTCCTCGAAGTTCGAAACCGGCGGGCGAGACGGGGCGGCATTGGCGGACACCAGCGCGGTCTCGCCGGGATCGGCAAACCACGCAGCGACGCCCGCGCTCATGCCGAACGCCAGCAGCGTGGCCGCCACCGTCCTGGACGGCGATGCGCGCCGCTGCGGCCATTGCCGGTCGGCCCTCATCCTGACTTGAACCATGTAGTCCCCGGATCCCACTCCCTCGACAGCGCCCATTCCGCGAGGGATTCGTGGAATTTCCCTGGCATTATGGCCGCGAGACTGCGGCATATTCGAGACCGACGAAGGTTGCGGCGGCGGCCCCGGTCAACAGCCCTGTTGGGACAATCCGGTTCCCACGCGAGGAACAGTCATCTACCGTTCATGGGCGGGCCGCTAAGACGCTGGGGCGCGCCGGGTGGACGGCTACAGCCGGTCAACTCCGAATTCAATGCGCTCTACTGGCCTGATTAGGGAGATCCCCATGAAGCGTATCTTTGTTGCTGCAATCGTCGCTACCTTCGCCCTCGGCTCCGCCGCGATGGCGCAAACCTGCGAGACCAAGGCGGTCGGCAAGGACGGCAAGGCGCTGTCCGGCGCCGCCAAGACCTCGTTCGTGAACAAGTGCAAGGAAGACACCTGCGCCGCCAAGGCTGTCGGCTCCGACGGCAAGCCGCTGGCGGGCGCCGCCAAGACCTCGTTCATGAAGAAGTGCGAGGAAGGCGCGTAATCGGCATCAATGCCTTTGCGATTTGGCGAGCGTCTCCGACGGCGCCTCGCCAAATTGCTCGCGGTAACCCTGCGAGAAGTACCCGAGGTGCCAGAATCCGTAGGCGAGCGCCGCAGCCTTGACGCTGTCCGCGCCGGCCACAAGGCGCCGTCGCACCAGCCACAACCGCCGCAACCGCAAATAGCGGTGCAGGCTCATGCCGCGATAGCGCTGCATTGCATCGTGCATGGTCCGGACCGAAACACCGATCCGCGCGGCGATATCCTCGCTGTAGATGACTTCGCCAACCTGGGCGGCCAGCACCTCCTCCACGTGCCGGAACACCTTGAAGAGGCTGGACGCATTTGCGTGATCCGCCCATCGCGCCGGGGCAACCTCGGCTACGGCCGCGTCGATGGCAGCCAGCAGCGACTCCCGCATCGCCCATGAAATCCCGCTGACCTCCACGGCGTCGCCGATCTCCGATGCCACCACCAACATCTGCCTCACCAGACGGCGCAGCCTCGCATGCGCAGACTGGCTCGTCTCGAACACATGGAATTGGGCAGCGCTTTGCGGCCATCCCCTGTTCTCCACCTCGGGCCTGAAGATGATGGAGGCGTATTGTCTCGGCGCGGCTTCCACTGCGCTGTAGAATGACCCGCCCGCTCCGATCGTCACGAGCAGTTCGTCGCGTTCCACGCCGTTGAAGCGAATGGGAACGCCGTCGTCCATCGAGAAGCCAACCGCGGTGCAGTTCGCCGCCAACTGCGCGTCAACGATCCGCGGGAACGACTGAGTGAAATTCACGTCGCATCCCGGGAGCCTGAGTATGGTCTGTTCCGCGTAGATGGTCCGTGCGAGCGGTGTGAAATCGACGCTGATGTTGCGCACCGAACTGCGAAACTGATCGATGTCGGAAAATCGAAATACACGGGGCGCCAGCAACGGCGCAAAAGCTGCATTCGTCATTGTTGTTTTTCTTGGAATGTCGGCCGCCGGCGCGAAGGACAGTGCGCGAGGGAGACAGTAGCGGCCGGAATTGTTGAGGAACCTCCTTGCGTATCGGCTGCCGCCTCAAGATCATCTGAGAAGGCAGGACTCGGTATTGAAATTACAATCAGTGAAAATTCGTGTCGCCGAATTTCGATAGTGTTTCCGGCCGGCTGCTTGGTAGCATGTTACCGTATCTGCGCCTCTCCATAAAGGTAAATTAAGGATTCCAGCGTGGAATTCCCGGTTCGGAGCATTGCCGTTCCGGAGAAAGCGCTGGCGCATTATGGCTGCACTCGCTTCCGCCGAGATCATCGCCGAGCTGGAACGTACCGTACGGGTTTGCCCGCCGGCGCGATGCGCGCTGATCATGCGCCGGGTGACCGAACTGCTGGTGGGCAACGCCGATCGGCTCGAAGGGGCCCAGTTCGAGGTTTTTGACGACATCCTGATCCGCCTGATGGATCGCGTCGAGGTCAACGACCTGGCCCGCCTCAGTGACGCCCTCGCCTATCTGGCGCCCGCACGTCTGAAGATCGTCAGGCGCCTCGCGCACCATGAGCAAGCCGAGGTGGCCACCCCCATTCTGCAGAAATCGGACGCCATTCCCGACGCCGATCTCGTCGAGGTCGTACAATGCCGCGGCCCGGCCCATGCAGTCGCGATCGCCAAACGCCGCTCGCTTGGCGAAGCCGTTACCGACGCGCTCCTGATGCTGGGCGACACCAACGTCTGCGTCGAACTCGTCAAAAGCGGCGGCATCCGGTTTTCGCGCGAAGGCTACGCGAAACTCGTCGTCATGGCCGAGCGCAACGATGAACTCGCCGACCTCCTGGTCAGACGCCCCGATGTACCGGCAGCGCCGCTTCACGAACTGCTTGCGAAGCTGCCGCGTTCGGTCAGGGCAAGGCTGCTGAAGATTGCGACGCCCGAACTGCACGACACCATGCATGCGGCCATCGAGAGCATCGAGACCGGCATCTGCAGGAGAGCACCCGAGGCGATCGACTATACGGAGGCGCAGGCCAGGGTTCTGGAACTGAACAATCTCGGAAAGCTCAACGACTCCACCGTCAACCGTTTCGCGGTATGGCGCGAGAACCGCAATCTGGTCGCGGCCCTGTCGCTGCTCGCAACAGTGCCGATCGAGACGATCGAGACCTTGCTGAGCGAAGGCGACGACTACGGCCTGATTGTCGCATGCCGCGCCTCGCGCCTGAACTGGACGACGGCGCAGGCCGTCATCAGCAACCGACCGGATCGACCGGCGCCACCGGCCGACGAAGTCGCGAGAGCCAGAGTCGCCTTCGACGCGCTCAATCTCTCCGCCGCACAGCGCATGATCCGCTTCGGATCGATCGACGACTTCGTATCGAAACTCAAGTCCCCCGGGCCGCTGGCTGCCGCGAGGGCAGTCTGATGGGCTACGGAGACCGCAAGGCCGAACGCGTCCGATTCGAACACAGGTATCCCGTCAACCTCATGGGCGTTGACGGCACCTGGCGCCGAAGCTGTGTGATGCTGGACGTTTCCGAAACCGGCGCCCGGCTCGAAGTCGAGGGCTCGCTCGACGTTCTCCGCGCGCAGGAGTTTTTTCTGCTGCTCTCCTCCACCGGCCTTGCTTTCCGCCGATGCGAGCTCATCCGGGTCGACGGCATGGAAATCGGCGTTCGCTTCGTCGTGCCGGACAAGAAAAAGAAGTCGCGCCTGGTCCCGGCCTAGACCCATGTCCGTTCACGTCATTGCCGACAACCCCGCCAAGGTCCCCGCTCTTCGCTCCGTGCTGGAACCGCGTTTCGCTGTGACGTCGGAAATGCTTGCCGACGCGAGCCTCAGGCGGAGCGGCATCGAAGCCGCGGTGGTCGCGGTCGACGTTGCAGCCGTCGACAACATCTCGGCCCTCAAGGCCATTTCCGCCAGGCTGGCGCGCGTTCCGACGCGGGTATTCCTGATCGACGGCAAAGGGCGGCTACCGATCGTCCAGGCCTATGCGCTGGGGGCAACGCATGTACTGACCAATCCGCTGAAACCGTCGCAATTGCTGGCAAGACTTGCGCCCGCGGCAGCTGACGTCGCTTCCGACGGCAGGAGCTCGGTGACGAGCGTCGAGGCCGCCACCGTGGGCGCCGCGAGCATCGCCTCGATGTTCGCCGCCGTGATGAACGGAACCAGCATCGACGTCGCGGACGCGCGCGCGGCGGGCGGCAAGATCGCCGACAGCATTTCCGAGAACGGCCTTTCGGATTGGCTCACGACGGTGCGGCGGCATCACGAGGGCACCTATCAGCATTGTCTGCTGGTCACCGGCGTCGCCGTCGACTTCGGTCTGAGCCTGGGGCTCAAGAAGGCCGACGTGGAGCGGCTGTACTCGGCAGCCATGTTTCACGACATCGGAAAGGCAAGGATACCGCTCGCGGTCCTCGACAAGCCGGGACGGCTCGATGACCAGGAACGCGCCCTGATCCAGACGCATCCCGCCGCGGGGTATGAAGTGCTCAAGGGCAACGACGCCATCTCGCCCGAGATACTGGACGCCGTACGGCATCATCATGAATTCCTCGACGGCAGCGGGTACCCGGACGCTCTTTGCGCCGAAAGCATTTCCGATATCGTTCGCGTGCTCACCATCTCCGATATCTTCGCAGCGCTGATCGAGCACCGCACCTACAAGCCCACCATGCCGCGAGAAGCAGCCTACGAGGTCCTGCTGGGAATGGATGGCAAGCTCGAAAAGCCCCTGGTCGACGTCTTCCGGGACGTTGCGCTCAACCGGTGAGGGCTACTCCCGCCTGAAGCGATAGTCGAAGCGGTCACCGTCGGCCTTGAGCAGGCCGACGGTGGGCCGCGGAAAATGCACCGGCAGGATCAGTGTGCCGGTATCAGCCACCTCGGCAAAGAATTTGCGGCGCGACACTGCCGATTGCCTCGGATCCCAGTCCGGCCGCGCCGACCAGTCGGGCTCGCGGCACTGGATGACGTGATGCATGAGATCGCCCGCCACCACGGCGCGCTGCCCCCGCGAGAAGATGTTCACGCAACAGTGGCACGGTGAATGCCCCGGCGTCGGCGTCAGCGTGATGAGATCGTCGAGCGCGTAGTCGTCGTCGACCAATAGCGCCTGCCCCGCTTCGATGATCGGCCGGCAATTGTCGGAAAACACCTTGCCCGGCGGATTCTTTCCTTCCGCATAGGCCTGCTCCCACGCCGCATACTCGCGCTTGTGGAAGATGTACTTCGCGTTCGGGAAGGTCGGCACCCAGCGCCCGTCGCGCAGCGTGGTATTCCAGCCGGTATGGTCGATGTGCAGGTGGGTGCAGAAGACATAGTCGACCTGCTCGAACCTGACGCCGAGCGCGAACAATTCGCTCCGCCAGCGCTCCTTGCCGGGAAAGTCAAACGGCGGTGGATGGTCCTTGTTCTCGCCGGTGCAGGTATCGACGAGGATGGTGTGGTGCGGCGTGCGGACCACGAAGGTCTGGTAGGTGATACACATCAGCCCCGAAGGCGCGTCGAACACCTCCGGCTCCATCGTCTTCAGATGGTGCCTGAACACGGCATCATCATAGGCCGGGAAGAAATCCTGCGGCCGCCGCCACGGCCCTTCCCGCTCGATGACGGCATCGATGGTGACGTCGCCGATCCTGATCTGCTTCATTGTTGTTTCGCCCCCGGTTGATCGTAGCCCGGATGGAGCGTAGCGCAATCCGGGACAGACGAGCGGCATATTCGCTGCCGCGGCTCTTGATGTCGACCTTTCGGGTTCGGTCGCACATCCCGGATTACGCTGCACTCCATCCGTGCTACACGCCCCCTCAACAGAGTCCGTAGCCCGGATGGAGTGCAGCGCAATCCGGGGGCAATCTCCGCGTTCGCCGAAGTTGCCGTCGATCAGGCCAGATCCTCCCCAGTCGGCAGGCAGCAAGCCTGCGCGGACGTAGCGATGGAGCGACGAATATGGCCAATCTGACGCTGACTGGACAAGGCCGTGCTTGACCGGGTTGAAATGGATGTAACTGACGCAACGTTCGAAATCGGCCTCGTCGCGAATGGTGTGCTCCCAAAATCGTCTCTGCCACAATGCGAATTCGCCACGCCGGTTGCGGGAGATCGCCGCGCCCGAAGCAACCAGTTGACGCGTGAAGTGGCTTTTGACACGCCGCCAGCGGCCAGAAAAATCGGGATCCCCGTCCGACAGTGTCATGATGATGTGCAGGTGATCGGGCAGGATCGCGACCGCGTCGATCGTGAAAGGTCTTTCGGCGCGTGTCACGCGAAATGCCGAGCGTAATTTTTCGACGTGATCGACGAGGGCGGACGATCGCCGATCGTCCAGCGTCGCGGTAAAGAAAAAAATGTCCCGCCTGGGACGAAGTTACGCCGATAGCGAACCACGTGGTGACCATCCCGAATTGCGCTTCGCTCTATCCGAATCTACAACCAAATCGAGAATCTGGCAAGAAATTCGCCACACATCCCGGATTGCGCTGCGCTCCATCCGGGCTACACGTCGCCTCTCTCAGATTGCGTAGCCTGGATGGAGCGCAGCGTAATCCGGGTACGATGCCCACTACGAGCGCAAGCCCGGCGCCTCGTGGCCGGTGCGCGCGACGTATTCCGTGTAGCCGCCGCCATATTGGTGGATGCCTTCGGGCGTCAGCTCCAGCACGCGGTTGGAGAGTGCGGCGAGGAAATGCCGGTCGTGCGAGACGAACAGCATGGTGCCCTCGAACTCGGCGAGCGCGTTGATCAGCATCTCCTTGGTCGCGATGTCCAGATGGTTGGTCGGCTCGTCCAGCACCAGGAAATTCGGGGGATCGAACAGCATTTTGGCCATCACCAGCCGCGCCTTCTCGCCGCCCGACAGCACCCGGCATTTCTTCTCGATATCGTCGCCGGAGAAGCCGAAGCAGCCGGCGAGCGCGCGTAAGCTGCCCTGCCCGGCCTGCGGAAACGAATCCTCCAGCGACTGGAACACGGTGCGCTCGCCGTCGAGCAGGTCCATCGCGTGCTGGGCGAAGTAGCCCATCTTGACGCTGCCGCCGACCGCGACCGTGCCGACATCGGGCTCGGTCGAGCCTGCAACCAGTTTGAGCAGCGTCGATTTGCCGGCGCCGTTGACGCCCATCACGCACCAGCGCTCCCGCCGCCGGATCGCAAAATCGAGACCGGCATAGATGCGGCGACTGCCATAACCCTTGTGCACGTTCTTCAGGCTGGCGACGTCCTCGCCGGAGCGCGGCGCCGGCTGGAATTCGAACGCCACGGTCTGGCGCCGCTTCGGCGGCTCGACGCGCTCGATCTTCTCCAGCTTCTTGACCCGGCTCTGCACCTGCGCGGCATGGGAGGCGCGCGCCTTGAAGCGCTCGATGAACTTGATCTCTTTCGCCAGCATTGCCTGTTGCCGCTCGAACTGGGCCTGCTGTTGCTTTTCGTTGAGCGCGCGCTGCTGCTCGTAGAACTCGTAATTGCCGGAATAGGTCGTCAGCGAGCCGCCGTCGATCTCGACGATCTTGTTGGCGATGCGGTTCATGAACTCGCGGTCGTGCGAGGTCATCAGCAGCGCGCCCTCGTAACCCCTCAGGAACTGCTCCAGCCAGATCAGGCTTTCGAGATCGAGATGGTTGCTCGGCTCGTCCAGCAGCATTACGTCGGGGCGCATCAACAGAATGCGGGCGAGCGCCACGCGCATCTTCCAGCCGCCGGAGAGTTTGCCGACGTCGCCGTCCATCATCTCCTGGCTGAAGCCGAGGCCGGCCAGCGCCTCGCGCGCGCGGCCCTCCAGCGCATAGCCGTCGAGCTCCTCGAAACGCGCCTGCACCTCGCCGTAGCGGGCGATGATGTCCTCCATCTCCGCTTCCTGCTCGGGATCGGCCATCGCGGCTTCCAGCAGCTTCAGTTCGGCCGCCACCTCGCTGACCGGGCCGGCGCCGTCCATCACCTCGGCCACCGCGCTGCGACCGCTCATCTCGCCGACGTCCTGGCTGAAATAGCCGATGGAGATGCCGCGATCGGCCGCGACCTGTCCCTCGTCGGGCTGCTCTTCGCCCGCGATCATGCGAAACAGGGTGGTCTTGCCGGCGCCGTTGGGGCCGACCAGGCCGATCTTCTCGCCCTTCTGCAGCGCCGCGGAAGCTTCGATGAAGAGGATCTGGTGGCCGACCTGCTTGGAGACGTTGTCGAGACGGATCATTGCTGCCTGGAGGAAAATAGGGTTGGCGGCCTCTTATTCCATGCCGGCTCGCATTGGAAGCCCCGGACCTTTCGGGGGAGCGCACCCCGGCCGCGCCTTGCCAATGCCAATTGGCAGACAATACTGAGCCCGATTTTTCCAGGAGATTCCCCGTGCAAACCATACTGCTCTATCTGGCGGCGCTGGGCGCCGGCATCAGTGTCGCCGTCCAGCAGGTCCTCAACGGCAACCTGCGCGTTTCCCTGAATTCGCCGGCCTGGGCGGGCTTCTTCAGCTATCTCGGCGGCCTTCTGACCATGATCCTGGTCCTGCTGGCGATGCGCGAACAATTGCCCTCATGGAAGCTGGTGACGGCGACACAGTGGTGGGCGTGGAGCGGCGGGGTGCTCGGCGGCATCTTCATCCTGCTCGTCATCCTGCTGCTGCCCTCGCTCGGCGCCGCCACACTGCTGGCGCTGGTCGTGGCCGGACAAATGTCAGCCGCGGTAGTCATGGACCATTTCGGCGCATTCGGACTTTCGACCCAGCCCGTCTCGGTCTCGCGGCTTCTCGGCGTGGCGCTGGTGATCGGCGGCGTCGTGCTGATCAAGGACTAGACTCTTGCATCTCGCGAAGTAGTCGAAATCTCCATACCGCGGTATTCTGGGTGAGAAGAAAGCCAAGGGGGTCGGACCATGCGATTTGCAAAGCCCTTGCTCGCCGCGTTTTCATTTGTCCTGGGCGGCATGGTTGCGCTGCCGGCGCATGCGGAACTCGACGTCGCCAGCCTGAAGCAATCGATCGAGGCAGCTTTCGAGCGCGACTATCCGAGACTCGATGCGCTCTACAAGGATATCCACGCCCATCCCGAGCTCGCCTTCCAGGAA
>CAZDEZ010000070.1:0-20067 GCA_964504705.1 uncultured Bradyrhizobium sp.
GTCCTGCCTCCCCCACCAGCCTTCGCTCGCTTCGCGAGCTACGGCTGGGCAGGCCAGCACAATCCTCTCGTAGCGAAGTGAGCGAAGGCTGTCTCGCCGAAGCCCGCAAGGGCGAAGGCGGACCGGCAGTTGCTTTGCGCCTCTTGGCTAGGCACCCCGCCGGGTTCATCGTAGTGAATGGCAATGACCTCACCCAACCCCGATCTCTTCGAAATGCGGCGGCTGGAAATGCTGTCCAACACCATCTTCGGCGTGGCGATGACGCTGCTCGCCTACGACCTGCCGAAGACCGGCACGTTTGCGAGCCTGCCGGACTGGACGGATCTCTACCGCCTGTATGCCGGCAAGCTGTCGGCGCTGGTCCTGTCCTTCATCATCGCCGGGCTGTTCTGGTTCAGCCATCACCGGCGGCTGGCGCGGCAGCCTGAGGCCGGCCGCGGCACCGTGATCCTCAATTTGTTCTTCCTGCTCTCGATCATCCTGCTGCCGGTGACCAGCGGCCTCTACGGCAACTACCGGCTCTCCAGCGCGGTCGCCGTGCTTTACGGCGTCAACCTGACCCTGATCGCCGGCCTCAACGCGTTGTTGTGGTGGTTGGCCAGGCGCGACAACTGGCCCGACATCGCCGGGGCGATCTTCCCGATGCTGGTGTTCGTGCCGGGCACCGCGATAGCCGCGGTCTACCCGCAATATGTGCAGTATTTCTGGGGCCTGGCCTTCCTCGCGGTGGTGGTGCGCCGCTTCCTGGCGCCGCGGGGAGAGGGGGAGGCGACATAGCGGCGTTGAACCCGCGCGCCAGCTGCCGCGACCAAAGCGGCGGAGAAGCACCATGCTGGAATGGCTCATCATCGCCGCAGTCGTGATCGTGATCGCGGTCGTCGTACTCGCCTACTTCGACATGGCGGACGTGCTGGTCGACCTCGTCACATCGCTGGCGCAACTGGCGGTCGCCGCGTTCGCGCTGACAATCACGCTGCTCGCGGAACTGCTCAACGCCGTGAAGCGGATGCTGAAGAAGCAGCACAACGGAATCGTTCCCTGAACGCCGGGCAATGAAAAAGGCGGAAGGCTTTCGCCCTCCGCCGGATTTGTCGTGCCGTGCTCGAACGCTAGTAGCGCCCCGGGCAGTAGTCCCAGAAGCCCGCGCGGCGGTAGGGATCGGTGTAATACCAGCACATGCCCGGCGCCGGCGCCGGCGAGGAGGCATAGGCGACCGCCCCTGCGGCGGCGATGAAGCCGATGGCAGCACCCGCGGCGATCGCGCCGCCCGGTCCCCAGCCATAGGCAGGACGTGCCCAGCGTACGCCGGGGCGCACCACCGCGGCCCCCGGGCGCACCACGGTAGTGCCGCGATAGCGGTAGACGCCGCCGCGCGGTCCGACGGCGACGCCACGGCGCACGACGACGGCAACTTCAGTAACGTCAGGCGCGCCATACGCCTGCGCTTGCAGTGCTCCGCCCGGGGCGAGCGGCGCGGCTTGCGCCGGCGCAGCAAGAAGACCGACCGCCGCGGATGCCGCGACGAGAAGGGAAGCCCGACGTCGTATTGGATTAGCCATCAATTCCTCCGGCTCAATGTGATCGCCCGGATCGGGCGAGGATACGTCTGTTTACAACTCCACCCGCTAGCGCCGCGCAAAGGCTAGGCGCGGGGAACCGCCTTGGCAAGCGTGCCGGGTTACGCCGTCGTTGACGAAAATGCGAACCGATGGGGGTGCTCGCGTCAACTTTCAGCCGCAGTTTCCGGAAAGGCGGCTCCGGGGATGAACAGCCGGATCGGCCTCACTTCATAGACCGCACTCGGATTGGCGCGGCGCAAGTGCCGTACCGCGTCGGCAGCCGCATCCTGGTCCGGAAAATCCACGACATAGAAGCCGAGCAACTGCTCCTTGGTCTCGGCGAACGGCCCATCGATCATCATGCCCTCGCCGGGCCCGCGCAGCGTGCGTGCCTTGACCGTGTCGCCGAGCCGGGCGGCGGGGCCGAGCTTGCCGACCTGGTCGAGCCGTTCATGGGCCTTGCGCAGGTTCGCCATCAGCGCGGCGTCTTCGTCCGCGCTCCAGTCGTTGACCTCGGCTTCCACGTGATAGGCGAGAATGGCGTAGAGCATCGAAAACCTCTCCTTTTCGTTCGATTCGTGTCGCTGGAAGACGCAGGCGCGGTGCCGAATCCGACACTCCGTTACCCCACGAAACCGGATTGAAACACGATTTCGGGGCGGATGGCATGAACGTGGCGAAGTCGGGGCACGACTGATGGGCAGAACGCAGGAACTGCGCAACGGGAGCGGGTCATGTCACGGAAATCAGGCATCATCATCAGCGATACCGCCCGCGGGCTGGCCGCGGCCGACGCCGGCGGCGACTGGCACGACGTTCCCCGTCACCACCGCTATTACGGCAGCTCCGCCGTCAACGGCGGCGAGCGCATCGTCGAGCGCCGCAGCGGTTCTGGCTCGCGCGTCGCGAAGTTGTTTGGCTTCTGAGGCGGCCATGACTGCCGCGTTCTACCTGCTGCTTTGCCTGCCGCTGCTGCTTTCAATGGGCGCACGCGAGCTCTTGCCAAAGGCGCTGTGCTTCGTGATCTGCGCTATTGGCATTCTCTCGAGCGTCAAGCCCTATGGGTCGGTACTACCCTTTGCGACCGGCATGACGATCGCGACCGCTGCCCTCTATGCGCGCTTCCGCCGCCGTTACGCCTGAACTCCTGCAACAAATCTCACGCCTGCAACAAAAAAGGCGCGGCGAGGGAGCTCCCCGCCGCGCCCCAACATTTGTCTCGCTGGACCAGGGCTGAGAACGCCCCTTTGCCAGGCTGTCAGGCCTTAGCGGGCGATCCCAGCGAGGTGACAGCGCTTGAAACAAGACACTGGATCACCTCCTTTCGTTGTTAGTGGGAATCCCAATATAGGCGGCGAATCGGCCGGTGTTAAGGTCACGCAACGGGCAGTTTGGGCACGGGCAGGGCGGTTGAGACCCGCCGCGCGCCGTGTTAGGTCACGCCTGCCGCGGGTGTAGCTCAATGGTAGAGCAGCAGCCTTCCAAGCTGAATACGAGGGTTCGATTCCCTTCACCCGCTCCAGCCTTCGCTCGCTTCGCGAGCCACGGCTCGGCAGGCCCGTCGCTCAGCGATCAGTGAGCGATCTTTGGTTTGAAGGGACGGACGGGCGGGTCTGATGCGCATCCTCTATTTCAGTCTCGGTTGGGTGATGGTCGCGCTCGGCGTGATCGGCCTCGTGATGCCGTTGATGCCCGGCACGGTCTTCTTGATCATTGCGGCGGCGTGCTTCGCGCGCTCCTCGCCCCGGCTGGAAGCGTGGCTGCTCGATCATCCCAAATTCGGCAAATCGCTGCGGGACTGGCGCGCGGCCGGCGCCATCCCGCGTCCCGCCAAGGCGATGGCCTGCGCCGGCATGACGGCCGGGTATTTCATCTTCTGGCACAGCGCCCAGCCGTCGCTGCCGCTCGCCGCCGGCGTAGCCGTCGCCTTCCTCGCCTGCGCGGTCTACGTCGTGTCGCGCCCGGCGGTCGTGGATGAGGACAGTTCCGTCTAGCTGAAGCACGACGGACAAGACAACTCGCCTCGGCAGGACGGCTATGCCGGTCATGATCGCGAAGAGCCTTGCGAAGCCGGACATCTCGACGGATGCTCTCGACCTTCGCACGCCCGACCCGAGGACTTCCCCATGCCCGTCGACACCTCCGCCGCCACCGACCGTCTCATGCGCTTCCTCGCCGTCGAAGGCGTCACCGGAAAGGAGGCGGCGATCGGGCGCGAGCTTGCCGCGGCGCTACAGGAAGCCGGCGTGCCTTCGGAGGCGATCCGGCTCGACGACGCCAACACGCGCATTCCCGTGCCGACCGAGACCGGCAATCTCATCGTCGATCTTCCCGGGCGCGGGGCGATGCACAACCAGCCGCGCATCCTGTTCATGACCCACATGGACACCGTGCCGCTCTGCGCCGGCGCTAAACCAAAACTGGCGGGTCGCAAGATCGTCAACGAAGCAAAGACCGCGCTCGGCGGCGACAACCGCTGCGGTTGCGGCGTGCTGGTAACGCTGGCGGCTGAGCTTGCAAAGCAACACCTCGATCATCCGCCGATCACGCTCCTGTTCTGCGTGCGCGAGGAGAGCGGGCTTTACGGTGCGCGGCATGTCAGGACCGAAGAGATCGGCTCGCCCGCGATGGCCTTCAACTTCGACGGCGGCGCCGCCTCCAACGTCACCATCGGCGCTGTTGGTGCCGACCGCTGGCAGGTCGAGATCTTCGGCCGCGCCTCCCATGCCGGCGTCGCGCCCGAGCGCGGCATCTCCTCGACCATGATCCTGGCGCTGGCGCTATCCGACGTGAAGGCGAAGGGATGGTTCGGCAAGGTGGTGAAGGGCAAACGACAAGGCACCAGCAATGTCGGCCCGGTCACCGGCGGCGAGGGCAGGCCGGCGGGCGATGCCACCAACGTCGTCACCGACTACGTGCATGTGCGCGGCGAAAGCCGCAGCCACGACCGCACCTTCTTCAAGGAGATCACGAAAGCCTACAAGACGGCGTTCGAGACGGCGGCCAAACGCGTCAGGAACAGCGACGGCAAGGCGGGCAAGGTCAGGTTCAAGGCCGAGACCGACTACTTTCCTTTCCGCATGAAAGAAAGCCTGCCGGTGGTCAAACGCGCGGTCGCGGCGGTCTCCGGGATCGGCGCAACGCCGAACGTGCGCGCGGCCAATGGCGGGCTCGACGCCAACTGGATGGTCCGCCACGGCGTGCCGACGGTGACCTTCGGTGCCGGGCAGAACGAGCCGCACACGACAGACGAGTGGATCAACCTCGACGAATACGACAAGGCGTGCGCGCTTGCCGTGCGGCTCGCGACGATGCGGTGAGCGTCGGGCTGCCTTAAATCCCTATTCTCGCAATAGTTGCATATTTCATGGTGCGCACGTCAATTCGTGCGGAGAAAAAGCGCATTGTGGCAGTCCGCCACACCGTTCGCTAACCGTGCACGCGAACGGCCGCCGCGCGACACAGAAACAATCCGATTGCGACACAATGTCGGCGAGTAGCGCTGGGACGTTGCCTGTTCTCGTTAGAACACGACGATAAGCATTGAGGGGGACGCGATGCAGGCTGGCGATCGGCTGTACTGGGAACGACTACTGCTTCGGATGCGCATGGTCCGCAGGTTGGGGCTCGGCCTCATCGCGACGCTGTTGGTCGCGGCCATGACGTATCCGGCGCAGGCCCAGGCGCAGCGCGCCGCAGCACCGGCCGATGCGGAAATCCGCATCGGCAACACCGCTCCCTACACCGGTCCGGCCTCCGCCTACGGCGTCATCGCCAAGGTCATCGCGGCCTACCTCGACAAAGTCAACGCCGAGGGCGGGATCAACGGCCGCAAGGTCACCATGATCAGCTATGACGACGCGTACGATCCGAAGAAGACCCTGGAGCTGACCCGCAAGCTCGTCGAGCAGGACGATGTCCTGTTTACCCTCGGCGCCATCGGCACCAACACCAATGCCGCGATCCAGCCCTACCTGAACTCGAAAAAGGTCCCGCAGCTTTTTGCCCTCTCGGGCGCCCAGGCCTGGGACCAGCCGCGCGAGTTTCCCTGGACCATCGGCTTCCTGCCGACCTACGCGGCGGAAGCCCAGATCTACGCGCAGTACCTGCTCGAAAACCATCAACGCAGCAAGATCGCCGTCCTCTATCAGGAGGACGGGATGGGCAAGGAGTACCTGAAGGGCCTCAAGGACGGGCTGGGCGGCAAGATTCCGGTGGTGGCGGAAGCGGCCTACAAGGTCACCGACGCCAACATCGACGCGCAGATCGCCAAGCTGAAGGCGAGCGGGGCCGACATCTTCCTCGAGTTCACCACGCCGAAATTCGCGATCATGGCGATCAAGCGGGTTGCCGAGCTGGGCTGGCGGCCGGCGCACTTCGTCGCCTCGATCGCCAATTCCTATTCGGCCGTGATGCAGCCGGCGGGCCCGCAGAATGCAGAGGGCCTGCTGTCGGCGGCCTACAGGCTGGAGGGCGAAGACTCGGCTGCTGCGGGCGACGCGGCATTCCGCGAGTGGAGCGGCTTCATGCAGCGCTACGTCCCGAGCATCAGCAAGACCAACGGCCAGGCGGTCCTCGGCTATCTCGTCAGCAGGTCGCTGGTCGAGGTGCTGAAGAATTGCGGCGACGACCTGTCGCGCGAAAACATCATGAAGCAGGCCCGCTCGCTCAAGGGCCTGCAGCTGCCGATGATGGTGTCGGGCATCGTGATCAATACCAGCCCGTCCGATCACGCGCCGATCGAACAGATGCGGATGATGCGCTTCGCCAACGGCCAATGGCAGCATTTCGGACCGGTGCGCAGCGGCATCGATCCCGGCGCCGTCAGCGATTCCTTCAAGTCGATCTTCCAGTACGGCACCGCCAAGCGCGAACTGGCCAATCAGGCCAACGCCAATACCGTCAGCCTGATGAGCGGCTCGTTCGGCAGCACCCATGCCCAGGTCGGCGCCGATCTTGCCTCCGTGCTCGACAGCGGCACCAGCTTGCGGGTGCTGCCGGTGATGGGCCGCGGCTCGGTGCAGGCCGTGGCCGATATCCTGCTGCTCAGGGGCATCGACGCCGGCATCGTGCGCAAGGACACGCTGGCCTATCTCGAGCGCAAGGATTTCGCCAAGGACATCCGCAACCAGTTCGTCTACGTCGCCAAGCTGTTCAACGAGGAAATGCACGTGCTGGCGCCGCGCTCGATTGCCAGCATGAAGGACCTCGACGGCAAGACCGTCGTGGTCGACCTTCCGGACTCGTCGACCTTCGTCACGGCGATCAACGTGTTCGAGCGGCTTGGCATCAGGCCGCATCTGATCTACATGGAGCCGCGCCTTGCGCTCGACATGCTGCGCAAGGGTGAGGTCGACGCGGTCGTGGCGATCGAGGGCAAACCGCTGACCTGGCTCGGCCAGATCGCCGACCGCAACCTGCATCTGGTGCCGGTTGAATATGTCAGGAGCCTGCAGGAGGACTATCTGCCGTCGAAGCTTTCGGCGACGGACTATCCCAACCTGGTGCCGGAAGGCCGCCACGTCGACACCATCGCCGCCGAGGCCGTGCTTGCCGCCTACAACTGGGCGCCCAACACCGACCGCTATCGCCGGCTGTCCCTGCTGGTCGATCAGCTCTTCACCAAGATCGAGCGGCTGCAACGGCCGCCGTTCCACCCGAAGTGGAAGGAGTTCGCGGTGCGGGCGCAGGTGACGGGGTGGACGCGGTTCCGCGCGGCGCAGGAATGGCTCGACCGCAACATGCCGCCGACGGCCGCGGTATCGCAGGCATCGGGCGCGGTTGCTGCCCCGGCGCCATCGGGCGCCGCCGCCGCGCCGGGGCCGATGTCGCGGGAGGAGGAGGTCCTTTACAAGCAGTTCCTGGAGTGGCGCGCCGCCCGCGCCAAGGCCGGCCGGTAAGCTGCCAAGTGAGCCGTAAGATCGAGGCGCGCTGTCAGGATCCGGACGGCGCGTCTCGTCCGTAGCGACGGCGCAGGGCAGGGAGCAATGTCGCGATGCCCAGCACGCCGAGCGCGCCCGCCAGCGCCACTGCCCCGTTGACCGCGAGATAACGCGGCAGCGAGAAGATGGCGCGCATTTCGCCGCCGTCGCGCAGCGCGTCCTGCTCGCGGTGGCAGGCGAGGGCGTCGTCGATGTCCTTTGTGTCCACCTTCAGCCCGAGCACGTCGCGCGCCTCGACCTGGGTCTCGAAATAGCGGCAGTTCTTCGAGCTCTCGAGTCGCGCCGCAATGTCCGCCCGCTGCTGGGGCGATAGCGCGATCCAGCTCTGTGCGTTGGCCTGCGGCCTCGATGTGCCTGCGCCGAAGGGCGCCGCGAGCGCGGCGATGACGGCGAGGCAAAGGACGGTCTTCGAAAGCCTCATGCCGCCTCCCGATTGTTTCCGTCCGGCAAGCCTACCATTGCTGGCGGCGGGTGGGACATCGTTCCGTAGAGCCGCACCGCGGCAACAGCCGTATGCCCATGCCGCCGGTGCAGTGCTCGACGCCGAAAAATAGTATATCGGCTAGCTCCAGAACGCCGCGGGAGTTCCCGCGTTGAAGGAAAAAGCTCTGGAGGAAGCGCCATGTCGGCCCTGCCGCTTACCGGCATCAAGATTGTCGATCTCACGCGCGTGCTCGCAGGTCCCCTGTCGGCGCAGATGCTCGGCGACCTCGGGGCCGACGTGATCAAGATCGAACGGCCCGGCACCGGCGACGATGCCCGCGCCTTCGGCCCGCCCTACCTGAACGACCCCGAGGGCAAGGCGAACAACAACAACGCGTTCTATCTCTGCGCCAACCGCAACAAGCGTTCGGTCACCGTCAATGTCGCAAGCGCCGAGGGGCAGGAGATCATCCGTCAGCTCGCCAGGGACGCCGACGTCTTCATGGAGAACTACAAGGTCGGCGATCTCAAGCGCTACGGCCTCGACTATGAATCGATCAAGGCGATCAACCCGGGCATCATCTATTGTTCGGTGACCGGCTTCGGCCAGACCGGTCCTTATGCGCCGCGCGCCGGCTACGACGCGATCCTGCAAGCGATGGGCGGGCTGATGAGCGTGACCGGCCATATCGACGGCGAGCCCGGCGAAGGCCCGATGAAGGTCGGCCCTTCCATCGTCGACTACATGACCGGCATGAACACCTCGATCGCAATTCTCTCCGCGCTCTATCATCGCGATGCCAATGGCGGCGAGGGTCAGCATCTCGATGTCTGCCTGATGGACACCGTGATCGCGTCGTGCTCGCATTGGCTCCAACCCTTTCTGGTCAATGGCAAGGTCCCGCCGCGCCGCGGCACCTGGGGCAATGGCGGCATGCCGGCCGGCGTGTTCCGCTGCACCGACGGCGAGTTGATGGTGGTGGTCGGCAATGACGGTCAGTTCGCGCGCACCTGCCAGGTGCTCGGAGCGCCGGAGCTTGCGACCGATCCGAAGTTCATCAAGAACAACGATCGCGTGAAGCATGGCAAGGAGATCATGGCGATCTATGCCGGCCTGTTCCTGAAGAAGCCGATCGCCTACTGGCTGGAGGAACTGGAGAAGGCCGGCGTGCCCTCGGGTCCGATCAACGATTTCGCGCAGGTGTTCAACGATCCGCACGTGCAGTCGCGCGGCATGCGGGTCAAGGTCAACCACCCCTTCGAGGAGAATCTCTCGCTGATCCGCAACGCCATCACCTTCTCCGGCACCCCCGTGAAGGAATACCGCGCTCCGCCGCTGCTGGGCGCCGACACCAATGAAGTGCTGGCAAGCATCGGCTACGACGAGGCGAAGGTGAAGGGGTTGAAGGAGCGCAAGGTCATCTAGCTGCGGCGGCGCGCTGCGCCGTCTTTGCCGGCGAGGCGCCTGGCGTCAGCGCCATCGTCGCTACGCCGACCACGCGCTCGACGATCCCGGCGACGTCATTGAGATCGCATTTGCCTTCCGACAATTTCGCCAGCCGCTCCCTTTCGCGGATGGTGTGATGCGCCATCGACAGCGCGAAGTGCAGGCCCCAATAGAGCTCGGCCTCGTCGCGGCCGGGCAGGGCGCGGCGCATCGCGGCGGCGAATTTGCGCAAATGGTCGATCTCGCGGTTCTTGATGCGGCGGATCGGCGGCACGGATTCGATCGAGGCGCGGATCATGAAGCGTGCGGCGGTCGAGCCCTCGCGGTCCGGGCCGAGGCAGCCGCGAAGCGTCGGGCCGACCAGCGCGCGCAGGATTTCCTCGATGGAGGCGCGACCGCCGCCTTTTTCCTCCGCCGCCTTCAGTTCGTTGAGACGCTCGCGGTTGGTCTGGATCGAGCGGGTGACGAACAGCTCGGCGATCAATTCGTCCTTGGAGCCGAAATGATAGTTCACCGCGGCAAGGTTGACGTTCGCCTCCGCGACGATGTCGCGCAGCGTGACGTCGCCGAAGCCGCGCTCGGCGTAGAGCCGCTCGGCAGCGGCCAGGATTGCAGTGCGGGTCTGATCTGAGGCCATGGGTCGCCTCCGCATCGGGAGTTGCATTTCAAACAGTTGTATGAAACTATCGTTTGAAGGCGGCGAAATGTCAATGCTGCTGCGAGCGCTTCGCAAGCTTTGTGATTTGCGGGGCGAGGGCGGCGGGCGGACATTCGGCCAACGATTTTGAAAAGGGAAAAGCGAGGAGCGTCCGATGGATTTCACATTGTCCAGCAGGCAGAAGGAATGGCTCGACCGGGTTCAGTCCTTCATGAACAAGAACGTCCGCCCGGCGGTGCCGATCTACAAGCAGCAGGACGCGGAGGGGCCTCGCTGGAAGGTGATCCCGATTCTGGAGGAACTGAAGGCCAAGGCCAAGGCGGAAGGCCTCTGGAACATGTTTATGCCGCCGAACGAGCATGAGGACGACGAATTCCGCGGCGCGGGATTGACCAACCTCGAATACGCGCTGCTGTCGGAGGAGATGGGCCACATCTCCTGGGCCTCGGAAGTCTTCAACTGCTCCGCACCCGATACCGGCAACATGGAAGTGCTGATGCGCTACGGCACCAAGGAGCAGAAGCGCAAATGGCTGCGTCCGCTGATGGACGGCGAGATCCGCTCGGCGTTTTTGATGACGGAGCCCGCGGTGGCTTCGTCGGATGCCACCAACATCGAGACCCGCATCGAGCGACAGGGCGATCACTACGTCATCAACGGCCGCAAGTGGTGGTCGTCGGGCGTCGGCGATCCCCGCTGCAAGATCGCGATCCTGATGGGCAAGACCGATCCCAACGCCGCCAGGCACCAGCAGCAGTCGCAGATCCTGGTGCCGCTCGACACCCCCGGCATCAAGGTGGAAAAGATGCTGCCGGTGTTCGGCTTCGACGACGCGCCGCACGGCCATGCGCAGGTGCTCTTGGAGAACGTCAAGGTGCCGGCTTCCAACATCCTGCTCGGCGAGGGTCGCGGCTTCGAGATCGCGCAGGGCCGCCTCGGTCCGGGCCGCATCCATCACTGCATGCGCACCATCGGCAAGGCCGAGGAGGCGCTGGAGAAGATGGTCAAGCGGCTGATGTCGCGCACTGCCTTCGGCAAGAAGATCATCGAGCATTCGGTCTGGGAGCAGCGCATCGGCGAGGCCCGCACCGACATCGAGCTGAATCGCCTCTTGTGCCTCAAGGCCGCCGACATGATGGACAAGGTCGGCAACAAGACGGCGCAGCTCGAGATCGCCATGATCAAGGTGGCGGCTCCCAACATGGCGCTGAAGATCATCGACCAGGCGATCCAGGCCTATGGCGGCGGCGGCGTTTCCGACGAGGCGGGCCTCGCAAAGGACTATGCCGGTATCCGCACGCTGCGGCTCGCCGACGGTCCGGACGAGGTGCACAACCGCGCCATTGCCAGACTTGAAATCCGGAAGTATCAAAACGCTCCGAGGCACTAACAAAGAGGGAGAGAGCGTGCGCAACGCTCTCTCCACCGTCATTCCGGGGCGGCTCGCAGAGCCGAACCCGGAATCTCGAGGTTCCGGGTTCTCGCTTCGCGAGCCCCGGAACGACGGACAATGACGGACAAGAAAAACTTTAGGGAGCGTCAGCGTGAACGACGGCGTCAGGAAGGACGAGGAGTTCTCGGGCACCAGGGAAGTCGAGGAACGCCATCGTATCAACGAGGCGAACCTTGCCAAGTGGATGGCCGAGAACGTCGAGGGTTTTGCCGGCCCGCTCACCGTCCTGCAGTTCAAGGGCGGCCAGTCCAATCCCACCTACCGGCTCAACACGCCCGGCCGCTCCTATGTGATGCGCCGCCGCCCGTTCGGTAAATTGTTGCCGTCGGCGCACGCGGTCGATCGCGAGTTCCGCGTCATCGCCGCACTCGGCAAGCAGAATTTTCCCGTCGCCAAAGCCTATGCACTGTGCATGGACGACGCGGTGATCGGCTCGGCCTTCTACATCATGTCGATGGAGGAGGGCCGGGTGTTCTGGGATCCCCAGCTGCCGAGCCAGCCGCCGGAAGCGCGGCGCAAGATATTCACCAGCAAGATCGAGACGCTGGCGAAGCTGCATTTGTTCGATCCCGAGAAAATTGGGCTCGGCGACTTCGGCAAGCCCGGCAACTATTTCGCGCGCCAGGTCGATCGCTGGACCAAGCAGTACCGCGCCTCCGAAACCCAGCACATCCCGGAATTCGAGAAGCTCGCGGAGTGGCTGCCGAAGACGGTGCCGGTGCAGAAGCGCACCTCGATCGTCCATGGCGACTATCGCCTCGACAACATGATCTTCCACCCGACCGAACCGCGCGTGCTGGCGGTGCTGGACTGGGAATTGTCCACGCTCGGCGATCCCATGGCCGACTTCACCTATCTGTTGATGCAGTGGACCATGCCGGGTCTCGCCAATGCCGACCTCAAGGCGCTGAACATTCCGAGCCAGGACGAGGCCGCACAGATCTATTGCAACGTCACCGGCATGGCCGTGCCGGATCTCAACTGGTACTTCGCCTACAACCTCTTCCGCCTCGCCGGAATCACCCAGGGCATCGCGGGCCGCATCCGCGACGGCACCGCCGCCAACGCCAAGGCCATCGAGTCGGCGGCGCGCACCGTGCCGCTGTCCAAGGCCTCGTGGGAATACGCGCAGAAGGCCGGCGCGGTATGAGCGATCAGGCGCGGTTCCTCCGGGGATCGCGCCTTCGTTCGCTGCGGGCTGTCGATGCGCTGCGACCCAATTCCGTATTGCAACGCCTTTCGGCAAAGGCGACGATGACCTCCTTCTTGCCAGGAGGGCAGCATGAAGGGGCTGGGCAGACTGTTCGCCGCTGGCGCGATGGTGCTGTTCTCGTTCGCACCCGCATCGGCGCAGGATACGGCGAAGGTTGTCGCCGGCAACGCGGGGCACGCCGAAGCCGTCAGGGATTTGGCCTTTTCCGCTGACGGCAAGTGGTTCGCATCCTTTGCCTGGGACAAGACCATCCGGCTCTGGGAGACGGCGACCGGCCGGCTGCTGCGAACGATCACGGCGAACGCCTCCAGTACCTCCGACATGCGCCTGGCGATGGGTGGTCGCCTGGTCTCCGTGTTCGGGCTTGCAGCGGCAGGCAAGGGCACGGTCTTCGTATTCGACACCCGGACCGGCGCCGACGTCACCACCATTACCCTGCCGGAATACGAGCTGTCGCCGACGCGCTACGGCGTAACGTCGCGCGGTGACCTCATCACCGCACGGTATTATCAGCTGTACCACCGCTATAATCGCTGGAACCTCGAGAGCGGAGCGAGTCGCGGCGAGTTTGGTTCCGAACTCAATACCGGCCGCACCGTCAACGGACTCTCCTTCTTTTCGCCAACGACGCTCTCGATATCGGCGGACGACCGCTGGATCGTCCTCGGCTACTCCAGGCATCATCAGCGTGCCGTGGCGCGGGTGGAACTGATCGATGCTGCGAGCGGACGCCTGGTGAAAGTGTTCGACGGGCACGCGGAAGAGGTCACCGGCGCAATGCTGTCGGCCGACGGACGCCTCCTGGCCTCTGCGGGCGGGGACAAGACTGTCAATATCTGGGACGTTGCCAGCGGCCGGGTTCTGCAGACGCTCCGGCACGACGACAAGATCAACTGGATTGCATTCTCGCCGGATGGAAAGTGGCTTGCTTCTGACGGCAAGCAGGTCGTGAACGTCTGGGAGATCGCGACCGGCCGTCTGGCAAGGACCATCGATGCTGGCAGGCGGAGCTATGCGGGATCGTTTTCTCCCGACGGCAGGGTGCTGGCCCTCGGTCTCGAAAAGATCGTCAGGCTGCACGACGCCGCGACGGGCGCATTGGTGCGCTCGATCGGGTCGGAGGCCAACCGGATCGCTATCGCTCCGGCGCCCGAAGGCCAGTTGATTATCGCCGACGACGAGGGCCGCTACGTCCGGACCTGGAACCCCAAGACGGGCCAGCCGGTGAATTCCCATGGTCGCGACGGCAAGAAGGTTGGCGAAATGGTGCCGACTGTGGGAATTGACGGTAACCGCTGGCTTCTGGGTTTTTGGGACGACAGGAAGCTGAAGATCTGGGACGCCAATTCGTCGGAGGATCTTTCCACTTCGCAATTTCGCATCTCCGGCGGTTACAAATATTCGATCTCTCCCGATGGCCGCCTGGCTGCATCGAACATTTCGCCCCCTAACAAGAAGGACAGGAAGATTGGAGTGTGGGATATCCAGACCGGCAACACCGTCTGGACTGCCGCCACCCCCTGGGGATTCTTCCAGCCCCAGTTCTCTCCCGATGGCCGCTTCCTTTCGGCAATTGTCAACGAAGCCGACCGTGGTATCCGGGATGTGCTCAAAGTCTGGGACGTCTCTACCGGTCGTCTCGTCAAGAGCGTCCCTGATAACCAGGACAATACGCCCTCGCGCCTGCTCTATCTGCCGTCGGTCCGGCTCTTCGCAGGTTGGGGAAGCGATGCGCTCAAGGCCTATAACGATTCCGGCCGGCCGATCTGGAGTTTCAGCCGGTTCGGGCTCGACATAGAAGCCGCCGCGGTGTCGCCCGACTACCGCTGGCTTGCCGCGACGGGAGACGACACTTCCGTCTCCATTCGCGCTCTCGCTACCGGCCAGCAGGTCAGGCAACTGCACGGCAATCCGGGCGTCGGCACGTCGATCCTGTTCTTCGACAATTCCCGCAGGCTTGCCGTCGGCAATTCCAACGGCACCAGCACCATCTGGTCGGCGGAGAGCAACGAACTCCTGGCGACCACCATGCACGCACCTTCCGGCGAGTGGGTGACGGTCACGCCGGAAGGATTCTTCGTTGCGTCGGAGAACGGCGCCGCGCTGGTTCACGTCGTCCGGGGCTTCGAGACCTTCGGGATCGACCAGTTCTATCAGGCGCTCTACCGTCCCGACCTGGTCCGCGAGAAGCTGGCCGGCGATCCGCGCGGGCTGGTGCGACAGGCGGCCGCGCAGCTTGACCTGAACCGGGTGATCGCAAGCGGCAACGCGCCGGACGTGCGTCTGATCTTGCCGGGCCGGGGGCTCGGCACGAGCGCCAGCGACGGCGACAACGTCACGGCGGAAGCCGAGATCGCCGATCGCGGCGGCGGCATCGGCCGTGTGGAGTGGCGCGTCAACGGCGTCACGACCGGTATCGATACGCCCGCGAACTCGCCGTCGCCGGTACGGCTGTCGCGCCGCCTTGCGCTCGATCCGGGCGGTAACAGCATCGAGGTCGTAGCCTACAACGCCGCAAACCTCGTCGCTTCCGTGCCCGCCAGGGCCAATGTCACGGCGCAGGCAGCGCCGCCGGCCGTCGTGCCGGCGCAACCAACGGCGCCGGCCGCTCCTCCTGCTGTACCCGTCGCCGAAAAGCCGCGACTGTTCGTCATGGTGGCCGGCGTCGACGACTATGCCGAAAAGCGCATCAAGCTGTCTTACGCGGTCTCGGATGCCAGGCAGATTGCGCGCGGCTTCCAGGAGGCGAGCGGTAATCTCTATCAATCCGTCGAGGTCAAGCTCCTCACCGATGCCGAGGTTACCGCCGACAAGCTCGACGTCGCCTTTGCCGAGATGGCGGGGAAGACCTCCATCGCCGACATGTTCGTGCTGTATCTGGCCGGTCACGGCAAGACCGTGGATGGCCGCTATTATTTCATCCCGCAGGATTTTGCGATCGACGGCGAGTTCAGCGACAAGGCGATCAACGCGGCGGTGAAGGTGAGGGGCATCGCCCAGGATCAATGGCAGAAATGGTTTGCCGCCGTACCTGCGCGTAGAAGCGTGATCCTGTTTGATACCTGCGATTCGGGAACGCTGGCGGGCGACGAAACCCAGGAACTGGAACGCACGGCCGCCAACGATCGCCTTGCGAAGGCAACCGGGCGCTCCATCCTGGCAGCCTCCGGCGGCAGCGAGGAGGCGATCGAGGGTTATCGCGGGCATGGCCTGTTCACCTATAACGTGCTGGATGCGATCCACCGCTCCGACGGCGACAACAGCGGCACGGTCGAGCTCAACGAACTGGCGGCCTATGTCTACGGCCAGGTCAGCGAGCTCAGCCAGAAGGTTTTCAAGCGGCGACAGGTGCCGCAGATGAAGCTCACGGGGAACTATCCGCTGGCGAAACCGACGCGCATCCTGACCGACGAGGCGACGCCGGTCGCGGAAGGGAAGCCGAGCTATCAGGTCGCACAGGCCGCGCAGTTGAAGGTCGCGCCCGGGACCGGAGCGACGGTGGTTCGCTCGCTGACGGCGAACACCAGGCTCACGGTGCTGGAGAGCAGGAACGGCTGGTCGCTGGTGGCATCGGAGGGCAAGCCGCTCGGCTATGTTGCGACGAGAGACCTCGCGCCGGCGCAATAGTGCCAGCCGGAAATGACGGGCGTTTCCCCTTGAGTCCGCGGGGGGAGTTTGGCAAGGCGTCGCAGGATTCAAGTCCAGCCCTCGCGAAACTCCGGATATCGTTTTGCACTCCCACCCCAACATCCGCGGCAGCCTGCTGATGGCTGCCGCCATGGCGGCCTTCACGATGAACGACGCCATCACCAAGTCGGTGGCGGCGGAGATGAACATCGGCCAGATCATCGTGGTGCGCGGCGTTTTCGCGATCGTGCTGATCGCGGCTTTGACGGCCTGGCGCGGCGCGCTGCGGACGTGGCAGACGCTGATGATCGGGCCGGTCGGCATCCGCGTGATCGGCGAGATCGGCGGCACGCTCACCTTCCTGCTGGCGATCGCGCACATGCCGCTGGCGAACACGGCGGCGATCTTCCAGGCACTGCCGCTCGTCATCACGCTGGGCGCGGCGCTGGTGTTCGGCGAGCCGGTCGGATGGCGGCGCTGGCTCGCGATATCGGCAGGGTTCGTCGGCGTGCTCGTGATCGTCCGGCCGGGGACGGCCGGCTTCAACGAGTTCTCGCTGCTGGCGCTCGCCTCGGTCGCCTTCTGCACCGTGCGGGATCTGGCGACCCGAAAGATTCCGGCCGAGATTCCCTCGCTGGTGGTCACGCTGCTGACGACCGTCACGGTGACCATGGCCGGCGCCGCCGTCATCTATCCGCTCGGCGGCTGGGCGGAGCTCTCCGGCCGCGCGCTCGGCCTGTTGATGCTGGCCGCCGTGCTGCTGCTGATCGGCTATCAATGCGTCATCATGGCCTTGCGCACCGGCGATATCTCCGCCGTGGCGCCGTTCCGCTACACCGCGCTGCTCTGGGCGATGCTGCTCGGCTATGTCGTGTTCGGCGACCGCCCGGACCGCTACATGCTGGTGGGCGCCGCCATCATCGTCGCCTCCGGCCTCTACGCCTTCTACCGCGAGCGCGTCCGCAACCGTCTGCTGGCCTCCAGCGCCTCGGGTCCCCCGCCGGAGGGCGTGTGAATTTCGTGGAAGGCATTTCCCTGCCGATACGAAGTATATTGCCGCCCCCTGGGGGACACGGGAGCCTGGACAACAAATCGGTTGTCGAAGCCCATTGCGGGTGCCAGATTTGGCGACAGTATCGAACCGATCCGATTGCCGGAAAGCGACGCGCCTGACCACCTCGCATCCAAATGACGCGCGTCGCTGCAACGCCGGTGGTCGCCCCGGTGACGAAGTGATTCCCGCAAAAGCCCGCCACACGAAGGAAGCCGCCGCATGAGCACGACGCCTCCCACGATCATCTACACCCTGACCGACGAGGCGCCGGCGCTGGCCACGGCCGCATTCCTGCCCATCGTGCGTGCATTCGCGGCGCCGGCCGGCATCGCGGTGACCACCAGCGACATCTCGGTCGCGGCCCGCATCCTCGGCGAGTTTCCGGAATACCTGACGGAAGCACAGCGGGTGCCGGACAACCTTGCCGAGCTGGGGCGGCTGACCCTGTTGCCTGACACCAACATCATCAAGCTGCCCAACATCAGCGCCACGGTGGCGCAGCTGGTGGCCGCCATCAAGGAACTGCAGGGCAAGGGCTACAAGATCCCGGACTATCCCGAGAGCCCGAAGTCGGACGAGGCGAAGGCAATCCGGGCGCGCTATGCCAAATGCATCGGCAGCGCCGTCAATCCGGTGCTGCGCGAGGGCAACTCCGACCGCCGCGCGCCGCTGGCGGTGAAGAACTATGCACGCAAGAACCCGCACAGCATGGCCGAATGGAGCCAGGCCTCGCGCTCGCACGTTTCGCACATGCACCATGGCGATTTCTACCATGGCGAGAAGTCGATGACGCTGGACAAGGCGCGCGACGTAAAAATGGAGCTGATCACCCGGAGCGGCAAGACCGTCGTGCTCAAGCCGAAGGTATCGCTGCAGGACCGCGAGGTCATCGACTCCATGTTCATGAGCAAGAAGGCGCTGCTGGAATTCTACGAGCAGCAGATCGAGGATGCCTTCAAGACCGGGGTGATGTTCTCGCTGCATGTGAAGGCCACCATGATGAAGGTGTCGCACCCCATCGTGTTCGGCCACTGCGTCAGGATCTTCTACCGCGACGCCTTCGACAAGCACCGCCAGCTGTTCGACGAGCTCGGCGTCAACGTCAACAACGGCATGGTCGACCTCTACAACAAGATCGCTGGCCTGCCGCAGAGCAAGCAGGACGAGATCAAGCGCGACCTGCACGCCTGCCACGAGCATCGGCCGGAACTGGCGATGGTCGATTCGGCCAAGGGCATCACCAACTTCCATTCGCCGAACGACGTGATCGTGGACGCCTCGATGCCCGCCATGATCCGCAACGGCGGCAAGATGTGGGGCGCCGACGGCCGCCTCAAGGACGTCAAGGCCGTGATGCCGGAAAGCACCTTCGCCCGCATCTACCAGGAGATGATCAATTTCTGTAAGTGGCACGGCGCCTTCGATCCCAGGACCATGGGCACCGTGCCCAATGTCGGGCTGATGGCGCAGCAGGCCGAGGAATACGGCTCGCACGACAAGACCTTCGAGATTCCCGAGGATGGCGTCGCCAACATCACCGACCTCGCCACCGGCGAGGTGCTGCTGAGCCAGGACGTGGAGCAGGGCGATATCTGGCGCATGTGCCAGGTCAAGGACGCCGCCATCCGCGATTGGGTCAAGCTCGCCGTCACCCGCGCCCGACATTCCGGCATGCCGGTGCTGTTCTGGCTTGATCCGTACCGTCCTCACGAGGCGCAGCTCATCGCCAAGGTAAAGACGTATCTGCGCGATCACGACACCACCGGACTGGACATCCAGATCCAGAGCCAGGTGCGCGCCATGCGCTACACACTGGAGCGCGTGATCCGCGGCCTCGACACCATCAGCGCCACCGGCAACATTCTGCGCGACTACCTGACCGACCTGTTTCCGATCATGGAGCTGGGCACGTCGGCCAAGATGCTGTCCGTCGTGCCGCTGATGGCCGGCGGCGGCATGTACGAAACCGGCGCCGGCGGCTCGGCGCCCAAGCACGTGCAGCAGCTCGTCGAGGAGAACCATCTGCGCTGGGATTCGCTGGGCGAGTTTCTGGCGCTGGCTGTTTCGCTGGAAGACCTCGGCCTGAAGACGGGCAACCCAAAAGCCAAGTTGCTGGCGAGGACGCTGGACGCGGCCACCGGCAAGCTGCTGGACAACAGGAAGTCGCCGTCGCCGCGGACCGGCGAGCTCGACAACCGGGGCAGTCAGTTCTACCTCGCCATGTACTGGGCGCAGGAACTCGCCGCGCAAACCGAGGACGCGGCCTTGCAGGCTCAGTTCAAGCCACTGGCCGAGGTGCTGGCCCGCAGCGAAGACAGGATTGTCGCCGAACTCGCAGCCGTGCAAGGCAAGCCGGCCGACATCGGCGGCTACTACCTGCCGAATGCACAAAAATGCGAAGCCGTGATGCGCCCGAGTGCAACCTTCAACGCGGCGCTGGCGCAGATGGGCGGGAGCGTGCGAGCGGCCTAGAGCTTCGGCGAGGTGGTGGACGGTATCCGACCGGGGGAGGTGTGACATTTCCGGCACGGCGGGGCAAATCAGTTCGGTTTGCCAGAATCGTGTCAAGTCTCAAACCGGTCCGAACTGCGAAAATATTCTGCTTTACCGTATTTCCGATTTGCGGTACTGATTTGCCCAGCCCGTGCCGCCATGAGGGGCGTTGCGCGTCGTCACGAAACGTGGTGCGGG
>CAZDEZ010000071.1:0-18766 GCA_964504705.1 uncultured Bradyrhizobium sp.
TCCTCGCTGCTGGAGAGCGCCGGCACCCGCGGCCGCGCGCCTTACGACATCGTGCTGACCCACGGCTTCACCCAGGCCGAGGACGGCCGCAAGATGTCGAAATCGCTCGGCAACACCATCGAGCCGCAGAAGGTCATCAAGGATTCCGGCGCCGACATCCTGCGGCTGTGGGTGGCGTCCTGCGACTACACCGACGACCAGCGCATCGGCCCGGAGATCCTCAAGAACACGGTGGAGACCTACCGCAAGCTGCGCAATACCGTACGCTGGATGCTCGGCACGCTGCATCACTTCAAGCGCAGCGAGGCGGTGGCGCACGAGGACATGCCGGAGCTGGAGCGGCTGATGCTGCATCAGCTCGCGCTGCAGGCGGGCGACATCCGCAAGGCCTATGCCGAGTTCGACTACAAGACCGTGGTGGCGAGCCTCGCGGCGTTCATGAACAGCGAGCTGTCGGCGTTCTACTTCGACATCCGCAAGGATACGCTCTATTGCGATCCGCCCTCGTCGGTCGCGCGCAAGGCGGCGCTGACCGCCATCGACATCATCTGCGACGCCGTCCTGAAATGGCTGGCGCCGGTGCTCAGTTTCACGACCGAGGAAGCCTGGCGGATGTACCGCGTCGATGCCGAAGCCTCGGTGCATCTGACGCTGTTCCCGACGGACCTGAACTCCTTCCGCGACGACGCGCTGGCGAAGAAATGGGACAGCATCCGCAACGTCCGACGCGTCGTCACCGGCGCGCTGGAACTCGAGCGCGCGGCCAAGCGGATCGGCTCGTCGCTGGAGGCTTCGCCGCTGGTCTACGTCGCAGACCGGGCCATGCTTGCCACGCTCTTCGACGTCGATCTGGCCGAAGTCTGCATCACCTCAAGTTACGAAATCCGCGAAGGTGAAGCACCCTCCGGCGCCTTCACGCTGCCCGACGTCAAGGGCGTCGCGGTCGTGGTCGAACAGGCCGCCGGCACCAAATGCGCGCGGTCCTGGAAGATTCTGCCGACCGTCGGCGAAGACCCGGAATATCCCGACGTCTCGCCGCGCGACGCATTGGCGCTGCGCGAATGGAAGGCGCTTGACGTGAGCACCGAGGCGGCGATCCCGGCTGCGGCAGCCAGCAAGCCGGTCGAGGAGATCAGGGAACAAGCCGCACCCCAGGAAATCACCAAGGCTCCCGCGGGCGCGACGACAGTTTCGCTTGCGGCCCAGCCACGCCAGGACAACTCCGTCGAATCCGATGCAGCGCGCAAATCGCTGGAAATGGCGAAGGCCCCCGAAACGACGACCACGGCGAGGAAAAAGGCCAAGGCCAGGAAACCAAGCGCGCCAAAGGCGAAGACCAAGAAGGCGGTTACCAAGAAGCCAGCCAAGGCCAAGAAGGCCGCTGCCGCCAAGTCCAAGTCCAAGACCAAGAAGGGCCTGAAGGCGAAGAAGGCAAACAAGGCCAAAGCCGGAAAGGCTGCGACGACGAAGAAGTCCGCTGGGGCCAAGACCTCCGGCCGAGCAAGGAAAAGCACCGCGAGGAAGTCCCGCAGGAAAGCGCGATAGGTGACGGGGACAGAGCAGCCATCCAGCCGCCCGCTGCGCGCCGGCATCCTTGCGGCGCTGGCAGCGCTCGCGCTCGATCAGGCGAGCAAGCTGTGGCTGCTGTTCGTGTTCGACCTTCCCCGGCGCGGGGCGGTGCAGGTGACGCCGTTCTTTGACCTCGTGCTGGCCTGGAATGTCGGAATCAGCTTCGGCTGGTTCCAGAATGACGGGTGGATCGCGCAGACGATCTTGACCGCCGTGAAGGCGGCCGCCGTGGTGGCCCTGGCCGTCTGGATGGCCTGGTCGCGGACCATGCTCGCCACCATCGCCCTCGGGCTCATCATCGGCGGGGCCATCGGCAATGCCATCGACCGCTTCGCCTATGGCGCGGTGGTCGATTTTGCCCTGTTTCACGTCGAAATCGCCGGCAAAACGTTCAATTGGTATGTGTTCAACGTGGCCGACGTGGCCATCGTTGCCGGGGTAGCGGCGCTATTGTATGATTCCCTACTGGGGGTACCCGCCGCAAAAGCGCCCTGATCCCGGCCGATACGGACCCTTGAGATGTGCCTGCCGAAAGGCAGGCGGTGCCCGAAATTTGTGAGCAGGAACAGCGCGATGCGCAAGACCGAAGCGAGTGGATGGAAGGTGCAGGCAGGGCTCGCACGGGCCGCCCGGCTGACGGCTGTCGCCTTCGGCATCGGCCTCGTCATGACGGCCGGCCCCGTGCGCGCGGCCGACGACGACGATGACGACATGACCTTCGAAGAGAAGATCATCGACAACATCATGCGCGGCGTCGGCGGCACCAACATGGAGAACCGCGGCATCGACTATCGCGAGCGTTCGCCGCTGGTCGTGCCCCCGAAACTCAACCTGCCGCCGCCCGGCACAGCCGAGGCCAAGGCTCCGAACTGGCCGAAGGATCCCGACGAAGCGCGCCGCAAGGCGGCGATCGCTGCGCGGAAGAAGGAAAACAAGGATCCGGTGCAGTCGGCCCGCACGCTGTTGCCGAGCGAGCTGAACCAGAAGACGACCGGCAGGTCTACCGGCGGCGAATCCGTCGAACGGCCGGGCGGCAATCCGGTCATGCTGTCGCCGTCGCAGCTCGGCTACGAGGGCGGCATTCTCGGGTACTTCAGAGGCAACAAGTCCGAGTCCGCCGAATTCAAGGGCGAGCCAACCCGGGAAACCCTGACCCAGCCGCCGGCCGGCTATCAGACGCCGTCTCCGAATTTCGCCTATGGCACCGGACCGAAGGAATCGCTCAACAAGCAATACGACGTCATGTCCGGCAAGGAGCGCTGACCAGCGGGCGCAGTTCGGTCATCGGCGAACGTAACGATTAATTAAGCCGATCTCTCGCCTTCGTGAGGCTGGCTGGCTCGCGCGCGTTGTATACCGCGAATATTCCGGATGATTTTGTCCGACTGCCCCGACAGGTCATGATGCCTTTAAAACGTTTCGCTGTTTCGCTGCTTGCTGCCCTGCTGCTCGCTGTTGCCGGCAGCGCCATCGCCCAGACCAACGGTAAACCGCAGCCCCCCGCGAGCTTCACGCTGCCAAACGGGTTGCAGGTCGTGGTAATCCCCGATCACCGCACGCCCGTGGTCACCCAGATGATCTGGTACAAGGTCGGCTCCGCCGACGAGACGCCGGGAAAATCGGGGCTCGCACATTTCCTCGAACACCTGATGTTCAAGGGCACCGCAAAGCATCCTGCCGGCGAATTCTCCAAGACCGTGCTGCAGGTCGGCGGCAACGAGAATGCGTTCACCTCGACCGACTACACCGGCTATTTCCAGCGCGTGCCGCGCGACCAGCTGGCGCGCATGATCGAGTTCGAAGCCGACCGCATGACCGGCCTCATCCTCAAGGACGAGAACGTGCTGCCCGAGCGCGATGTCGTGCTGGAAGAGTTCAACATGCGAGTCGCCAACAATCCGGACGCACGGCTTACCGAGCAGATGCTGGCAGCGCTCTACCTCAACCATCCCTACGGCCGTCCCGTGATCGGCTGGCGCCAGGAGATCGAGAAGCTCGACCGCGAGGATGCCCTCGCTTTCTACAAGCGCTTCTATGCGCCGAACAACGCAATCCTGATCGTCGCCGGCGACGTCGAGGCGAGTGAAGTCCGTCCGCTGGTGGAGAAGTTCTACGGGCCGATCCCGGCGCAGCCCTCGATTCCCGCGTGGCGCGTTCGCCCGCAGGAGCCGGTGCCGGCAGCGCCGCGCACGGTGACGCTGTCCGACCCCCGCGTCGAACAGACCAATATCCGCCGCTACTATCTGGTGCCCTCCTCGACGACGGCTGCAGCCGGCGAAAGCGCAGCGCTGGACGTGCTCGCGCAATTGATGGGCAGCGGCGCCAACTCCTATCTCTACCGAGCGCTCGTCATCGACAAGCAGCTCGCGATCAGCGCCGGCGCCGGCTACTCGGGCACCGCGCTCGATCCGACCCAGTTCCAGATCTCGGTGTCGCCGAAGCCCGGCGTGGAGTTTACCCAGATCGAGCAGGCGATGGACGCCGTCATCGCCGACCTCTCGCAGAACCCGCCCCGCGCCGAAGACCTCGAACGGGTCAAGACGCAGCTGATCGCAGAGGCCGTCTACGCCCAGGACAACCAGACCACCATGGCGCGCTGGTATGGCGGTGCACTGACCTCGGGCCTCAGCATCGAGGACATCAGGAGCTGGCCCGATCGCATCCGCGCCGTCACCGCCGAACAGGTGCGCGACGCCGCGCAGAAATGGCTCGACAAGAAGCGTTCGGTGACCGGCTATCTCGTCAAGGACCAGGCGCCCAGGCGCGAGGAGAAACGCTCGTGAGCTTTCAGATCACCCGCCGCGCCGCTCTGATCGGCGGCGCCGCTGCGCTCGCGCTGGCTTCGCTTGGCCCCTCGCCCTCGCATGCGGCGGCCAAGATCCAGCGGCTCGTCTCGCCCGGCGGCATCGAAGCCTGGTTCGTGCAGGATGCCACCGTCCCCCTGATCGCGATGGAGTACGGCTTCGGCGGCGGCGCCTCGCAGGATCCGGCGGCCAAGCCCGGGGTCGGCAACATGGTCGCGAGCCTGCTCGACGAAGGGGCCGCCGACCTCGATTCCAAGACCTTTCATGAACGGCTCGACCGCCGCGCCATTGAGCTCAGCTTCTCTTCCTCGCGCGACACCTTCCGCGGTTCCTTGCGCATGCTGAAGGAGAACAGGGACGAGGCCTTCGATCTCCTGCGTCTGGCGCTGTCGGCGCCGCGCTTCGACGCCACCGACGTCGAGCGCATCCGCAACCAGGTGCTGTCCAGCCTGCGCCGCGAGTCCACCAACCCGACCTCGCTGGCGGGGCGGAAGTTCCTCGAGGTCGCGTTCGGCGATCATCCGTACGGCCGGCCGGCCAACGGCACGCTGGAGAGCGTACCGACCATCAACGTCGCCGATCTCCGCGACTATGTCGCGCGCGTGATCGCAAGGGACACGCTGCAGATTGCCGTGGTCGGCGACGTCGATCCCGATACGCTCGGCAAGCTGCTCGACAAGACCTTCGGCGGCCTGCAGGCCAAGGCCAGGCTCACGCCGGTTGCCGATGTCGTCGCGGCAAAGCCGCCGCAGCGCGCGTTCATCCCGCTCGACGTTCCGCAGACGGTCGTCACCTTCGGCGGCCCCGGCATCCTCCGCCACGATCCGGATTTCATGGCCGGCTATGTCGTGAACCACATTCTCGGCGGCGGCGGGCTGTCGTCCCGGCTCTACCGCGAAGTGCGCGAGAAGCGCGGCCTCGCCTACTCCGTCTACGAATCGCTGATGTGGATGCAGCACTCCGCGCTGTTCATCGGCAATACCGGCACCCGCGCCGACCGCGCCGGCGAGACCGTGGACGCCGTCGAACAGGAGATCCGCCGCATCGCCGTGGAAGGGCCGACCCAGAAGGAGCTGGACGACGCCAAGTCCTATCTGAAGGGCTCGCAGATGCTGGCGCTCGACACCTCGTCCAAGCTGGCGCAGGCGCTGCTGCAGTATCAGCTGGACAAGCTGCCGATCGACTACATCGAAAAGCGCAACGCGCTGGTCGACGCGGTCACGCTGGAGGATGCCAAGCGCGCCTCCAGGCGACTATGGGGCCAGGGCCTGCTCACGGTGATCGTCGGCCGTGCCCCGCAGGCTGCGGCTCAGCCGGCGGCGGCTCCCAAGGCGAACTGAGCTGTCCACAAGTCCACCCGGCGTGGGTGCGCGCGCTTCGCGCGTTCCACCGGGGATGTGGTACATGTCCGTCACCTGGAATGACCGGTGACGCCATGCTGCGGGTTTCGCACGCACTTTCAATCGACGAAGACGACATCGATATCGCATTCGTCCGCGCCTCGGGCCCGGGCGGACAGAACGTCAACAAGCTGGCGACCGCCGCCCAGCTGCGCTTCGACACCAACAAGTTCGCGCTGCCGGATGACGCGCGCGCGCGGCTGACCCGTCTTGCCGGCCAGCGCATGACCAAGGAGGGCGTGATCGTGATCCACGCCCAGCGTTTCCGCACCCAGGAGCGCAACCGTGCCGATGCGATCGATCGGCTGCTCGAGTTGCTGAAGGAGTCTTTGGTGCGGCCGACGCCGCGCCGGCCGACCAGGCCGACGCTCGGCTCGAAGCAGCGCCGCCTCGAAGGCAAGAAGCGGCGAAGCGACGTCAAGGCCGGACGCAGCGGGCGGCGCTTCGACGATTAGCTCAGGCCGAAGGCAGCTTGCGGCCGACCGAGGCCGGCGATGGCGCGCGCGGCGCGCTCCCAGCCCGGCAGGTTCTTGCGGTAGAACATGAAATCCCCCTCTTGGCGTTGGCGAGTACCCGTTTGTTCCCGCCTCCATAGAGGCGCCAATCGCCGGGAAGGGTTCGCGCGCACACAGCTTTTTTCGGCCCGAGGTTCGCGATTTCCGGCCCGACCGACTACATTGCCCGCCATGCCCGTCCGCCAACTGCCCGAACAGGTCGTCAACCGCATCGCCGCCGGCGAGGTGGTGGAGCGCCCTGCGAGCGTGGTGAAGGAACTGGTCGAGAATGCCATCGACGCCGGTGCCAGCCGGATCGACATTTTCACCGACGGCGGCGGCCGCCGGCGCATCGGCATCACCGACGACGGCAGCGGCATGACGCGCGGCGATCTCGCGCTGGCCGTGGAACGACACGCCACCTCCAAGCTCGACGACGAAGATTTGCTGCGCATTCGCACGCTCGGCTTCCGCGGCGAGGCGCTGCCCTCGATCGGCGCGGTGGCCAGGCTCGGCATCACCACGCGCCATGCCGGCGAGCCCCACGCCTGGTCGCTAACGGTCGATGGCGGCGTGAAGTCCGAAATCATGCCGGCCGCGCTCGGGCACGGCACCCGCGTCGAGGTCAACGATCTCTTCTATGCGACGCCAGCGCGGTTGAAATTCCTCAAGACCGACCGCACCGAGGCGGAAGCGATCCGCGAAGTGGTGCGGCGCCTGGCCATGGCGCGGCCCGACATTGCTTTCACGGTGGCGGGCGAGGAGCGCGCGCCGGTCACTTGGGCAGCAGCGCTGCCCGGCGCACCCGGCCGGCTCACGCGGCTCGGCGATATCCTGGGCAGCGACTTCCGCGGCAGTGCCATCGAGGTCCGCGCCGAACGCGACGGCGTCCTCGTCGAAGGCTTTGCCGCCGCGCCTTCGCTGACCCGCGCCAATGCGCTCGGGCAATATCTCTTCGTCAACGGCCGCCCGGTGCGCGACAAGCTGATCCTGGGCGCAGTGCGCGCGGCCTATGCCGACTATCTGCCGCGCGACCGCCATCCGGTGGTAGCGCTGTTCGTCACGCTCGACGCGCAGGAAGTGGACGCCAACGTGCATCCGGCCAAGACCGAGGTACGCTTCCGCAATGCCGGTCTCGTCCGCGCGCTGATCGTGCACGCGCTGAAGGAGGGCCTCGCGCGCGAGGGCAGGCGCACCGCGGCCAACACCGATGGCGCGGCGATCTCGGCCTTCCGTCCTGCCTTCGCGCCAAGGCCCGGCAATTGGGACTGGCGCCGCTCGCCATCCTATCCTGTGGCACCGCTGCCGAGCTTCGAGGGCGCCGCTGCACCCGCCTTTGCCGAACGTGACCAGACTGCTTTCGACGTCGGCGCGCCGACCGCAGACGTGCGCTTCGAAGAAGCGCCATCGGCCGACCTGCTGGATCGCCCGCTCGGCGCCGCGCGCACGCAGATCCACGAGACCTACATCGTGGCGCAGACCCGCGACGGGTTGATCGTGGTGGATCAGCACGCCGCCCATGAGCGCATCGTCTATGAGAAGCTGAAAGCCTCGCTGGCGCAGAACGGCGTGCAGCGGCAGATCCTGCTGATCCCGGAGATCGTCGAGCTCGACGAAGCTACCGTCGAGAAGCTACTCGACCGCGCCGAGGAACTCGCCTCGTTCGGGCTTACGATCGAATCCTTCGGTCCCGGTGCCGTCGCCGTCCGCGAGACGCCCTCGCTGCTGGGCAAGACCAATGCCGCGGGTCTGTTGCGCGACCTCGCCGAACACATGGCCGAGTGGGACGAGGCGCTGCCGCTGGAGCGCCGCCTGATGCACGTCGCCGCCACCATGGCCTGCCACGGCTCGGTCCGCGCCGGCCGCCGCCTCAAGCCGGAGGAAATGAACGCGCTGTTGCGCGAAATGGAAGACACGCCGAACTCCGGCCAGTGCAACCACGGCCGGCCGACCTATGTGGAATTGAAGCTCGCCGATATCGAGAAGCTGTTCGGAAGGCGGTGATCTCGTCGAATTTGTAGGGCGGATTAGCCGTCAGCGTAATCCGCCATCAAGGCGGTGGATTACGCCTTCGGCTAATCCACCCTACGCACCCCTTAGAAACACGAACTCCGTGTCGTCGTACACCCGCCGCTCCAGCTCCACGAATCCATCGGGCGCAGCGAACGCGGCGGCCTTGGCCTCCTCCACCACCAACAGCGCGCCCGGCGTGAGCCAGCCGCCGTCGCGCAGCGCGGCGAGCGACTTTTCCGCCAGGCCCTTGCCGTAGGGCGGATCGAGGAACACCAGCGAGAACGGCTCGACGGGATGCGCAGGGCCGGGATCGGTGGCGTCGCGGCGATACACCTTGGTGACGCCGCCGAGCCCCAGCGACTCCACGTTGTTGCGCAGCAGTGCCCGCGCCTCCGCGCCGTTGTCGACGAACAGCACGAATTTCGCGCCGCGCGAGCTCGCCTCGATGCCGAGCGCACCGGTGCCGGCGAAGAGATCGAGCACCCGCGCGCCTTCGATCGGATCGTCGTAGGCGTGCATCAGGATGTTGAACACGGACTCGCGCAGGCGATCCGCGGTCGGGCGGATCTCGCGAGAGGAAGGCGAGGCCAGATTGCGGCCCCTCAATCGTCCGCCGACCACCCGCATCCGCTACTCGTCCTGCGGCTTCAGATCGCGCTTGCCGTGGTAGCCGCGCTTGACGCGGCGCGGCGGGCCGTAGGCGGCATTCTCATCCTCGTTGCGGGCGCGCGCTTCCTCGCTGCCGGTGCGCTGCACCAGCACGCGGCGGCCCTTGCGGTCGGCGATCAGCGCGCTCTTGCCCTTGGGCTTGAACGGCTTCTTGCCGCGCGGCGCCTCGTCATCGTCGCCGGCTTCGTTCTGCTCCGGCCGCGCGAAATCCGCACCGGCGAGTTTCGCGACGCGCTCGCCGAGCTGCTCGCGCAGCACCCGCGTCTTGACCTCCTCGACCTGCCCCTCGGCGAGCTCGCCGAGCTGGAACGGCCCGTAGGACACGCGGATCAGCCGGTTCACCTCGAGGCCGAGATGCGCCATCACGTTACGGACTTCGCGGTTCTTGCCCTCGCGGATCGCGAACACCACCCAGACATTGCTGCCCTGGTCGCGCTCCAGCGTGGCGTCGATCGGCCCGTATTTTACGCCGTCGACCTCGATGCCCTTCTTCAATTCGTCGAGCTGCGCCTGCGTCACCTCGCCATGGGCGCGTACCCGGTAGCGCCGCAGCCAGCCGGTGTCGGGCAGCTCCAGTGTGCGTGCGAGCCCGCCGTCATTGGTGAGCAGCAACAGGCCCTCGGTGTTGAAGTCGAGCCGGCCGATCGAGATCAGACGCGGCAGCCCTTCCGGCAGATTGTCGAACACCGTCGGCCTGCCTTCCGGGTCGTCATGCGTCGTCATCAGCCCGCGCGGCTTGTGATACATGAACAGCCGCGTCCGCTCGCGCGGCGGCAACGGCTTGCCGTCGACCGCGACGACGTCGTTGGCGGTGACGTCGAGCGCCGGTGAATTGATGACGCGGCCGTTCACGGTAACGCGGCCCTGCGTCACCATCTCCTCGGCATCGCGGCGCGAGGCCAGCCCCGCCCGGGCCAGCACCTTGGCAATGCGCTCGCCGGCCTTCTTCGGCTTCGGTTCCTCGCGCGGCGGGCGGCGATCGAAATCGCGCTCGCGCTCGCGATAGGCGCCGCGGCCGCCGAAGGCAGGACGCTTCGCAAAAATCTGGCTGTCGTCTTCATTGTCGCGGCGTGGGCGATCGGCGAAGCGATTCCCGCGGTCGCTGTTCCGATCCCCGCGCTCGCTGCGCGGATGCTCCTGCCAGTCGGTCCGACCTTCAGGCCGCTCGCGGCGCGGCCGGTCGAATTTGCGCTCGCCGCGTTCTTCCCTGCCTCCTTCGCGATCCCGCCTCGGCCGGTCGAACTTCGGGCGATCTCCGCGATCGAACTTCGGCCGATCGCGAAATGGCCGATCGCCACGGGGCCGGTCGCCCTGCGCCCGATCCTCGCGCCCGCGCGAAAACCCCGGCCGTTCGTCGCCGCCGCGATCGTCGCGCGAACGGTCGAACCGCGGTTTGTCGAAACGCGGCCGCGACGCGCGATCCTCACGGTTGCCGGCCTCGCGCTTCTGCCACGGCTTGGATTCGCCGCGCGGCGGCCGATCGCCGAATTCCTTGCGCGGCCGATCGCTGAACTTGCGGTCGGAGAAACGCCCCTCGCTGCGTTCGCCACGCGGTGCACGGTCGCCACGATCGAACTTCGGGCGGTCTCCGCGCGGCTTGAAATCCCGCTTCTCGCCGCCTTCACGGTCGAACCGCGGCGCGCGCGGCCGGTCGCCGAACTTGCGTTCCGAGAAGCGTCCCTCGGCGCGACCTTCACTGCGCTCGCCACGCGGCGCACGATCGCGGTCGAATTTCGGACGGTCGCCGCGCTCGAATTTCGGGCGATCCCCGCGCGGCTTGAAGTCCCGCTTCTCGCCGCGGGGGCGATCGTCCCGGTCGAAGCGCGCCGGGCGCGGCCGGTCGCCGTAGTCGCGGCGGGGTGCCACGTCGTCGTCCCTGCGTCGCGGCGGACGGTCGTCGCGGTTGCCGGCATAAGCGCGCTTGCCGCCTTCGCTTTTGCCAAACCCCCGCTTGGCGAACTTCTTCTCGGGCCCGCGCGCGGCGCCTGAACGGCCCTTGCCGCCGGGCGGACGGTCACGCCGACCGCGGGAAGCGTTGTCTTTATCGTTGTCGCGGGGCATGAAAGGTCTCGTTCTGGGCTAAGTCAAAAGGCATGCGCGCTCGCGTTTCGAGCCGCATTCTCACGCAAAACCGGTATCCACTTTTGCTGAAGGCGAAAGCTACTAGCAGGTTTCTTCCGATGATACGAGGCATTGCGACCCCTTCTTTCATGGATTTGGCGCTGAAAACGGCCGAAAACACCGGAAAATCGGGCGAAGTTCCGATCGGCTGCGTCATCGTCCGGGGTTACGAGGTGATCGCCACGGCCGGCAACCGCACCCTGAGCGACCGCGACCCGACGGCCCATGCCGAGATCCTGGCCATCCGGGAGGCTGCCGAGAAGATCGGCACCGAGCGCCTCGTCGATTGCGACCTCTATGTCACGCTGGAGCCATGCACCATGTGTGCAGCGGCGATCTCGTTTGCAAGAATCCGCCGGCTGTATTACGGCGCCGCCGACCCCAAGGGCGGCGCGGTCGATTCCGGTGTGCGGTTCTTTGCCTCGCCAACCTGCCACCACGCGCCGGAAGTCTATTCGGCGGTGGGGGAAACCGAAGCGGCGACGCTGCTCAGGGATTTCTTCAAGGTCCGGCGCTGAAAAACTCCTTCAATAGCCTCGCCGTCACATCCGGGTTCTCCTCGGTAAGAAAATGCCCGCTGTCGACCGGCGAGCCCGTCACGTTGGTCGTCCAGTCCTTCCAGGTGTCGAGCGGCGTCGCAGCCGCCGTGGCAATCCCTGCATCGCCCCACAGCGCCAGCATCGGAATGGTGATCTTGTTGCCGGCGTCGTGATCGGCCTTGTCGATCTCGTAATCGGCATAGGCCCCGGCGCGATAGTCCTCGCACATCGCGTGCACGCGCGAGGGATCGCGGAACGGCGCCAGGTAATGCTCGAGCGCGCGCGGATCAATCTCGTCCAGCGTCTTCGACTTGGTCTGGCTCGCCATCTTGAACCTGAGGAAGAAGTCCGGATCGCCCGCGATCAGCGTCTCCGGCAGCGGATGCGGCTGCGCCAGGAATGTCCAGTGCCAGATCTTCAGCGCATAAGGCCGGTTCATGCGCTCCCAGTAGTCATAGGTCGGCAGGATATCGAGTACGGCAAGCCTCGACAGCCGTCCGGGATGATCCAGCGCCAGGCGATAGGCGACGCGTCCGCCGCGGTCGTGGCCGGCCAGCGCAAACCGCGCGTGGCCGAGCTGCTCCATCGCCTCGATCATCACCTTCGCCATCGCGCGCTTGGTGTAGGGCGTGTGATCCTTGTCGCTGCGGGGCATGTCCGACCAGCCGTAACCGGGCAGGTCGGCGATGATCAGCGAGAAATGCCCGACGAGCTGCGGCGCGACGCGGTGCCACATCACATGCGTTTCGGAAAATCCGTGCAGCAGCAATAGCGGCGGCCCCTTGCCGCCGGTGCGGGCGAAGATGCGGCCCGCGGAGGTGTTGATCCATTCGGCGCCAAAGCCGGGGAAGAGATCGGCGAGATCGGACATGCGTGTCTCCTGGAGCGGCGGCCGATTGCTTCAAACTTTGTTCGGGTTGCCGCTGCCACGTCAGCGGTTTATGCCATCGGGCAACCATAACCAGCAAGGAGCTCAGGGGAACGCCATGTCGATCGATTTCGAAATTCCGGCCGAAGCCAAGGCGATCCGCGAGAAGGTGCGCAAATGGGTGCACGATGAGTGCATCCCGGCCGAGAAGGAACTCGACACCAAGCCGCTCGCCGAGGTGCTGGGACCCCTGCGCAAGAAGGCCCGCGCGCAGGGCCTGTGGTGCCCGTGGGTACCGAAGGAATATGGCGGCATGGGCCTCGGCCCGCTGGCCAACGCACTGGTGCAGATGGAGCTCGGCGAAAGCATGCTCGGCGCGCTCAGCATGAACACGCAAGGGCCCGACGACGCCTCGATGATGACGATCCTCGCCCATGGCACGGAGTACCAGAAGGAGAAGTTCCTCAAGCCGCTGCTGAATGGCGACAAGCGCATTTGCTACTCGATGACGGAAAAGGCCGCCGGCGCCGACGCCACGGGCATGCAGACATCGGCGGTCAAGGACGGCAACGAGAACTACATCCTCAACGGCGAGAAATGGTTCTCGTCGTCCGCCAGCGTCGCCGACATGGCGCTGGTGATCGCCAGAACGGACCCGAACGCGCCGCGCCACAAGCAGCATTCGGCCTTCATCGTCGAGCTGCCGAACCCCGGCTACAGGATCAAGCGCAACGTCGCCAACATGGCCATCGAAGGCCCGCATGACGACATTCTGCATGGCGGCCACTCCGAGATCGAAATCCGCGATCTGAATGTCCCGGCCGACAATCTGCTCGGCGGCGAAGGCAATGGTTTCAACATGGGCCAGCACCGCCTCGCCTATGGCCGCCTGCGCCACGGCATGCACAACGTCGCGAAAGCCCAGCGCGCGCTCGACATGGCGGTCGCCCACGTCACCAAGCGCTCGACCTTCGGCCAGTTGCTCGCCGACCGCCAGGCCGTGCAGTTCATGCTCGCCGACTGCGCCAGCGAGCTCTATATCGGCCGGCTCATGCTGCTTCATATTGCCTACAAGGCCGAGAAGGGCATGGACATCCGCCAGGAGAACTCGATCGCGAAAATCTTCCATGCCCACATGGTGCACAAGGTGATCGACACCGCTATCCAGCTGCACGGCGCGCTCGGCTTCTCGCAGGATACGCCGCTCGCCAAATGGTACACCCAGGTGCGCTCGCAGCGGCTGGTCGACGGGCCGGACGAGGTGCACAAGTGGAAGATCGGCAAGAACGTCATCAAGGCGTTCCGCGAGCACGGCACCACGGCGAGTGCGGCGGGCGGGGATTTGCTGTAACTGCACCGCCTTCGTCATTGCGAGGAGCGTTAGCGACGAAGCAATCCAGCTCCTTCTCAATACGAAGCAAAGCTGGATTGCTTCGCTTCGCTCGCAATGACGATGGGGCTCATCATCCCTTCCCCTTCTCCCTCGCTATCGCCTGCCAGCCGATGTCGCGGCGGCAAAAGCCTTCGGGCCATTTGATGCGGTCCACGGCCTGGTAGGCACGGCGCTGCGCCTCCGTCACGTTCCTGCCGAGCGCGCAGACGTTGAGCACGCGGCCGCCATTGGCGACGAGGCGGCCGTCCTTGATCGCCGTGCCGGCGTGGAAGATCTCGACGCCCTCGACCTCAGCGGCTTCGTCCAGTCCCTCGATCACCGAACCCTTGCCGTAGTCGCCGGGATAGCCTTTGGTCGCCATGATCACGGTGAGCGCGGCTTCGTCGTGCCAGCGCAGGCTGAAATTCTTCAGTTGTCCGTCGGCGGATGCGAGCAGCGCCGGCACGATGTCGCTCTTCATGCGCAGCATCAGCACCTGGCACTCGGGATCGCCGAACCGCGCATTGTATTCCACGAGCTTCGGGCCGTCCTTGGTCACCATCACGCCGACATAGAGCACGCCCTTGTAGGGGCAACCCATCGCCTTCAGCGCGCGCAAGGTCGGCTTGACCATCTCCTCCATCACGCGCGTGCACATCGCTTCCGTCAGCACCGGCGCCGGCGAGTAGGAGCCCATGCCGCCGGTGTTCGGCCCCTGGTCGCCGTCGAAGGCGCGCTTGTGGTCCTGTGCGGTTGCGAGCGGCAGCGCATGCTCGCCGTCGCATAGCGCGAAGTACGAGGCTTCTTCGCCCTGCATGAACTCCTCGATCACGACTTCCGCGCCGGAGGCGCCAAAGGCGCCGCCGAACATCATGTCCACCGCGGCCAGCGCCTCTTCTTCCGTCATCGCCACGACGACGCCCTTGCCAGCGGCAAGACCGTCGGCCTTGACCACGATCGGCGCGCCCTGCTTGCGGACATACGCCTTCGCAGCATCCGCGTCGGTGAAGTGTTCATAGGCCGCGGTCGGGATGTCGTTGGCGCGGCACAGCGCCTTGGTGAAGTTCTTCGAACTCTCCAGCCGGCCGGCGGCCTTGGTCGGCCCGAACGCCTTGAAGCCGGCGGCGTTGAGATCATCGACCATGCCCGCCGCGATCGCCGCGTCCGGACCCACCACCACGAAATCGACGGCGTTGGTCTTGCAGAAGGCGATCACCGCCGGATGATCCGACATGTCGAGGGCTACGCATTCGGCATCCGCTGCGATGCCCGCATTTCCGGGGATGCACCAGAGCCTGGTCACCAGCGGGGACGCCGCGATCTTCCACGCCAAGGCGTGTTCGCGGCCGCCGGAGCCGATCAGGAGGATTTTCATGGGATGCGCCGCTGGGTGGGGAAATCGGACCGGCTCCGGTTCGCATGAGTCCGGCTCGGCCTGCAAGTAGTCCCCGTCACAGTAATATAATACCTGAATCGGGGTTGGCTTACCAAGCCGAATGCCCCTACCTTGCGAACAAAGCCCAAACGCCCGAATCTCCAAGAATGCCCGCCGAACCGCTTGCCAACGCGCCCGAATATTCCGTCTCGGAACTGTCCAACGCCCTGAAGCGGACGGTGGAGGACGCCTATGGCCATGTCCGGGTGCGCGGCGAGATTTCCGGCTTTCGCGGACCGCATTCCTCCGGGCACTGCTATTTCGCGCTGAAGGACGACAGCGCCAAGATCGAGGCCGTGATCTGGAAGTTCGCCCACGCCCGCATGCGCTTCAAGCCGCAGGAGGGGCTCGAGGTCGTCGCCACCGGCAAGCTCACCACCTATCCGGGCTCCTCGAAGTACCAGATCGTGATCGAGTCCCTGGAGCCGGCCGGCGTCGGCGCGCTGATGGCGCTCCTGGAGGAGCGCAAGAAGAAGCTCGCCGCCGAAGGCCTGTTCGACGCCAGGCGCAAGCAGGAACTGCCCTGGCTGCCGGAGACGATCGGCGTCGTCACCTCGCCGACCGGCGCTGTCATCCGCGACATCCTGCACCGGCTGCAGGACCGCTTTCCGCGCCGCGTGCTGGTCTGGCCCGTCAAGGTGCAGGGCGAAGGCTCGGCCGAACAGGTGGCGGCTGCGATCCGCGGTTTCAACGCGCTGCCCGAGCGCGGGCGCATTCCCCGTCCCGATCTGCTCATCGTCGCCCGCGGCGGCGGCTCGCTGGAGGATCTCTGGTCCTTCAACGAGGAGATCGTGGTGCGCGCCGCCGCCGACAGCATGATCCCGTTGATCTCCGCGGTCGGCCACGAGACCGACGTGACGCTGATCGACTTTGCCGCCGACAAGCGCGCGCCGACGCCGACGGCGGCAGCGGAAATGGCGGTGCCGGTGCGCAGCGAGCTGTTCGCCGAGGTCGAGAGCCTCGCCCGCCGCACCGTGATGTGCTGGCAGCGCGCCCAGGAAAGCCGCCGCAACGAACTGCGCGCCGCCGCACGCGCGCTTCCCGCCGCCCACGAACTGCTCGCCATCCCGCGCCAGCGGCTCGATGCCGCCGGCACCTCGCTGCCGCGCGGCCTGCGCGCCAACACGCATGCGCATTTCCGCCGCTTCGCCGCAACGAGCGCGCGGCTGACGCTGCGGGTGCTGCGCGGCCAGGTGACGCATGCGCGCTCCGGCCTCACCGCCTGCGGCGAACGCCTGACCCATTCGGCGCGCGCGCTGTTGCATCGCCGCCGCGAGCGCTTTGCGAGCCTCGAACAGCGCTTCGCGGCTTCCAAACTCGCCAACGCGCAGGCGCAGCGCACCGCGATCGCGCGCAGCCGCGAGCGCGTGCATCGCCTGTCCGACCGCGCCACCCGCGCGATCGACACGCTGCTGGAGCGGCTCGACGCGCAGGTGACCCATCGCGGCCAATTGCTCACCGCGCTCTCCTATCGCGGCGTGCTCGCCCGCGGCTTTGCGCTGGTGCGCGACCATGGCGGTCATCCCGTGCACAGCGCCGCCGCGGTGGGCCCGCATGCGCGCCTGTCGGTCGAATTCGCCGACGGCAATGTCGGCGTCACCGCGGATGCCAATCGTCCCGCTGCCCCTGCCGTGCCGGCCAGCCCGCCGCGATCGGCCGCGCGCGAAGCGAGGCGCCGCCGCGCGGCCCAATCCGCCGATCAGGGCAATTTGTTTTAAGGCTCGCAGCTTCGCCGTCATTGCGAGCGAAGCGAAGCAATCCAGCTTTGCCACAGCAAGAAAGCTGGATTGCTTCCGCCTTCGCTCTCCGAGCTTCGGCGGACTCCCAGCCCGGCGTAGCTTGCGCAGCAAGCGTAGACGGGTCGTCGCTTCGCTCCTCGCAATGACGGCTACCGCGTCAGCCACTCCGCAATGCGCTTCTGTGCGTCGCCGCGGGCCTGCGCATCGCCGCCGATATGGCCGCGCGCCGGCGCCGACGGATCGCTGCCGTCGAGCGCGCGCAACGGCAGGTCGGCGCGGTCGAAATCGTGCGCCGCCGACGGATAGACCACGATCCGGGCCAGCGCGCTGCGGCCGCGGGCGCCGTCCACCATCTGCCTGCACTGCGGCGGCGAGGCGATGTCGTCGCTCGCGCCGATCAGCAGCAGCGTCGGCACCCGCGCGCTCCAGCCGGTGCGCGCGGAGACGCGGCACTCCGGATAGAAGGCGATCGCCGAGCGATAATCCGGCTCCGTGGCGCGCGCGGCGAGCTGCGGCCGCACCGCCCAGAGCACAGCGCTGGCACCATGCGCCCAGCCGATCAGGCTGACGCGTCCGCGCGCCACCCAGGCCTGCGCCAGCAGCCATTTGTGCGCGGCCGTGATGTCGGCCACGCGCTCGCGCCGCGCCAGCACCTTGCGCTCGGTCTCGCGGCATTGCGGACCTGCGCCGCGCGAGCCGAAGCTGTCGGGCCACAGCACGGCATAGCCCGCCTTCAACAGCCGGTCCGACCAGTCGCGATACCGCGGCAGAACGACCCCGCCTTGCCCGGAAAGCCCGCCGCAGCCATGCAGCGCAATCACGGTCGGGAACGGCCCGTTGCCGTCGGGCCTGTAGAGCTGCGCGTGCAGGGTGAGCTTGCCGGAGGGAATATCGACCTGCTGCGGCGCTGGCGCGGCCGGCGCTGCACCCGCCCACAGCATCGGGATCAGGGCTGCTGACAGGAGGCGCATGAGCAAATGCCGGGATGGGTATGGCGCTCGACGACAGCAATCCATGGCGCAAGCCTAGCATGCACGATTGCCTCGAAACCATCACAAATCGGTGGGTTTGCGGGGGCGGACACCACGACTTATTTGTGATAGATCGCAATTCGAAAATGCATTGACCGGGCGCCTCGGGCCGCCCGCGGAATCGGAGCAGGCAATCTTGCTGAACAAGTTCGGCCCCTCGGGCAGCGGCGAAGCGCAGCTGCAGTATCTCGACGGCGACTTCCGCGTGATCTCGCCGGGAACCTATGTCCGCTGCGCCATCACCGACGTGCGCATCCCGCTCGACGAGCTGAAGTACTGGAGCGTCGACCTGCAGGAGGCCTATGCGCAGCCGGTCGCCGTGCTGCAGCGGCATCATCCGGGGCAGGTGAAGTCGTAGGCACGAACTCCGCCGTCGTCCCGGCGAAGGCCGGGACCCATAACCACAGGACGTGGTTGTTGAAGCGAGCTGGAGCACCAACCTTCGCAAAACCAAATCCCGGATCGGCGCTCGCTACGCTCGCTTGTCCGGGACGACAGCGGATTTCGGATTCAGGTTCTCAAACAGCCGAAATCATTCCCGCGGCGCGATTTCGCCCGGGTCTTGCTATTTCGTTTGCTCCCTCCCGAGTAGAGGGCGCAGGGAAGGCCGGGCGCCGGCGGCACCCGCAACACCCGTGTGCAATGGGTAGTAAGAATGCGCACACGGATTTGACAGGTACAGCCAGGACATCCCGGCCTTCCCCGCGCAATG
>CAZDEZ010000072.1:0-18705 GCA_964504705.1 uncultured Bradyrhizobium sp.
GCAGCCGAACAGCACGAACACCCAGTTCTGGGTCTGCAGTCCCGCAAAGATGTAGTTGCCGAGGCTGGTCTGGCCGATCGGCGTGGAAAGCGTGGCGGTGCCGATCACCCAGACCGAAGCGGTGCGGATGCCCGCCATCATGACCGGCAGCGCCAGCGGCAGCTCCACCATCGCGAGCGACTGCCGTGGCGTCATGCCGACACCTTGCGCCGCTTCCAGCAGGGCGGCATCGACGCCCTGCAAGCCGGTGATGGTGTTGCGCAGCACCGGCAGCATGGAATAGAGCGCCAGCGCCAGCACCGCCGGGAGAAAGCCGAAGGCGGAGAAGGCGAAGCCGAACCAGTCGAGCGTGATCGCGGCCAGCGCCAGCAGCAGCGGATAGAACAGCGCGAGTAGCGCCAGCCCCGGCACCGTCTGCACGATGCCGGCAAGCCCGAGCAGCGCGCCGCGCAGCATGGGACGGTTGCGGGAGAGGATCGCCAGCGGCAGGCTGACGGCGAGGCCCAGCGCCAGCGCGGTGACGCTGACGCGCACGTGATTGCCGAGATAGTCCGGCAGATGCGCCAGTGCCTCGCCCCAGCGCGGATCGGCGAGGAGACTCATGCGTCACCCCGCGGCAGTGCCGCGTTGAGCCGCTCGGCCTGCCGCCGCGGCGTGCGCAGGAGCTCGCCGACATAGGGATCGCCGCTTGCGGCAAGTTCGAACGGCGTGCCTTGCGCCAACAATTTACCTGATCGCATCACCGCGATGCGGTCGGCGAGCAGGATCGCTTCGGTCATGTCATGGGTGATCATGACCGTGGTCAGCCCGAGCTTGCGGTGCAGCTCGCGGTAATCGTCGCCGAGCGCGTCGCGGGTGAGGGGATCGAGCGCGCCGAACGGCTCGTCCATCAGCACGATGCGGGGCCTCGCCGCCAGCGCCCGCGCCACGCCGACGCGCTGGCGCTGCCCGCCGGACAATTCATGCGGCAGCCGGCCGCGATAAAGCGCGCGCTCCAGCCGCACCAGGTCGAGCAGTTCGTCCACGCGCGCGGAGATATCCTGCGCGCTCCAGCCCAGCAGCCGCGGCGTGATGCCGATATTGTCGGCGACACTCATATGCGGGAACAGCGCGCCGCTCTGGAACACGTAGCCGATGCGCCGGCGCAAGCGGATCGGATCGGCCGCCCGCACGTCCTCGCCCTCGACGGTGATCGTGCCGCCGTCGGCCTCGATCAGCCGGTTCGCCAGCCGGAGCAGCGTGGTCTTGCCCGAGCCGGAGCCGCCGACGATGGCGAGGAACTCGCCCTCGGCGACCGCAAGTGACACGTGGTCCACCGCCGTCACGCGCCCGCCGTCGAAGCGCTTGGCCACGTCGGCGTAGGCGATGATGGGGGCAGCGGGCATGAGGCCGGGTCTCGGTTGCTAAGGGATCAACTACCACGTCAGCGCGCCGCGTTGAACTTGTTCTCCCGAGACGCTAAGGCATGTCTGCAAACGGGGAGGACAACCGGTGACAACGGCAAGGCCGGCGGCAATTGCGCTCGAAGACGCAACCGTAGCATTTCGCCTCGCGGATTCCCGCCTCTACACCGCGGTCGAGAAGGCCGATCTGACCGTCGCCGACGGCGAGTTCGTCGCCATCGTCGGCCCGACCGGCTGCGGAAAATCCACGCTGCTCAATGTCGCCGCCGGCCTGCTGAAGCCGGCTGCCGGTGCGGTCCGCATCTTCGGCCGGCCGCTAACCGGGCTGAACCGCGACGCCGGCTATCTCTTCCAGGCGGATGCGCTGTTCCCGTGGAAGACCGCGATCGACAACGTCGCGATCGGCCTCGAAATCATGGGCGCGCCGCAGCAGGACGCGCGGCAGCGCGCGCAGGCATTCCTCACCTCCGTCGGCCTCGGCGCGTTCGGCAACCGCTACCCGCACATGCTCTCCGGCGGCCAGCGCAAGCGCGTCGGCCTCGCGCAGGTCCTCATCCGCGATCCCAGGATCCTGCTGATGGACGAGCCGTTCGGCCCGCTCGATGCGCAGACCCGGCAGATCATGGGCAATCTGCTGCTGGAATTGTGGAGCACCGACCGCAAGGCGGTGCTGTTCGTCACCCACGACCTGGAGGAGGCGATCGCGCTCGCCGACCGCGTCGTCATCATGTCGGCCGGTCCCTCCGCGCGCATCATCGGCGACTGGCAGGTGCCGCTGGCCCGCCCGCGCGACATTTCCGAGGTGCGCATGGAAAGGGAATTTCACGAACTGCACCGGGAAATCTGGAGCGTGTTGAAGGACGAGGTGATGAAGGGCTACGTGCAATCGACGCACGCGGCGGAGGCGGTCTGATGTCGCGCTTCACGCTTCTCGCCTGGCAGGTCGCCGTCGCCGTCATCGCGCTGGCGCTGTGGCAGTTCTTCGCCACCGTGCCGGTGCTGGGGAAAGTCCTGCTGCCGCCGTTCTTCTTCTCGACGCCGCTCGACGTCGCCAGCCAGATCGTCAACTGGTTCTGGACCGGCACGATCTGGAAGCACCTCGTCATCACGCTCTGGGAATCGATCCTCGCCTTCGTCATCGGCTCGGCGCTCGGCGTCGCCGTCGGCTTCTGGTTCGCGCGCCAGCCGCGGATTGCCGCGGTGTTCGATCCCTATGTGAAGATGGTGAACGCACTGCCCCGCGTCGTGCTGGCCCCGATCTTCACGCTGTGGCTGGGCTTAGGCATCTGGTCCAAGGTCGCGCTCGGCGTCACGCTGGTCTTCTTCATCGTGTTCTTCAACGTCTACCAGGGCGTCAAGGAAGTCTCGCCCACGGTGCTCGACAACGGCCGCATGCTCGGCATGAACGACCGGCAATTGATGCGCCACGTCTACTGGCCGTCGGCGCTTTCCTGGATGTTCTCTTCGCTGCACACTTCGGTGGGCTTTGCCGTGGTCGGCGCCGTGGTCGGCGAATATCTGGGCTCGGCCGCCGGCCTCGGCTACCTGATCCAGCAGGCCGAAGGCATCTTCGACGTCGCCGGCGTGTTCGCCGGCATGTTCGTGCTGTCGGCCTTTGTCCTCCTGATCGACTACGGCGTGACGCTGGTCGAGCGGCGACTCCTGGTGTGGCGCCCGGTGTCGAACGAGGGCAGGGGTTGATCTGGCGAGTCGCGTAGGGTGGGCAAAGGCGCTCTTGCGCCGTGCCCACCTTCCGCGTCGTGCTTGCGAAGGTGGGCACGCTTCGCTTTGCCCACCCTACGGATTCTACGGCTCTCTCCGCCGTCATTGCGAGCGAAGCGAAGCAATCCAGCTGCTCTGAAGCAATAGAGCTGGATTGCTTTGTCGCTTCGCTCCTCGCAATGACGGCGGCGACAGTCTGCCCCTACCAAATCCGCCTTCTCAACCACCTCACGCTGCACTATCGTCCCGCCAAATCTTTCGGAGGACCCCCATGCGCAACATCATCGGCCGGCTTGCCGGTGCATTTCTGGCACTCGCACTAACCACCACGCTTGCCACAGCACAAAGCAAGGTCACCATCGCCGTCGGCGGCAGCGCCTGTCTCTGTTATCTGCCGACCGTGCTGGCGCGGCAGCTCGGCGAATACGAGAAGGCGGGCCTCAACGTCGAACTGGTGGACCTCAAGGGCGGCTCGGATGCGCTCAAGGCCGTGCTCGGCGGCAGCGCCGACGTGGTGTCGGGCTATTTCGACCATTGCGTCAATCTCGCCGCCAAGAAGCAGGAGATGCAGTCCTTCGTGATCTACGACCGCTATCCCGGCCTGGTGCTGGTGGTCTCGCCGAAACACACCGCTTCGATCAACTCGATCAAGGATCTTGCCGGCAAGAAGGTCGGCGTCAGCGCGCCGGGCTCCTCGACCGACTTCTTCCTGAAATACCTGCTGAAGAAGAACGGCCTCGATCCCGCCAGCGCGTCCGTGATCGGCGTCGGCTTAGGGGCCACCGCGGTCGCGGCCATGCAGCAGGGCCAGATCGAGGCCGCGGTGATGCTCGATCCCTCCGTCACGGTGCTGCAGGGCGAATACAAGGACCTGAAGATCCTCGCCGATACCCGCACGCAAAAGGATACGCTTGACGTGTTCGGCGGTGAGTATCCGGGCGGAGCGCTCTACACCACGGTGGCCTGGATCAAGAGCCACGAGAAGGAGGCGCAGGCGCTGACCCAGGCGATCCTCAATACGCTCGACTGGATTCACTCCCACACGCCGGAAGAGATCATGGCGAAGATGCCGGAGGGACTTGTCGGCAAGAACAAGGAGCTCTATCTCGCCGCGCTGAAGAACACGCTTCCCATGTATTCGCAGACCGGCCTGATGGACCCGAAGGGCGCCTCCGCCGTGCTCGCCGTGTTCAGCGAGGGCTCGCCGGAAGTCGCCAAGGCCGGGATCGACGTCAGCAAGACCTACACCAACGCCTTCGTCGAGAAGGCGAGGAAGACCACGGGGTCGGGCACCAGGTAGCCTTGCGCCATGAATCCTCCACGCATCCGGCGAGTCACCACGCTCGATCTCAAGGTGACGTCGTGGGTCTGGCCGTTCGCACAGGCGCGACGCGTGGAGATTGACGCGCACTTCGCCGAACGGCAGCAGGCCAAGCCGAAGATGTGGAACGGCCGCGTGCTGCTCGCGCGCAATCTGCGCTTTGCGGACACGAACTTTACCGCAGAATACTTCGAAGAGGACTTTGCGAGCTTCTTGGCCTGGCGCGACTGGGGATTTCCGGACAAGGAAATCTTTAACGTTCCCGGAATGGGCGCGCTCCGTGCTTCCGATGGCGCCTTCGTGCTCGGCGAAATGGCCCCGCACACGGCGAATGCCGGACGCATCTATTTCGCGGCCGGCACGCCCGATCCCGGTGACGTCAAGAACGGCAAGGTGGATGTTCCGGGCAGCGTCGTGCGCGAGGTCGAAGAGGAGACGGGGCTGACGCCGGCCGACTATCGCGCCGCCGCGGACTGGTGCTGCGTCGATACCGGCCCGATGCTCGCGATGATCCGGGTGCTGCAGGCCGATCTGCCTGGTGAGGCCTTGCGTGCTAAGATCGCGGCGAATCTCGCCAAGCAATCACATCCAGAGTTTTCCGCTATCCATCTCGTCCGCAAGCGCAGCGACCTGACCGACGCGATGCCGCCATTTGTGACGCGCTATCTCGAAGCACAGTTGCCCGCCTGAGGCTCGCGCGAGAAGGCCGCGGCCGTTCGTCGGGAAAGTTGCGTCCTGATTGCAGTAGCGAGGTGCTGCGCTTGCGTCGTCTTTTCTTGTTTAGCTTGACATCGGGCCGCACTGCCCCTGTGATAGGCGGCGCAAGAGACAACCAAGAACGCAATGCACAATTTCAGGGAGGGTTTGATGCCGGGGCACAAAGCTGCACGCCTGTTCGTTGGGCTGTTCGCCGCGATGGCGGTGCTGGGAATGGCCGGTAGTGCCGACGCCCAGGAAAAGAAGATCAAGATCGGCGTCATCTACGATCTCACCGGCCCGCTCGCCGGCGGCGGCTCCGAGCTGCAATATATCGGCGCCAAGATCATGCTCGACCAGTACACCAAGACCGGCGTCGAGGGCTACAAGGTCGAAGCCGTCTATGCCGACGCGCAGAGCAAGCCTGACGTCGCCATCAACGAGGCGGTGCGGCTGATCGAGCAGGAAAAGGTCGACATGCTGCTCGGCTTCTACTCCTCGGCGCAATGCGTGCCGGTGGCCGGCCGCGTCGAGCAGCTCAAGAAGTTCATGTGGATCACCACCTGCATTTCGTCGGCCGTGCTGGACGGCAAGAACTACAAATACGTGTTCCGCCCGCAGGCGAGCGGCGACCAGTTCGGCAAGATGACGATGGACTTCATCGAGCAGAACGCCAAGGCGAAACTCGGCAAGGAGCCGAAGGACCTGCGCGTCGCCATCATCCACGAGGACGGCGCCTATGGCGTCGACGTCGCCAAGGGCAACGAGGCCGGCGCCAAGAAGGCCGGCTTCCAGATCGTGCTGAAGGAAGGCTATGCCGCCACGGCGCCCGACCTTTCGGCGCTGGTCACCAAGCTGAAGCGCGCCCGGCCCGACGTGATCTTCCACACCGGCTACAACCCGGACATCACCCTGTTCGGCCGGCAGGCGCGCGAGCAGGGGCTGAAGGTCGCAGCCCTGGTCGGACACGGCGCCGGCTATGGCGTCTACGAGAAGCTGAAGGAAGGTCTCGGCAACGACGTCAACTACGTCTTCAACACCGACCCGATCTCGATCTGGCTCGCCAACCAGAAGACCATGGATCCGAAACTGCCGCCGGTGATCAAGATGGTCGGCGAGGAGTTCGACAAGGTGAAGCCCGGCGTCGCCATCCGCTCCGCCCATGTCGGCATGGCCGCCTCCAACACCTATCTGTTCCTCACCGACGTGCTGCCGCGCGCCATCAAGAAGTACGGCGGCGTCGATCCGGAAGCGCTGCGCAAGGCCGCGCTCGATGTCGACGTGCCCGAGGGCGGCACCATGCTCGGCTTCGGCGTCAAGTTCCCCGGCGAGGGCGCGCAGATGGCCGGCCAGAACGAGCGTTCGTTCCCCGTCGTCATCCAGTATGTCGACGACAAGTCCTATGTGGTGTGGCCGAAGAGCCAGGCGGTGCGCGAAGCGGTGCTGCCGCTGCCGAAGGGGACGACGTTCAGCAACCAGTAAGCCCCGACATAACAATAACAACACGGAGGGACCGCGGTGCTGACGGTGAACGGCCTGGTAAAGCGTTTCGGCGGCTTCACCGCGGTCAGCAATGTGTCGTTCAAGGTCGAGCAGGGCGAGATTCTCGGCCTGATCGGCCCGAACGGCTCGGGCAAGAGCACGATCTTCAACATGCTGTCGGGCACGCTGGTGCCGACCGCGGGCTCGATCCTGTTCGACGGGCATGAGATCGCGGGCACTTCCCCGCACCGCATCATCAACGGCGGGATCGGCCGCACCTTCCAGATCCCGCGGCCGTTTCGCCGCCTGACGATCTTCGAGAACGTCGAACTCGCCGGCTTCTACGGCCAGGGCCGTCACAGCCGCAAGAAGGCCGACGAGGCGGCGGAAAAGGCGCTTGCGATGGTCGGGCTTCCCACCGACCGCCATGCCAGCGTCGACGGGCTCGGCGCCGCCGGCCTGAAGAAGCTCGAGCTGGCGAAGGCGCTTGCCACCGGGCCGAAGCTCTTGCTCGCCGACGAAAGCCTCGGCGGCCTCGACGAGCACGAGATGGACCAGGCCGCCGACATGCTGCGCAACATCCGCGACGAGCTCGGCATCACCATCATCTGGGTCGAGCACATCATGGGAGTGCTGATGCGCGTGGTGGACCGCGTCATGGTGCTCGACCACGGCGAGAAGATTTCCGAAGGTCTGCCGGCGGCGGTCGCTGCCGACCCGCGCGTCATCGAGGTCTATCTCGGCAGCGATTCCGACGCGACGCTGGCTGCGGCCTCCGAAGCGCGCCGACGGGCAGGGGTGTAGGCCATGCTCGCGCTCAAGTCGGTCGATGCGGGTTACGGCACGTTCCAGGCGCTGTTCGGCGTCGACCTCGAGGTCAAGGCGGGCGAAGCCGTCGGCGTGATCGGTCCCAACGGCGCCGGCAAGACCACCCTGATGCGGGTGATCTCCGGCCTGATCCGTCCCACCAGGGGCTCCATCACGATGGAGGGCACCGACGTCGTGGCAACCGCCGCGCACCGCATCGTCAGCCTCGGCATCGCGCACGTGCCGGAGAACCGCCGGCTGTTTCCGCGCCTCACCGTGGACGACAATCTGAAGATGGGCGCCTACATGCCGGGCGCCCGGGCCAGATACGCCGAGCGGCTGGAATTCGTGTTCGACCTGTTCCCGCGCATGAAGGAGCGCCGCCACCAGATGGCGGGCACCATGTCCGGCGGCGAGCAGCAGATGTGCGCCATCGGCCGCGCGCTGATGAGCGACCCGAAGCTCTTGCTGCTCGACGAGCCGTCGGCGGGCCTTGCGCCGGTCGTGGTGCAGCAGGTGTTCGATCTGGTCCGGCGCATCCGCGCTTCGGGTCTGACGGTGCTGATCGTCGAGCAGAACGTGCAGCAGGTGCTGAAGGTGGTGGACCGCGCCTATCTGCTGGAAGCCGGCACCATCCGCGCCTCCGGCACCTCGGCAGAGATGCTGAAGACCGACACCATCAAGCAGGCGTATCTCGGGGTCTAGCGCAAACAAAAGAGCAGCTGATGCAGGGCTTTCTCGACATCTTCGACATCTACCTGCTGGAGGCCGTGATCAACGGCATCCTGCTCGGCGGCGTGCTGGCGCTGCTGGCGCTCGGGCTCAATTTGATCTTCGGCGTCATCGACGTCACCTGGATCTGCTACGCCGAGCTCGTCATGATCGGCATGTACGGCATGTACTACATGGTGCAGGTATTCGGCCTGCCGTACTGGGCCGCCGCCCCGATCGCGATCCTGCTGGTGGCGGCACTCGGCGCGGCGCTGCATTACTTCGTGATCGCGCCGCTCTTGACCGCGCCGCCGATCAACCAGCTGCTCGCCACCGGCGGCGTGCTGTTCATCCTGCAGAGCTTCGCCACCGTCGCGTTCGGCATCGACTTCCGCAACCTCGGCATCCGCCTGCCGGTGCTGGCGCTGGGCGACATGAACTTCAGCTATTCGCGGCTGCTGGCGTTCGGCGCGGCGCTCGCCGGCATGATCGCGGTCTATCTGTTCATGACGCGCACCTTCACCGGCACCGCGATCCGCGCCATCGCGCAGGACCGCCAGATCATGTCGCTGATGGGCGTCGACACCAAGCGCATCTACCTCGTCACCTCCGCGCTCGGCGGCGCGCTCGCCGGCCTCGCCGCCTGCCTGCTGGTGCTGCAATATGACGTGCACCCCTTCGTCGGGCTGTCGTTCGGCCCGATCACCTTCCTGATCTGCGTGCTCGGGGGCCTCGGCAATTTCATCGGCGGCTTCATCGCCGCCTTCGTCTTTGCCGAGATCATCTCGCTGGGCGGCCTGTTCTCCGACCTCGAATGGGGCTACGTGCTGGCGTTCGCCTTCTTCATCGTCATGATGTTCATCCGGCCCGCTGGCCTAATGGCGAGGCGCTCGTGAATTCCCGTTATGCCGCCTGGGCCGTCGGCCTCGCCGCGCTGATCGCGCTGCCCTTCGTCTATCGCGAGCCCTATCATCTGCACCTGCTGGTGCTGATCCTGATCTGGTCGTTCGCCTACACCTCGTGGTCGATCATGGGGCGCTTCGGCCTCGTCTCGCTCGGCCATGGCGGCTTCATGGGCGTCGGCGCCTACGTCACCGCGCTGTTGTGGAATCACCTCGGCGTCTCGCCCTGGATCGGCATTCCCGTCAGCATGGTCGCGGCCGGCGTCCTGGCGCTGATCGTCGCCTATCCCTGCTTCCGCTTCCGCATCACCGGGCACTATTTCGTGCTGGTGACGCTGGCGCTGTCGGGCATCGTGCTGCAGGTCATCACCGCGACGCGCGACTGGACCGGCGGCTCGCTCGGCTACACGCCGAACCGCGCTCCCAGCGGCAAGGGGTTCTGGGCGCTGCAATTCGACGACAAGACCACATGGTACCTGATCGCGCTCGGCGTCTGGGTCGCCGGCCTCGTGGTCTGGCGCGTGATCGACCGCAGCATGAGCCGCTACGCGATGGAGGCGATCTCGGAGGACGAAGACGCCGCGGCCGCGGCCGGCGTCAACGTCACCGCCGAGAAGCTCAAGGTCACGCTGATCTCGGCGCTGATGACCGCGCTCGCCGGCGCGCTCTACTGCCAGTACCAGATGTTCATCTCGCCGGACACGGTGAGCGGCATCGCGGTGTCCCTGCAGATGGTGTTCGCCGTCATCGTCGGCGGGCTCTATGTCTCGCTGGGCCCGACGGTCGGCGCCGTCATCACCATCGTGCTGGCGGAAACGCTGCGCATCCGCTTCGGCACCGCGGCCGTCGGCTGGGACAATCTCGTCTACGGCGTGCTGCTGGTGCTGTTCATCATCTTCCTGCCCAAGGGCATTCTGGGCAGCATCCTCGAACGGCTGAAGTGGAAAAAGGCGTAGCGTGCGTTCCCCGGATGCTGCGCAGCACCGAAAGCGCGTTTACGCGCGTCTTCGACGCGCTATGGTGATGCGCTGCTGATCCGGGGTCCATGTTGCGAGAACCATGGGTCCCGGCTCTGCGAGGCAGCGTTTCACGCTGCATCGCGTCCGGGACACGAGACACTAGCCGGCCACAAACGCCAGCAGCACGCCGTTCGCCGCGGCCGGCGGCACGACGACGGCACTGCCGCTCGGCACCGCCTTCGCACCGATCGCAGCTTTCGCGGCGGCAAGGTCGCTCACCACGAGTTCCAGTCCCGCGCCGGCGCGCGCGGGCAGGGTGCTCACGTCCACGCCGGGATAGCGCCTGCCCAGCGCATCACGGGTGAGGAAGACGAAATCCGCCCGGCCGGATCCGGTCGGCACCACCGCCGATCCGTCCGCGCCCGCCTGCACCTCGCCGGCAATCATCTTCGCCAGGTGCCTCGCGTCCGCCTCCACGTCGGGCGTCACGATGAACACCCTGTTGATGCGATGCGCGGTGTTGGCGTGCCGCTGCAGCTCGGGGATCCACACCGTCTCGCGCGTCTTGTGCTGGCAGGCGAACAACCGCACGCCGCCGGGCGCTTCCGCAACCGGCCACTGGAAAGTCGCGAACTTCGCCGCGCTCTTGCTGCCGTCCGGCAGGATCACCGGCCGCTCGAAGTCGGTCGGGCCGATCGCCTCGTAGCCCATGGTGCGCAGCTCCGCCGCGCCCGCCGCCGCGCTCAGCGTCGTGAACGCGACGCGCTCGATGCCGCCGCCGGTCTGCTCCAGATAGGTCCGCGTCGGCGCGTTGTGCCCGGTGGCGGTGAGCACGCCGAGCAGCTCCATGTAGTCCTCGCCCAGCATGATGGTGTAATTGCCGGTCCCCATATGCGCGCTGTGGGTGCCGCGCGGCGAAATGGTAAAGCCGAGCTGCTTCCAGTTGGCGGCCGCCGCGTCGAGGTCCTTCACCGCGACGACGGCGTGGTCTATTCCGGCGATGCTTTTGATGGTCACGCTGGTCCCTGTTCGGTCCGTAGGATGGGTTGAGCCCTTGCGAAACCCATCATGCTTGCCGCACAATTCGATGGGTTTCGCTCGCGCTCAACCCATCCTACGATTGCGTCCAGAGGAAGTCTAATGCCGCTTGAAACCGTCCCAATGCCGGACTCGCTGTGGGCCGCGGTGACGCCGCCCGGGCCCGAGCTGCCGCAGCTCGTGGGTACGGAGCAGGCCGACGTCGTCATCGTCGGCGCAGGCTTCACCGGCCTTTCCACCGCGCTGCATCTGCGCGAGGCGGGCGTTGACGTCGCCATCGTCGAAGCCGCCGAGCCCGGCTGGGGCGGCTCGGGCCGCAACAACGGCCAGGTGATCCCGACGCTGACGCGGCCCGATCCGGAAGACATCGTGGCGAAGCACGGCGCATCCGGGGAGCGTTTCGTCGCGCTGCTGCGCGACTGCGCCTCGACCTTGTTCGACGTCGCGCGGCGCTACCAGATCCAGGCCGAGCAGGAGCAGGCCGGTTGGATCCAGCCGGTGCATTCGCCCGGCCGCATCAAAATCGCCGAACGCCGCGTGCGGCAATGGTCTGGGGTCGGCGCGGCCGTCGAGTTCCTGTCGCGCGAGGAAGTGACGCGAATGCTCGGCTCCGACGCGTGGTTCGGCGGCTTCTGGAACCGGACCGGCGGCCACGTCAATCCGCTGGCGCTGTCGCGGGGCCTGGCGCGCGCCGCCGTCGATCGCGGCGCGCGCATCTTCGTGCGCTCGCCGGTGCCGCGCTTCGAGCGCCGCAACGATCGCTGGATCGTCACCACGCCGCACGGCGAGATCGGCGGCCGCGCGCTGATCCTCGCCACCAATGCCTACACCGGCGAATTCGCCAAAACCCTCGCGCCCGAGATCGCGCGCGAGGTGATGCCGGTGCGCTCCTGGCAGATGGCGACCGAACCGCTGTCCGATGCTGCGCGCAAGATCGTCATCCCCGGCCGGCAGGCAATGTCGGACACCCATGGCGAACTGTATTTCGCGCGCTACGACGCCCGCAACCGTCTCGTCACCGGCGGCGCCCAGATCGGCTCCGACGCCGACAGCCTGAAGGCCAGCGTCGCCGCGCGCCTGAAGCGATTGTGGCCGGCGATCGGTGAGGTCAAATTCGACTATGTCTGGAACGGCTATGTCGGCATGACCACGGATTTCCTGCCGCGCATCCATCGCCTCGGCCCCGACGCCTATGCCTGGGCCGGCTGCAACGGTCGCGCCGTGGCGCTGTCGATCGCCATCGGGCAGGAGCTCGCCAAAGCCGCGCGTGGCGTCGCCGAGCACGAACTCGCCTTGCCGTTCACCGAGCCCGTTCCCTGGGTCGCGCATGGCCTGCTGCGCCGCCTCGCGCCGCTGATGCTCATGGTCTATCGTCGCCGCGACGCGGCCGAAATTCCCGACGGTCCGACGGGGCCGCCCCAACCGGAGCACATGGTCGCATGGGCAAGCAATCTCAGAAATAAGTGGCGGAGCCCGTAGTCCGTAGGATGGGTTGAGCGCTCGCGAAACCCATCGCCTTCGCGGCGACATGATGGGTTTCGCTGTCGCTCAACCCATCCTACGATCTGCAATTATCTGGAGCACCTGATCGCATGGCCAAGAATTCCTCGAACCCGCTCGCCGACCAGCTGAAGCCGTTCATCGCGCCGTTCCGCTATGACGGCGCCGGCGAATTTCACCTCAAGTCGTACAAGACCGCCGAGAAGGGCGGGCTCGACAAGGAGAAGGGCGAGAAGATCATCGAGGCCAACCGCAAGCGGCTGTCCGATTTCCAGGAGAAGCTGTACGCGCAGGACCGCTGGTCGCTGCTGCTGATCTTCCAGGGCATGGACGCCGCCGGCAAGGACAGCGCCATCGAAAGCGTGTTCGACGGCGTCGACCCGCAGGGCTGCGAGGTCACCGCCTTCAAGCAGCCGACGTCCACGGAACTCGACCATGATTACCTGTGGCGCGCGGCGATCGCGCTGCCCGAGCGCGGCCGGATCGGCATCTTCAACCGCTCGCACTACGAGGAATGTCTGGTCGTGCGGGTGCATCCGGAGATACTCGCCAAACAGAAGCTGCCGCCCGAGCTGGTGACGAAGGACATCTGGCGCGAACGCTTCGAGGATATTTCCTGCTTCGAGCGGCATCTGGCCCGCAACGGCACCGTGGTGCTGAAGTTCTTCCTCAACGTCTCCAAACAGGAACAGCGCGAGCGCTTCCTCGAGCGGCTGGAGCAGCCGTCGAAGAACTGGAAGTTCTCGATGGGGGACGTGGCCGAACGCAAATTGTGGGCGAAGTACCAGGCCGCCTATCAGGACATGATCCGCCACACCGCGACGCGCCATGCGCCGTGGCACGTCGTGCCGGCCGACCACAAATGGTTCGCCCGCGTGGTGATCGGCTCCGCCATCGTCGCCGCGCTCGACAAACTCGACCTGCACTTCCCGAAGGTCAACAAACAGGACCGCAGCGAGTTCAAACAGGTTCGCCAGGCGCTGCTCGACGAGGACAAGAAGTAGGCGGCGAAGGGGAAACAGGTTCACGTGGAAGGTTTCGGCATCCGAACCATGCGGCCGGACGAGATCGCACTCGCCGCGGAGTGGGCGGCGGTGGAGGGGTGGAATCCGGGGCTGGCCGACGCCGCCTGTTTTGCCACCGTCGATCCCGACGGGTTCCTGGTCGGCGAACTCGACGGCGAGGCGGCCGCGACCATCTCCTGCGTCAACTATGACGCGCGCTTCGCTTTCCTCGGCTTCTACATCGTGCGAGCGGACCTGCGCGGCCGCGGTTACGGATTGCAAATCTGGAACGCAGCGGTCGCGCATGCCGGAGGTCGCGTGATCGGTCTCGACGGCGTGGTGGCGCAACAGGACAATTACAGGAAGTCGGGCTTTCAGCTCGCCTATGCCAATATTCGCTTCGGCGGCGTCGTTGCTGCTTCAGCAGCGCCGCCGGCCGGTATCGTCGCGTTGCGCGACGTTCCCCTGGCGATGATCGAGGCTTCCGACGCCACGGTATTTCCCGCACCGCGCCCGCGGTTCCTGCGCGCCTGGATCGGCGCTCCGGGCCATGTCGGCAGCGCCCTGATGCGCGACGGCAGGCTGACCGGTTGGGGCGTGATCCGGCCGTGCCGCAGCGGCCGCAAGATCGGTCCGCTCGTGGCAGACGATCGCGCCGCGGCGGAGGCGGTGCTGTCGGCCTTGCTGGCGCACGCCGGCGGCGGCGAGATCTTTCTCGATGTCCCCGCGGTCAACCGCGAAGCGGTGGCGTTGGCGCAATCGCTCGGGCTTGCGCCGGTGTTCGAGACCGCGCGCATGTACACCGGCGCGATTCCTTCCCTGCGGCTGGCGAGCGTGTTCGGCGTTACCACGTTCGAGTTGGGCTAGGGCGTATAACCAAAAAGCCAAGCCCGGTTTCGGCGGTTTGCGGAAATCCCTCTTTGCGCAGCACGCGTCGCAGACTGACCCCGAGCAGACATCGTGGTACCTGAGGTATTCACGACAGTGTCAGAAGCTCTCCCACGCCGACCGGCGGCTTTCTTCGCCACCCGAGGATAAAAGCGCGTTGTGCGAGCCCGTCCTGAACGCGGGCTATCTGCGTCCGCTCTTTATCGAGCCGAAGCCGCAGCAGGGGATCGCGGGTTCCGGAGACGGCAAGGCTTTTATTGATGACCCAGCCGTACGGTTCGATGCCAGCACGCCGCAAGTCATTCTGAAGGGAAGCCGCTTCCGATACGGGAGTGGTCTCCGGCAGCGTCACCAGGATCACCTTGGTGTGGGCCGGATCCTGGAGCCTCATCAGCGGCGTTACGATGCGTCCCGGACCGGACGGTGTGAGTTGGCTTGTCAACTGCCGATGATAAGCCCCGGTTGCATCCAGCAGAAGGAGTGTGTGACCCGTCGGCGCCGTATCGAGCACCACGAAGGCGCTTCGCGCCTCCGCAACTACGTGCGAGAAGGCGTGGAACACAGCCACCTCCTCAGTACAGGGCGAAGCGAGGTCTTCGAGCAGCAGAGCCTTACCTTGCTCGTCGAGGTCTCGTCCCCGGCTCGCCAGGATTTTCGCGACATACCGCTCCGTCTCAACCCGTGGGTCGATCCGGTCGACCGTCAGGCCGGGCATGACGCCATCGACGACGAAAGCGACATGAGCTGCGGGATCGGTCGTGCTGAGGTGGACGGCATGACCCCGTCTGGCCAATCCCACCGCGATAGCGGCAGCAATGGTCGTCTTTCCGACGCCTCCTTTGCCCATGACCATGATCAGGCCGTGCTTGCCTTGTGCGATATCATCGACCAACCGATCCAGGCCCGGCAGGTCAAACGATTCCGTATCAGGCCTGGCGGATACACTTGATGGCTGGCTGGTTGGCGACAGAACTGCCCTCAGAGCCTTGAGCCCGACGATGTCAAAGCCAAGCAAAGGGATTTCGTCTCGCGGCAGTTTCATGAGCGACGCAGGCATTGCGGCCAATGCCTCCTCCTGTTCCCGCTCAAGCGCAGCCGCGACCACGTCGGTCGGGTCGGTGGCATGGAACCGCCCGTTCACCACGTGGACCTGGTTCGAGAGATTGAGCACATCAAGTTCGCCCGATGTCCTGGCTGCCTCCCGGATAGCGCCGTGATCGGCGCGGGTAACTAGAATGATGGTAGTCCGCCTGGAATCGCCTAGGGCTTGGAGCGCTTTTCGGAAGCGCTCTTCCTGCATCTTCAAACCCGAATGCGGACCGAGGCAGGAGGCTCCCCTATCATTATTCTTGAGAAAGCCGGTCCATGCCTTCGGCAGGCTAAGGAGCCTCAGTGTGTGGCCGGTCGGGGCCGTGTCGAATATGATGTGGTCGAACCCAGCCATGTCGCCGTCCAGCAATCCGACGAACTCGTCGAAGGCGGCTATTTCGGTTGTGCAGGCGCCAGAGAGTTGCTCGCGCACCGTCGAGCGCTCACCAGCATCAACGTCTGGTCCGAGTTGCTCAAGGACCCGGCTGCGATAAGCCTCGGCAGCGGCTTCCGGGTCGATATTCATGGCCGAAAGCCCGGTGACGTCTGGCACCGGGGTCGGGCGATCGGTCAGAGTGACCTCCAGCATCTCGTCAAGGTTGGATGCCGGATCGGTGCTGACGAGAAGAACGCGCAATCCACGATCGGCGAGGCCGACGGCCGTAGCGCATGCGAGCGAGGTCTTACCGACACCGCCCTTTCCAGTGAAAAACAGAAACGAGGTCGGAGCGTCCAGCGCGCGAAAGTGAAGCACCATAAGCTGTCCTGGGGTTGGCCAACACTGCCCAGCAGGCCGGAAACCGGCGCCCCAAGGCTCATGCGGACAGACTCAGTTCATCGATTCAAGCGCAAGCGCGATCCCCTGACCGCCGCCGATGCAAAGCGTGACGATGCCTTTCTTGATGCCGTCGCGTTTCATCGAATGCAGCAATCGAGTGGTGAGCACCGCGCCGGAGGCGCCGATCGGATGACCATGCGCGATCGCACCGCCCTCCACATTGACGATGCTCGCGTCAAGACCGAGATCCTTCGCAACCGCAATTGCGATCGCCGCGAAAGCCTCGTTGATCTCGATGCGCTGGATTTCCGAGGTTTTCCAGCCGGCCCGTTCGAGCGTCTGCCTTACCGCCGGAACCGGTCCCAATCCGAACATGCCAGGTTCGACAGCGCCTATCCCGTAGGCGACAAGGCGCGCCATGGGCGTCAAGCCCTTCTTGTCGGCCCAGGCGCGATCCGCCACGATCATCGCGGACGCCCCGGTATTGAGCCCGGGCGCGTTGCCCGCCGTAATCGTGCCCTCCTTGCGGAAGGCGGGCTTGAGCTTTCCGAGGCTTTCGATCGTGGTATCCGGCCGGTTATGCTCGTCCTTGTCGAATTTTGTCGGACCCTTGCGGGAGGCAATTTCGACCGCTGCGATTTCCGCAGCAAACTTGCCGCCAGCCTGGGCCGCGGAAAAGCGCTTTTGCGATCGTTCGGCCCAACGATCTTGCTCTTCGCGGGTGATCTGATGGGAGGCTGCGAGGTCCTCCGTGTGCCAACCGGAATGTTGGCCAGAGAAAGCGTCATTGAGACCGTCCATCAGCATCGCATCGAAGATCGTCGCATCGCCCATGCGATAGCCCCAACGCCCGGCCCCCATGAGATATGGGGCACGGTCCATGTTCTCCATGCCGCCCGCAACCGCGCTGTCAATGAACCCGAGCATCACCTCCTGAGCGGCGCTCGCAATCGCTTGCGCGCCCGAGCCACAGACCCGGTTGACGGTCAGCGCCGGGACACCGACAGGAACGCCGCCATTGATAGCCGCTTGTCGGGCCGGGTTCATCTTGTTGCCGGCCTGGATCACGTTGCCCATGACGACGCTGCCGACATCGTCGGGCGATAACTTCGCGCGCTCAAGTGATGCCCTGATTGCCACGGCACCCAGATCAACTGCGGGCAAATCCTTCAGCGTGCCGCCATATGTACCGATGGCGGTGCGCACGGGCGAACAGATCACGACCTCCCTATTGGCCATTTGTCATCTCCCGTTAGTTCCATCTCTTTTGCTGTCGGATAACTATCGAAACTTGGTACCGACGACGGCGGAGACCTCCTTGCGATGGATCAACGGACGGAGCCCACAAGGGAATGAACTAAGCGCTCCGTTTCCGGAGGTGAAGTATGCAACTCAGCTGCCGACCATCCGTTCGTCGGCGATTTCCGTTGGTGGCCACACGCTGACATCGCCAATGTCCGCTTCCATGTCAGCTGCTTGGAGGTAATTCATGAGAACACGCCTGGTCGCGTCCCTGACGCCTCACGCCTCGAAATCCTCGGGCACGCTGCCGAACGTGCGCAGCACCGTGATCTGGCCGTCCGGATAGCCGACGCGCACGAAGGCCGCGGCGCCGGCATGTCCCAGCGTCCGCCACATGCCCTGCGCGCGCTCGATCGCCGCCGCCGGGCTGGCGCATTTGGCCGGTTCGCCCGGCGCCAGGTCGCGCCCTGCGAAGTCGAACGGCATGGCGATGAAATGCGTGATCTCGCTGATGGGCGTGCCTCCGGGATTTTCATCCAACCAAGACCATCCCGCCGGATACGGCGTTGAGCTGGATCAAGCAAGCCGCGCGCGCGCGAGAAAACCGCCGCACCAATGGCTTGCTACACGTCTCTCTCCAGGTAACTGACGTGGACGCTGACGGGATAGGCCGATCCGTCGAAGACGACGCGGATTCTCGTATCGGATCGTCCGTAGCCGACGACCTTGGCGGTGGTGGCCTTGTTGCGGGGCATCCGCTCCTTGCCCAACTGGCTCAATCGCACCCGGTCGCCTGCCCGGTAGTATTCTTCTTCGGCTGACATCGGTGTTGCCCGAAATTTTATTGGTTTGGTCGAATAGCCCGGTTGAGCGGGTCGTGCCTGTGAACCAGGTCACGTCTTTTGAAATGCCTGAATGCCAAATGCCGGAAGTCTCGTTGCCCGGGTTAGTCACCGGAAGCAATCCGACGGTCGGGTTCCCTGAGACAAGAATTGGTGATCGGCAGGCGGAGCGATGTCGCCTGCCGCCTTGCCGGATGCGGCAAATTCCGCGGGGCGAGCAAACCCGGCGCGCTGTTTCCGATTTGGAGAAGTTGTCAAGCCCTTGATGCAAAAATATTTCTCTTTACCGGAATTCCGATTTGCGGTAGTGATTTGCCCAGC
>CAZDEZ010000073.1:0-18186 GCA_964504705.1 uncultured Bradyrhizobium sp.
ATCCACAACACCTCGCGCGGCTCCTTGTACGACCCGTAATAGAGGCCGCGGAACATGTGGATGTAGACGGCGAGGAAGAACATCGAGGCGCCGACGGCGTGCATGTTGCGCAGCAGCCAGCCGTAGTTCACGTCGCGCACGATCAACTCGACCGACTTGAAGGCGAGATCGGCGTGCGGCGTGTAGTGCATTGCCAGGACGACGCCGGTCAGGATCTGCACGCCCAGCATCATCGACAGGATGGCACCGAAGGTCCACCAGTAGTTCAGGTTACGCGGCGTCGGATAGGCCACGAACGAGGAATGCATGAGCCCCATGATGGGGAGGCGCCGCTCGATCCACTTCAAGGCGGGATTGGTCGGCTGAAAATCGGATGGTCCGCTCATTGATGCGATCCTGAAGAAGTAAATCGACGCGACGGCGTGAGGTTCCGGACTTGCAAGCCCGAAGCCTTAGCCGATCTGGATTTTGGTGTCGGAAAGGAAGCTGTAGGGCGGGACGGGCAGGTTGGTCGGCGCCGGACCCTGACGGATGCGGCCGGAGGTATCGTACACCGAGCCGTGGCAGGGGCAGAAGAAGCCGTTGTAGCTGCCTTCATGCGCGATCGGGATGCAGCCGAGATGGGTGCAGATGCCGACCACGACCAGCCACTGCTCGTGTCCCGGCTTGGTGCGCTGCTGGTCGGTCTGCGGATCGGGCAGATCCTTGAGCGGAGTCTTCTGCGCTTCCTCGACCTGCTTCTTGGTGCGGTGGCTGATGTAGATCGGCTTGCCGCGCCAGAACACCTTGATGTCCTGCCCTTCGGCAATCGGGGTCAAATCGACCTCGATCGGCGCACCGGCTGCAATCGTCGAGGCATCCGGGTTCATCTGGGAGATGAACGGCCAGGCGGTGGCCACCGCGCCGACGCCGGCGACGGCGCCCGTTGCAACAAAAAGGAAATCACGGCGTGTCGGATGATCCGCCGAAGACGCTGTCGTCACGATCCCTAACCCTTTCCAAGCTGCTGCCGGCGGAACCGCCCCAAGGGTCGTCCAGACGAGGATCGCCCAAACCCGCTGGGAGGTCTGCCGGCGCCCGCGTGCCCCGCGGCGGCAGAAAGACCGCTTTTTCCGCGCCCCAAGGGCAGAACAGCCAGTCCAGAATCGTTCTATTGGCACCCTTGCCGGGCAAGCGCAAGCCCGCTATCCGCTCGCAAACGTGCAATGCACTAATTCCGCGCAATGGCGCGATTTATTCGGACATTTCAGCGGGGGTTCGGAGGCCTGGCATGCCCATGCAGATCGCGCTTTTCCAGCCGGATATCCCCCAGAATACCGGGACGATTCTGCGGCTCTGCGCCTGCCTGGACGTCGCCGCCCACATCATCGAGCCGGCCGGCTTTGCGACGTCCGACCGGACCTTCCGGCGGGCCGGGATGGATTATCTCGACCAGGTGCGGCTGACCCGCCACGATTCCTGGGGCAAATTCGAGCAATGGCGGCGCAGCCTCGGCCACCGCCTGCTGCTGTTCTCCACCCGGGGAGCCGGTTCCTACCTTGATTACACCTACGAACCGGCCGATATCCTGCTGTTCGGACGCGAGTCCGCCGGCGTGACCGACGAGGTAGCGACGGCCGCCGATGCGCGGCTGGTCATCCCCATCCTGCCCGGACTGCGCTCGCTCAATGTCGCGATGGCTGCGGCCATGGCTCTTGGTGAAGCGCTGCGGCAGACCCGTCCCGCTGCGAGGAATTGAGGATATCTGGTGAGCTACGCCGTCAAAGAGATCTTTCTGACCCTGCAGGGCGAAGGCGCCCATGCCGGGCGGGCGGCGGTGTTTTGCCGATTCTCCGGCTGCAATCTGTGGAGCGGCCGCGAGGAGGACCGCGCCAAGGCGACCTGCCAATTCTGCGACACCGATTTCGTCGGCACCGACGGTACGCTGGGCGGCCGCTTTGCGACGGCGGACGAGCTTGCCGACACCATCGCGGTACAATGGACCGGCGAGGACGCCAACCGCTACGTCGTGCTGACCGGCGGCGAGCCATTGTTGCAGGTCGACCGGGCGCTGATCGACGCGCTGCATGCGCGCGGCTTTGCGGTGGCGGTCGAGACCAACGGCACGATAATTCCGCCTGACGGCATGGACTGGATCTGCGTCAGTCCGAAGGCCGGCGCCGAACTGGCGTTGAAGCGCGGTCACGAATTGAAGCTGGTCTACCCGCAGGAAGGCGCAGCGCCGGAGGAATTTTCGGCGCTCGACTTCGAGCGCTTCTCGCTGCAGCCGATGGACGGGCCGGACGTTGCCGCAAATACCGCGCGCGCCATCGACTATTGTCTGCGCCATCCCAAGTGGCGGCTCAGCGTGCAGACACACAAGTCGCTCGGGATCAGGTAGGATCCACTCCCATGATTTCACCGTCATTGCGAGCGAAGCGAAGCAATCCAGCTTTGCCACAACAAGCAAGCTGGATTGCCTCGTCGCTTCGCTCCTCGCAATGACGGCGGGTAACTCGAGAGTACCATGGACGTATCCCTCATCGAACAACGCAAGCAACGCGCGCGAGGCTGGTTCGAGTCGTTGCGCGACCAGATTTGCGCGGCCTTCGAGAAGCTCGAGGACGAAGCGACTTCCCCGCTCTATCCCGGCGAGGCCGGCAGGTTCGCGCGCACGCCGTGGGAGCGCACCGATCATACCGGCGCCAAGGGCGGCGGCGGAGTGATGTCGATGATGCGCGGGCGCCTGTTCGAAAAGGTCGGCGTGCACTGCTCGACCGTGCATGGCGAGTTCGCGCCCGAGTTCCGCGCCCAGATCCCGGGCGCCGCCGACGACCCGCGCTTCTGGGCGTCAGGCATCTCGCTGATCGCGCATTTGAAGAATCCGCACGTGCCGGCGGTACACATGAACACGCGCTTCGTCGTCACCACCAAGGCCTGGTTCGGCGGCGGCGCGGATCTCACGCCGGTGCTCGACCGCCGCCGCACCCAGGAGGACGCCGACACGATCGCCTTCCACGCCGCGATGAAAGAGGCCTGCAGCGGGCCGAACGGCGTTGCCGACTACGACAAGTACAGGAAATGGTGCGACGAGTATTTCTACCTGCCGCACCGGAAGGAAGCGCGCGGCATCGGCGGCATCTTCTACGACTGGCACGACAGCGGCGACTGGGAGGCCGACCTCGCCTTTACGCAGGACGTCGGGCGCGCTTTCCTGAAGATCTATCCGGAGCTGGTGCGGCGCAATTTCAACACGTCATGGACCGTAGCCGACCGCGAGGAGCAATTGATCCGCCGCGGCCGCTACGTCGAGTTCAACCTGCTCTACGACCGCGGTACCATTTTCGGCCTGAAGACCGGCGGCAATGTCGATTCCATCCTCTCCTCCATGCCGCCGGAGGTGAAATGGCCGTGACCAGACTGCCGCGCGCCATGCTGATCGACATGGACGACACCATCCTGTCGGCCTATGGCCGGCCGGAAATCGCCTGGAATCATGTCGCCGCGGAGTTCGCCGACGAGCTCGCGCCGCTGCCGTCGTCGGCGCTCGCGGCCGCCGTGCTCGGCTTCGCGCGAAACTTCTGGTCGACCGCGGAGCCGGCCTGGCGGCTCAAGCTCGGCGAGGCCCGGCGGGTGACGGTGCAAGGCGGGTTCGACGCGCTCGCGGCAGCCGGCCACGCGCGGCTGCCGGCTGACCTCGCCACCCGCATCGCCGACCGATTTTCGGAGTACCGCGAGGAGGAGATGTTCATCTTTCCCGGCGCCCATGATGCGATCGACGAACTGCGCGCGCTCGGGGTCAAACTTGCCCTCGTCACTAACGGCGCGGCCGACAGCCAGCGCGCCAAGGTCGAGCGTTTCGAGCTCGCGCACAGATTCCATCACATCCAGATCGAGGGCGAGCACGGCTTCGGCAAGCCGGAGGAGCGCGCCTATCTCCACGCCATGGAAGCGCTCGGCGTCGGCGCGGCCGACACCTGGATGATCGGCGACAACCTCGAATGGGAAGTCGAGGCGCCGCAGCGGCTCGGCATCTACGCGATCTGGATGGACGTGCATGGCGACGGCCTGCCGCCGGGCTCGACCGTCAGGCCCGACCGCATCATCCGCTCGCTCGCGGAATTGCTGCCGAAGTGACGCATTTGCGTCATGGCCGGGCGCTATCGTCTGCGAATCTCTCATCGAGGTTCGGAGGCGCTTTCATGGAACTGAAACCCGGCGACGTCGTCACGCTGAAATCCGGCGGCCATCTGCTGACCGTTGCGGAAGTGCACGAGGATACCGCCGCGTGCCTCTGGATGGGCCTGGAGGGCGATCTGTTCCGCGAAACGCTGCCGCTCGCCGTGCTCGAACTCGCCAACGCCGACGAGGCGGACGACGAGGACGAGGATGAAGAAGAAGACGAGGAAGAAGTGGACGACGAGGAAGAGCCGCGCAAGAAGAAGCGGGCCTAATGGATATGCCGGCGCCGCCGCCAGCTTTGCGGCGGCATCGCCACCATTAACGCAGCGCCGCTGATATCATCACCACCCCACCTGCGATCACCACGACGTCGAGGATCGCCGTGTGGATATGCACGGGCATGCGCTCGACGAACGCCCTGGCGAGAAACGCGCCGGGCATTGCGAGCGCTCCGATCAGCAGGGCAAAGGCCAGCACTTGCGCGGTCACCGCGCCGGCCATCCCGAACACTGCAATCTTGATGACGCCGGTGGCGAGCGAAATCACCGCGTCGGTGGCAATCACCGCCGCGCCTTCCAGCCCGGCCGCCATCAATAGCGACAGCAGGATCACGCCCGATCCCGAGGTGCCGCCGACCACGACGCCGTAGCCGACGGAGCCGAGCGCGAGGCCGCCGTCGCCGATCCTGATGTCGCGGCGTTTCGCCAGCCGCCGCAGCGGCACGCTCAGGATCAGCATGGTGCCGATCACGATGGCGGCGCCGGTGCCGGTCAGCCGCGTATAGCCGTATGCGCCGAGCGCCGTCGTCACGCAGGCACCCAGCATCACGATCAGCGCGCGGCGGCCGTCGGCATGGCGCAGGAAGGCGATGAAGCGGGAGAAATTGGTGAAGATCGAGGAGATCGCAATGATCGGCACCACCGGCTCGGCGCCGATCAACGGCACCAGCACCAGCGGCATCAGCGCGCCGGTGCCGTAGCCGGCGAGGCCACCGACCACAGAAGCCAGCAGCGCAACGACGCCGACCAGCACGAGCTGGGCCAGCGAGACGTCGGCGAAGCCGGAGAGGATGTTCACAGCCGATGGTCGCGGGCAAAGCGCGCCACGGTGCGGTCGGCGATGTCGGCAACCGCGGTCTTCTCCAGCGGAAAGCCATCGGCGAGCCAGGCGTCCTCCGCCATGGTCAGGACATGGCCGAGCGCGGGGCCCTCGGCGACGCCGCGCGAGATGAAGTCGGCGGCGCGAAGCGGGAACTTCGGCGCGGTCCAGCGCTGCGGCAGATCGGCCATTTGCCGCCAGCCGTCGGCATCGCCGCCCCCTGCCCGCGCCCAGGCCAGCATCAGCCGGTCGCGATAGGCTGCTGCGCCGAGCCGATAGAGCCAGCGCCTTGCGGCCGCCTCGTCCATACCGGCAAGGCGCCACCAGCAATCTCCCATCGAATCCAGCGCCTTGGCTTCCGCATTCGACAGCCGGAGCCGCGTGGCAATGCGGCTCGCGTCCTCGGTAACGGCGACCGCGAGCGCGCCGAGCCGGCGCATGGCATCCGCCGGCAGGCCAAGCATCCGCTCGGCTTCGATCATCGCAGCGAGCGGCCCAGTATAGGCGACGCCGCCGATGATCTGCTGCAGCAGGCCGCAATCGGCCATCGCTGCGATCGAGCCCGCCGCGCCTCTTGCTATCATCAGCTTCAGCATTTCCATGCGCACGCGCTCGGCCGACAGATTAGCCATGCCGGCCCGGCCGCCGATGCAGGCGAGATAGCCGGCCCGGTCGGGTTCGCCCGCGCCGTAGGCGGCGTGGATGCGGAAGAAGCGCAGGATCCGCAGATAATCCTCGGCGATGCGCTCGCCGGCATTGCCGATGAAGCGCACGCGCCGTCCGGCGATGTCGGCAAGGCCGCCGACATAGTCGTGCACCACGCCGGCGGCATCGACCGACAGGCCGTTGATGGTGAAGTCGCGCCGCTCGGCGTCGCGCATCCAGTCGCGGCCGAACGCCACCCTGGCCTTGCGGCCGAAGGTCTCGGTGTCCTCGCGCAGCGTGGTGACCTCGAACGGATGCTTGTCGATCACCAGCGTCACCGTGCCGTGGTCGATGCCGGTCGGCACGCTCTTGATGCCGGCGCCTTCGGCGCGGCGGATCACCTCTTCCGGCAGCGCCGTGGTGGCGATGTCGATATCCGCCACCGGAAGCCCGAGCAGCGCATTGCGCACCGCGCCGCCGATCACGCGCGCCTCCTCGCCGCCGCCGTTGAGCAGCGCCAGCGCGCGCCCCGCCGGACCCGATTTGAGCCACGGCGCGTCGGACAAGATACGCGCCTCGGTCATTTCGCCGGCCCGGGCTTCTCGACGCCGGGCACCAGCCTGCCGTCCTCCAGGTGGGCGGGCTCGTAGGTCGAGCCCGGCGGCGCGCCGGAGAATTCGGCAAGGAATACGAAGCTGATGACGACGAGCAGCAGCGAGCCCAGCGTCAGCTTGGCGACGAGCGACAGCGGCCAGGAAGATTGGATGAAAACACCGGAGCGCGTTGCAATCAGGAACAACGCATAGACCGCAAAGGGGATCAGGAAGATTCCGATTTCGGTCAGGAGCGGACGGATCATTTCAGATAGATCCGTTCGTAGAGCACGCGCAGGATACCGGCGGTGGCGCCCCAGATGTAGCGTTCCGCAAACGGCATGGCGTAGTAGGAACGGTCGATGCCGCGGAATTCCTTGGTGTGGATCTGGTGGTTCTCCGGGTTCATCAGGAAGGCGAGCGGCACCTCGAAGGCGTCGCCCACCTCGTACTCGTTGATGGTCAGCTTGAAGCCGGGCTTCACCCTGGCGACCGTCGGCAGGATCCGGAAGCCGAAAGCGGTGCCGTAGACGTCGAGATAGCCGATTGGCTCGATGAACTCGCGCTTCAGCCCCACTTCCTCTTCCGCCTCGCGCAGCGCCGCATCCATCGGCGAGGCATCGGTCGCGTCGATCTTGCCGCCGGGGAAGGCGATCTGTCCGGCATGGCTGCTCAGATGCTCCGTACGCTGGGTGAGCAGCACCGTCGGCTCGGGATGATCGACGACGGGGATCAGGACCGCGGCGGGCCGCACCGGCTGCTCCTGCGCCACGATCTCCAGCATGCGGTCGTTGCCGGAATCGCCGGTGCGCGGAACGATATTGGGATCGATCAGCGCCGACGGCACGTCGAAACCGAGCCGCGCGCGCGAGCGGCGGAAGAATTCCTCCGCGTCGACGGTCGCAGCCCTCGCCTGCAGCACCTGCTCGTTCAACGCGCGTTCCTCACCTGCTCCGCATCCGCCATCGCAAAGAACTCGCCGCCGGACTCGACGCCGAACATCTCCTCGCCATCGATCATCCGCTCTTCCCCCATGTCAACCAGATCGTAGTAGAGCGCGCGGGTGACCTTGGCCCAGAGGTCGGCCCGGACATGCAGATAGGGCGTCAGCCCGCCGTCGGCCGCCGGCTTGAAGCGCAGGCCATGGCCGGCCTCGCAAGGCACCCAGTCGTCGACATTGGTGCGGAAGCGGAGCAGCCGGCCGCGCGTATCGGTCTCTATCCGCATTTCTACGGCCATGAAGGGCGCGTCATCGACCCGGATGCCGACTTTCTCGACCGGCGTCACCAGAAAGTGCTTGCCGTGCTCGCGCTTGAGAATGGTCGAGAACAGCCGCACCAGCGCCGGCCGGCCGATTGGCGTTCCCATGTAGAACCACGTACCATCATTGGCGATTCGCATGTCGAGATCGCCGCAGAACGGCGGGTTCCACAGGTGCACCGGCGGCAGGCCCCGCCCGGCAGGCGTGGCATTGGTTGCTTCGCGCGCGGCGACGGTCAGCCCTTCGAGGTTGCTGCGGGTTTGCCCGTGGTTCGTTTGCCCTTGGTTCGCCATGGTTTACCCCAAAGCTTTCGTCAGCCGATTTGGCACGATTGGTGCACGTCCGGGTTGGCCTGGTGAGATAAACATTCTCGCCACAACGTGATGCCGTTCATATCCCCAAACCGATAATGTGGGGATAGTTTAATTCAACAAATACATGGCCTTCGCATAGGTTTAGCATGGGGTCCATGACATGACGACGGAGCGGATGGCGCTTCCATTCGACAGATAAGCTGCAAAGGAGCCGACTGGAATGGCAGGTTCAGAAAGCGTCGAAAAACTCGAGGACGGCATCGTCCGCTCCGCAGAACAAGTTTCAGGGCAGATCCGCGCGGCCAAGGAGGCGATTTCCACCGTCATTTTCGGCCAGGACCGCGTCATCGAAAACACGCTGGTGACGATCCTTTCCGGCGGACATGCGCTCCTGATCGGCGTCCCCGGCCTTGCCAAGACCAAGCTGGTCGACACGCTCGGCATCACGCTCGGCCTCGATGCCAAGCGCATCCAGTTCACGCCCGACCTGATGCCGTCGGACATCCTGGGCGCCGAAGTGCTGGACGAGAGCAGCAGCGGCAAGCGCTCCTTCCGCTTCATCGCCGGCCCGGTATTCGCCCAGCTCCTGATGGCCGACGAGATCAACCGCGCCAGCCCGCGCACCCAGTCGGCGCTGCTGCAAGCCATGCAGGAACAGCACATCACCGTTGCGGGCGCGCGGCATGACCTGCCGAAGCCCTTCCACGTGCTGGCGACGCAAAACCCGCTGGAGCAGGAAGGCACCTATCCCCTGCCCGAGGCGCAGCTCGACCGCTTCCTGATGGAGATCGACGTCGACTATCCCGATCGCGACGCCGAGCGGCGCATCCTGTTCGAAACCACCGGCGCGGAAGAGACGCTGGCCAAGGCTTCGATGAATGCCGAGACGCTGCTCGCAGCCCAGCGGCTGGTGCGCCGCCTCCCCGTCGGCGATTCCGTGGTCGAGGCGATCCTGTCCCTGGTGCGCGCGGCGCGCCCGAGCGAGGAAGGCGAAAAGCTGATCGCCTGGGGCCCCGGTCCCCGCGCCAGCCAGTCGCTGATGCTTGCGGTGCGCGCGCGGGCGCTGCTCGACGGACGGCTCGCACCGTCGGTCGACGACGTGCTTGATCTCGCCGAGCCCGTGCTGAAGCACCGCATGGCGCTGACCTTCACGGCGCGCGCAGAAGGACGCACCATCCCGGACGTAATCAGGCAATTGAAGACGCGGATCGGTTGATGGCCGCAACAAACAAGAACGAGGCTCTGGAGATCACAGCAGTCCGACGCGCCGATGGCGAAAGCCGTACGCTCGCCGCTTCGCTGCCGCGCCTCGTTCTTGAAGCCCGCCGTATTGCCGCCAACGTGATCCACGGCCTGCACGGCCGCCGCCGCGCCGGCACCGGCGAGAATTTCTGGCAGTACCGCCGCTTCGTTTCAGGCGAGCCCGCCGCCCGGGTCGACTGGCGGCGCTCGGCGCGTGACGACCATCTCTATGTGCGCGAGCAGGAATGGGAGGCCTCGCACACCGTCTGGGTCTGGCCCGACCGCTCGCCCTCGATGGCCTTTGCCTCGCGCGATGCGCGCGACAGCAAGCTGGAGCGTTCGCTGATCGTCGCATTTGCGCTGGCCGAACTGCTGGTCGCTGGCGGCGAGCGCGTCGGCGTTCCCGGCTTGATGAATCCCACCGCCAGCAACAACGTGATCGACAAGATGGCGCAGGCGATGCTGCATGACGACGCGGCACGGCTCAGCCTGCCGCCGTCCTTCGTGCCGTCGGCGCTCGCCGAGATCGTGGTGCTTTCGGATTTCTGGTCGCCGATGCCGGAGATCAGGACCATGCTGGCGGGGCTGTCGGCCTCCGGCGCACATGGCACGCTGATCCAGGTGGTCGATCCCGCCGAGGAGAGCTTTCCCTATTCCGGCCGCATCGAATTCGTCGAGCCCGAGGGCGGCGAGGTCATCACCGCCGGCCGCGCCGAAAGCTGGATGAACGATTACGTTGCGCGCGTCGCGCTGCACCGCGACGAAATCCGCGCCGAGACCAACAAGCTCGACTGGCTGTTTTCCACCCACACCACCAGCCGCTCGGCGGCGGAACTGCTGCTGTTCCTGCATGGCGGCATGATGGTGAACAAGGGCGGTCAGCGGACCAACGTGAAAGCGGGGCGAACCGCATGATGGGCCTGCCCCTCACCTTTGCCCAACCGTTGCTGCTGCTGGGGCTACTGAGCCTGCCTGTGCTGTGGTGGCTGCTGCGGGTGATGCCGCCGCGCCCGCGCCGTATCGAATTCCCGCCGACCAGGCTGCTGTTCGATATCGCTCCGAAGGAAGAGACGCCCTCGCGCACGCCGTGGTGGCTGACGGCGATCCGGCTCGCCGCCGCCGCGCTGCTGATCGTCGCCGCCGCTGGCCCGATCTGGAATCCGGCAACCGGCCTCGGTACAGGCAATGCGCCGCTCGCGATCCTGCTCGACGACGGTTGGAGCTCGGCCGCAAGCTGGGAGACCCGCATCAAGGCCGCCGACGAGTTGATCGCCAAGGCCGACAACGACCGCCGCGGCGTGGCGCTGGTTGCGCTGTCCGAGCCGCAGCGGGACATCACGCTGATGCCGGCAGGCACCGCGCGCGTTGCGCTGCGCCAGCTCTCGCCAAAGCCATGGTCGGCCGAGCGCGTCGAGACGCTGCCGGCAATCGAGCGCTTCCTCAAGGCCACGGGCGATGCCGAGATCGTCTGGCTCAGCGACGGCACCGATACCGGCCGCGGCAGCGAATTCGTGGAAGGCCTGTCCAGGACGATCGGCGAACGCGCGCTGACGATCTTCGAGGGCGCGCCGCCGCCGCAGGCGCTGGCGGCCGCCGAGAACGCAGCGGCGAAGATGGTCGTGAAGGTGTTGCGCCCCGCAGGCGGGGCCGCCGTCGGCACGGTGCGCGCGGTCGACGCCAAGGGCTCGCCCGTCGGCGAGGCGCGCTTCGTCTTCAAGGGCGGCGAGCGCGAGACAGAGGCCTCCTTCGAACTGCCGGTCGAACTGCGCAACGACATCGCGCGGCTGGAGATCGCGGGCGAACACTCCGCCGGCGCCGTGCAGCTGCTCGACAAGCGCTGGCGCCGCCGCGCCGTCGGCGTGGTCTCGGGCGCGACCAGCGACACCGCGCAACCGCTGCTCGCCGCGAACTTCTACCTTGCCCGCGCGCTCTCGCCCTTTGCCGACGTGCGGCTCGGCGAGCGCGGCTCGCCGCAGCAGGCGATTGCCCAGTTCCTCGACCAGAAGCTGCCGATGATCGTGATGGCCGACGTCGGCACGCTGTCGCCGGAAATCCGCGAACGCCTCAACGCCTGGATCGAACAGGGCGGCGTGCTGGTGCGCTTCGCCGGTCCGCGCCTGGCGCAGGCCGACGACGACCTCGTGCCCGTCAAGCTGCGCCGCGGCGGCCGCACCCTCGGCGGCAGCCTGACCTGGGAAAAGCCGCAGCACCTCTCCACCTTCGCCGCCGAAGGGCCGTTCGCAGGCCTCGCCGTGCCGAAGGACATCACCGTCAACCGCCAGGTGCTGGCCGAGCCGGATGCAGCGCTCGCCACGAAGACCTGGGCGATCCTGGAAGACGGCACGCCGCTGGTGACCGGCGAACGCCGGGCCAAGGGCGTGGTTTCCCTGTTCCATGTCGGCGCCGACATGCGCTGGTCCGATCTGCCGATGTCCGGCAGCTTCGTCGAAATGCTGCGGCGGATCGTCGACATGTCCGGCTACACGTCAACGCCGGGCGCCGGCGTCGCGGGCGAAGCCGCGGTGGAAATGGTCGCACCGCTCCGCACGCTCGACGGCTTCGGCGCTTTCGGCCCGCCGCCCTCCACCGCAAAACCCATGCGGGCGGACTATCGCGACCGCGCGACGCCGGATCATCCTCCCGGTCTTTATGGCCCGGCGGAAGGCCCGATCGCGGTCAACACGCTCGCGAGCGCCGACCGCCTCGCCGCGCTCGATACCTCTACCCTGCGCGTCCAGCGCGCGACCTACACCAATGCCGAGCCGCGCGACCTGCGCGGCATGCTGCTCGCCTCCGCGCTGGCGCTGTTCCTGCTCGATGCCGTGATCGTGGCGCTGCTCGGGGCCGGCCTTGCGGCGCTGCTGCGGCGCTGGCGACCGGCATCCGCCTCGCTGGCGCTGGCGCTGGTCTTCGCATTGACGACGGCGACACCTTCGCGGCTGCGCGCCGACAGCAAGGACGAATTCGCGCTGCGCGCGGTGTCCCAGACGCGCCTCGCCTATGTCGTGACGGGCAACGCGGACGTCGATGCCATCGTCAAGGCCGGCATGGCCGGGCTGACGCTGTTCCTGGCCCAGCGAACGGCGCTCGAGGCGGGCGACCCCATCGGCGTCGATCCCGCCAGCGACGAGCTTGCGTTCTTCCCGCTGATCTACTGGCCGGTGATGCCGGGCGCGTCACGGCCGTCGCAGGACACGCTCAACCGGATCGACGCTTACATGAAGCAGGGCGGCACGGTGCTGTTCGACACCCGCGATGCCATCGAGGCGCCGCCCGGCGAGAACGGCGCATCGCAGACGCCCGGCATGCTGGCGCTGCGCAACATCCTGTCCTCGCTGGACGTGCCCGAGCTGGAGCCGGTACCGCGCGAGCATGTGCTGACCAAGACGTTCTACCTGCTGCGCGATTTCCCCGGCCGCTACACCACGGGGCAGACCTGGGTGGAGACGCTGCCGCGCAACGAGGATGACGAGGCGGCCTCGCGGCCCGCGCATGGCGGCGACGGCGTCTCCCCGATCATCATCACTTCCAACGACCTGGCCGGCGCCTGGGCGCTGCGGCCCGACGGCCAGCCGATGCTGCCGGTCTCCGGCGGCGACATGCGTCAGCGCGAATTCGCCTTCCGCGCCGGCGTCAACATCGTGATGTATACGCTGACCGGCAACTACAAGGCCGACCAGGTACACGCGCCGGCGCTGATCGAGCGGCTGGGGCAATAACACCATGCAGTACGGCATCGCGTTCACCCCTCTCGTGCCTGTCATCGTGCTGTGGGTCGCACTCGCCGCCATCGTCGTCATCGGCGCGCTGCTGCTGCTCAGCCGTTCGCGCGGCGCGGCAGTGCGCGTGCTCACGCTGGCGCTGGTGCTGCTCGCGCTCGCCAATCCCTCCTTCACCCGCGAAGACCGCGAGCCTTTGACTTCCGTCGCGGCCGTCGTGATCGACAAGAGTCCGAGCCAGAATTTCGGCAACCGGACGCGGGAGACCGCGCAGGCGCAGGAGGCCCTCGTCGATACCCTGAAGAAGATAAAGGGTCTCGAAGTACGCGTCGTCGAAGCGGGCCAGGCCGACGGCGAGACCGACGGCACGAAGCTGTTTGGCGCGCTGTCCTCGGCGCTGTCGGACGTGCCCATCGATCGCGTCGCCGGCGCTTTCCTCATCACCGACGGCCGCGTGCACGATGTCCCCGCCAATGCCGGCGCGGTCGGCTTTCAGGCGCCGGTGCACGCGCTGATCACCGGCCGCAAGGACGAACGCGACCGCCGCGTCGCGATATCAGCTGCGCCGCGCTTCGGCATCGTCGGCCAGCCGCAGACCATCACCTACCGGCTCGACGACCATGGCGTGAGCGGCGAGCGCGCGAAAATCACCATACGCCGCGACGGCGAAGTCGTCGGCGAGCGCAGCCTGCTGAGCGGGCAGACCGCCAATGTCGAAATCGACATCAAGCATGCCGGCCCCAACATCGTCGAGATCGAGGCCTCGCCCCTCGACAACGAGCTGACCCTGGTCAACAACCGCGCCGTGGTGGCGATCGACGGCGTCCGCGACCAGTTGCGCGTGCTCCTCGTCTCGGGCGAGCCGCATTCGGGCGAGCGCACCTGGCGCAACCTCCTGAAGTCCGATGCCGGCGTCGGCCTCGTGCATTTCACCATCCTGCGACCGCCGGAGAAGCAGGACGGTACGCCGATCAACGAACTTTCGCTGATCGCGTTTCCGACCCGCGAGCTGTTCCAGCAGAAGATCAACGAATTCCAGCTCATCATCTTCGACCGCTACGCCCGGCAGGGCGTGCTGCCGATCCCCTATTTCGACAACATGGCGCGCTATGTCCGCGGCGGCGGAGCGGTGCTGGTGTCGGCTGGCCCCGACTACGCCTCCACGACAAGCATTTGGCGCACGCCGCTCGATAGCGTGCTGCCGGCCGAGCCCGTCGGCGTGACCGAGAAGCCGTATCACGCGCACATTTCCGATGCCGGCAAGCGTCATCCGGTGACGCGCGGGCTCGAAGGTTCCGCCAGCGAGCCGCCGCGCTGGAGCCGATTCTTCCGAACCGTCGATACGCGCAACAGCATCGGCCAGCCGGTCATGACCGGCGCCGACGGCAAGCCGCTGCTACTGCTGTCTCGCTTCGGCGAGGGCCGCGTGGCGCTGCTGCTCACCGACCACATCTGGCTTTGGGCGCGCGGCTATGAAGGCGGCGGGCCGCATCTCGATCTGCTGCGCAGGACTTCGCACTGGTTGATGAAGCAGCCTGACCTGGACGAGGAAGCGCTGCGGCTGCAGATCGCCGGCAAGGATCTCGCGGTCATCCGGCAGACGATGGCCGACACGGTTTCTCCGGTCACGGTGACTTCGCCGAGCGGCGCCACGCGCGAACTGGCCCTGTCGCAGGCCGAGCCCGGCGAGTGGCGCGCGACACTGCCCGCCGGCGAACTCGGCCTCTGGCAGGCTACCGACGGCACGCTGAAGGCCCTGATCAATGTCGGCCCGACCAACCCGAAGGAATTTTCGGAGGTCACCTCCACCACCGACATGCTGAAGCCGCTGGCGCAGGCGACCGGCGGCGACGCACGGCGGATAGTCGACGGCGGCAGCCTCGACATGCCCCGCATCGTGCCGGTGCGCGCGGCAAGCGTATTCCGTGGCGACGGCTGGATGGGCGTGAAGATGCGCGAAGCCAGCGTGGTCAAGGGCGTCGGCGTGCTGCCGATCTTTGCAGGCCTGATCGGCCTGCTGCTGCTGCTCGGCGCCTTCGCCGCGACCTGGCTGCGCGAAGGGCGCTGAACTTCAACCGCCGTTCAACCGCGCGGCAGTTGCCTTTATCCCACACTGCGCATCGATCTGGCCGCAGCACCCCCAGCACGCGTTGACAGTGCCCCGACCGTCCGATGTTATAATGTAACATCGGTGTTGACATGAAGTGGTTCCGGCAAAACATCAGGACGGGTTCGCGGCTGGCGCTGTTCGCGCTGGCGCTGCAATTCGTGCTGTCGTTCGGGCACTTCCATTCCAATGGCGCACATGCAGCGCCTGCGATGCTGACGCTGGCCGACCGCGCGCATGAGCAAGGGATCACGCCCTACTCGTCCGCCGAAAAGCAGCAGCCGGACCACGACGACCATCACCGCTCGAACGAGCCGTGCGCGGTCTGCACCGCCGCGTCGATGGCGAACCAGATGGTATTTGCGACGCCGGCGGCATTGCCGCTGCCGGACGCCATTGGGTTGCTGTGCCTCGCACCCGAAGCCGAATTCGCGCGGCCCGCCTCGCCTTGGCCGGCGTTCCGGTCCCGCGCCCCACCCGCTTCCTGAACGATCGACCGACGTCCGCCGGATCGCCGCGCAGCAGCGCGGCCCGACGGACATGGCGAAATCGTCCGTCGCGATGCGACGGCTCCAGGAATGGGAACAATGAGTATCCTCAAGAGACGACTTTTTCTCGCCGCCGGCGCAAGCTGGCTGGCGCTGGGCGCGCATGCCGCGGCTCAGAACGCGCCGGCCCCGCTCCCCGACGTCAACGTGACGGCGCCGAGTCCGATCGTGAAGCGAAAGCCGGCCGCGGTGCAGAGGCCCGCGCGGATCGCCCGCGCCGGTACCGGCACCAATCGTGGACGCGCGCCGCAGGCTGAGCCGGCGCCCGCCACACCCCCGCCGCAACAGGGCGTTCTGCCCGTCGTCACGGATCAGTTCGCAACCGTCACGGTGATCCCGAACGAGGAGATGCGTCGCCAGGGCGGCGCGACGCTCGGCGACCTCCTGTTCGCAAAGCCCGGCATCACAGGCTCCAGTTTCGCGCCGGGCGCCTCCAGCCGACCGATCATCCGGGGCCTCGACGTCAACCGCGTCGGCATCGTCGAGAATGGCGTTGCAGCCGGCGGTGCCTCCGATCTCGGCGAGGATCATTTCGTTCCGATCGACCCGCTCGCGACCAACCAGATCGAGGTGGTGCGCGGACCTGCGGCGCTACGCTACGGATCGACGTCGATCGGCGGCGTGGTCAGCGCCAGCAACAACCGCATTCCCGAGGCGCTCCCGGTCTGCGCCGCGACGCCGTTCCGGAGTTACGGCCTGCCGGTCAAAGCCCCGCTGGCGGAAGCATCGTCGGCGCCGCCTTGCGCCACGACCGAAATACGCACCGCGATCAGCTCCGTCGACCGAGGTGTCGAGGGCGGAGTCCTGCTCGATGCCGGCGGCGGCAATTTTGCCCTTCACGCCGACGCTTTTGGCCGCCGGTCGAGCGATTACGACATCCCCGGCTATCCCTACCTGTTCGTGCCGGGCCAACCGTTCAATGGTACCCAACCGAACTCGGCCGCGCAGGCAAACGGCGCGTCAGTCGGCGGTTCCTACATCTTCCACGGCGGCTTCATCGGCGCCGCGGTGACCCAGAACAATTCGCTGTACCGCATTCCCGGCGTCGAAGGCACCGATCACCAGACCCGGATCGACGCGCGCCAGACCAGGTTCACCACCAAGGGCGAGTACCGCCCCGACAATGCGGCGGTCGAGGCGATACGGTTCTGGGCCGGCGCCACCGACTACAAGCACAACGAGATCGGGCTGGCCGACGCCGCCGATCCCTCCTCGCTCGGCGTGCGCCAGACCTTCATCAACCGCGAACAGGAGGGCCGGCTCGAGGTGCAGCTTGCGCCATTCAACGCGCGCTTCGCCGCCGTCACCACCGCATTCGGCCTGCAGGCCGGGCACCAGGAACTGAACGCGCCGGGCGATGCGCCGGGCGAGCTCTTCAACGGCCTGTTCGATCCGAACCGGAACAGCCGCGTTGCCGGCTATCTGTTCAACGAGTTCAGGTTCAGCGAGACCACCAAGGCGCAGATCGCCGGCCGCATTGAGCATGTCAATCTGCAGGGCACGATGCCGGACTTCCCGGCGGATTACCTGCCGAACGGCAATCCGCAATTTCCGATCGCACGCAACCGCTCGTTCACTCCGGCAAGCGGCAGCGTCGGCCTGATCCAGAACCTGCCCTACGATCTCGTCGCCAGCATCACCGGACAGTACATCGAACGGGCGCCGAAACCGGCCGAGCTGTTCTCGCGCGGACCGCACGATGCGACCGCGACGTTCGACATCGGCAATCCGGACCTCGCCATCGAGAGCGCGAAATCGGTCGAGATCGCGTTGCGCCGCGCCGCCGGACCGTTCCGCTTCGAGGCGACCGCCTATTACACGCGCTTCACCAACTTCATCTATCGTCGCCTCACCGGCGTGATGTGCGACGAGGATTTCGCCTCCTGCGGCAATCCCGCGGGCGAACTGAACCAGGCGGTCTATTCGCAAAAGGACGCGATCTTCCGCGGCGGCGAATTCCAGAGTCAGCTCGACATCGGCCCGTTCAACGGCGGCATCTGGGGCGTCGAGAACCAGTTCGACGTCGTCCGTGCCACCTTCACCGACGGCACCAATGTGCCGCGCATTCCGCCGGTGCGGGCCGGCGGCGGCCTGTTCTGGCGCGACGCCAACTGGCTGATGCGCGTCAACCTGCTGCACGCCTTCGCGCAGAACAACATCGCTCCGGTCGCGGAGACGCCGACGCCGGGCTATAATTTGCTCAAGGCGGAGATCAGCTACAAGACAAAGCTCAATGCCAGCTGGTTCGGCGCGCGCGAGATGACCGTTGGGCTCGTCGGCAACAACCTGCTGAACGAAAACATCCGCAACTCCGTGTCCTACACCAAGGACCAGGTGCTGCTGCCGGGCCTCGGCGTGCGGGCGTTCGCGAATTTGAAGTTTTAGGACCGTGGCTTCATCCTTCGAGACGCGGCGCAAGCGCCACTCCTCAGGATGAGGTCTGAGACCCTCATGGTGGAGACCTTTGCACGGGTAGCGAATTTACCGTGCGAACTGGC
>CAZDEZ010000074.1:0-17817 GCA_964504705.1 uncultured Bradyrhizobium sp.
GGCTTGGCCGCAGCGGGAGCGGCGGCAGCGGCCGGCTTGGCGCCGGCGGCGCCGTCGTTGATCTGGCCGAGCAGCGCGCCGACCGCGACCGTCTCGCCATCCTTGGCGATGATCTCGCCGAGCACGCCGGCCGACGGCGCGGGGACCTCGATGGTGACCTTGTCGGTCTCGAGCTCGACCAGCGGTTCGTCCACCGCCACGGCTTCGCCGGCCTTCTTGAACCAGCGGCCGATGGTGGCCTCGGTCACGGATTCGCCGAGCGTCGGAACGCGAATTTCAGTCATGGTCTTTCCTCAATACCCTTGAGCAACATTTCCTCTGATGCCATCGCCCGCGAATGCGGGCGATCCAGTACGCCGAGACAGTGGCGGTGACGGCGGGACCGCGGCGTACTGGATGCCCCGCGATTCAGTTGGAAGACGGTGCTTCGCACCTTCTGCGCGGGGCATGACGAGCGTTTCTAGTTCAAAGCCTCATCCAGGAACGCCTTGAGCTGCGCCACGTGCTTGGACATCAGGCCGGTGGCGGTCGCCGCGGAAGCGGCGCGGCCGGCATAACGCGGCCGCCGGTTCGGCGCGTGGATCTGGTTCAGCACCCACTCGAGATAGGGCTCGATGAAGTGCCAGGCGCCCATGTTGCGCGGCTCTTCCTGGCACCAGACGATCTCGGCGCCCTTGAATCGGGCGAGCTCCAGCACCAGCGCCTTCAGCGGCACCGGATAGAGCTGCTCGATGCGCAGCAGATAGACGTCGTCGATGCCGCGCTTCTCGCGCTCCTCGTAGAGGTCGTAATAGACCTTGCCCGAGCACAGCACGACGCGGCGGATCTGGCCGTCGCCCTTCAGCTTGATCGGCTCGTCCGGCAGCATCTGGGTGTCGTCCCAGAGGATGCGGTGGAACGTGGTGTCCCTGCCGAGTTCGTCGAGCCGCGAAACCGCGCGCTTGTGGCGCAGCAGCGACTTCGGCGTCATCACGATCAGCGGCTTTCTGATCTCGCGGTGCAGCTGCCGCCGCAGCATGTGGAAGTAATTGGCGGGCGTGGTCGGATAGACCACCTGCATATTGTCCTCGGCGCACATCTGCAGGAAGCGCTCGAGACGCGCGGACGAGTGCTCCGGCCCCTGCCCCTCGTAGCCGTGCGGCAGCAGGCAGACCAGGCCGGACATGCGCAGCCATTTGCGCTCGCCGGAGGAGATGAACTGGTCGAACAGCACCTGTGCGCCGTTGGCGAAGTCGCCGAACTGCGCCTCCCACAGCGCCAGCGTATTCGGTTCCGCGAGGGAGTAGCCGTATTCGAAGCCGAGCACGGCCTCTTCCGACAGCAGCGAGTTGATGACCTCGTAATGGCCCTGCTCGACGCCGAGATGGTTGAACGGCGTGTAGCGGCTCTCGTCCTCCTGGTCGATCAGCACCGAGTGGCGCTGCGAGAAGGTGCCGCGCTCGCAATCCTGGCCTGACAGGCGGACGTGACGGCCCTCCTCCAGCAGCGAGCAGAACGCCAGCGCTTCGCCGGTCGCCCAGTCGATGCCGACGCCGTTGTCGATCGCTTTCGCACGGTTGTCGAGGAAACGCTGGATGGTGCGGTGGACCCGGAAGCCGTCCGGCACCTTGGTGATCCTGCGGCCGATGTCCTTGAGCACCGCGGTATCGACGCCGGTGACGCCGCGGCGAGCGTCCTCCTCCTGGTCGGCGATCTTGAAGCCCGCCCATTTGCCGTCGAGCCAGTCGGCCTTGTTCGGCTTGTAGCTGGTGCCGGCCTCGAACTCGGCATCGAGCCGCGAGCGCCAGTCCGCCTTCAGCTTGTCGACCTCGCCCTCGGTGACCACGCCCTCGGCAATCAGGCGCTTCGAATAGAGGGTCAGCGTCGAGGGATGCGCCGCGATGCGCTTGTACATCACCGGCTGGGTGAACGCCGGCTCGTCGCCCTCGTTGTGGCCGTAGCGGCGATAGCACCACATGTCGATGACGACCGGCTTGTGGAATTTCTGCCGAAACTCGGTCGCCACCTTGGCGGCGAACACCACGGCTTCCGGGTCGTCGCCGTTGACGTGGAAGATCGGCGCGTCGATCATCTTCGCGACGTCGGATGGATAGGGCGACGAGCGCGAGTAGCGCGGATAGGTGGTGAAGCCGATCTGGTTGTTGACGATGAAGTGCACCGAGCCGCCGGTGCGGTAGCCCTTCAGGTCGGACAGTCCGAAGCACTCGGCGACCACGCCCTGGCCCGCGAATGCCGCGTCGCCATGCATCAAGAGCGGCATCACGGAGATGCGCATATCAGGCGGATCGCCGTGCTGGTCCTGCTTGGCGCGCACCTTGCCGAGCACCACGGGATCGACGATCTCGAGATGCGAGGGGTTGGCGGTCAGCGACAGGTGAATCTTGTTACCGTCGAACTCGCGGTCCGAGGAGGCGCCGAGGTGATACTTGACGTCGCCGGAGCCTTCCACCGCGTCGGGGTTGGCCGAGCCGCCCTTGAACTCGTGGAACAGGGCGCGGTGCGACTTGCCCATCACCTGCGTCAGCACGTTGAGGCGGCCGCGATGCGGCATGCCCAGCACGATCTCCTTCACGCCGAGATTGCCGCCGCGCTTGATGATCTGCTCCAGCGCAGGAATCAGCGACTCGCCGCCGTCGAGGCCGAAGCGCTTGGTGCCGGTGAACTTGATGTCACAGAACTTCTCGAAGCCCTCGGCCTCGATCAGCTTGTTGAGGATGGCGCGACGGCCTTCGGGCGTGAAGCTGATCTCCTTGTCCGGGCCCTCGATGCGCTCCTGGATCCAGGACTTCTGCGCGGCATTGCTGATGTGCATGAACTCGACGCCGAGCGTCTGGCAATAGGTGCGCTCGCAGATCGCGACGATCTCGTGCAGCGTGCCGTATTCGAGGCCGAGCACGTGATCGAGGAAGATCCTGCGGTCGTAATCGGCTTCGACGAAGCCGTAGGTGCGCGGGTCAAGCTCCTCGCGATCCTTCTGCGCCTCGATGCCGAGCGGGTCGAGCTTGGCGTGAAAGTGACCGCGCATGCGGTAGGCGCGGATCAGCATCAGGGCGCGAACCGAATCGCGCGTCGCCTGGTTGACGTCGGCGTGCGACAGCTCGGCGCCCTTGGCCTGCGCCTTGGCGGCGATCTTGGTGCCGACGGCCTTTTCGACCAGCGCCCAGTTGCCGTCGAGCGCGGAGGTCAGATCGTCGCGCGGCGTCAGCGGCCAGTGATCCCGCCCCCACGAAGCGCCTTCGGCGTTCTTTTTGACGTCAGCGGGGCTGTCTTTCAGGCTCTTGAAGAATTCGCGCCATTCGGCATCGACGGAATTGGGGTTTTGCTCGTAGCGGGCGTAGAGATCGTCGATATAGGCGGCATTGGTGCCCTGCAAAAAAGAGGAAAGAGCAAAAGCAGCGTTCGCGTCCTGACGAGACATGATGGCGTCCTGGTGATTTCTTGCTTCGCGCATGGAATACGGCGCGGCGGCCGGTCTGGTTACAAACCGGCGGGTTAAAAAGATCATTACCCTATTTGCGCTCAATGTTCGCGCCGAAAAGAACCAAGCGGCGAATATAAGTTCAAATCTTTGAAAGAGCCGTTTGGGAGGCTTTCGGCAACGTAAATGGCCCCGGCATCGCTGCCGGGGCCATGATCGCTATCCAGGTTGATCGCGAGGCCGGATGTTAGCCGCGCAGCGCCTCGACCAATGTCTTGCCGAGGCGAGCCGGCGACGGCGATACCTTGATACCGGCAGCTTCCATGGCCGCGGTCTTGGAGCCGGCATCGCCCTTGCCGCCGGAGATGATCGCGCCGGCATGGCCCATGCGGCGGCCGGGGGGAGCGGTGACGCCGGCGATGAAGCCGGCCATCGGCTTCTTGCGGCCGCGCTTGGCCTCGTCCTTGATGAACTGGGCGGCGTCTTCCTCGGCCGAGCCGCCGATCTCGCCGATCATGATGATCGAGGTGGTCTTGTCGTCGGCGAGGAATTTCTCCAGCACGTCGATGAACTCGGTGCCCTTCACCGGATCGCCGCCGATGCCGACCGCGGTGGTCTGGCCGAGGCCTTCCTGCGTGGTCTGGAACACCGCCTCATAGGTCAGCGTGCCCGAGCGCGAGACGATGCCGACACTGCCGGGCTTGAAGATGTTGGCCGGCATGATGCCGATCTTGCACTCGCCCGCGGTCATCACGCCCGGGCAATTGGGGCCAATGAGTCGCGACTTCGAGCCGGACAGCGAGCGCTTCACCTTCACCATGTCGAGTACCGGAATGCCTTCAGTGATGCAGACGATCAGCGGAATCTCCGCATCGATCGCCTCGCAGATCGCGTCGGCCGCGCCCGGCGGCGGCACGTAGATCACGGACGCATCCGCGCCGGTCTTGCTGCGCGCTTCGGCGACGGTGTCGAAGACGGGCAGGTTGAGATGCTTGGAGCCGCCTTTGCCCGGCGCGACGCCGCCGACCATTTTGGTGCCGTAAGCGATGGCGGCCTCGGAATGGAACGTGCCGTTCTTGCCGGTGAAACCCTGGCAGATGACCTTGGTGTTCTTGTCGATCAGGATGGACATGGTCGGGATGACTTTCGCGGGATCTGGGTGGAGGTCAGTGCACGCGCCGGTAAACGCCGGTGAGCACGTCGGCCCATCCTTCCGCGTCAGGCGAATACTGGATTTTCATGGAGTAGCTGTTGTCGTCGATGACTTCGTAGACGTGGCGGGCGTTGCCGCGCAGCGAGCCGCGCACCAGCACCAGCGCCTTGCCCTGCCAGTTGCCGGAGGCCGGCGACGGCGGGTAGTAGCCGAGCGAGTCGAACCAGAATAATTTGTAGAGCCGGTCCTCGCGGTCGTAGGTGAACACGCCGTGGGTGGCGAAGCTCTCCTTGCCGTCGCGGGTCTGGCGGGTGTCCTGGACCAGATAGAAGCCGTTGAGGTCGATGCGCGCGCTGACATGCGAGGTCGCGGGACCGCCGGCGTTCCAGCGCGAGGGATAAACCATCTCCTCGCCGGTCCATTCGCCGGCGAATACCGCGAGCCGCTTGTGCTCTTCCTGCGATTTCGGCGCGGTGAGACGGTCCTCGGCCATCGCTAGCCTCCCTTGACGGCTTTCACGATCTTCTGCGCGGCGTCGTCGAGATTGTCGGCCGGCAGCACGTTGAGGCCGGACTCGCGGATGATCTGCTTGCCGGCATCGACATTGGTGCCTTCGAGCCGGACCACCAGCGGCACGCTGAGGCCGACTTCCTTGACGGCGGCGACCACGCCTTCGGCGATGATATCGCACTTCATGATGCCGCCGAAGATGTTGACCAGGATGCCCTTCACGTTCGGGTCCGCGGTGATGATCTTGAACGCCGCCGCGACCTTCTCTTTGCTGGCGCCGCCGCCGACGTCGAGGAAGTTGGCGGGCTCCATGCCGTAGAGCTTGATGATGTCCATGGTCGCCATGGCAAGACCCGCGCCGTTGACCATGCAGCCGATGGTGCCGTCGAGCGTCACGTAGTTGAGGTCGTATTTCGACGCTTCGATTTCCTTGGGATCCTCTTCGGTCAGGTCGCGCAGCGGCACCGCCACCTCGGGATGGCGGAACAGCGCGTTGTCGTCGAACGACACCTTGGCGTCGAGCACGCGCAGTTCGCCCTGCCTGGTGACGACGAGCGGATTGATCTCCAGCATCGCCATGTCCTTCGCGACGAAGGCAGCGTAGAGCTGCCCCGCCAGCTTCTCCGCCTGCTTGGCGAGGTCGCCGGAAAGCTTGAGCGCGTTGGCCACCGTGCGGCCGTGATGCGGCATGATGCCGGTCGCCGGATCGACCGAGAAAGTGACGATCTTCTCGGGCGTCGAGTGGGCGACGTCCTCGATGTTCATGCCGCCTTCGGTCGAGACCACGAACGAGACTTCAGAGGTTTCGCGGTTGACCAGGATCGAGAGATAGAACTCCTTGTCGATGTCGGAGCCGTCCTCGATGTAGAGGCGATTGACCTGCTTGCCGGCGGGACCGGTCTGCACCGTCACCAGGGTCGCGCCCAGCATCTGTTTGGCGTATTCGGCAACCTCGGCGACCGACTTGGCGATGCGCACGCCGCCCTTGTCGCCGGCACTGGCTTCCTTGAACTTGCCCTTGCCGCGACCGCCGGCGTGGATCTGGCTCTTCACCACCCAGACCGGGCCGGGGAGCTTTTTGGCGGCCGCCTCGGCGTCCCCGGGTTTCAGCACCGGCACGCCCTTGGAGATCGGCACGCCGAATTCGTGCAGCAGGGCTTTGGCCTGATATTCGTGGATATTCATCGAAAGACGCTCCCCAAACCCTTAAATCGGTAGGGGTCAGCGCCCCCGCCTGTGTTCTATGGCTGGCATACCATATACCACAAGAACTGCAAGGGCCGAAGATCGAGCTGGCCGATCTTCGGCCGGTTATGACGTGTTATCAGCGACCCAGCAGATCCGGCGCGATCTTCTTGCAGGCATCGACGAGGCCCTGCACGGCGCCGACCGACTTGTCGAAGGCTTCGCGATCCTTGCCGGCAAGCTCGATCTCGACCACGCGCTCGACGCCCTTGGAGCCGATCACCACGGGAACGCCGACATACATGTCCTTCACGCCATATTCGCCGTTGAGGTAGGCGGCGCAGGGCAGCACGCGCTTCTTGTCCTTCAGATAGCTCTCGGCCATCGCGATCGCGGAAGCCGCCGGCGCGTAGAACGCCGAACCGGTCTTCAGGAGGTTGACGATCTCGGCGCCGCCGTTGCGGGTGCGGTCGACGATCTCGTCGATGCGCGCCTGCGAGGTCCACCCCATCTTGACGAGGTCGGGCAGCGGAATGCCGGCGACGGTCGAGTAGCGCGTCAGCGGCACCATGGTGTCGCCGTGACCGCCGAGCACGAAGGCGGTGACGTCCTCGACGGAAACGTTGAACTCGTCGGCGAGGAAATAGCGGAAGCGCGCCGAATCCAGCACGCCGGCCATGCCGACCACCTTCTTGTGCGGCATGCCGGAAGCCTTCTGCAGCGCCCAGACCATCGCGTCCAGCGGATTGGTGATGCAGATGACGAAGGAGTCGGGCGCGTATTTCTTGATGCCGGCGCCGACCTGCTCCATGACCTTGAGGTTGATGGAGAGGAGATCGTCGCGGCTCATGCCGGGCTTGCGCGGCACGCCTGCGGTGACGATGCAGACCTTGGCGTTGTCGAGCGCCTCGTAGGAGTTGGCGCCGACGAGGTGGGCGTCGAAGCCGTCGACCGGCGAGGACTGCGCGATGTCGAGCGCCTTGCCCTGGGGGATGCCTTCCGCGATGTCGAACATCACGACGTCGCCGAGCTCTTTCAGGCCGACGAGGTGAGCCAGCGTTCCGCCGATCTGACCGGAGCCAATCAAAGCAATCTTGTCGCGCGCCATGGGAAATCTGTCCTTTGAGAGCAGTAAGGAGGGAGGAAGGAGCTTTCGGGAAGGGTGGTTATCCCTTTAGCCGGACCGGTTCAAGTCGGCGGATGCCCAATCGGCAGCGCTGCCTTGATTTCGGTCAGGTATGCCAGAACCGGCCCCCACCGTCATTGCGAGGAGCGAAGCGACGAAGCAATCCATGGTCACCCCCGGAGCCCTGGATTGCTTCGCTTCGCTCGCAATGACGGCCGAGCGATCAGGTCTCCACCAGACCCGTCGTCGAACCGCTGGCCGACGAATCTTTCCGCCCGTGCGGCAAGGCCAAATACGACTCGGAACTCATCTCGATCAGGCGAGACGACGTCCGCTTGAACTCGTTGGCCTCGACGCCGTCGGTGGCGACATAGAGCGAGACCGGATCGGCTGCGGCAGAGGCCATCAGCTTCACGCCGTTGTCGTAAAGCGTGTCGATCAGCGAGATGAAGCGCTTGGCGGCGTTGCGGTCGGCGTAGTCCATGACCGGAATGCGGTCGATCAGGATGGTGTGGTAGTCGTGTGCAAGGCGCAGATAGTCGCTCGCCGCGAGCGGCTGTTCGCAGATGTCGGCAAAGGAAAACCGCGCCACGCCATGCGCCGAGCACGGCACATGCAGCTTGCGGCCCTTGATGGCGATGTCGCGCGGCTTGCACGGCGCCCTGCCCGTCAGCCGGCCCCAGGCGCGGTTGAGCACGAATTCGGCTTCGGGATCGTTGGTCAGCCACATCTTGGCGCCGGCGAGCTTTTCCAGCCGGAAGTCGGTGCGCGCATCGAGCCGCATCACGTCCATGTGGTTGGTGATCTGCGCAATGAAGGGCAGGAACAGCGCGCGGTTCAATCCGCCCTTGTAGAGATCGTCGGGCGCCACGTTCGATGTCGCCACCACCACGGTGCCGAGGCCGAACAGCCTGGCGAACAGCCGGCCGAGGATCATGGCATCCGCGATGTCGGTGACATGGAATTCGTCGAAGCAGAGCAGCCACGCCTCCTCGAAGATCGCATGCGCGGTCAACCCGATCACGTCGGCATCGTCGATCTCGCCGCGCGCGATGTTCTGGCGATAGGCGTAGATGCGTTCATGCACCTCGGCCATGAACTCGTGGAAATGCGCGCGGCGCTTGTGCGAGACCTGCGACTGCTGGAAGAACAGGTCCATCAGCATGGTCTTGCCGCGGCCGACCTCGCCATGGACGTAGAGCCCGCGCGGCGGCGGCTCGTCCTTGTCGGCGAACAGGCGGCCGAGCAGGCTCTGCTTCTTGACCGGCTTGTAGCCGGAAAGCCGCTGCTCCAGCGCCGCAAAGGCTTCCGCCGCGCGCAGTTGCGCCGGATCGGCCTCGATCGCGCCGGACGCGACGAGGGCCTTGTAATGGGCGTGGAAGGTGGCGGGCGGGGCGTTGAGCATGGCCCTCTTTCCGCCTCAGCGCGGCGGAAATTGCAAGTCGGAATTGGGATTTGGTGGCATGCCGAAAGCAATGATCGTCATGCCCGGGCTTGTCCCGGGCATCCACGTCTTACATTTTCGCAAGCCGGAAACGTGGATGGCCGGGACATAGGCGGAGCGAAGCGACGCCGTTCTTCGAACGGCTATGCCGGCCATGACGACGTTGAGAGAAAATGCATCACCTCACGCACTCAGCGCGTAGGAATCCTCGACCACATAGGGGCCGCCGCCGGTGGAGGCACGCGAGGAGAACAGCACGAAGCGCGAGGCCAGAAAACTCTTGCTCGGAAAATAGCCGCGCACCGAGAGATAGTCGGCGACGTCCTGGCTGGAGGCATCGTGCAGGCGCGCGAGGGTCACATGTGGCGTGAATTTGCGCCCCTCGGGATCAAGCCCGAGACGCTGCATCAGCCGCTCGTGCTCGGCCTGCAGCTCGATCAGGGGCCGGCTGGGCTCGACCGCGGCGACCACCGCGCGCGGTTTCTTGCCGCCGAAGCTGGTCAGCCCCTGCAGGCGGACCTCGAACGGCTTGCGGTTGACCCGAAACAGCATCGAGGCAATCTCGTTGGCATACATGCCGTCGATGTTGCCGATGAAGCGCAGGGTGACGTGATAATTTTCGGGGTCGATCCAGCGGGCGCCGGGGAGGCCGCCTCGCAAGCTGGAGAGCGTCTGGCCGATCTCGGCCGGAATTTCCAGTCCAGTGAACAAACGCGGCATCGCTAATCACTCCCGATGCTTGGACATCTCAGCGGAAAGCCCGCTTCATGTCCCAAACCAGAGACCGGCGAATCACCGATCTCCAATTTCTACCCGACTTATATGACCATGCGAAGCATGACGCGCCAGCGCCCCGGAAACTTGCGGGAGTTGTCCCGTCTTCAGCTGCGCTGCCCGGCGATCGCGACGAGAAGTGCCTCAACGGCAGGCAGAATGCCCTTGACGATGCGATCGACACCTTCGGCGGTCGGGTGGATTCCGTCGCCCTGGTTGAGCTTCGTCTCGGCCGCCACTCCATCGAGGAAGAACGGATAGAGCGGAACGTCGAATTCCCTGGCCAGTTCCGGATAGATCGCATTGAAACGGGCCGCATAGTCCGCGCCGTAATTCGGCGGCGCCAGCATGCCGCAGAGAAGCACGGCGATCCTGCGCGCCTTCAGCCGCGCCAGGATGTCCGCCAGCGCCGCGCGCGTCACCTTGGGATCGGTGCCGCGCATCGCGTCGTTGGCCCCGAGTTCGAGGATGACGGCCTCGGTTCCTTCCGGGATCGACCAGTCGAGCCGGTCGCGGCCGCCCGAAGCGGTGTCACCGGACACCCCGGCGTTGATGATGTCGATCTTTATCCCCTTGGATTCCAACGCCTTTTGCAGCCGGACCGGAAATGCCTGGTTGGCCGACAGGCCAAGCCCAGCGGTCAGGGAATCTCCGAATGCGACCACCTTGACCGGCTTGCCCGGAGCCTGCGCAAGAGCCTGCCCCGTCATCAGGAATGCCAGAATCAACACGATGATGTGCGCGACGGCCGCAAAGCTCCCCTCGACCCCGCGGGCCGAAGTGCCATATGACCCAACCATGGACAGCCTCATCGAACCCTCGTCTTTGATCGACACCGACACCATTGCCATCGACAACGTCAACCTCTCGCTCGGCTCGGGCGCAGCGCGCGTGCACATCCTCAAGGATATCAGCCTGCGCGTCGGCTCGGGAGAAGCGATCGGCCTGATCGGCCCGTCCGGATCGGGCAAGTCCACGCTGCTGATGGTGATGGCGGGACTGGAACGTCCCGACAGCGGAGAGGTGGTGGTGAACGGCACCGCGTTCAATGCCCTCGACGAGGACGACCTGGCGCGCTTCCGCGGCCGGCAGGTCGGCATCGTGTTCCAGTCGTTCCATCTGATTCCGACGATGACGGCGCTGGAGAACGTCGCAGTCCCGCTCGAGCTCGCCGGCCATGCCGACGCGGCAGCGCGCGCGGCGAAGGAGCTGGAATCGGTCGGACTCGGCGATCGCCTGCATCATTATCCGACGCAGCTTTCCGGCGGCGAACAGCAGCGCGTGGCGCTGGCGCGGGCGCTGGCGCCCGATCCTGCGATCCTCGTCGCCGACGAGCCGACCGGCAATCTCGACGAGACCACCGGCAGGCAGATCGTCGATCTCCTGTTCTCCAAGCATGCCGAGCGCGGCATGACGCTGGTGCTGGTGACGCACGACAGCGGGCTCGCACAACGCTGCGACCGCGTGGTGCGGCTGCGCTCCGGCCGCATCGACGGCGGACACGGCGCGTGACCACCCTCGCCGACGAGACCGCCTATCAGGCCCGTACCTCCGCGCTCGCCTTCCGCTACGCCTTGCGCGAAATGCGCGGCGGCTTGCGCGGCTTCTACGTCTTCATCGCCTGCATCGCGCTCGGCGTGATGGCGATTGCCGGCGTCGGCTCGGTCGCGGCCAGCCTCGGCGACGGCCTCGCCCGCGAGGGCCGCAAGCTGCTCGGCGGTGACGTCGCCTTCTCCATGATCCAGCGCGAAGCAAAGCCGGAGGACGTCGCCTTCCTGCGCAGGCGCGGCGAGCTCTCCGTCGCCGCAACCCTGCGCGCCATGGTGCGCGCCGGCGACGGCAAGCTCGCCCTCGTCGAGATGAAGGCGGTCGACGCCGCCTATCCCATGCTCGGGGAATTGACGCTGGAACCGAAAATGCCGCTCGCCGATCTGCTCGCCGAGCGCGACGGAGCGTTCGGCGCCGCCGTCGACCCGACCCTGCTGGCGCGGTTCGACTTCAAGCTCGGCGATCGCGTCAACGTCGGCAACGCGACGTTCCAGCTGCGCAGCGTGGTCAGCAGCGAGCCGGACAAGCTTGCCGTCAATGTCGGCCTCGGCCCGCGGTTCCTCGTCAGCGAAGCGGGGCTGCGCACCACCGGGCTGCTGCTGCCCGGCAGCCTGGTGCGCTGGATCTACCGCGTCAAGCTGCCGGATGTTGCGGCCGACGATCGGTCGGCTGCGGCCTTCATCGCCGATGCCCGCGCGGCCTCGCCGGAGGCGGGCTGGGAAATCCGCAGCCGCGCCAACGCCTCGCCGCAGCTCGAGCGCTCCATCAACCGTTTCTCGCAGTTCCTGACGCTGGTCGGGCTCGCAGCGCTTCTGGTCGGCGGCGTCGGCGTCGCCAACGCCGTGAAGAGCCATATCGACCGCCGCCGCGAAGTGATCGCGACGTTCAAGGCGGTCGGCGCCACCGGTCGCGACGTTTTCACCATCTACACCACGCAGGTGATCGTGCTGGCGGCGCTCGGCTCGGCGATCGGCCTCCTCGCCGGCGCGGCGCTGCCCTATCTGATATCAGGCCTGTTCGGAAAACTGCTGCCGTTGCCGATGGAGCCGGCGCTGCATTTCGACGAGCTGGTCTTGTCCTTTGTCTACGGCCTGCTCACCGCACTCGCCTTCGGGCTGTGGCCGCTCGGCAGCGTGCATGACGTGCCGGTAGCGGCGCTGTTCCGCGAGACCGTCGCCGCCGCCTGGCACCGGCCGCGCTGGCGCTACATCGCGCTGATGGCCGCGGTCATCGCGGCCCTGGTCGGCGTCGCGATCGGACTTGCCTATGACAAGCGCGTCGCCGCCATTTTCGTGGTCGCCTCCGTCGCCGTGCTCCTGCTGCTGCGGGCAATCGCCGCCGGCCTGATGGCGCTGGCGCGGAGGATGCCGCGCAGCCGCATCACCATGCTGCGGCTTGCGATCTCCAACATTTACCGGCCCGGCGCGCTGACGCCGTCGGTCGTGCTCTCGCTGGGCCTGGGACTTGCGGTGCTCGTTACCATCACGCAGATCGACGGCAATCTGCGCCGCCAGTTCCTGGCCGCGCTGCCGGAACGGGCGCCCTCGTTCTATTTCATCGACATCCCCTCCTCCGAATCCGAGCGCTTCGGTGCGTTCCTGAGGCAGGTCGCCACCGATTCGACCATCGAGGAAGTGCCGATGCTGCGCGGGCGCATCGTCGCTGCGCGCGGCGTCAAGGCCGAGGACCTCAAGCCCTCGCATGACACCGAATGGGTGCTGCAGAGCGACCGCGGCCTGACTTACACCGGCGAGATCCCGAAGGGTTCGAAGGTCGTCGAGGGCGAGTGGTGGCGCGCCGACTACCAGGGCCCGATCCTGGTCTCGCTGGAGAAGAAGATCGCCGACGGGCTGAAACTCGGAATAGGCGACGAGATCGTCGTCAACGTGCTTGGCCGCGACATCCCGGCGAAGATCGCCAACCTGCGCAACATCGACTGGCAGGGGCTCGGCATCAACTTCGTACTGGTGTTCTCGCCCAATGCCTTCAAGGGCGCCCCGCACAGCCATATCGCCACCCTCACCGAAGCCCGTCACGACGCGACGAGCGATGCCAGGATCATCAGGCAGGTGGCCGACGCCTTTCCGATGGTGACGAGCGTGCGGGTCCGCGAGGCACTGGAAACCATCGGCACCGTCGTCACCAACCTGGCGCTCGCCATCCGGGGCGCCAGCGCCGTCACCCTGATCTCCGCCATCCTGGTGCTGGGCGGCGCGCTCGCCGCCGGCCACCGCCACCGGGTCTATGATGCCGTGATCCTGAAGACGTTAGGGGCCACGCGGGTGCGGCTGCTCGGGGCCTACGCCCTGGAATACCTGATGATCGGTTTCGCCACGGCGATCTTCGGCGTGATCTCGGGCTCCGTGGCCGCCTGGCTGATCGTGACCCGGCTGATGACGCTGACGTTCGTCTGGCAGGCCGGCAGCGCGGCGGCGGTGGTGGCGGCCGCGCTCCTGGTCACGGTCGGGCTCGGGCTTGCCGGCACGCTGCTGGCGCTGAACCAGAAGCCCGCCACGGTCCTGAGGAATTTGTGACAAAGTGAAGCGGGCGCGTCGCAACCCGTGCTTTCCGCCGGCAACTTCAGGGTTAACGCGATCTCAGCCTGAATTTCCGATGCAGAGCGACATTCAGCCGCGCATAAAAGCTTGCTTTGAATGTGTTAGTTTCCCACATACCAGCCAAGCCGGAAACGCCGTTTGGTGACAGGACTTTAATGTCGGCAGACGGCAGGTTTCCGGGATAGATTTCTTTCCGGCGGCGCAGTATGCGGCCTGCCGGAATCAACCAACGGGAATTCGACCATGTCGGACCTAGACCGTAACTATGCTTCTCCCTTCGGCCGGGCCGCCGGGCGCGTCGATACCGCGGCCGTCGATGCCGGCCTGCGCGCCTACATGCTGCGCATCTACAACTACATGAGCATCGGCCTCGCCATCACCGGCCTTGCCGCGCTCGGCGTCTATATGGCTGCCGTCACCACCGACCAGTCGGCCGCCGCCGCCCGGTTCGGCAAGGAGTTCCTGACGCCGTTCGGCTACGCGATGTATGTCAGCCCGCTGAAGTGGCTGTTCATCCTGGCGCCGCTGGTCATGGTGTTCGCGATCTCGTTCGGCATCAACCGGCTGCGTCCCGCAACCGCCCAGATGCTGTTCTGGGCCTTCGCGGCGCTGATGGGCGTCTCGCTGTCGTCGATCTTCCTGGTGTACACCCACACCTCGATCGTGCGCGTGTTCTTCATCACCGCGGCGACCTTCGGTGCGCTGAGCCTCTGGGGCTACACCACCAAGCGTGACATCAGCGGGATGGGATCGTTCCTGTTCATGGGCCTGATCGGCATCATCATCGCCAGCCTGGTCAACCTGTTCCTGGCGAGCTCGATGCTGCAGTTCATCGTCTCCGTGGTCGGCGTGCTGGTGTTCGCGGGCCTCACCGCCTGGGATACCCAGCGGCTGAAGAACGACTACATCTACGGCTATGCCGCGGAAGGCGGTGACGTTGCCGAGCGTGCGGCGATCTCCGGTGCACTCTCGCTCTACCTGAACTTCATCAACCTGTTCACGCTGCTGCTGCAGCTGCTCGGCCAGCGCGACTAGGCGCCCAGCCAGCCGAAACAGACCGAAGCCCCGGCCTCACCGCCGGGGCTTTTCTTTTGCGGCGGGCAAAAATACTGTCCGACCATGCCCGCCCTTGAAATCAGGCCAACGACCCCGGCCGACCTTTCCGCCATCACCGAAATCTACGAGCACGCCGTGCTGCACGGCACCGCGACGTTCGAGTTGACCCCGCCGGACATTGCCGAGATGACGCGGCGCTTCCGCGCGCTTGTCGACGGCGGCTATCCCTATTTCGTCGCCACGCTCGATGGCGAGGTGGCGGGTTACGCCTATGCCGGTGCCTACCGGCCACGGCCGGCCTATCGTTTCACGGTCGAGAACTCGATCTACCTCAGGCCCGCAAACCACCGCCGCGGCATCGGCCTGCGGCTTCTGCACCGGCTGATCGAGGAATGCGAGAAGCGCGGCTATCGCCAGATGATCGCCGTGATCGGCGATTCCGCCAACGCCGGGTCGGTCGGCGTGCATACGGCGTGCGGATTCCAGATGATCGGCACGCATCCGAATGTCGGCCTGAAATTCGGCCGCTGGCTCGACACCGTGATGATGCAGCGCGCGCTCGGCGAGGGTGCCGCGACGGTGCCGAAGGATGACGGGGCCCAATAGCCGCTCTCAACCCTCATGGTGAGGAGCGCGAAGCGCGTCTCGAACCATGAAGGCCCCGCTGGTGCCGCGGCCATCCTTCGAGACGGCGCTTCGCGCCTCCTCAGGATGAGGGCGGAACGCGTGGCAGAGGTCAGACCACCGCGAGCTTGCGGTCGATCACGAGCAGCACACGGTCGAGCTCATGGCCGCGGCGCAGGATCAACCCTGTGGACGAGATCACGCTGTACATGCCCTGCTTGCGCGAAAGCCGCGGGTCTTTTTCGATGCGGTAGAGCGGCACTTCCGTGGAGCGGCGGAACACCGAGAACACGGCGCGGTCTTTCAGGAAATCGATCGCGTAGTCGCGCCACTCACCGTCGGCCACCATGCGGCCGTAGAGATTGAGGATACGGTTCAGTTCGAGGCGGTTGAAGGTCACACGATTGGGCGGCGGATTCGCAGCGGCGGATCGCGCCGCTGCGCGAAGCTCGCTTGGATCGGTGTCCTCCGAAATCATGCTCATGGAGCGCCTCCTGTCATCTCGATGACATCTTGCTCCGAATACCGGTGCCCACTTGCGCTACGCGGCCCTTCGGGTCGGGATCGTCATCCAGGCGACATGATTGCGCCGACCGGGACCGGCCGCAAGGGGCACTCAGCCAAATACCGCCGGCGCCGCGCGCTTCGGCCGCATTCCGCAAAATGGGGGTCACGGGATCGTTAGGCGAATCTTATTACCGCCCAACTTCCGCCAACCGCCTGCCGTGGCCACCTGAGATAAGTGATTCTGCGTTGACCCGGTCCTTTCGGTTCCGGATTCCTCAGCCCCCAGCCCCCCGGGGCCGTTGGGGCCGGGTCTATCGCACACCGGGGTTTCATTCCCCGAGACTGGGCCAACGAAAGTTGGTCCTTTTCTGTTTTTGGCGTCCGCCTTCAGGGGCACGAGAACGCCGGTCCCCCATCGTTTCCGCCCAACGACCGCAGCGCGCGGATAGCGATTCCGCATGCGCGTGCAGATGAAATTACCGGTTGGTTAATGCAGCGCTGTGAACGCCGCACCCAGCATCGGGCCGGGCTTGTCGCGGCTGCCGTCCTGGACCAGCACGGCCGCAGCATCGATGCCCTCGCGCATCACGCTGTCGAGCGGCACGGTCCAGCTGCCGGCACTGCCGTTGAACTCGCCGACCTTGAGCAGGTTGCGCACCACGTTGTGGTAGACGACCTCGCGGCCGCGATTCTCGCCGCGGCCGATCGAGATCGGCACCGCTTTGGAAATCGCGCACAGCCACACCTCGCCGCGCGCCGGCGTAGCCTCGTTGCCGGCTGCAACCGACACCGTGAGCTGCTTGCCCGACAACGACATCTTCACGGGAAGCGACATCACCTTGCCGCCCTTGCCGCTGTCCTTGATGGCGCCTTCGATGCGGGCGCGATCGCTGCCGATGACATGCGCCGCGCCGTTGACGACCACTTGCGGTGTGTAGACGTCGCGGTCGCCGCGCATGCGCGAGTAGGCCTTCTGCCGCGCGGTGAAACGTGAGTCCGCCAGCGTGTCCTTCCAGCCGAGATAATCCCAGTAATCGATCGGCAGGCTCAGCGCGATCACCGACGGATCCCTGGCGAGTTCGCCGAGCAGCTTGTCGGCCGCCGGACAGGACGAGCAGCCTTGCGACGTGAACAGCTCCACCACGGCCTTCGGCTCGGCATGGGCGGGACGGATGACGGCGACGATCGCGCAAACGCCGAGCGCACCTGACCAGCGCGAAAGGAAACGATAGGCCATTAACGCTGTCATAAGGCAGTCCGGGGTTTCTGCATCGCCAAAATGGTTACCGTAGTTGTACGGGCAGCTCGTGCCCCAGAACGAGCGAAGGCGGCCCTTGATAGGCCGCCTTCGTTTTGCCTGCCACTCACTTCGCAGTGAGCCATCAATCACAAGTCCAGGATCGGACGGCCGCGTCAGGCCGCGAGCTTGCGCAGTACGTAGTGCAGGATGCCCCCGTTCCGGTAGTATTCGAGCTCGTCCAGCGTATCGATGCGGCAGAGCAACGGGACTTGCTGCCTGGCGCCATCGCTGGAGGTGATTTCCGCCGTCAGCGTCTGGCGCGGCTTGAGGTCGCCCTGCAAGCCGCGGATGGTTACCTTCTCGTCACCCTTGAGCCCGAGCGACGACCAGGATGCGCCGTTCTCGAAGGTCAGCGGCAGCACGCCCATGCCGACCAGGTTGGAGCGGTGGATGCGCTCGAAGCTCTGGCAGATCACCGCGCGCACGCCGAGCAGGCGCGTGCCCTTGGCCGCCCAGTCGCGCGAGGAGCCGTTGCCGTATTCGGCGCCGGCGAACACCACCAGCGGCACGCCCTCTTCCTGATAGCGCATCGCCGCGTCGTAGATCGACATCTGCTCGCCGTCGGGCCAGTGCTTGGTCAGGCCGCCCTCCGGAATGTTGCCGTCGGCGCCCTT
>CAZDEZ010000075.1:0-17411 GCA_964504705.1 uncultured Bradyrhizobium sp.
CAAAAGGGAATCACGTCCCTCCTATCCGTGCAAAGGTCTCCATCCTGAGGAGCGCGCAACGCGCGCGTCTCGAAGGATGCAGGCCCGTCTGTGGCCTCATGGTTCGCCCGGCGATGATGACATCGTCCGGAGACGCGCTTCGCGCTCCCCACCATGAGGGTCTTGTGACGCAGTAGGACTACCCCGGCCAGCACTGCCCGCCGCCGTCGATCCGCAGCACCTGTCCCGAGACGAATGCGGCCTGGGGGCCTGCAAAGAATTCGACGACGCGGGCGACCTCGTCGACGTTGGCGATGCGGTCCAGCGTACCGCTCTCGACCATGCGGTTCTCGTCCACCGCCCGCGTGCCGAGGAAGCGGCCGGTACGGGTATCACCCGGCGCGATGCAGTTCACGGCGATGTCGTAAGGCCTGAGCTGGTCGGCGAGGCAGCGGGTGTAATGGGTCATGCCGGCCTTCGCCACCGCGTAAATGGAAGAGTTGGTGCGGCCCTTGAAGGCGGCGACCGAGCCGATGGTGACGATGCGGCCGCTCCGGCGCTCCATCATGCCGCGGGCCACCGCCTGGCAGGTCAGGATGGTGGCGAGCAGATTGCGGTCGAGCACCGCGCGGACGTCTTCTTCCTTGATATGGACGGCATCGTTCGGGTTGGGCTTGCCGCCGCTAGCTGCGATGTCGCCGCCGGCATTGTGGACGAGGATGTCGATCGGCCCCAATGCCTGCTCGGTCTCGGCGACCACGCGGGCGATATCGTCGCTCCTGGTGAGGTCGCCGAGCACGCGCCGGGTCCGCACGCCATATTGCTTGCCGATCTCCTCGGCCACCGCGGTCAGCGTGGTGCCCTCGCCATATTCGGCCGGGCCGTTCTCGCGCATGCCGTGGATGGCCACGTTGGCGCCCATTGCCGCCAGCTTCTCGGCAAAGGCGCGGCCGAGGCCGCGGCCTGCGCCGGTGACCAGCGCGACCTTGCCGGCAAGCGTCTTTGCGTCATGCGAAACCATGATCTCGTTCTCCCGGGTTGGCCGTCATTCCGACGATAGGTCGAGGCCGATCGCAAGAGCCTGCACCAGGCACATCGGCGCCACCAGCGTGCGCAGCGCCGGCTCCGGCATGTCCTGGATCTCGAACACCACGCTGGCGCCCTCGACGATCGGGCTCAGCAGGCTGTCGGTGATGGAGATCGCCGGCACCCGACGCGCGACCAACTCGGGGAACAGCCGCGCCGTGTCGGGATAGTAGTTGCGGAAGCTGATGGCGACCAGCGCGTCTTCGGAAGTCGCGGCATGCGACTGCTCGTGAATGCTGCCGCCGAGGCCGTCGAGCAGCACGACGCGGCGGCCGAGCTTGCGCAGCACATAGGCCAGATGCGTGGCGACCGGGAACGAGCCGCCGAGGCCGAGCAGGTAGATGTCGCGCGCTTTCGCGAGCAGGGCGGTGGCGGCATCGAGCTCGCGGTTGTGTACGGACTGACTGAGCGTCACCAGCGCCGACTGCGCTTCCGAGACGAAGCGCGACAGCACCGCCGCCGGCTTGCGGCCGAGCACCGATTTCTCCTCGCTCTTCATCCGCGCCAGGCGCGACTTGTAGCTCGGTGCCACGCCGGCCACGAGGCGGTTGCGGAACACCTGCTGCATTTCGGTGAAGCCGCCGAAGCCGAGCGCATGCGCGAAACGGACGATCGCCGAGGGCGGCACGCCGGAACGCTGCGCCACTTCCGCCACGGTGCCGAGCGCGACGTCGGTCGGATGATCGAGCACGAACTCGGCGATCTGTTGCAGGCGGCCGGACAGCGCGCGGTGCCGCTGCGCGATCGCGCCGCGCAGTTCGTCATAGCTCATGGCGCCGGATGGCTTGTTCATCGGAATCAGCTCTCGAGGTCGGACGCGTCTGTTTAACGGCATTTCATCGTTTGGATCAAATATTCCACTTTACACAGAAAATAGAATAGATATTCTGTTCCCTGCAACAAGAACTTTCGGGAGGGAGCCATGAAGCGGCATCGGGTTTCGCGGCGGAGCGTTTTGAAGGGCACGTTGATGGCGAGCGTCGTCGGCGGCGCCGGCAGTTTCTTCGGGCCTTGGAAGGAGAATCGCGCGTTCGCGCAGGGAGGAAAGCCGATCAAGCTGGGTCTCACCTGCGATGCCAGCGGCCAGTACGGCAACAGCGGCCAGGACGATCTGCGCGGCATCAAGATGGCGATCGAGGAGGCCAACGCCAAAGGCGGCGTGCTCGGCCGCAAGGTCACCTGGACCACCGCGGACACCGAGACGACGCCCGCCACCGGCAGCCGTATCGCCGAGCGTTTCATCACCCGCGAGGACTGCACCATCCTGATCGGCGCCATCCATTCCGGCGTCGCCAATGCCATTACCCAGGTCGCCGCCAAGTACGGCGTGATCTACCTCAACACCAACTCCTCGGCGCCGAGCGAAGCCGGCGAGAACTGCTCGCGCATCAAGTTCGTGTGGGACGGCAACGGCACCAATTTCTCCAAGGCTTCGGTGAAGAACGCCGTCGATTCCATCGGCAAGAACTGGATGCTGCTGACCAACGACTACGTCTGGGGGCACACCACTTCGGCGGCGACCAAGACGCAGGTCGAAGGCGCTGGCGGCAAGATCGTGGACAACCTGCTGGTGCCGCAGAACACCCGCGACTTCACTGCGTACCTCCTGAAGATCCAGCAGGCCAAGCCTGACGTGGTGGCGACCGCGATCGGCGGCGACGACATCAAGGCGCTGCGCGAGCAGGTCGCCCAGCTCAAGCTCGACGGCAAGCCGGCGTGGATCAACAACCAGCAGGACTGGCCCGACGTGTGGGGTTCGCCCGACAGCCTGTTCGGCGTGTTCGGCACCACCTGGTATCACAAGCTGCCGTTGCCCGGTGTCGCCGACTTCGTCAAGAAGTGGCAGGCCGCCAACAAGGACGGGCCGATCCCGGTGCCCGGCAACGTCTCCTACAACGGCTACATGGCGACGCGCGAGCTGTTGCGTGCGATCGAGCGGGCGGGCTCCACCAACAACGTCAAGATCATCAAGGAGCTCGAGAACCTGAAGATCCCGGCGGCCGACCGGATGCAGCATTTCGACGCCTACATGGACCCGGCGACGCACCAGATGCAGCAGACGATCTACCTGGCGCGCCGCAACGCCAAGCCGGCCGACAAGACCGATCTGTTCGAGCTCATCAGCTGGACCGAGCCGAAGGCTGCAAAGGACGACGCCGCGGCCGGCAAGTGCAAGCTCGTTCCGTACGAGCAGGTGCCGACCGTCGATTCCTGACGCCGGCCGTCATTCTCGCATCGGGCGGCGCGCTTCGGCGCGCCGCTGCCTGATTTCCGCAAGCCGCCAATTCCTGCAAGGCCAATAGCTTGTTCGACCTGCTGCCGCACATCCTCAACGGCCTGACGTTGGGCCTTCTGTTTGCGTTGATCGCGCTCGGCTTCATGCTGATCGTCGGGCTGATGGAGCAGATCAACCTGGCGCACGGCTCGCTGTTCGCGCTCGGCGCCTATATCGCCATGCAGCTGATGGGGTCGCGCCCGCCGCTTCCGGCGGAGCTGGCGAAAGCATGGCTCGCCTTGCCGCTCGGCTGGCGCTATGCGGTGACGCTGATCGTCGCGCCCATTATCGTCAGCCTCGTCGGCATCGTCATCGAGTTCTGCATGCGGCGGACCTACGGAAAGGACCCGATGTACGGGTTGCTGCTGACGTTCGGCGCGGCGATGGTGATCGAGGAGACGATCCGCCTGGTATGGGGCACGCGCGATTACGTGCTGCAGGTGCCGCAGGCGGTCAGCGGCGGTTTCCTGTTCGGCGACCTGATCTGGTCGACCTATCGCTTCTACGCGGCCGGCATCGCCGCCGGCATCATCGCGCTGGTCTGGCTGCTGATCGAAAAGACGCCGTTCGGCGCCACGGTGAAGGCCGGTGCGCATGACAGCGAGATCGTGCGGGCGCTCGGCATCAACCTGTCGCGGCTGCGGCTGCTGGTGTTCATGTTCGGTACCGTGCTGGCGGCGCTCGCCGGCATCATTGTTGCGCCGATCTGGGGCGTCCGTCCGCACATGGGTGTCGACGCCGTCATCCCCGCATTCCTCGTCATCGTGCTCGGCGGCGTCGGCAGCTTCTGGGGTGCGGTCGTGGCGGGGCTGCTGGTCGGCCTCTGTGTCGGGCTTTCCGGCGCCTATGCGTCCGAGTGGTCGCTGCTGTCGATGTACATCCTCCTCGTCGCCGTCGTCACGTTCCGGGCGCGCGGCCTCTGGGGCAAGAAGAGCGTGCTTGAGGCCTGATGATGATTGCCGCCCCCACCAACTCGCCGGATGCGGCGCGTCTCGTCACTCCGGCGATGCTCGTGCTCTGGCTCGTGCTGGCAACCGTGCCGCTCTGGATTTCCCGCATCGGGCTCTATCCCTATCTCGGCATCGAGATCCTGATCTGGTCGCTCTATGCGCTGGCGTTCAACCTTGTGCTGGGGACGGCGGGACTGCCATCGTTCGGCCACGGTGCCTACTTCGGCATCGGCGCCTATGCGTTCGGCCTGTGCCAGTTCGATTTCGTCGCCAATCTCTGGATTTGCCTTGCGGTGGCGGCGGTCGTCGGGGGACTGGCCGGCGCGCTGGTGGCGCTGTTCATCTCGCACCGGCGCGGCATCTACTACGCGTTCATGACCATCGCCTTCGGCCAGATCTTCTGGACGGTGGCGATCAAGTGGCATGGCGTCACCGGCGGCGAGGACGGCCTGCTCAAGATCAGGCGGTTGCCGGCGGATTTCGGCTTCGTCTCGTTCGACCTCGCCGACAATTTCGCCTTCTATTATTTCGTGCTGGCGGCGTTTGCGATCGGCGTCGCCGGGCTGTGGCGGCTGGTGAATTCGCCCTATGGCCGGGTCGTGGCCGCGATCCGCCAGAGCGAAATCCGCGCCTCGCATCTCGGCTACAACGTCTGGCTCTACAAGGCCTCGGTCTTCACCCTTTCGGCGGCGATCTCCGGATTTGCCGGCGGCCTGTTCGCGATGGCACAGCTCGCGGCCTTTCCCGACGTCATGAGCCTGCACCAGTCCGGCTATGTCGTGATGATGACGCTGGTCGGCGGCGGCCTCGTCAGTTTCTGGGGACCGGTGGTCGGCGTGTTCGTGTTCCTGATCGCGCGCGACGTGATCGGTGCGTTGACCAACGCCTGGATGCTGTATTTCGGCCTGCTGTTCATGGCGATCGTGCTGTTCCGGCCCGAGGGCATTGCCGGCGCGGTTTCGGCGGCGCTGCAACGCCGCTCGCTGGATGGCTTGCGCGCGCGCGGTCATTCCGCGATGCGCCTGTTGTTCGGGGGCGGGCGATGAGCATGATCGAGGCCTCCGGCGTGCATGTCCGCTTCGGCGACCGCGTGGTGCTGGAAAGCGTCGACCTCAGGGTGGGCGAGGGCGAGTTTCACGGCGTCATGGGGCCGAACGGCGCCGGCAAGACCACCTTCTTCAACGTGCTGACCGGCCGGGTGAAGCCCAGCCGCGGTTCGATCCGGCTCGCCGGCGAAGAGGTCACGGGCCTTAGCCCGCACCGGATCGCCGCCAAGGGCGTTGCCCGCTCCTTCCAGATCATGACGCTGTTCGACGAATACTCCGCCCTCGACAATGTCATGATGGGATTGCCGACGTTTCGCGCCCGAGGCTTTGACGGCTGGCAGGCCGCCGCCGATCGACGGTTCGTCGACAAGGCGTCGGAAGCGCTTGCCGCAGTGGGTCTGGCCGACAAGCCCGACGTCCGCGCCAAGGACCTCTCCTATGGTGACCGGCGTGCGCTGGAGATCGCGGTAGCGCTGGCGCAGGAGCCGCGTGTGCTGTGCCTGGACGAACCGACCTCCGGCCTCGGCTCCGACGGCATTCAACGGCTGACCGCGCTGGTCGGCCGGCTCAAGGGCAAGCTGACCATCGTCGCGATCGAGCACGACATGGAGTTCCTGTTCTCGCTGGCGGACCGCATCTCCGTGATCCATTGGGGACAGGTGGTGGCGCGCGGCACGCCGCACGAATTGCAGCAGAACGAATGGGTCAAACGCTCCAACCTCGGGAGGTTCGCATGATCCTCGAGGTCGACGGCGTCGATACCTTCTACGGCGAGACCCAGGCGCTGTTCGGCGCTTCGCTCGCCATCGAGCATGCCAGGGTGTTCGCGCTGCTCGGCCCCAACGGCGCCGGCAAGACCACCATGCTCCGCTCGATCCTCGGCCTGACGCGGCCGCGTCGCGGCACGGTCAAGTTCGACGGCCGCGACGTGACCCGAAGCGCCACGCACGAAATCGCGCGGGCCGGCGTCGGCTGGGTGCCGGACGACCGGCGGTTGTGTCCGACGCTGACGGTGGCGCGCAACCTCGGCATCGCCCAGAAGCGCACCCGGTATCGCAACTGGACCGTCAAGGAGACCTGCGCGATCTTCTCGCCGCTGGAATATCTGATGGAACGCGAATGCGAAAATCTCTCCGGCGGCGAGATGCAGATGGTGGCGATTGCAAGGGCCCTCGTCGGCTCGCCCGGCCTCGTGCTGTTCGACGAGCCGAGCCAGGGGCTGGCGCCCAAGATCGTCGGCGACGTGCTTTCGACCATTTTGCGGATGAAGCAGGAGGGCATTGCCTCGCTCGTGGTCGAGCAGAACGCCGAGATCGCGCTGTCGGTCGCCGACCATGCCGCCGTGATCGACCGCGGCCGCATCGTCTGGAGCGGCGAGGCCGCGATCCTTCGCGACGATCGGGCGCTGCGGCAACGCCTGCTGGGAGTCCAATGATGGCCGCGCCCCTCCTGGTTCTCGACGGCGTGCGCAAGGTCTATACGCGAGGCCGCATCGTGCGCCGCCCGACCTTCACCCTTGCGGCGGATCTTGCGCTGGAGGAGCCCGGGATCGTCGGCGTCGTGGGGCCGAACGGCGCCGGCAAGACCACGCTGTTCGAGATGATGACCGGCTCCAATGCGCCGACGTCCGGCCGCGTGCTGGTCGCCGGCACCGATATCCACCGCGTCAAGTATCGCGAGCGCGACCGGCTGGCGATCCACTATCACCAGTCCTACCAGGTGCGGCGCTTCCGCAAGCGCGTGCCTTCCGTCTTCCTCGCGCCGTCGCCGACTGCTTCGCCCCTGGTGCATCTGTTCGACGAGCCGCAGTTCAACCTGCAGGACGGCTATATCGGCTTCATGCTGGACTTCTTCCGCAAGCTGCGGGCCGAGGGGCGACTGGTGGTGCTCTGCATGCATCCGACAGCCGCCTGGCACCTGGAAATCCTCGCCGAGATCGCCGGGCAGTTCCTGTTCGTCGCCGACGGCGGCGTGACGCGGAAGCCGGATTTCCGCGCCCTGGCGGCCGAGCCGCGTTTCCGCCGCTATCTCGGGCCGGATTTGACCGGGGCCGCCGAAGCCATCGCAAGCGCGCAGAAGTGACCAGGTAGGGCACAGGAAACCGGCCCGTTTTCGACACCTAGCCTCCGCAGAGAGGTCAGTCTACAAAGGGCCATCTCACCATCCATTGCAACGCAAAATCAACAACACAGGGAGAGAGTCAGTTGGCCTATTCCAGCACGCAATTGTTCATCGGCGGCAAGTGGCGGCCGGCCCAGTCGGGCAAGGTGATCGAAGTCGTCAACCCCGCCACCGAAGAGGTGATCGGCACCGTGGCGCATGCCAGCAAGGCGGACCTCGACGAGGCGCTGGCGGCTGCCGCTGCCGGCTTCAAGGTCTGGCGCGCGGTGGCGCCGTTCGAGCGCTGCCGCATCATGCGCAAGGCCGCCGCCATCATGCGCGAGCGCAACGAGGAGATCGCACCGCTCCTGACCCTGGAGCAGGGCAAGACGCTGGCCGAAGCCAGGATGGAAGCAATGGCGGCTGCCGACGTGATCGAGTGGTTTGCCGAAGAAGGCAAGCGCGCCTATGGCCGCGTCATTCCGGCGCGCGGTCCCGGCATCTACCAGCTTTCGCTGCGCGAGCCGGTCGGCCCGGTCGCGGCGTTCACGCCCTGGAATTTCCCGATCAACCAGGTGGTGCGAAAGCTGTCCGCGGCGCTCGCCGCCGGCTGCTCGATCATCGTCAAGGCGCCGGAAGAGACGCCGGCCTCGCCCGCGCAACTGATCCGCGCCTTTGCCGATGCCGGCGTGCCCGACGGCGTGATCAACCTCGTCTATGGCGTGCCGGCGGAAATCTCGGAATATCTCATTCCGCATCCGGTGATCCGCAAGATCTCCTTCACCGGCTCGACCTCGGTCGGCAAGCAGCTCAACGCGCTGGCCGGCCTGCACATGAAGCGCGCCACCATGGAGCTCGGTGGCCACGCCCCGGCGATGGTGTTCAAGGACGCCGACGTCGCCACCGCGGCGAAGATCCTGGTGGCGGCGAAGTATCGCAATGCCGGCCAGGTCTGCATCTCGCCGACCCGCATGCTGGTGCAGGACGACGTGTTCAAGGAATTCGTCGCCAAATTCGTCGAGGGCGCCAAGGCGGTGAAGGTCGGCAACGGCATGGATGCCGGCTCCACCATGGGCTCGCTCGCCAATCCGCGCCGCGTCACCGCGATCGAGGGCATGGTGCAGGATGCGGTCAGCAAGGGCGCCAAGCTCGAGACCGGCGGACATCGTGTGGGCAACAAGGGCTATTTCTTCGAGCCGACCGTGGTCTCCGACGTGCCGAAGACCGCGCGGGCCATGAACGAGGAGCCGTTCGGCCCGCTGGCGCTGATCTCGCGCTTCTCCAGCCTCGACGAGGTGGTCGAGGAGGCGAACCGGCTGCCGTTCGGGCTGGCATCCTACGCCTTCACCAGCTCGACCAAGACCGCGACCGCGATCGGCTCGCAGGTCGAGGCCGGCATGATGTCGATCAACAGCTTCGGGCTGGCGCTGCCCGAGGTGCCGTTCGGCGGCGTCAAGGACTCCGGCTATGGTTCGGAAGGCGGCACCGAGGCGATGGAAGGCTACTTCAACACCAAGTTCATCACGCAGACCGGCGTCTGAACGACTTCGCCGAGACGAGAATCGACTCGAAGGCCGCGCCCGCAAATCGCCGGGCGCGGCTTTTTTATAGGGTTTTTTCAGCGAATCACTTCGCAGCGTGATAGGGAAGCCCAGCTGCGGAACAAGCGGCTGCGCGAAATCCGCGGCAAAATAAGGCATTTCTTGCACTGCGACGGCGCATTATTGCGAAGATTGCTGTGCAGAATGTCGAAAATGCCTGTTTTTCTAGGCGTTTTCAGCCCTATCGTGCGGTTTCCAGAATCAATGGAGCAATCATGGCCACCCAAATGTCTAAGTCGCAGCTGATCGAGAAGATCGCGACCTCCACCGAGCTTGCCAAGCGTGACGTCAAGAACGTGATGGATTCGCTGGTGGACGTCGGTCACAAGGAGCTCAAGAAGAACGGCCTCTTCCTGGTGCCGGGCTTCGCGAAGTTCGTCGTGATCAAGAAGCCGGCGACCAAGGCGCGCAAGGGCACCAACCCCTTCACGGGCGAGGAGATGATGTTCAAGGCCAAGCCGGCCCGGAAGATCGTCAGGGCCCGCCCGGTCAAGGCCGCCAAGGACGCAGTCGCCTGATAACGAAAAGGCCCCCGGAGACGGGGGCCTTTTTGCTCGTGAGCGGCCCCGCGAGGCGCTGGCTCAGACCACCGGCGAACGGCCGCCGTCGACATTGATGGCGGTGCCGGTGATGTAGGATCCCTGGTCCGACGCCAGCAGGCAGGCGAGGTTGGCGAATTCCTCCGCCGTGCCCATCCGGCCCAGCGGAACCGCCTTCGCGAGATCGCGGGTGAAGGCGTCGAACTCCGTCCCCGGCGCCGTCCTGGCATGCCGCTGCACCCATTGATCGCTGACGATCAGGCCGACCAGCATCGCATTGACCAGGATGTTGTGCGCGGCGCCTTCGTTCGCCATCGCTTTCGTCAGCGCCATGCCGGCCGCGCGCGAGACCGAAGTCGGCGTCGAGGCTGCCGCCGGCGCCTTGGCGCCGATGTTGAGCACGTTGATGATGCGGCCCCATTTGCGCTGCTTCATGCCGGGCCAGACCAGCCGCGACAGCCGGATCGCCGCGAACAGTTTCAGGTCGAGGTCTTCCTGCCAGATCGCGTCGGTGACGCTTTCGAACGGCATCGCGCGCGAGGTGCCGGCATTGTTGACGAGGATGTCGACCCCGCCGTGGTCCTTCACGATCCGCTCGTAGGTCGCGGAAATGTCTGACGCTTTGGAGACGTCGCAAACGTAATCGTGAACTTGAAGGCCGTCTTTGGCGAGACTCTCGCGCGCCGCCTTGAGGTCGGCCGCGCCGCGCGCGAGGATCGCAACCTTTGCGCCGGACTCGGCGAAGCGGCGGGCGACCGCAATGCCGATGCCCTTGCTGCCGCCGGTGACGACGGCCACGCGATCCTTCATCGTGATCTGCATGTTGTTATCCTTTCTAAGGTGTCATTGCGAGGAGCCGAGCGACGAAGCAATCCAGCTTTGGTGCGGCGCGATGGATTGCTTCGCTTCGCTCGCAATGACGGTGGGTGGGAGGGGATCAGCTCTTCAGCGCCTCCAGCAATTCGTCCGGCCGCTCCGCCATCATCATGTGGCCCGCGCCGGGTAGTACCACGGTGCGCGCGTTCGGCACGGCGGCGGCGAGTGCCTTGCCCGCCTTGGCCGGGGTCATCATGTCGCGCTCGCCGACAACGACCGTGGTCGGCACCGTGATCCCGGCCGCCGCGGTCAGCGCATTCTGGTAGGAATTGCAGGCGGCGAGGTCGTTGAACAACACGCCGGGGCGGCAATTCTGCAGCACCCGCTGCGCGCTGCTGTGCATCCAAAGTCCCGGCGCGAGGCTGCCGCCGAGTTCGGCCTTGAAGCCGAGGCCCCAGATCGAGACCATGTCGATGGCATCAGGATCGTTGGCTTCCGCGGCCTTCAGGAGGTCCGGACCGACCGTCATGGTCGCGGCGGTGCCGATCAGGCTGAGGCCTGAAACCTTGGCCGGATGGCGCGCCGCGGTTTCCAGCGAAATCAGCGAGCCCATGGAGTGGCCGACCAGCCTTGCCTTCGGCGCCTTGGCGGCATCGAGCAGGGCTGCGACCCAGTCCGCCATGTCAGCTATGGTTGGCAGCGGCTTGCCGCCGGAGCGGCCATGGCCGGGGAGATCGGGCGCCAGCACGCTATAGCCGTGATGAGCGAACCAGCGGCTGTGCAGGGCCCAGGTCGAGTGGTCGAAACCGGCGCCGTGGATCATCACCACGGCTGGCAGGGACGGATCGAACGGCTTGCCGCCGGTTGCGACGAACACATCGTTTCCATTGACCGAAAACTGCATGGCTCAAACCTTTTGCGAGGCGCGCAGCGCCTGTCCGAGATCGTCGATAATGTCCTGGGCATTCTCGATGCCGACCGACAGCCGCACCAGTTCCTCGCCGATCCCGGCGGCCTTCAGCTGCGCGGCGTCCATCTGCTGGTGGGTGGTAGAGGCGGGGTGGATCACCAGCGTCTTGGCATCGCCGACATTGGCGAGATGGCTGATCATCCTCAAGGACTCGATGAACTTCTTGCCCGCCGCGCGGCCGCCCTTGATGCCGAAGCTGACGATCGAGCCGGCGCCGTTCGGCAGCAGCTTCTTGGCCAGTTGATGATCCGGATGGTCTTCCAGCGCCGGATGCAGCACCCACGCGACGCCCTTGTTCGATTTCAGGAATTGCAGCACGGCGAGCGTGTTCGCCATGTGGCGCTCCATGCGCACGCCGAGCGTTTCCACGCCCTGCAGCAAATGGAAGGCGTTGGTCGGCGATAGACACGCGCCGAAATCGCGCAATCCTTCCGTGCGCGCCCGCATGATGAAGGCCGCCTGGCCGAACTGCTCGTCGAAGACGATGCCGTGATAGCCGGCATAGGGCTCGGTCAGGACAGGGAATTTGCCTGACGCGTGCCAGTCGAAGCGGCCGCCGTCGATCAGCACGCCGCCGATGGCGATGCCGTGGCCGCCGATCCATTTGGTCGCAGAATGCATCACGAGATCGGCGCCGAGCTCGATCGGCTTGCTCAGGTAGGGCGTGGCAAAGGTGTTGTCGATCAGCAGCGGGATTTTGGCGTCGTGCGCGATTTGCGCCACCGCCGGGATGTCCAGCACTTCCAGGCCCGGATTGCCGATGGTCTCGGCAATGACGAGCCGCGTGTTCGGCCGGATTGCGGCGCGGAATTCGTCGAGCGCGCGCGGTTTGACGAACGTCGTGGTGATGCCGAATCGGGGTAGCGTATGCGCCAGCAGGTTGATGGTGCCGCCATAGAGCGAGGCGGAGGCCACGATATGGTCGCCGGCATTCAGCAGCGTCGCGATGCCAAGATGCAGCGCCGCCATGCCGCTCGCGGTGCAGACTGCGCCGACACCGTTTTCCAGCGCCGACAGCCGTTCCTCGAGCACGGCGGTCGTGGGATTGGAGATGCGGGTATAGATGTGGCCGGCGCGTTCCAGGTTGAACAGCGCCGCGGCGTGGTCGGAATCCTGGAAGACGTAGGACGTCGTCTGGTAGATTGGCACCGCGCGCGAGCCGGTCGTGGGGTCGGGATGCTGGCCCGCATGCAGGCTCAGGGTTTCGAAGGCGGGCGGTTTCGGTGCTGGCATGTCGGGTGGTCTCGCTTGGGCGGGAATTGCCGTGGGTTTTGCCACATCGGGCGGCAGCGTGCCATGCGGAAATCCTCCGAAATATTGCCGGTAAGGGGCTGGCGATACTGGGTGATTTGCGCAAGGCGGCCGTTACTGGCACAACAGGGACGCGATAGCAGCGAAGCCCCCGACCCAAAATCAAGAGCAAGAACACGACCACGATGTCACCCAAAGTCGATCCCATCACGCGCTCCGTCGTGCAACACCGGCTCGGCTCGATCGTGAAGGAAATGGGCGAGGCGATGCTTCGCACCTCCTATTCGCAGATTCTCAATTCCAGCCGCGATTTTTCGCTTGCCATCACAGACACGCGCGGCCGGCTGATCGCCCAGGCCGAGCACATCCCCGTCCATGTCGGCGCGCTGCCCTGGGCGACGCGCGCGGTCGAGGAGCGCTTCAAGGACATCGCGCCTGGCGACGTCATCCTGCTCAACGATCCCTATCACGGCGGCAGCCATCTGCCTGACCTCACGGCCTTTGTACCTGTTTTCGACGGCGGCAAACGCCTGCTCTGGACCGTGGTGCGCGCGCACCAGAGCGACATCGGCGGGGCGACGCACGGCGCCTACAATCCCGCCGCCACCGAAATCTATCAGGAAGGCATCCGCGTCCCGCCGATCAAGCTTTATGAAGCCGGCAAGCCGCGCGAGGACCTGCTCGACCTGCTCGCGCTCAACATCCGAAACCCCCGCGAATTCCGCGGCGATCTCGCCGCCATGCTGGGCGCGGCGCATCTCGGCGAGCGGGGGGTCTCGCGCCTTCTCGCCGAGTTCGGCACCCCCGTGGTGGAGGCCGCCATCGAGGCCATCCTGGACGCGGCCGAGCAGCAGGCGCGCGCGGTGGTTTCCACCTGGAAGGACGGCGTGTTTCATGGCGAGGCTTTTCTCGACGACGACGGCCATGGCCGCAGCGACATCCGCATCGCCGCCAGGGTCACCAAGAAGGGCAGCGACGTCGAGGTTGACCTTTCCGACTCCGACCCGCAATCGACCGCCTTCGTCAATTCGTCGCACGCCAACATGCAGGCCGCAGTGGCGATGGCGTTCGCCTATCTGATCGACCCTGATATTCCCAAGAACGATGGCGCGTTGCGGCCGCTCAAGGTGATCGCCAAACAGGGCACCATCGTCTGGGCCGATCCCGGGCGGCCGGTGACGCTGTGCACCAGCCACCCCTCCAACGAAATCGTCGAGGCGATCGTGAAAGCGCTGTCGGCCTCCTGTCCGGAGCGCGCCATGGGCGGCTGGAGCCGCCGCTTCCGCATCGCGATCCAGGGCGAGAACCCGCGTAACGGACGCAACTTCATCTGGCACATGTTCCAGGCCCGTCCCGGCGGCGGCGCGTCCTCCGGCGGCGACGGTTATTCCTCGATCGGCGAATGGCACACGGTGGGAGGTCTGAAGTTCGGCAGCATCGAGGTCGCCGAAGTGCGGTTTCCGTTCCTGTTCCGCCACCACGAATTCCGCCCCGGCTCCGGCGGCGACGGCCAGTTCCGCGGCGGGCTCGGCGTCTCCCTCGACATGGTGCTGGAGACCACGAAGCCCGCGCTCGGCAATACCGCGGGCGAGGGCGTGCGCCACGGTCCCTGCGGCATGCTGGGCGGGAAGGACGGCGCCCCGCATCGCTATCGCCTGCTCCGGGAAGGCTGCTCGCCGCGCGAGCTGCGCACCAAGGAAGTCGGCATCGAGCTGCTGCCCGGCGATTGCCTTGAGATCCGCTCGTCCGGCGGCGGCGGCTGGGGACCGCCGGAAAAGCGCACGGCGCAAGCGCGCCAGCACGATGCGGAGCAAGGCCTGACGGCCGATCTGTCGGCGGAGTTGAAGGCCTGACCATGTACACGATCGGCGTAGACGTCGGCGGCACCTATACGGACCTCGTCGCCTCGGACGAGAGCGGACGCACGGTGTTCGCGAAATCGCCCTCCACGCCGGCCGACCAGTCGCTCGGCGTGATGGCGGGGCTGGAAGAGCTGGCGCGGCGGCTCGGCGCCACGCGCGCCGAGATGCTGGCGAAGACCGATCGCCTCGTGCACGGCACGACGGTCGCGACCAATGCGCTGCTGGAGCGCAAGGGCGCGAAAGTGGCGTTGCTGACGACCGAAGGCCATCGCGACGTGCTGGAAATGCGGGAGGGGCTGAAGCCCGACCGCTACGACCTGCGCTCGCCGCCGCCGGAACCGCTGGTGCCGCGCGAGCGTCGCCTCGGCGTGCGCGAGCGCATGAAAGCCGACGGCAGCGCGGCGATCCCGCTCGATCCGCGCTCGCTGGATGCGGCCATCGATACCGCCAAAAAGTCAGGCGCCAACTCGATCGCGGTGTGTTTCCTGCACGCCTATCTCAATCCCGCCCACGAACTGGCCGCGGTCGAGCATCTGCGCAAGGCGATGCCGGAAATCACGATCTCACGCTCCAGCGACGTGCTGCCGCAGATCAAGGAATATGAGCGCGTCTCGACCACGGTGGTGAACGCCTATGTCGAGCCGGTGGTGCGGCGCTATCTCACCAACCTGGAAAAGCGCCTGGTCGAGGCCGGCTTCAAGGGCAGCCTGTTCATCGTGCTATCGCATGGTGGCATGGCGCCGGTGGAGGAGGCCGCGCGGCTTGCCGCGGGCACGGTGCTGTCCGGTCCCGCCGGCGGCGTCTCCGGCGGACGGCGCTGCGCCGACCTCGTCGGCATCGCCGATCTCGTCCCGTTCGACATGGGCGGCACTTCGACGGACATCTCGCTGATATCAGAAGGCCACGCCTCGCTCTCCGCCGACGGCATGCTGGCGGAACAGCGCATTGCGCTGCGCAGCCTCGACATCGCCAGCATCGCGGCCGGCGGCGGCTCGATCGCCAGCGTTGACGGCAGCGGCACCTTGCGCGTCGGCCCGGAAAGCGCGGGCTCGGTGCCGGGCCCGGCCTGCTACGGCAATGGCGGCACGGCTGCGACCGTCACCGACGCCAATGTCGTGCTCGGCTATCTCGATGCCCAGGCCTTCATGGGCGGCGCGCGTCCGCTCGACCGCGCCGCGGCGGAAGCGGCCGTCGATCGCATCGCGGCCTCGCTTGGTCTAACGCGGCTGGAAGCGGCTGTTGGCATCTACCGCATGATCAACCTGAACATGGCCGACGGCATCCGCCTGATGACATTGCGCCGCGGCGTCGACCCGCGCAAATTCGCGCTGCTCAGTTTCGGCGGCGCGGCCGGCCTGCACGCCGCCGAGGTCGCGCGCGAGCTCGAGATCAAGCGCATCGTCGTGCCGACGGTGGCCTCCGTGCTGTCGGCCTGGGGCATGCTGACCAGCGATCTCCGCTACGAAGTCAGCCGCACGCATTACGGTGCGGGCGGGCGCATCGCGGCGGACGAGGTGCGCGCGCTGTTCGGCGATCTGGAGAAGCAGGCGGAAAGCCGGCTGCGCAGCTGGTTCAACGGCCCGATCCGCATCGAGCGCTCCGCCGAGATGCGCTATGGCGAGCAGATTTTCGAGATCGATGTCTCCCTCGACGGCCTCGACTGGAATTCGCCGTCGCTGGTGGACCAGATCGAAGACCGCTTCCATCGCCGCCACGAGGAGCTCTACACCTACGCCTCGCCCGGCCAGGAAGTCGTCTTCGTCAACGCCCGCGTCGCCGCCGTCGGCGAAGTCTCGCAGCGCGGCGAGGGCGCGAAGGGTGCGGCTCAGGCGACGGCCTGCAAGCCGATCGGTACGCGCAAGGCCTGGTTCGGCGGCTGGCGCGATATTCCCGTCTATGCCTTCGACAAGCTGCAGCCCGGCCATTCGATGGAGGGGCCGGCGATCATCGAGGCAGAGACCACGACGGTACTGATCGACACCGGCGACCGCGTCAGCGTCAACGCGCTTGGCTGGCTGGATATTGTGTTACGTTGATGGCTGCAGGGTGTGCAGGAACGAGAGCATGCATGAAGGATGGCGACTCGAAGTAGCGGAGCATAGGCTGGCGAAGCGGAATGAGGAGGCTCTTGTTCTGATCCGCCAAGCTATCGCCGAAGGTGATATGTCGGCGCGCGTCATGCTGGCGAAGATGGGAGACGATGCTGGCCTGTCGCGACCGGAAGTCGATGCAATAATCGATGAGGTCGAGGCCAATCTGGACCCCGAAGATATCGAGACGCGGCTGCAATTGAGGGGCGCATACGATATCGGGCTGGGCAATCTGCCGTACGACGAAAAGGCCCGTCGCCGTTTTCGTCATCACCTCAGAGCGGTTGAACTCGGAGCGAACCCGATAAACACCCTGGCGCTTGCGCGCATCTACGTGATGGGCGCGCTTGAGGTGCCGCCAAACGAAACGGAAGCGATCCGCTGGTACAAGCATGCGATTCAACAGGGCAGCGTCGAGGCTGCGCATGAGCTGCAGCGGCTTTACCGGCACATCGAAAAGCGAGACAGCGGTAGCGCAGGCGTTACTGATCTGAATTCGAGGCGGAAATAGACTCTTCGCATGGATGCCTGGGTCAAGCCCGGGCATGACGACTGTGGGTCTGCCGAAGGCCTACTTTTTTGCGGCCTGCCCGTAATTCAGCAACCCGCCCTTGCTCTTCGCCGGATGCGCGCGGAGACCTTCCTCGTTCGGCTCGGTGCCCCAGCCCGGGCGATCCGGGATGATCAGGTGCCCGTCGACATATTCCGGCAGGTGCGTGAAGAGCTCGTGGTCCCAGGCGAGGCGGTCGATGTCCGTCTCCATGATGCGCAGATTCGGCACCGCGGCGGAAAAATGCGCGTTCATCATGCTGCAGAGATGGCCGTAGAAATTATGCGGGGCGACGT
>CAZDEZ010000076.1:0-17190 GCA_964504705.1 uncultured Bradyrhizobium sp.
GTGGGTCGCTATGGGTGCGCGCTTCGCGAATCCTGACGCCTTCGATCAGCGGCGCGACGGACTTGCCGTCAGCCGTCACCGTTTGGGTGTCGCGCGTTGCGGCGGCAAGCGTCTGCTCGAGAATCGATCCACGCGCCGCTTTGGCAGCAGGCGCTACCGGATTTTCCATAGCAGTACCTGACGGGCAAGATTCAACATATGGCGTGCACGGTCCCGGACGGGCGCCGGATCACAGGACGTATCGGGGATCACATCACCATGACCGCCGATCTCGCGCAAGTTGGCAACTCTGGGAGGCGCGCCCTGTGCGGTCTGGAAGATCATCGCCATTGGCCTCTAGCCGGCCCGCCCGACCGTCAGCCGCAATCCGTCATGGGCCGGCGCCACGCCCTCCGGCAGGCTCAGCCGCAGTACCTCGTAGTCGAGGTCGGAATGCATGTTGGTGATGACGGCGCGCTTCGGCTTGAAGCGCTCGATCCAGGACAGCGCATCGTCCACGGAGAAATGACTGGGATGCGGTGCGTAGCGCAGCCCGTCGACGATCCAGAGATCGAGGGCTTCCAACGCCGGCCAGCTTGCTTCCGGGATATCGCTGACGTCGGGCAGGTAGGCGGCATTGCCGATGCGGTAGCCGAGCGACGGAATGTTGCCGTGCTGCACGCCGAAGGCGCTCAGCACGATCGCCCCGCCCTTCCCCAGAATCTCCTGGCTCTCGCCGGCCTCGATGCCATGCCGGGTCAGGATCGGCGGGTACTCGCTGCCCTCAGGCGTGATGAAGCAATAGGAAAACCGCGCCATGATGTCCTTGGCGGTGGACAGGTTGAAATAGGTCGGAATGCGACGGCGCTGGTGCAGCACCACCGAGCGCAGGTCGTCGATCCCGTGGGTCTGGTCGGCGTGCTCATGGGTGAGGAACACCGCGTCGAGGTGATCGACATGGGCGTCGATCAGCTGCTCGCGCAAATCCGGCGAGGTGTCGATCAGGACACGGGTGACGCCCTCGCCCGACCGCCGTTCCACCAGCAGCGAGCAGCGGCGGCGGCGGTTCTTCGGGTTGTTCGGATCGCAGCGGCCCCAGCCGAGCGCCGGACGCGGCACGCCGGCGGAGGAGCCGCAGCCGAGGATCGTCAGCGTCAGCGTCATGCCGCGGCCTTTGCCGCCGGCACTTTGGAGAACAGGCGGAAGAAGTTTTCCGTGGTTTGCCGGGAAATTTCCTCGAAGGTGACGCCGCGCGTCTCCGCCAGCACTTTGGCGACTTCGACGACGTAGGACGGCTCGTTGCGCTTGCCGCGATGCTTGCCGGGCGCCAGATACGGCGCGTCGGTCTCCACCATGATACGGTCGGCCGGCAACTCGGCCGCCAGCGCGCGAAGCTCCTCCGACTTCTTGAAGGTCAGGATGCCCGTGAAGGATATCGACAGCCCGAGACCGATCGCCTTCATCGCAAGCTCCCGCCCGCCGGTGTAGCAGTGCAGCACCGCCTTGAACGGACCCTTCGCCACCTCCTCCTCGAGGATGCGGCCGCAATCCTCGTCCGCATCGCGGGTGTGGATCACCAGCGGCAGGCCGGTGGCGCGAGCGGCGGCGATGTGTGCGCGGAAGCCGCGCGCCTGCGCCTCGCGCGAGCCGTACTGATAGAAATAGTCGAGCCCCGCCTCGCCCAGTGCGACGACCTTCGGGTGCTTCGTCAGCTCGATCAGCTCGGACGCCGGGATGCCGTCTTCCTCGTCGGCCTCGTGCGGATGGGTGCCGACCGAGCAATAGACGTTGGCAAAGCGCTCGGCGATTTCAAGCAGCGCGGCCTGCCGCCTCACCCGCGTCGAGATGGTGACGATGCGCCCGACGCCGGCCGCCTCGGCGCGCGCGACGATGGCGTCGAGATCCTCGGCAAAGTCCTTGAAGTCGAGATGGCAGTGGCTGTCGACGAGCATTTTGCTACGGGCCGCCGGTTGGCTCTTTCGGCTCGACATAACGCGGGAACAGGCCGACCGGAGCCGGCAGCGCGGTGCCGGGCGCGAGACGCCTGGCGCCGCCGAGTGCCTCGAAATTCCGTTCACTCGCGGGAACTCCGAGGCTGTCGAGTAGCTTTGCCATGGAATCCGGCATGACCGGCAGCGCCAGGATAGCGATCTGGCGCACCACTTCGGCGGTGACATACAGCACCGTTTTCTGCCGTGCCGGATCGGTCTTGGCCAGCGCCCATGGCGCCTCGCCCGCAAAGTAGCGGTCGCCCTCGGCGACCACAGCCCACGCCGCGTTGAGCCATTGATGGATCTGCTGCGTCGCCATCGCGGTTCGCGCCAGTCCAATCATGGCGTCGGCCTGCGCCAGGATCGCCTTGTCATTGTTTGTGAAATCGCCGGGCTCCGGCACAACCCCGCCAAGCTGCTTTGCGATCATCGATAGCGAGCGTTGCGCCAGATTGCCGAGACCGTTTGCGAGGTCGGCATTGATGCGCGCGACGATGGCCTCGTGGTTGTAACTACCGTCCTGCCCGAACGCGACTTCGCGCAGGAAGAAGTAACGCACCTGGTCGACGCCATATTGTTTGGCTAGGTTGAAGGGATCGACGACATTGCCGACCGACTTCGACATCTTCTCGCCCTTGTTGAACAGGAAGCCGTGGGCATAGACGCGCTTCTGCACGGGCACGCCCGCTGACATCAGGAAGGCCGGCCAGTACACCGCGTGGAAGCGGATGATGTCCTTGCCGATGATGTGCAGGTCGGCCGGCCAGTAGCGCCAGCGCGGATCGCTCTCGTCGGGGAAGCCGACGCCGGTGATGTAGTTGGTCAGTGCGTCGACCCAGACGTACATCACGTGCTCGGGATCGTCAGGCACCTTGACGCCCCAGTCGAAGGTGGTGCGGGAGATCGAAAGGTCCTTCAGGCCGCCTTTGACGAAACTCATCACCTCGTTGCGGCGCGAGTCCGGTCCGATGAAGTCGGGCTGGCTTTCGTACAGATCGAGCAGCCTGTCCTGATAGGCGGACAGCCGGAAGAAGTAGCTCTTCTCCTCCACCCACTCGACCGGCGTGCCCTGCGGGCCACGACGCACGCCGTCTTCGCCAAGTACAGTCTCGCCTTCGTCGTAATAGGCCTCGTCGCGCACCGAGTACCAGCCGGCGTAGGTGTCGACATAGATGTCGCCGCTGGCCTGCATCCGCTTCCAGACTTCCTGCACCGACCTGTGGTGCGCGGGCTCGGTGGTGCGGATGAAGCGATCGAACGAGACGTTGAGGGCCTCGTCCATCTGCTTGAAACGGAGGGCGTTGCGGGCGGCAAGCTCGGCCGGCGTCATGCCTTCCGCTTCAGCCGTTTGAATCATCTTCAGCCCGTGCTCGTCGGTGCCGGTCAGAAAGAACACGTCCTTGCCGTCGAGCCGCTGGAAGCGCGCGATCGCATCGGTCGCGATCGCCTCATAGGCGTGGCCGATATGCGGCTGGCCGTTCGGATAGGCGATGGCGGTGGTGATGTAGAACATGTTGCCGCGCGACGGGGCTGCGACAGGTGCAGTCTTTGTGGTTCGTGCCGGTCTCGGCCTCGGCGCCGGCGCCTTGGGTGCCGCGGGCTTCGCTGCGGAGCGCGGCGGTGCAACTCTTTTGGCCTTAGGCGCAGAAGCTGATGTGCGAGCCTTCGTCGTCTTCGCCGATTTCTTGCCGGGCTTCTTCGCGGCCGAACGATTTGCGGTCCTTTTTGCCGCCGGTTTCTTCGACGCTTTCCCGGTCTTTTTGGCAGTCCTCTTCGTCTTCCGCGCAACAGCCTTTTTGGCGCGCTCCTTCGGTACGGAGGCCGCCGTCTTCTTCGGCTTTTTCTTCTTCGAAGATTTGGTCTTCTTGGCCACCACGAATTCCTTTTGCCGCCTGCGGCGGGAGTGTCTGGGAACGATTCGCTTGTTTAGCGCGTCGCTTCTGCGAGCTGCGAAAACACCGAGAAGACAAAGGGCTTTCGCTCGAGATTGTAATCTGCGGTATCGCGCGCTGCGCGCGCGACCTTTTCCCATACCTCCGCCAGCCGTGCAAGGCGCGGCAGGTTCGCATTGGCATTGGCATCGCCGTGCAAACGCTCGCCGATCCAGCGCTCCACGCCGTCGACGAAGGCCGCCAGCGCCACGCGGTCGCTGAGCGGAAGAGACTCGCCGAGCGCGTGCAACTCGCGCGGATCGAGCTGAGGCAGCCGCGCCAGCAGCGCGGCGGTGCGCTGCTGCAGCTTGAGCGCATCGCCGCCGAGCAGCGTCAGCGTGCGCGACACGCTGCCCTCGGAGGCCTCGGCCGCCACACGCAACGCCGGATCGTCCTCGTCCATGCCGGCGGCGCGGGCCGCGGCGCGCACGACATCGTCGGTCGCAAGCGGCCGCAGCGGCAGCTTGCGGCAGCGGGACAGGATGGTCGGAAGCACCCGCGCCGGCGCGTGGCTGACCAGGAGAAACAGCGATTGCTGCGGCGGTTCCTCGAGGATCTTGAGCAGCGCATTCGCCGCATTAGGATTGAGCTCGTCGACGGTATCGACGATGCAGACCCGCCAGCCCTCGACCGCCGCGGTCGAGCCGAAGAACGCGATCGTCTCGCGCGTTTCGTCGACGGTGATCACCGTACGCAGCACGCCGCGGTCGTTCAGCCCGCGCTCCAGCACCAGCAGGCCGCCGTGCGAGTCGGCTGCAACCTGGCGTGCAACGGGATCGGCGGGATCGACGGCCAGCGTCGGCGCGCGCTGCACGGAAGGCGCCAGCGCGTGGCGGTGCGCCAGCACGAACCGCGCCATGCGGTAGGCCAGCGTCGCCTTGCCGATGCCCTGCGCGCCGCCGATCAGCCAGGCGTGCGGAATCCGCCCGCTGCGATAGGCGGCAAGCAGCGCCGCCTCCGCCTCGCGATGGCCGAACAGCTCGGTGGTCGCGCGCGGATGCCTGACGGCGATCTCTTCCGATGTCTTGCGGGCGCTCATGCCGATGACGTCGCCATTGCGAACAGATGGTCGCGCAGCGCCGTCCACACCTGCGCTGCGACCGCATCGGGAGCGGCTGTCGCGTCGATCAGCACGCAACGGCTCGGATCCTCGGCCGCGATCTGCCGGTAGGCCTCGCGCAGATCCTGGTGGAACTTGACGTCCTCGGATTCGAAGCGGTCGGCGGCGCCCTCGCCGCGGCGTGCCGCCGCCCGCTGCAGCCCGATTTCGACCGGCACGTCGAGGATGATGGTGAGGTCCGGCTTGAGGTCGCCGATGGTGACGCGTTGCATGGCGTTGAGCACGCCGGGCGAGACGTTGCCGAGCCGTCCCTGATAGGCGCGCGTCGAATCCGAGAAGCGGTCGCACAGCACCCAGGTGCCCTGGCTGAGCGCCGGCTGGATCACGGTGCGGACATGATCGTCGCGGGCCGCCGCAAACAGCAGCGTCTCCGCATCCGGCCCGAGCAGCTTGCCCATCCCCGACAGCACGACGTGCCGGATCACTTCGGCCCCCGGCGAGCCGCCGGGCTCGCGGGTGACGATGGCGCGCAGCTTGGCCGCCGCGAGGCGCTCGGCCAGCAGCCTGATCTGGGTCGACTTGCCCGAGCCCTCCCCTCCCTCGAAGGAGATGAACTTGCCGCGTCCGCCCGGCCGCCTGACTGCTGCTGCCTCCCCCATCGTCACAACTTCGCAGCGCTGGCGCGGAACATGCCGATGAAGAGTTCGCTCGCACCGTCGACGGCGCGGCGCATGGTCGAGCCCGTGCCGACGGCTTCGGCGGCAAACACCGGCGCGTCCATCGCGACCTTGTCGCCGCGCCAGACGCGGACCACGCCGATCTTCTGCCCTTGCTGGACCGGTGCCCGCACCGGCCCGTTATAGACGATGCGTGCGATCAGCTTCTCGTTGCCGGTCTTCGGCACCATCACCTTGATCGGCTCCCGGCTTGCGAGTTTCACGTGACGGCTTTCGCCGCCGAACACGCGCGCAAAGCCGACCTGCTGGTTCTCGGCGAACAGCGTCCGCGCCTCGAAATTGCGAAAGCCCCATTCCAGCATCTTCTTGGCTTCCTGGGCGCGGTCGTCGGGGTCGTCCAGCCCGTTGACGACGACGATCAGGCGCACCCCGTTCTGCACGGCCGAGCCGACCATGCCGTAGCCGCCCTCCTTGGTGTAGCCGGTCTTCAGCCCGTCGGCGCCGTTGAGCGAGTTGAGCAGCGGGTTGCGGTTCTGCTGGCGGATCTTGTTCCAGGTGAATTCGCGTTCGTTGAACAGCTTGTAATATTCGGGAAAGTCCAGGATCAGGTGCCGCGCGAGTGTCGCCAGCTCGCGCACCGTCATTCTGTTGTTGGGGTCGGGCAGCCCGCTGGCATTGCCGAAGGTCGATTTGGCGAGGCCCAGCTCGCGGGCGCGCTTGGTCATGCGGTCGTTGGCGAACATGCGCTCGTTGCCGGAGATGCCTTCGGCGAGCGCAATGCAGGCGTCGTTGCCGCTCTGGATGATCGCGCCGCGCAGGAGGTCCTCGACCGGCACCTTGCTGTTGATGGCGGCGAACATGGTCGAGCCGCCGGAGGGTGCGCCGCCCCGGCGCCAGGCTCCCTCGCTGATGCGGAACTCGTCGGTGAGCTTGACCTTGCCTTCCCTGATCGCGTCGAAGACGACCGCGACCGTCATCAGCTTCAACATGCTGGAGGGCGCGCGCAATTCGTCCGCGTTCTTCTCAAACAGGATGCTGCCGGAGCCGGCTTCCATCAGGATCGCGGTGGGCGCGTCGCCGTCGAAGGCGTGCTCGTCCTTCTTGCCGCCCTGCACGCTGTTGTTGGCGGCGTAGACCGCCGCCCCGCCCGCGGCGAGCGCCAGAACGAGGCTTGCAGCCGCAAGCCGCTGCAAGGCAGGCGGGACGAGGCGGAAGCTGTGCAAAAACGAAGGTTTGCCGGCCATAGTTCACGTCCTCAGGGAGCGGCGTTCTAACAGTTGCAGCACACCGGAACAACTCGGCTTTTGGGGGGCAGCAGACTGCTCCGATCGGATTTGCCGTCGGCGCGGAGCGCCCCTATCGTGGCTGCGTCCCGCGCCCTGCGAATCCCGCCGAACGGAAGAACGATGACATCCTCGCGCACGATTGCCGTCAACGGCATCGAGATGTTCCTGCTCGAACAGGGCGAAGGTCCGCTGGTGGTGCTGTGCCATGGCTGGCCGGAGCTGTCGTATTCCTGGCGGCACCAGATTCCGGCGCTCGCGGCGGCCGGCTTCCGCGTGGTGGCGCCCGACATGCGCGGCTTCGGCCGAACGTCGGCGCCCGAAGACGTCGGCGCCTACACGATCTTCCACACAGTCGGCGACATCGTCGCGCTGGTCGCCGCCCTCGGCGAAAAGCAGGCGGTCGTGGTCGGCCATGACTGGGGCGCGCCGGTTGCCTGGCACTGCGCCATGTTCCGCCCGGATATCTTCACGAGGGTCGCCGGCCTCAGCGTGCCGCCGCCGGTCCGCGGCCGCGGCCGGCCGCTGGAGACGCTGCGCCAGAGCGGCATCACCAATTTCTACTGGCAGTATTTTCAGCCGCCTGGCGTTGCCGAAGCCGAGTTCGAGCGCGACGTCGCGCACACCATGCGCACCGTGCTCGCCGGCCGCGGCTTCTCCGATCCCTCGGCGCATCAGTTCGTCGAGGAAGGCAAAGGCTTCCTGCACGGCGGCGAGCGCGACCGGCCGCTTCCGGACTGGCTGAGCGAAGCCGACATCGCCTATTTCGCGAACATCTATTCGCAGTCCGGCTTCCGCGGTGGGCTGAACTGGTACCGCAACATCGACCGCAACTGGGAACTGAGCGCGGCCTGGCAGGACGCGACGATCGATCAACCCTCGCTGTTCCTTGCCGGCTCAAAGGACGGCGTCATCACCGGCCTGATCGGCGCCAAGCGCGTCGCCGACATGGAGCGCGTGCTGACCGACCTGAAAGCCAAGATCATCCTCGACGGCGCCGGGCACTGGGTGCAGCAGGAGCGTCCCGAGGAGGTCAACGCCGCGCTGATCGACTTCTTGAAGGGCTAGTACAGCCCCCGCCCGCTGAGGATTTCGCGCGGGCCGCGCGGATCGATCGGGGCATAGGCGGTGGGCTCGACGGCGTAGCGCGCGTCAGCTTCGTAGGAGACGGCACGCGGATTTTCGGCTCCGCGGCCACGGGAACGGCTCGACGCCGACAGCTCGGAGGTCGCGTTGCTGCCCAGGCTATAGGGGCGTCCCTCCGGCAGCGGCACCTCGCCCCGAATCGGCCGGCCGCCTGAGGCGAGCTCCGGCACGAACGGCCTTGCGGCGGCGACCCGCACCGTGGACGGCGCCGGCGCCGGCGTGCCGGTGCGAAGGGTTGCCAGCAGCTGGCGGTCGTCGGTGCCTTCCAGCGGCGCCCGGCCGACATATTCCACCCGCACCCGGGCGACGCCGTTGTGTTTGAATTCAAGCAGTTCGGCCGCCTTGTTGGAGACGTCGATGAGGCGGTTGCCGTGATACGGCCCGCGGTCGTTGACCCGGACGATCAACGATTTGCCGTTCCTGACGTTGGTCACCCGCGCATAGGACGGGATCGGCAGGGTCGGATGCGCCGCGGTCAGCGCCGCCATGTCGAAGACTTCGCCATTGGCGGTGAGCCGGCCGTGGAAGTCCTGGCCGTACCAGGAGGCCATGCCCTCGGCCCGGTAGTTCGGATCTTCTTCGGGGACATAGACGCGGCCGGCCACCGTGTAGGGCTTGCCGACACGGTAGGTGCCGCCGCCCCTCGGCACGGGATCGCCGAGCGCCACGACGCGCGGGCTCGAGGACACCCCGTATTTGGGATCGACGCGGCTGGCGAATTTGTCCTGGGAGGCGCAGTTGGCCAGCGTCAGGCAAGCGACCGCAATGGCCGCGCCACGCGCCGCCCGAAATACCGGATCTGACCGCTGAATCCCCATCGCCCGAAACTACCATGTCCCCGGCCGCTAGCCCCCCGGAAAGGGTCGTGCAGCCTGATACGCCGATGTGGCCCACCTCCACATCGAATGGTGACGATAACGCAACGCGAACGCGGCGGAAATGGGGAGGGCCCTCCCGTGGTGAATGAATCGTTGCCACACTTCCCGTTGAAATACGGGCCTTGCTGTCCCGCTTCTGTACACTGTGTTGCGTCAAAACATCACTTCTCCCCGATCTCATCGCCCGGCCTGGAATCTTTTTGACTGTGCAAGGCCACAGTCGTTTGGTCATGCGCGGGCGGGAAGGAAGTATTGCAATGATCGAGACGGTGACAGCGGTTTTGGGTCTGGTGAGCGCGGGCATTTTCCTGGCGCACGCCTTTGACGGCTATCGTTCCCGGGCCTGAGGACGGCTGAAGGCTAAGCAAGCGACTGCACGTTCAAGAAGCCTGTTCCGAGATCTTTAATTAATTCGGACCAGCATCGCGAGTGGCAGGTGTCTCATGCGCAACCAGGATGCAGTTTCCGGCGGGTTTTTGGCACTGACAACGGCAAGCCTTGTGCTGCTGTGTTCGAGCCTTCTGGCCTTCGCCCTCGCCTGATGTAGTTCGACCGTCCCGGATCGGGCCGGTATCCGTACTTCGCCGATCGCCCGGCGAGATTGCTTTGCCTGGCATTGGGGCCAACCATCCTTCATCGCCTGCTTCGCCACGACCGCTTCGCATTGCCTGCGAGGGCCGGCTAAGATATGCGGTCCGGCAACGGAAGGGTGGCCGAGTGGTTTAAGGCACCGGTCTTGAAAACCGGCGTGCCTGCAAGGGCACCGTGGGTTCGAATCCCACCCCTTCCGCCAGACCAATCGAATACATATTTTCTTGCTGGTGTTCTGCGCAATCCACTGTGGATCGACACAGGCGAAGGAACCGGATTTTGCAGCCATGATCGATCGGCACGTCTTCGCCGCGCATGAGCCGAGGATACGTTCGTGATCACTCCTGGCCGATACTCTTCCTGGTTCAAGACGCCAGTGGGCGAAGGATCCGGCATCGTGGAGGTCGGCGCTGACGGCAAACTCGGTGGAGGTGACGACACCTTCGCCTACGGCGGGCACTGGTCGCAAGACGGGGACCGGTTTCGAGCCACACTGTCGGCCAAGCGGGTCGTACCTGGGCCGCCAGGCGTGTTCGGTGCGGATGAAGTCGACATTGTCGTGAGCGGACAATCGGATGGTGCCGGCACCCTGACTTGCACCGGTTTCGCGAAGCAGGCGCCGGGGCTGAAATTGGAGGTCGTGCTGGTCCGCGTGGAACGCGCTTGACGGTGAAGTTCGCTCGCATCGTCGGGATCGCCAGCACAGGAAAGTCATTCCCCAAGCGGTCAGGTCGGCTGCCCCATTGCGCGCGAATCCGTCGTCTGTCTCCCTTGAGTCCTGCTCGCGGCGGCTACAGGCGTGACATGAAAGCGTCGTCACGAACGCACAGGGTTCCGCAATCTCCAAATCGCCACCTGTTCGGCAAATTGAGGTCGCATCGATTGACGACAATCCTCCCGCTTATGGGGAGACCGATCGATGGGGTACAGGATCGTTGCACAGAAGGACGACACGACCGTTCGCAGCGAACGCAACAGCCTCCTGATCGCCGCCGCCAAGGCGCGCATCTGGATCGAGGAAGGCTGGGACGTTTCGGTCACCGACAGCGAGGGCAAGAAGCTCGATCGAGCCGAGCTCGACGGTCTGTTCGCCGCCTGAGCCGCAGGCTGGCCGGCGTGCGTCGCCGCGGCCCATCAACCTTACCGTGGTTGGCAGCGAGGCCCTGCGCGCGCTAGCGTTTGTTCCGAACGAGGTGCGGTGGGCAGCATGGCCAAGAAGCGCGTTTCCAGCATCGAGCTGACCTGGATGATCGTCGAGCAGATGAAGGAAGACGGCAGTTTCCAGCGGGGAGTGTCGGTGGCCGTGATTCCCGATTCCAGGCTCGGCTGGCGTGCCGTCGTCGAGGCCCGGGCCCAGCGGCGCATGACCCCGCGCGCCCTAAAGCGCTTTGCGGCCCTGGAGAAGGAACTGCAGGAAAGCTACGCGCTGAGCGGCGATTGACGCGCGACCGCAGCTGCGGGACTGCCTGCCGCCCGGCGGTGCGGCAAATCTCGCCGACCTTTTTCGTCAACGGCCGTCGGCTGAACGGCCCCATGCCGTTCGAGGAACTTGAGGCGATCATCAAGCACTGAAGCGCGGCCTAGGCGGCGTACAGCGACACCGGCTGCTCAAATCCCTTGAGCGAATACTCGCGTCCCGCTCCGCTGACCATGTCGCCGCTGCTTTCGCGCACGGCGGAGGTAACGAGAATCTCTCCGGACTTCGCTGCCGCCTGCGCCCGTGCGGCGCGGTTCACGACGGTGCCGACCGCGGTGAGGTCGCGATGCGAGCGGCCGAACTCGCCGAAATTGGTCTCGCCGGAGTCGATCCCGATGCCGATACCGAGCTCGATATCGCGCGTGCCGATCTTCTCCAGCAGCGAGTCGCGGCGCTCGGCAAAGCGCTGCTGGATGGTGCGTGCAGCAAGCAGCGCCTGGGCGGCGTGGTCGGCCTGCTTGACCGGGAAATTGAAGATCGCCAGCACGGCGTCGCCGATCGTTTTGTTGAGCAGGCCGTCATGGCGCCAGATCGCCTCGGCGCAGTCGTCGTAGAAGGCGTCGAGCAGCTCGGAAAGACCCTCCTGCCCCAAGGTCTGGGTCAGCGTGGTGTAGCCGCGCAGGTCCGCGAACATGATGGTGGCGTCGATCGTGACGGCACGCGCCTTCATGATCCTGGTGAACGCCATCTCGCAGATCGTGCAGGTATTCGGATTCATGCGGCTCGGCTTGATCCCGAATACGCGGAACGGCATCGAGAACGGTCCGCGCAAGGCGACCGGCACATGCAGGTTCTGCCAGCAGCCCAGGCACAGTATGGCGGGTTCCGGAGTCATTGCATTCCCTCGCAGGCGCAATCTAGCACCGCGCGCGCCCGGCGGCGCGGAATAATGCAGGGTCAGGCCGGCATTGGATCGGCAGCTGCGCGCGTTGCGGCGGCAGGCGCTTCGACAAAGGTCAGGCCGATCCTGTTCTGCTGGATCCAGGCGACCTGGCAGTCGCGGACGATCGAGGGATCGTCGGCCATCACCAGGCGAAAGCGTGGCGGCACGAATGCCGGCTCGCTGACCTCGATGGCGCAACCCTCGGCGGAAATATTGAGAACGGTGCAACGCATCACCGATCCCCCCAATGAGACAAAGGCTGGCGCGTTGACCTCGGTTCGCGGAAATCTGCGTCGATCTTCCATTCTGAATGATCTCGGTATCGAAAAGGTGAGCATAACGGCAAAGGTTAAAGAAGGGCTCAAGAGCGCCGACCCGATCGAAAAATGCCCTCCGTCGGGCCAGCAATGTTGCGTGGAGCGTGAGACGTGGCGAGCACGCAATTGAAAGTAGCGGCCGGGACCAGACGCTCGGTCGAGACGCCGTCTCGCCTCGTATTCGACATCAAATTGGCTGGCCCGTGCCGGCTCACCTCCATCTTTGCGATGCGCCGGCGCAACAGTCGCGATGTGAATCACAGGTTCCAGACAAGACCCCAAGTCAGCCATCACTCGGGCGCTAGTCCGTCAGGGTTTGATCATGATTGGACGCAGATTGAGGGAGCCGCGCCGCTGCGGCAGGATAGCCGGGTGCTGCGCCTCTCAACCTACCCCAGGGCATTGGTGCCCGGCTATTCGCAGCGGGCGCGCCTGGATTTTCCAGCGCCGGCTTCGATCAATCCAGCCCGCGCTCGTGGCTGAGCCTCACCATTTCGTTGATGAAGATCTGCTTCTGCCTGTCGTCGAGGCTGGAGAACAGCGGCTCTGCGGCATCGGCCACGTTGCGCTGGTCGACGGCTCGGTCGTTGAGGAACTGCGCCTCGTTGCGCATCTGCTCGATGATGTCGTCGGGCGGATCGCGCTGCGCGCGCGCAACGCGCAGCTTGAGCCGGTCGGCGCCGTTGTGGCCGAGATAGTGCATGGCGCTGTTGAAGCCGCTCCAGTGCTTCTCCTGCGCCGGCGTCAGGTTCAGCTCCTTCTTGATCCGCTCGATGTTGGCGTCGCTGTTGGCGACGATCTGTTCGGCGGTCAGCTGCGGGGTCGCCGGCTGAGTCAGCAGCGCCGTCTGCTTTGCGCCCTTGGCGGTGGCCTTGGCCGTCTTCGACTTGGTGGCATCGGACTTGGGCGCGTCGGACTTGGATGCGTCGGACTTGGAGGTATCGGACTTGGCGGCATCGGACTTGGCCGCGTCCTTTGCGCCATCCTGCTTCGTCGCGTCCTGCTTGGCAGCGGGCTGCGCACCCTTCTGATTGCTGCTCGAATTGCCGCCTCCAGTGACGGCGCCGACCACGCCGCCGACCGCACCGACCACGCCGCCGATCGCGCCACCGAGCACGCCGCCGATCGGCCCGGCCGCCTTGTTGCCCTCGCGTGCGCCCTTTTGCGCACCCTCGACCAATCCCTGCGCGCGAAGCGTCGTCGGCCCGGCCGCGACCAATGCGCCCACACCGAGAACGGCCAGGGCGCTGGCAACGAAACGCAACCGCGATTGCGCGCGCGCGATCGGTTCAGGACGAATCATCATTCGGTCTCCTCGGGTGAATTCAGTGCGTGTGCGGGCCTTGGCGGCGGGAATCTGCGAGTACCGGAGATTAGCGTCACCGCGGCGAATTCGTCCACCGCGAGTACGCCGGTTCCGTTCAGGGAAAAACGTGAGAGGCGAAAGAGTTACGTTCTGTGTTCGGGGACTCGTCCGAACCGGAACGCCGATGATTGCGGATCATCGTTGCTCGTGTGCAGCGCAATATGTCCAAAGAAGATTATTGATGATCGCGATCAACGGCCGATCCGCCGGTGGAACGCTGCCGAGCGGGACGCAACGTTAGTTCAATGATGGCGGCGATGCAGCTTTCTTGATCGATGCAAACAATTCTGCTCTGATCTCACTACAAAATCTCCGTCGCCCCATCGCATGGACGACACCCGGCGTTGGGCGGAAGGAGACAACGAAGAGCAAGAATTTGGCTCAGCAAAGAGGAAACGCCATGTCCCGGAAGAAGCTCTCTCGCCGACAATTCGTTGCTGCCACCGCGATGACATCCGCCGCGATGATCACCGCGCCCTTTGTTCGCGGCGCCCATGCCGCCGGCAAGCTTTCGATCGGTTTCTGGGATCACTGGGTTCCGGGCGCCAACAAGGCCTCCACCGAGATCGTCAACGCCTGGGCCGAGAAAGAGAAAGTCGAAGTCCAGATCGACTACATTCCGAGCCAGGGCAGCAAGAACACGCTCACCATCGCCGCCGAGGCGCAAGCCAAGTCCGGCCACGACATCCTCGCCATGCCCACCTGGTGGCCGCATGCATATGCCGAGCTGCTGGAGCCCGTGAACGATATCGTGGGGGACCTCATCAAGCAGAACGGCGAGCCCAATGGCACCGTGAAATATCTCGGCCAGTCCAAGGGCAAGTGGCTTGCCGTCCCCGCCAGCGTCGGCAGCCAGATCAAGGGGCCCTGCTCGCGCATCGACTTGATGAAGCAACATGCCGGCATCGACGTGCAGGCGATGTATCCGGCAGGCGCTGCGCCGAAGGCGGACAACTGGACCTTCGATACCTTCCTGAAGGCTGCCGAGGCTTGCCACAAGGGTGGTGTGCCGTTCGGCATCGGACTTGGCGAGACCAGCGACAACGTCGATACGGCAGGTGCCATCTTCCAGTCGTTCGGTGCGCACCTTGTCGACGAGAAGGGCAACCTCACCGTCAAGACCGATGCGGTGCGGCAGGCGCTGGAATTCTACAAGAAGCTGATCGCGTTCCTGCCGCCGGACGCAGGCGCGTGGGACGACTCCTCCAACAACAAGTGGCTGGTCTCCGGCCGCGGTGCCCTGATCATGAACCCGCCGAGTGCCTGGGCCGTCGCCAAGCGCGATGCGCCGCAGGTCGCAGAGCAGTGTTGGACCCACGGCTTCCCGGCCGGGCCGAAGGGCCGCTACGCACCTTACCTGGGCTACTTCTGGGGCATCTGGTCGTTCTCCAAGAACAAGGAAGCGGCCAAGAGCGTGCTCAAGGCCCTGTCGACGCCCGCTGCCATCGAGAAGATGTGCGTCGCAAGCGGCGGCTACGACCTGCCCTGCTACGAAAAGCTGACCACGTTGAAGGTCTGGCAGGAGGAGTCGCCGCCGAAGGGCACGCTCTACCACTACCCGAACCCGCATAATCATCAAACGCTGTCGATCGCAGCGGCGCCCGCGCCGCCCAAGATCGCGCAGCAGATCTACACGCAGGCGACGCTGACAAAGATGTGCCTGCGCTATTCCAAGGGCGAAGCGATGGAGAAGGTGCTCGCCTGGGCCGAAGGCGAGTGCGAAGGCTTCATGCGGAGCTGATGGATGGAGAACCATGGCGGCCTGCCCAAATCGCAGGCCGCCATTCCGGCATCCGCACCTGGGCGCGGTATCCAAGAAGCAGGCAAGAAAAAAGTGACAGGGGTGAAACCAGATCATGGCTGACGTCGCATTGCAGCCGAACCGGGCTACTACCGCGCGAGGCGCGCGCAAACGCTCCAGCCTGCATAATCTGCTCCATCGCAAGTCGACCATAGCGTTCCTGATGGCGCTGCCGCTGATCCTCTTGATCGCGACCCTCGTCATCTACCCGGCCTTCTACGCGCTGCACCTGGCGACGCTGAACAAGTCGATGGCGCGGTTCGTCGGGTTCGGCAATTTCGAGTTCCTGTTCAAGCGCGAGACGTTCTGGCTCGTCGTCAGACAGTCCTGCATCTTCGCGATCACGGCGGTGCTGTTCAAGGCGCTGCTCGGCTTCATCATCGCGCATTTCGTCCACAACATTCCGGCCAAGGGCCAACGCAAGTGGCGCGGCATGCTGCTGGTGCCGTGGGTAATCCCGCCGGCCATGAGCACGCTGGCCTGGCTGTGGCTGTTCGATCCTTCGTACAGCGCTTTCAACTACACGCTGTCATTCTTCGGTGCGGGACCGATCCCGTGGACAGGCGATGCAAACTGGGCGCGCTTCTCGGTCATCCTCGTCAACATCTGGGTCGGCGCGCCGTTCTTCATGATCATGTATCTTGCGGCGCTGAAATCCGTGCCGGACCAGCTCTATGAGGCCGCCGCCATCGACGGCGCCAACTGGTGGCAGCGCATCTGGTACGTGACGTTGCCGATGATGCGCAACATCATCGCGATCACCGCGCTGTTCTCGCTGATCGTCACCTTCGCCAATTTCGACATCGTGCGCATCCTCACCGCAGGCGGCCCGCTCGACCATACCCACATCTTTGCCACCTGGGCGTTCCGGGTCGGCATCGAGGGCGCCGACATCCCGCTCGGCGCAAGCGTTTCGCTCTTCATGGTGCCCATCCTGGCGGTCGCGGCGATCTTCATCCTGCGCGACATCGCAAAACGCGGGAATGAAGCCTGATGAGCACGGTGACGATCGACAAGGCCGGACCGACCCGCAAGGCGAAGTACGGCAGCATGAGCCGCGACCGCGCCTGGGCGCTGCGCTGGTCCTATTTTTTCCTGGTGATCTTCGTAATCTTCTTTCTGACGCCGCCGGTCTACATGCTCATCACTTCGTTGAAGAGCAGCGCGGAGATTTCGGCGGCGACCAATCCGTGGTGGGTGTTTCATCCGACCCTGGACAATTACGTCGCGTTGCTGACGTCGAACCAGTTCCTGCGCTTCTTCTGGAATTCGGCGATCGTCTCGATCCTGGTCGTCACCATCACCATGCTGATCTCGGTACCGGCGGCCTTTGCGCTGTCGCGGATGCGGTTCTGGGGGTCGACGGTGCTCGGCACCGGCGTCTTCCTGACCTATCTGATTCCGGAGACGCTACTCTTCATACCGCTGTTCAAGCTCTTTGTGGTCTTCAGCGACTTCACCGGCATCCAGCTCATCAATCGATGGTACGTCCTCCTCGTTCTCTATCCGACGCTGACCGTGCCGTTCTGCACCTGGATCATGATTGGCTATTTCGCCTCGATCCCGAAGGAGCTCGACGAAGCTGCCATCATCGACGGCGCGTCCTGGTTCCAGACGCTGACGCGGATATTCATCCCGGTCGCCCTGCCCGGGCTGATCGCGGCGACGATCTTCGCCTTCACGGTATCCTGGGCGCAGTTCCTCTATCCGCTGGTGTTTACGACCTCGACGGACCAATTGGTGATGCCGGTCGGTATCATCACCACCCTGATCAAGGGCGACGTCTTCAACTGGGGGCAGATCATGACGG
>CAZDEZ010000077.1:0-17104 GCA_964504705.1 uncultured Bradyrhizobium sp.
GGCGCGCCCGGTGCGGGCTGCGGCGCCGCGGCCGGCGGAGCCGCGGGACCGCTCACGGTCAATCGCGCCGGCACGGACGCGATCAGGTTGGCACCGTTGTAGGCAACCACTTCGATGACGTTGTCGCCTGGATCGAGCGTCAGGCGGCGGGATAGCCGCAGCGGCGCGCCGGCCTGTGGCGGCGCCGGCGTATCGATGCCGGCCGTGACGCCGTTCACGCGCCACTCGACACGGCCGATGCCGCCGCCGCGGTCGGAGATTTCGGCGTCGGCCGAGATGCTCGCCGTATCCGCGCCGCCCGGCGTCAAGCGCACGTCGGGCGCGAAGCCGCTGGCGATCGCCTTGTTCAGGTCGAGGTTCGCCGCCGCGCGCCGCACCAGGCCGCGCGGATCGCCCGCCAGCTTCTCGCGGACGAGATCGGGTCGGTAGAGCGCTTGATAGAACTGGTCGATGTCGAACAGCGAAGCGCCGTTCTTCACCCGCACCACCTGCTCGCCGCCCAGCGCACTGGAGAAGAATCCCTCCGGCGTGATCGAGAGCCAGCCGCCGTCTGAAAGGACCGCCGTCGTCACCAGCAGTTCGCCGGTGCGCGCGGCGTAGATCCGTAACACCCCGTCGCCCGCCAGGATCAGCGCCAGACGACCATCCGGCGAGAACGCCATCGCCTGGATGTCTGACGGCTGCTTTCCGAAGCCGGTCAGGAGCTCTCCGGTGCGAACATTGACGGTGCGGACGCCGAAAGCGCCCAAGCTCATCAGCCAGGTCCGGCCCGAGGGATCGACGACCGACCACCGGTCGGGCTGATCCTCCAGTTGATACGAGGCGATGAAGCGGGGATTGCCTTCCTCGAAGATCTCGATCAGGCCGCTGTAGCCGTTGGCGGTATAGACATTGCCGCCGAGCACCACCGCAAACTGCCGGGAATTCGGGATCGGCACCACGTTGTAGACGAGTGGCAGCAAACCGTTCTTGCGAACTTGCGGCAATGCCTTGACGAGCTCTGCCGGTAACGGACCGTTCTCGAAACCCGTCGAGTAGAGCATCTTTCTCTGGCCCGTCAGCGGATCGAAGGACTGGACGCCCGCTTCGGCTCGCCAGGCCAGCAGGGTCCGACCATCCGAAGAAAACCGCACGCCGATGGCGAGCGGCCCGGCCCCCACATTGAGCCGCGCCCGCTGGCCGGTCGCGAAACTGAGCGGGATCCGCCGCACCTCTTCGCAGGTTGCCCCGCGATGGACGACGATGCTCTCGTTCAGGATCGAGGCAGTGAGATCGAGGGCGGACGAATAGTCGAACGCGCTGATCGTCGCGAGATCGACAACAGGCTTTCCCGGTGTCCTGTGCGCGCATTTCAAGGCTCCGGATCTCGCATGCGTTCGAGCCGGCACCACGTTCTCTCCCTCGAGCTCGCTCTGGGTTGTAGCGATGACCTCGCCCTGTGTCGTCGCAAAAGCGGAGACGTACCAGGGCGTGCTGTCCTTTTGCAACTTGAGCTGCCCCTCGCTTTCGACCGCCCCGGAACTGGCATCGAAGGAAAAGACTCCGTTTCCGTTGCCGAACAGGCGAAGTGACGCGCGGTCGGCTTCTCTGATGAATCCGGCAAAGCCGGCGTCGGGCTTGCGACCACCGTAGGCCTTCTTCTCCGTCAACGATCCAACCCGCAGCAGGCCGTGCTGCAGGTCGAAGGTGCGGTCGCCGGCGATCTTTTCCGCATCGACGGACGGAAGCTTGCGGACGAAGCTTCCGCTGCGGTCGAACAAGTGCATTCCGTAACTCTGCGGCTCGGGCGTAGAGCCCTTGATCACCAGACCGCCGTCACCGGTGCGACCCATTACATAGACAAACGTGAAGGGAAGCCGCGCAATCTGCCCGCTGTCTACGTCGAACATGAATACGTCGTTGCGGTGTTGCCTGTTGAGGCTGATCGAATCGACGGAGACGGCTACCTTTCGTCCGTTGTCGAAGAACGCGAGCTTGCTGAACCTGACCCCTGCGGGAGCTGCAAAGAAACGGTGCTGGCGCCGCGCCTTCAGATCCCAGATCCTGACGCCGAAATCCGAACCGATGGAAGCAGCAAATCGCCCGTCCGGCGAAACATCGATTTGCTCGACCGCCAGTATCTGGCTCTGCCGAACGTTGCCGACCTGGTAGTACGCCGTCTCGTGACGTCCCATTTCGGCGACAAACCGCCCGCTGCTCCAGTCGTACAGGACGATTCGGGCGCCATCGTCGTTCGCCACCAGTTCGGTGCTGTTGGGCCGGGCAACTATCTTGCTGATGGTCGAGGCCTGCGCATTGCGCGAGCGCGACCAGAACGTACGAAGGATTTTTCCCGTCCGGTTATCGAACACTCGTATGGCAGTGTTCGCCGCAAAGACATGGCGGCCGTCCGGCGTAAGACCGATGGTCGTGTGGATGGTCGGATGATCTGCGATGACCGAGGAGAGCGGCGCGGACCACTTCTGCCGGCCGGTTGCCGCATCCCAGCTCTTCAACGACGAGCCGTCGGAGGTGACCGCAAACGAGCCGGCGGCATCGACAGCGATCTTCGCTCCTGTCCTGCCATGGGGCGTCTCGATGAAAATCTCGGGCTGGTTCTCGCCGGCGGTTCGTCGCGCAAGCGCAGCCTTCAGGCTGTCGCGGTAGCGAACGGCGTCCTCGTCATAGGTCCCCTTGAGGCCCGCAACATCCGGCGGCTGATCGGCCTTGAGGTAAAGCGTGAGCGCGAATTCTGTCTCTGTGTCGATCCTGTTGGTCGCCGTGCCCGGCACATAACCGAGTTGCTTCAGGAGATCGACGATCTCGACGATCACGGCGCGATCGGGAGATGATTTTTGCTGTGCCGCGGTCGAAGCCGGGAAGGAGAAGCAGACGAGAACGGCCAAGCTCAGAACGACCGGAAACCGATGCTTCATCAATTTCTCCCTCGGCAAAAAAGCCGCCCTAAACAACTGCCTCGAAATCTATCGTGACCGCAAGCGACGCGGGACTAACGGCCACGGGGCAGTTCGAACTCTACAAGCAACGATCGTCGGCCGGCAATCGGCCAACGTGCGACCGGAAGACACGGACGTGCCTTCACAGGACCTGCCAGCATTATCGGATTGTCAGGGCGAGCCGGCCCGTGCCCTCAGCGCGGCACCACCGCCGTCGCCTCGATCTCGACGCGCGCGGCCTTCTCGACCAGGCGCACCACCTGGACCAGCGCCATGGCGGGATAATGCGGGCCGAAGGTCTCGCGATACACCTGACCGAGCGCCTTCAGGTTGGCGAGATATTCCTCGATGTCGACGACGTACCAGGTCAGGCGCACCAGATGCTCGGGGCGCGCGCCGCCGGCTTCGAGGATGGCCTTGATGTTAGCCAGGGTCTGACGCACCTGCGCGACGAAGCCGGAGCCGAGGCGCTCCTTCTCGTCCCAGCCGATCACGCCGCCAGTCACCACGATGCGGCCGTCGGCGGCCATGCCGTTGGCATAGCCCTTCGGCATCGGCCAGCCGCTCGGCTGCAGCACCTGCACCCCCTCGCCCTTCGCGGTCGGGAATACGGCAAGAGTCGGTCCGTTCGCGGTCGTCACGGGATATTACTCCAATCGATCTATTCCGCGGCCATGCCGGGCGCGGCGGCAGCCTTTGCCATTTGCCGCAGCTCGACTCGCCGCAACTTTCCGGTATCGGTCTTCGGTAGCTTCGCGATGAATTCGATCGCGCGCGGATATTTGTAGGGAGCGATCGCCCGTTTGACGTGATCCTGCAATGCCGTCACCAGCGCGTCATCGGGCTCGACTCCGGGCGCCGGCACCACATAGGCCTTCACGATCATGCCGCGCGCCTCGTCGGGCGCACCGACCACGCCGCATTCGGCCACCGCGGGATGCGACAGCAGCGCCGCCTCGACCTCAGGACCGGCAATGTTGTAGCCGGAGGAGACGATCATGTCGTCGGCACGCGCCACGAACGAAAAGTGGCCGTTGTTGCGGACAAAGGTGTCGCCAGTGATATTCCAGCCGTCGCGGACATAGTTCGCTTGCCGGTGGTCGGCGAGATAACGGCAGCCGGTCGGGCCGCGCACGGCGAGCTTGCCGATTGTGCCATCGGGCAATTCGTGCATGTCGTCGTCGACAATCTTCGCTTCATATCCGGTCACGGGATAGCCGGTCGACCCCGCCACCGCATCGTCGAGGCGATTGCTGATGAAGATGTGCAGCAACTCCGTGGCACCGATTCCGTCGAGGATCGGTTTGCCAGTCTTTTTGGTCCATTTCTCGAACACCGGCGCGGGCAGCGTCTCTCCGGCCGACACCACAAGCCGCAATGACGACAGGTCGGCGCCGTTGTCCATCGCCACCATCATGGCGCGATAGGCGGTCGGCGAAGTGATGCAGATGGTGGCCTTGTAGGCTTCGATGATCTTGACCAACTCGGGCGGGGAGGCGTTCTCCAGCAGCGCAGCGGTAGCCCCAAAGCGCAACGGAAAGATCGCGAGACCGCCGAGACCGAAGGTGAAAGCGAGCGGCGGAGCACCGACGAACACGTCGTCCGGCGTCACCTTGAGCACTTCCTTCGCATAGCCGTCCGCGACGATCAGGAGATCGCGGTGGAAATGCATGGTCGCCTTGGGCTCGCCCGTGGTGCCGGAGGTGAAGCCGAGCAGCGCGACGTCGTCGCGGCCGGTCTTCACGGCGTCGAAGCGCACCGGCTTGTTGAGCGCGACGCGGTCGAGCTCGGCGTCGTGGTTGGAGGTGCCGTCGAAATTGACGACCTGCTTGAGGAAGCGGCTGGTCTTGGCGCAGGCGACGATTTCGTCGGCGATCCGGCTGTCGGTCAGCGCCAGCGCGATCTCGGCCTTGTCGACGATCTTGGCGAGTTCGCCCGCGCGCAGCATCGGCATGGTGTTGACGACGACGGCGCCGGCCTTGGTCGCCGCCAGCCAAGCCGCCACCAGCGCCGGATTGTTGCCGGAACGGATCAGCACGCGATGGCCCGGCTTGACGCCGTAGTTCTCCACCAGCGCATGGGCGAGGCGGTTCGACCAGTCGGCCAGTTCCTTGTAGGTGCGCTGGCGGCCGTTGCCGATCAGCGCGGTGTGATCGCCAAAGCCCCGCTCGACCATGCGGTCAGTGAGTTCGACGCCGACATTGAGATAGTCCGGATACTGGAACTCCGGCCGATCGAGCCGCAGCTCCGGCCATTGCTCCGACGGCGGCAGGTTGCGCCGCGCGAAATCGTCGACATGCCCGGAGGGGCCGAGATCGGAAATTTGACCTGACATATCCATCGCCTCGCTGGTCTAGGTATCGAGGATGCCCGGCAAGCTACTCTGGAAAATCATTTTATACTTAAAATAATTTGGCGCAAGGGTGGAATCGGTCGAATCCGGCGGTTTTCAACCGCGTGCCAGGCCCCTCAGGCGCAGCACCATGGACGAACTGGGGTCCGCCAGCGGGGCGATGGCGGTGAAGTGGTTGGCGTCCGTCACCGTGCCGAACCGCGTGGCAATGCCCCTGCCCCAGGCTTCGACGATGGTCTTGCTCTGGCGAAAATATTCGGCGCTCTCGTTGCCGCCGACCACGGCGTCGAGGCTGCCATTCGTGGGCGCCACCCAGAACAAAGGGCTTGCTGCTTTCGCCGACGCCGCATCCATCCCCAGCGCCTTGTTGATGGAGGTTCCGACCAGCGGCAGCAGATCGAACAGGCCGGAGATTGCGTAAGCGGCCCTGACGGGATTTTTCGGCAGCGACGCATCGAAGGCCGCCCAGTCGGTGGCGAGCAGGCAGGCGGCGAGATGGCCGCCCGCGGAATGGCCGCTCACCACGAGGGGCTGGCCGAGCTTCGCCAATTCGCGGCAGGCCATCCGCATCTGATCGATGATGTCGGCGACCGTGACGGCAGGACAGAGATCGTAGCTCGGCACCGCGACGGCAATGCCATGGGCATTCAGCCCGCGCGCGCAATGGCTGAAGGAGGAGCCGTCGAGCGCCTGCCAGTAGCCGCCATGAATGAAGACGACGAGCGGACCTTCGCTGGTACCCGGAAACAGATCGATCCTGTTGCGCTCACTCGGGCCGTAGCGCAGCAGGCGCGGCGAAAGTCTTTCGCGATACTCCGCTGCGTCCCTTACCCATCCCGCCATCACCGCCGGATGCTCCGGCACGCGGGCGCGATTATTGTATTCGGCCTCGTAGTCGATCGCGGTCACTCCGATTCGCCCGACCTGCGGCTTGCGGACTTCTGCACCGAGCCTTTGGTTTTGCCGAGCAGGCGCATCAGCTCGCGGACGTCCTTGGGCGAGAGGTCGCCGAACATGTCTGATATCCAGGTCTGGTGCTCGGCCGCCATCCTGCGGAATTCGGCGCGGCCGCTGCGGGTCAGGCGGATCACCTGCACGCGGCGGTCGATCTCCGAGGTGCGGCGGTCGAGATGGCCGGATTCCACGAGGCGCTCCACCAGCCCCGTCACATTGCCGTTGGAGACCATCATGCGCCTGGAGACGTCGGACAGCGTCATGCCGTCGGGCGCCTTGTCGAGCTGGGCCATCAGGTCGAAGCGCGGCAGCGTAACGTCGAAGCGCTCGCGCAGGCGGCCGCGCACCTCGCCCTCGATCAGATTGGTGCAGGTCAGAAGGCGCAGCCACAGCCGCAACTCGTCGGCGTGATCGTCAGGCTGCTCGACGGCCTTGGTCTCGGAATCGAGGATCATGTGCATTACACCCCAGGCCGTCGCCTTCCGTTCGCGGACAGCTCGCCGCTGCCGGCGTGCCAAATCCCTTGGTACAACCAATTTCTTTAGGCTTCAAGCAATTGGCGCGCCCCTTGCATGACGCTTTCGCGCGGTGCGCGTTGCTTGCGGTGCCTGCCGTCATCGGCATAAGCTTGATCCCCAACGCAAGCCGAAGCGGGCCAAACCGCCGGAGTGGGAGTAGGAAAATGAGACAGCAACTGACCTTCGCCGCGACCGCGGTTCTCCTGGCGCTTGCGGCCGGCGCGGCGAGCGCGCAGGAAAAACTCAAGATCGGCGTGATTGTCACGCTTTCCGGCCCCCCGGCGGCGCTCGGCGCCCAGGTGCGCGACGGCTTTGCGCTCGCGGTCAAGGATCTCGGCGGCAAGATGGGCGGCCGCGAGGTGGAGATCGTCAACGTCGACGACGAGCTCAAGCCCGACGGCGCGGTCATCAAGGCCCGGGGGCTTCTGGAGCGCGAGAAGGTCGATTTCGTGGTCGGACCGATCTTCTCCAACATCCTGCAGGCGATCCACAAGCCGGTCACCGAGAACAAGATTTTCCTGATCAGCCCGAACGCCGGCCCCTCCAGCTATGCCGGCAAGGATTGCAGCCCGTTCTTCTACGTCACTTCCTACCAGAACGACCAGAATTTCCGGGTGCTCGGCAAGGTCGCGCAGGACCGCGGCTACAAGCGCATGTACCTGATGGTGCCGAACTATCAGGCCGGACGCGACGCGGTCGCCGGATTCAAGCTCGACTTCAAGGGCGAGATCGTCGAGGAAAGCTACCTGCCGCTCAACTCGATCGACTTCCAGCCGGAGCTGACCAAGATCAACGCGCAGAAGCCCGACGCCGTGTTCACCTTCATGCCCGGCGGCCTAGGGGTGAATCTCGTCAAGCAGTATCGCCAGGCCGGGCTCGCCGACCGCATCCCGGTGCTGTCGGCCTTCACGGTCGACGAATCGACGCTGCCGGCGCAGCAGGATGCGGCGGTCGGCATGTTCGGCGGCGCCAACTGGGCGCCCAATTTCGACAATCCCCAGAGCAAGAAGTTCGTCGCCGACTACGAGGCCGCCTACAAGGGCGTACCGGGCACCTACGCCATGCAGGCCTATGACGCGGCGATGCTGATCGACAGCGCGGTGAAGGCGGTGAAGGGCGACCTCTCCAACAAGGAAGCGGTGTCGGCGGCGCTGAAGAAGGCGGATTTCACCTCGCTGCGCGGCAGCTTCAAGTTCAACAGCAACGGCTATCCGATCCAGGATTTCTATCTCACCAAGGTTGCCAAGCGACCGGACGGAAAATTCCAGACCGAGATCGTCGAGAAGGTTTTTTCCGGTTCCGTCGACAGCTATGCCAAGGACTGCACGGCCGCAAAGTAGAATAGAGTTAGAAGGAAGGAATACGCCGATGATTACCGAGATCGCGGGCATCACCCGCGCCAATGAAGGCATTCAGGGAATTACCTGGAACATCCTCGGCCAGGTCTACGTGCCGAAGAACCGCACCGAACACTCCTTCTCCTGGCACGCGACCTTCCCGGTCGGCACCTTCGTGCCGCCACACATCCATCCCGACCAGGATGAGTATCTCTACATCCTCGAGGGCCGGCTGGATTTCTTTCTCGACGGCGCCGACGAATTCGCCACCGCCGGCGACACGGTGCGCCTGCCGATGGGCAAGCCGCACGGCATCTTCAACAAGTCGCAGCAGACCGCGAAGACACTGTTCTGGGTGTCGCCGACGCGAAAGCTCTACGATTTGTTCTGGGCGATCCACAACATGAAGCAGCAGAATCCCGACGACGTGGTGCGGCTCGCCGCCGAACACAACATCCACTTCCTGCCGCCGCCTCCGGGCTAGGATTCACCGCGATATCCGCGAGGGGCAGCGGGACTTCAGCAATCTGGATACGTGGCATGACAGGCATCCTGAACGGAAAAGTCGCGCTGGTGACGGGCGGTGCATCGGGGATCGGACGAGCCACGGCGGTAGCCATGGCGCGGGAAGGCGCCCGCCTGGCGGTCGCCGACCGCGCCGAGGAAAGCGCATCGGCGACCGTCGAACTGATCAACGCAGCCGGCGGCCAGGCGATTGCCATCGGCGGCGATGTCACCCGGGAAGACGACGTGGCCGCGATGGTTGCGCGGACGGTCGCCGCCTTCGGACAAATCAATTGCGCGTTCAACAATGCGGGAATCAACGGACGCGCCGTCGGCCCGGCAGGGCAGCGCACGCATGAATTGAGCCGGACGTCGTTCAACGAAATGCTGGCCGTCAATCTCGCCGGCGTGTTCCTGTGCCTGAAGCACGAGATCAGGCAGATGCTCGCGCAGGGGACCGGGGGTGCAATCGTCAACACCGCATCGATTGCCGGCCTGGTAGGCCTGCCCACATCTGCCCACTACGTCGCAGCCAAGCATGGCGTGGTCGGCCTGACGAAAACTGCGGCCATGGAATACGCGCAGGACGGCATCAGGGTAAATTGCGTCAATCCCGGCTACATCGCCACACCCATGACGAAGGAGACGATGGAAGCGCGCGGCGACGAAATATTGGCGAAGGTGCCGATGCACCGAATGGGCAGCCCTGAAGAGATCGCGGAAGCCGTGGTCTGGATGTGCTCGGACAAGGCGTCGTTCATGACCGGTGCCTCGCAAGTCGTCGACGGCGGCTATTTCGCGGCTTAGGCGAATGGAATCAGAGGGCTTCAAATGAGCATCATGCCCGGCGCCGCCTCGCAACTTTACAATCCGGCCGACTTCTCGCAGGGAGTAGCCTACATCGCGGGCGAATACCTGCCTCTGAAGAACGCCTCCATTCCAATGACGGACCGCGGATTTGTCCGTTCCGACGCCACCTATGACGTCGTCCATGTCTGGAACGGCCGCTTCTTCCGGCTCGACGACTATGTCGACCGGTTCTACCATTCGATGGCGGGCTTCAGGATGTCGATCAAGGAGTCGAAGGACGATGTGAAGGCCATCCTCGGCGAATGCGTCCGTCGCTCGGGTTTGCGCAATGCCTATGTGCAAATGACCTGCACCCGGGGCGTTCCCAGGCCAGGAAGCCGGGATCCGCGCGAATGCGTCAATCAACTGACCTGCTTTGCGCAGCCGTTCGTCTGGATCGCGAACGAACAGCAGCGCGAAGAAGGGCTGCCGATGATCGTATCGTCAACCCAGCGTATCCCGCCGGAAGCGGTCGACCCGCGATTCAAGAACTTTCATTGGCTCGATCTGACGATGTCCGTGTTCGAGGCTTACGACAAGGGCGCAATCGTTCCAGTGCTTCCGGATCGGGACGGCAACGTCACCGAGGGCCCTGGCTTCAACATCTTCTCGGTCAGGAACGGCCGGATCGTCACGCCCGATCGCGGTGTCTTCGAGGGCATGACGCGCAGGACGGTGATCGAACTGGCACCGGAACTGCAGATCGCTTGCGAGGTCCGGCCGCTGAAGGCCACCGAACTGCGTGCCTCGGATGAAATATTCATCACGTCCACCGCCGGCGGCATCATGCCCGTAACCAGGCTCGACGGCCGTCAGGTCGGCGACGGTCGCCCGGGCCGTATCACCAGGGCGATCCATGACCTGTACTGGCGTCGGCACGAAGAGGGCTGGAAGGCAACCGAAGTCGATTACGGGGCGGAATCGTAGTGGCGCAGTAATCCCGGTCGCCGGCAGGACTGGCCTTCATCAAGCTTTCCGACTGTGAATCGGCGAACATTCCGACCGCCGATTAGTTGATCGTCGATTTTCGCAGTCGCGTGTGCGCATGATCGGTCGTGCGCGCGTGCCTGCCAACAGACGCACATTCCGGCTATTCGATTATCTCATCGGCACGGGCGAGCAACAAAGTTGGGATGGTGAGCCCGAGCGTCCTGGCGGTTTTCAGGTTGATCACCAACTGGAACGTGGTCGGCTGTTCGATCGGCAGGTCAGCGGGCGCGGCCCCTTTGAGGATTTTGTCCACGTACGTTGCCGTGCGACGAAACAACTCGCGATTGTCTGCATAGTAAGAGAGTAAACCACCCGCGCGAACGTCGCTTTGGAGCGGCAGCATCGTCGGGAGCCGATGCGCGGCGGCGAGACTGATGGTCCCTTCCATGAAGGATTGCGCCTGCCCGGCAAGCCAGAGCAGCCCGTCAGCGGGCCAGCTGCTCAATTCCTTGAAGGCAGACGAGAGCATTTCCTGGTTTCGAACGGCAAAGAACCTGACTTCGACGGGCAGTCGCCGTGCCGCATTCTCCGTTTCCCGGAGCTGGGGCGGCGTAATTGGATCGTCGGGGTTGAACATCACCGCCACCCGCCTGATGGCAGGCACGGCCTCCTTCAGCAGCTCCAGCCGCTTGGATGCAAGATCACCGGACATGTTAGAAACGCCCGTGACGTTCCCGCCCGGGCGGGCAAGATTGTCGACGAAGCCGGTAGCGACTGGATTTCCCACAATGCCCATGACGATGGGTATCTCCCTGGTAGCGTCAATCGCCGCACGCGATCCGGGAGTATAGAACGCGACGATGACGTTCACCTTCGCGTGGACCAATTCCGCCGCCAGCCGGGGAAGCCGCTCGAGCCTGGTATCTGCCGAGCGGATCAGCAGCTGCACGTTTCGGCTATCCTCGTAATCCAGCTTGCGCAGTTGCTCGAAAAACTCCCCGAACGCCGGATCAATGAGATGCGGCGTGAGAACACCAACTACGGGAACCTTCGTGGGCTGCGCGCGCGCCAGGAGTGGAAACCCGGCTGCCGCGCCTCCAAGAAGCGTGATGAACTGCCGCCTTCTCATGATCCCTCGCGCTGTTCAACGACGCAGATCCGACGCAGATCGTAGAAGTCGCCGACGGCGCCCTACAGCTGGCGGCCGAAATATTACGACCGCGCCACCACGCGCGCGGCAAAACCGGCCTTCGCGGCATAGCCGCGCACGATCGCCTCGCGCTGTTCGTAGGGCAGGACGGCATCAACGTCGCCGAATCCCTGCGGCGCGAGTTGCTCGACCGCGTCGATCACACCTTCCGGTCCGCCGCGGCGGTTGGAGGCGACGATGTCTGATGTCATCGGCAGGCGCTGCTTCTCATAGGCCGCCAGCGCCTGGCGCGGGTGTTCCGATCGCACCAGCAGGTCGGCGAGGCAGCGCGCGTCGAGGATCGCCTGCGAGGCGCCGTTGGAGCCGACCGGATACATCGGGTGCGCGGCGTCGCCGAGCAGCGTGACGCGGCCGCTCGACCAGTACGGCAGCGGATCGCGGTCGCAGCAGGGATATTCCCAGAATTCCGGGGTGGCGCGGATGAGACCTGCGAAATCCACCTGCGGGATCGAGAAGCCCGCGACATGCGGCATCAGTTCCTCGCGGCTGCCGAGACGCGACCAGTCTTCGCGGCGCGGCGGTGGCGAAGAACCATCGCCGATCCTGACCAGCACCGCCCAGTTGGTGAGGCGCGTCGCGGGGCTCGTGCCTTCCGCAATCGGATAGACCACGGCCTTGGCGTTGAGGCCGCCCGCGATGATCATCGATTTGCCCGTGAGGAACACCGGCCAGTCGCGCGCGCCGCGCCACAGCATCAGGCCGTTCCAGACCGGCGGCCCTTCCTCCGGAAACAGCGTCTCGCGCACCTTGGAGTGGATGCCGTCGGCGCCGATCAGGATGTCGCCGCGCGCGGTGTGCACATGCGCGCCACTGCGGTCGAAGAAGAACGCGTTGACGCCGCCCTCGTCCTGGCTGAAGGAGCCGAGCCGGCAGCCGGTGCGGATCGTCTCCGCGCCGAGACGGTCAATCACCGCCCGATGGATCACGCCCTGCAGGCGGCCACGATGGATGGAGAACTGCGGCACCTCATGGCCGGCGTCCAGCCCGCGCTTTTCGTGCCAGACCTGCTGGCCGTGGCGGGTGAGGTAGAACAGCTCAAACGTACGGATGGCAGCGGCATCGAGTTTGTCGAGCAAGCCAAGGCCGGCGAGTTCGCGGATGGCGTGGGGCAGCGTGTTGATGCCGACGCCGAGTTCTCTGATGGAATCAGACTGCTCGTACAATTCGCAATCGATGCCGCGCGCCCGCAGCATCAACGCCGTGGTGAGGCCGCCAATTCCGCCACCGACGATAATCGCCTTCATCGCCCGTTACTCCACACAAAACCCGGCCCCATGAGGGCTTGATCAAGGGTGCCACGGTCGGTCACTCCGCCGCAAGCGGCTTTGCCCCGTCCGCCTTCAGCTCGGCCCGGGTCCTGGGCCTGGTCTTAACCTTAAGCTCCTCGAAATCCAGGCGGTCGCGCACGCTGTTGCGGAATATCTGCTCCTTGCCGGGCAGATATTGCGGCGGGCAGGACACGTCCACGCCGTACCAGGCCGCCGCCTTAGTCGTGAAGGACGGGTCGACGAGATGCGGCCGGCCGAGCGCGACGAGGTCAGCGCGGCCCGCGGCCAGGATGGTATTCACCTGATCGGCCGTGGTGATATTGCCGACGCACATGGTCGCCACCCGTGCTTCGTTGCGGACCTGATCGGAGAACGGGGTCTGGAACATGCGGCCATAGATCGGTTGCGCATCGCGTACGGTCTGCCCGGTGGAGACGTCGACGAGATCGACGCCGGCTTCTGCAAAGGCGCGCGCGACCAGAACCGCATCGTCGCCGGTTATGCCGCCTTCGGCCCAGTCGGTGGCGGAGATACGCACCGACATCGGCTTGTGCGACGGCCATGCCGCGCGCATCGCCGCGAACACTTCCAGCGGGAACCTCAGGCGGTTCTGCAGCGAGCCGCCGTATTCGTCGGTGCGCCGGTTGGTGAGCGGTGAGATGAAGCTCGCCAGCAGATAACCGTGCGCGCAATGCAGCTCCAGCATATCGAAGCCGCAGCGCTCGCCGCGCTCCGCGGCGGCGACGAATTCGCGCGTGATCCGCTCCATGGCGGCGCGGTCGAGCTCGCGCGGCACCTGGCTGTCGGGGAAGTAAGGAATCGGCGAGGCCGACACCACGTCCCAGCCGCCCTCTTCCAGCGGACGGTCCATGCCGTCCCACATCAGTTTCGTCGCGCCCTTGCGGCCGGCGTGGCCGAGTTGCAGGCAGATCTTCGCGGCCGAATTGGCGTGGACGAAATCGACGATGCGGTGCCAGGCGGCTTCCTGCGCGTCATTCCACAAGCCGGCACAGCCGGGCGTGATGCGCGCATCGCGCGAGATGCAGGTCATTTCGGTGAAGATCAGCCCCGCACCGCCGACGGCGCGCGCGCCGTAATGCACCAGATGGAAATCGCCGGGCATGCCCTCCTTCGCCGAGTACATGCACATCGGCGACACCACGGCGCGGTTGGCGATCGTCATCTCGCGCAGCCGCAGCGGCTGGAACATCGGCACGACGGGCTTGTCGACATCGACATCAAAGCCCCGCGCGCGGACCTGACGCGCAAAGGCCTTGTCGGTCTGCCTGACGAAATCGGGCGCGCGCAGATTGAGATTGTCATAGGTGATCGCCTTGGAGCGCGTCATCACGCCAAAGGCGAACTGCACGGGATCGAACTCCCAGAAGCGATCGACATGCTCGAACCACACCAGCGAGACGTCGGCGGCATGCTGGGTCTTCTCGACCTCCTCGCGCCTTCCGTGCTCGTAGCGCTCCAGCGCCGCCGAGATCGAAGGCGCGCCCTGCATGGCTTCGGCCAGCGCGATCGCGTCTTCCATCGCGAGCTTGGTGCCGGAGCCGATCGAGAAATGCGCGGTCGCCTTGGCATCGCCCAGCAGCACCATGTTGCCCCGCACCCAGCGCTTGCTGCGGATCATCGGGAAATTGCGCCACATCGAGCGGTTGATCAGCAGCGGATGGCCGTCGAGGAACCAGCCGAAGATCTGCGCCATGCGGTCGGCGGACTGCCGCTCGTCGAGGCCCTTCAGCCCGGCGCGCGCGAAGGTGTCGGGATCGGTCTCGAAGATCCAGGTCGAATGGCCCGGCTCGTACTGATAGGCATGGGCGATGAACGGGCCCCACTCGGTCTCCTGGAAGATGAAGGTGAACGCATCGAGCGGTTTGGTCGAGCCCATCCAGGCGAAATGGTTCGAGCGCAGGTCGACTTCGGGCGCAAAATGCGCAGTGTACTTCTCGCGGAAGCGGCTGTTGATGCCGTCGGAGAGGATGACGAGATCGGCGCCGGCAATGCGGGGATCGCTGTCGTCGGCGATCTCGGTCTCGAAATGCAGGGCAACGCCGAGTTCGCGCGCCCGCTCCTGCAGCAGCACCAGCAGCGTGCGCCGCGAGCAGCCGCAGAATCCGTTGCCGCCGACCTTGTGAACCGTGCCGCGGAAGTGCACGGCGATGTCGTCCCAATAGGCGAATTCCTCCGTGATCCGGCGATAGCTCGGCGGATCCCAGGCCTCGAAGTTGTCGAGCGTGGCATCGGAAAACACCACGCCGAAGCCGAAGGTGTCGTCGGCGCGGTTGCGCTCGTAGACGGCAATCTCGGCATCCGGCCGCTGCTTCTTCAAAAGGATCGCCGAGTAGAGCCCGGCCGGGCCGCCGCCGATGATCGCGATCTTCATGAGGGCCTCCGCAAGTCGAGCCGCTTACCGGACCCAACGTCATTCCCAAAGCCAAAGATATTTTAAGCTTAAAGCATTTTCATGGCAAGCCCCTCGGCGAGCCGGCCGTTGCCCTTTCAGTTCCCCTGGAATACCGGCTTGACCTTGTTGGCGAAAGCCTCGAAGGCGCGGCCGAAATCGGCCGTGGTCATGCACAGCGCCTGCGCCACCGCTTCGGCCTCGATCGCCTCCTCGACCGACATCGCCCATTCCATGGCCAGCATCCGCTTGGTCATGGTGTTGGCGAAGGTCGGCCCCTCCGCGATTCCGCGCGCGAGCTGCTGGGCCTGCGGCAGCACATGCTCCGGCACGACGATGCGGCTGAAGAAGCCCCAGCGCTCGCCCTCCTCCGCGGTCATGAAGCGGCCGGTATAGAGCAGTTCGGAGGCGCGCGACTGGCCGATGATGCGCGGCAGGATCGCGCAGGCGCCCATGTCGCAGCCGGCGAGGCCCACCTTGTTGAAGAGGAAGGCGACCTTGGCGCCGACGGCGGCGAACCTGATGTCGGAGGCCATCGCGACGATCGCGCCGGCGCCGGCGCAGATGCCCTCGACCGCGGCGACGATCGGCTGCGGACAGGCCCGCATCGCCTTGACGAGATCGCCGGTCATCCGCGTGAAGGCGGTAAGGCCCTTGGTGTCCATCTTGATCAGGGGACCGATGATCTCGAACACGTCGCCGCCGGAAGAGAAATTGCCGCCGGCGCCGGTGACGATCACGACCTTGACCTCGTCGTCGAAGGCGCAGGCGCGGAAGAAATCGGTCAGTTCGCGGTAGCTTTCGAACGTCAGCGGGTTCTTGCGCTCGGGCCGGTTCAGCGTCACCGTCGCGACGCCGTCCACGACCGCCAGCAGGAAATGCTTCGGCGAATAATCCGCGAGCGGCAGCGTCACGGGGTTGGCTGGTCTGCTCATGGAAACTCCTGTTGTCCTGGGCGGTCAGTCGCCGCCACTAGTTCTTCTGCTGGCGCATGATCTCCGCGCAAACGCTTCGCGTTTGTCGCAGGGAAAACCGCTTCACACTTTTCCGGATCATGCGCTAGATCTCGCCGCCGGCGACCGCGATGGCCTGGCCGGTGACGGCGCCGGCGCCCTCGCCGCACAGCCAGAGCACGGTGTCGGCGACTTCCCCTGGCGTCACGAGGCGGCCTTGCGGATTATGTTTGGCAAGCTCCGCCGCCGCCTGTTCGCGGCTGCGGCCGGTCTTCTTCATGATGGTGTCGATGCTGCCGGCAACGAGGTCGGTGTCGGTGAAACCCGGACACACGGCGTTGACCGTGATCGGCGTCGTCGCAAGCTCCAGCGCCAGCGCGCGGACGAGGCCGACGACGGCATGCTTGGCGGCGACGTAGGCGCTGACATAGGCATAGCCCTTCAGCCCCGCGGTCGAGGCGACCGCAACGATGCGGCCGTAGGGGCGCGTCTTCATCGAGGGCAGCGTGGCCTGGATCGAATGCACCACGCCCATGAAGTTGACGTCCATCATGCGCTCGAACAGCGCCGCATCGGATTTGGCAAACGGAGCGGATTCGGCTGCGCCGGCATTGGCGACGAGAATGTCGATCGGCTGCCGCGCCGCCGCGCGCGCGACCGCCGCCGCAATGGAAGCCCGGTCCGCGACGTCGGCGACATCCGCAAAATGCGCGTCCCCCGCAGCGACGGCTTCATCCAGCGGCGCGCGCTGCCGGCCGAGCACCGTGACGGTCATCCCCTGTCTGGCGAGCGCTGCGGCAATGGCCCGGCCGATGCCGCGGCCGCCACCGGTCACCAGCGCATGCGGAGCGTGCGGCGTTGCGGGCATGCGCGGTTCTCCCT
>CAZDEZ010000078.1:0-17057 GCA_964504705.1 uncultured Bradyrhizobium sp.
TTGCCAGTTCGCACGGTAAATTCGCTACCCGTGCAAAGGTCTCCAGGATGAGGGTTTGCTGCCGATCTTCTCCAGCACCGGGAGCAGGTACCGCAGGAACGCCTGCGGGTCCTCGCTCATCGGGAAGTGGCCGAGGCCCTTCATGATGGTGGCTTCGCATCCCCCGATGCTGTTCGCCACCGCCATCGTCTCCTCCGGCGTGCAGGAATAATCGTACTCGCCAGACAGCAGGAACAGCGGGCAGCGGCTGGTGTCGATCCCGGCCACGCGGCTGCGGATGTCGCCGTCGACCTTGTAGAAATAGAGGTCGCCCTTGAAGACGCCGGGGCCGCCTTGCATGTAGTGCCAGAGCGTCTCCCAGCGCTCGCCGTCCGGCGCATCGGGGCCGACCAGGCCGGAGACGATAGCGCCCGCCATTTCGCCGCCATGGACGTCCGGGCGGTGCAGGAAGTCGAGATCGTAATAGGGATCGACATGGGCGCCGGCCTGCAGGCCGATGATGGCGCGGAAGCGTTCGGGATGTTCGAGCGCCAGATGCAGGCAGATGCGCCCGCCGATCGAACAGCCGATCAGGATTGGCTTGTCCAGTTCGAGCGCGGCCATCACCTCCAAAATCATCGTCGTGTACTGCGTGGAGGTGAGCCGGTACTCCTCCTCCTGCCAGCCGGCGGGCGGCGAGGACTTGCCGTGCCAGGGCATGTCGAAGGCAACGACGCGGTGTCTTGCGGTGACGCGCGCATCGTTCATCAGGCCGCGATACTGGCGGCCGTCGCTGCCGGCGGTGTGCAGGCAGAGCAGCGGCGTGCCCTCGCCCGCCTCCTCGACATAGATGCGGTGCGGCCTGCCGAAGAGATCGAGATGCATGTAGCGGCCGACGATCGGCTCGAAGCGCGCGCTCATGCCATTGCTCCCGCGCGCAGCTTGCCGAGCGCTTCCTTGAAATAGCGCAGGTTCGCCATGAAAACCTTCAGGTCGCCCTCGGTCTTGAGGACGCGCCGCTTGATCAGGGCCATCAGGTCGTTGCAGCCCGGCGGCGGACGCTGGCTCCAGAATTTTTCCCATTCCTCGGCCGGCGCACGCAGCGCAAAGGACGTGGACGGCATCACGAACGGCCCTCGTGTCACGGCGAGGATCCGCCCCTCGAAGATCTGGATCAGCCACGCCGTCGGACCGACCTCGAGCAGGAAGGTGGTGGTGAGGTATCGGCCGCGCCGGACCAGGCCGGCATCGCTGTTGACCTTGTCCTTCAGCGTTTCGATCATTGCCGCCTCCACCCGTCGCGCGCCTGTCATCCGGGGCGCTGACCAGGCTTGCATGATGGGCGGCGGGCGGCTTGCGTCAATCGGCGAGCCATGAGGCAACGAAGGCGTGCGCTATAGCCAAGCGCATACCAGCGCGACATTGGCCGCGCAGGCCAGCAGCAGCGCCGCAGAAAGCGTGAGCTGCAGGCGCACGCAGGCGCAGGCGTTCTGGAGGGTCGCTCTCATGGCCGCCAGCATCCGGCGATTCTGCACGTAGAGTCCCGGGGTTTCTTTTTTGAGGGATTCACTACTTGTTAGGGACTCAGAGACACCCGGAAAACGGCCCGAAACGGGCCGTTTTTTGCCCTCACCGGCCCGTGATGGCGGGGTCATGATCGAATCCGAAACCGCGAGTGTTGCCAGGCGTTGTTGGTTTCGATGGAGCGAACCCGATGCCTTACGCGCTGTTCTCCAACGACGCCAAGCTGAGCAAGGCCTACCCGACCGAGGCCGACGTCTGGAAGATTGCCAGACGGTCCGGGCTGGTAGTCGACGTGGTGTCTGATGACGCCGTCCCGGGCCCCCGCCCGGTGCTGGATCATGACTACGAAATACGGCCCTGCCAGTGCGAGAGCAATGAAGACCCCGTCAGGAACAAGGCCGACGCCGAGCGGCAGGCGCGCCTCGAGCCCGAGCTGGGATAAACGGCGGACGACAGCGCCGGTGGACCTCGCCGGTGGCGGGACCTGCTTTCAGGAAGATATGATCGACCCTTACGGCGTCGCGCTCACCAGCGAAGCCTGCGCCGAACCCAGCGCCACGCAGACCTTCTTGCGGTGCAGACCGCGGATCGCGCCGGTCACCTTGAGCACCCTGCCCGCGCCACAGGAGGAATCCTGCACGAAGGCGATCTCATAAGGCGCCAGCACGAGGGGTTCGGATTTCAGGACGGTTTGAGCGAAGCACGGCACGGTGAACGCCGAAAGGATCAGCCCTAACGCAAAAGCACGCATGTTTGTTTGTCCGCCAGCCCCGACACCAAGCATAATAGCGCATGCACCGTGAAAGTTTCGTGCACAGCGAAAATTATTTTGCCGCACCTCGTCGCATCGCGAGCCGAACGCAAGCCGGCCAGAAAAAGGGCCGGCTTGCGCCGGCCTTTTCTCGGGTCATGGACCAAGGTCTCAATATCTGGAGGCAGCCGGGCCGCCCCAGCCGAAGCGGTAGTTCACGCCGACCTTGACGCTGTGCTCGTCGTTGCGGAAGCGGGCGCCGACGACGTCGGCTGGGCCGGCGGTGACAGTGGTGTTGCCGAAATTGTAGTACTGGTACTCGGCCTTGGCCGACCAATTGGGAGCGAACAGGTACTCCAGGCCCGCTCCGACGGTGTAGCCGTCCTTGCTGTTGCCGGAGGTCGTGAAGGCTGCGGGCGCACCGGCGACCGTCATCCCGATATTGTTGCCGTCGCGCCAGGCGTAGCCGCCCTTGGCATAGAGCAGCGCCGGACCCCAGGTGTAGCCGAGGCGGCCGGTGACCGAGCCGATCTGGTCGGCGACCCTGCCGTTCACGACGGTGCCGGCCGGGAAGACCAGATTGTTGTTGTTGCCGCCGCCCAGCCAGGAATATTGCGCTTCCGCGCCCAGCACCCAGTTGGGGGCAAACTGATAGTCGAAGCCGGCCTGCACGCCGCCGAGGAAGCGGGCATCGCTGCTCTGCAGGCTGTTGTCGCCCGCGAACGCGCCGCCGACATGGCCGCCGATGTAAAAGCCGGTCCAGTTGTAGACCACCGCCGGCGCCGTATAGGCCGGTGCCTTGGCGTAAGGACGGGCAGGCATGTCAGCCGCGAGCGCCGGGCCCGCGAGGGCTGCCAGAGCGACCGCCAGGCTGGCTGCGCCGAGATTGCTCATCTTCATTGGTTGATCCCCGTTATTCAAAACGACACTCATCAAACAACGTGGCTCGAGTTAGGTTGCTCTGCGGCATTGACAGTTCACAACTGTGACAGGGCAGCCACAAATCCCTTTTGTTCCACGGGGAAGTAGAGATTTTTTCGCCCATCGCAACACGCTTTGCGCCCGGAGATTGGTCGAATGAGGCCACAATCGGGTTCGAGCCAATCGCCGAAACGTGATCGGGCAAAGCCGCCCGGCAGGGGCGGCAACCGCAACTGGCGCTTCCCGCCCCTACCGGGTCAGCTTTTCCAGTTCCGGGAAGGAAGCGTAGCTGGCGCCGGTGCAGGCATCGCCGGGATTTTCCAGCACGCGGTCGAGGCGCGCATCGACATAGACGACGGCTCGCTCCCGCGGTTCGCGGTAGCTGCCGTCGGACTCGCGAGTGGTGTAACGCAGGCAACTGACATAGCGCAGCCGCCCCCCGACCGTGCGCTGCACCGGCTCCGCCATCTGCGCCTCGCGGATTCCGACCGGGTTGTTCAGATAGGTCCGCATGAACGCCAGCACTTCCCGCTTGTAGTTGCCGGGATAGGGCTGGTTGGAAACGCCGCGATCGTCGGTGAAGGAAATACCCCTGCTCTCCTCGCCGGTGCTGAAACAGGCGGACAGCAGCAGCGGCAGGAGCGCGATCGCCGCGCGAGGTGACAGCTTCATCAAATGCGAAAACCAGGGGCTCATCGACCCACGGAAACTAGACGCTTCGGCCGCAAATTGGAATTCGTAACTCCGGTCAAAAAGAGCACCGGCCCGCCGCGTCACTGGGGAAGCAGTGACGGACGGGCCGGGCCTGACACCCGTTGGACGCGGCGGGGCAATGTGGATCGGACGGCGTCCAGCGGGGAACAGCTCGATCAGCGCCAGGTGTGATGGCGGTGGTAATGATGGTGGTGCCGGTGATGACGATGGTGGAAGTGCCAGCGATGGTGATGATGATGGCGCCTCCAATGCGCGTTGGCGTCGAGCACCTCCACGCCGTAGGGCGCGGCCCCGATCACTGGCCTATCCGCGCTCCGGTACGGTGAGGCGAGCGCGGGAGCCGTCAGAACGGCAACGGCAAGCAGCGCCGCGGAAATCGTCTTGAACATCTGTTTCTGTCCTCCTGGTGAATCGGGGCGGTTCCCATCCGGCTCGCCGATCGTGTCGAGGAAGCTAGCGGCGGCGCACTGAACCGCCGCTGAAGCCGGCAACGGGGGTTCGTTCATCTCGATGACATGTTTGTCATCTCCCCGACCGGGCAGGGAATAACCCGGCGGGGAGGATGTTCAACCGACGAGCGAAGAGTACCGCTCGCTGGCCGGACACTGGAACAACCGCCCGGAACCGGGCTAGTCTACTGACCGTCACGACGTGAACAGGAGAACTGCATGAGGAAACACGCGAAGCTATTGGCGCTCGGACTCTTCTCGATCGCGCTGGCGGCCGGGCCCGTCGTGACCGGCGCGAACGCCGCGCCCGACAACAGTCCGCCGCCGCCCACCGACAGCGGCAAGAAGAAAAAGAAGTCGAGCGAGCTGCGCCCCGATGGCGACTACGCCGCTTTCGCCGCTGGCTATCGCGCCGCGCATGCCGCGATCTACGAGCGCGGCGAATACGCATCTGCCATCGAACAGCTGAAGGCATTGCATCGCGACGACAACGCCGCGGTCGCCAACCTGATCGGCTATTCCTACCGCAAGCTCGGCGACTACAAGGTTTCGCAGATCTGGTACGAGCGCGCGCTGAAATCGGATCCCGGCCACGTCAAGACCTGGCAGTATTACGGGCTGTGGCAGGTCGAACAGGGCAACCGCGACCAGGCGCAGTATCATCTGAGCCGCATCGCAGCCCTCGCCGGCACGCAGAGCGAGGAGTACCGTTCGCTTGCCGCTGCGCTCGAAAAGGCGCCGGGCACCGGCCTCGCGTACTGATCGAAAGCCAACACAAAACGGCGCGGCGGCAACGTCGCGCCGGTTTTGCTTTGTCGGACCGCGGTTACTTCATCAGCGCCCGCACCTCTTCGCGGAATGCCTTCCGCGCGTCGTCCCGCGAGTAGAACATGTGGCCGCCCGGATAGACCACGAACCTGACCCGGTCCGGGCCGGCATAGGCCGGTAACTGGTCGAGAGCGATCCGCGTCCCGAAATAGGGCGTTGCGAGGTCGAACAGGCCGTGCGCCACCAGCAGCTTCATGGTGGGATCGAGTGCCATCGCGCGGCGCAGCTGCGAGACCGACTCGGTGGGCTCGCGGCCGCGGCCGTAATTCCAGGCGCCGCCGACGGCGTCGTTGAGCAGATGATAGGACCCGTCGGGGCGCCAGCTCAGCTTGCGCGTGATGAGATCGACGGCAGCGCTGGTCAGCGGCGCCATCAGTGGATCGCCTGAGGGATCGCCGAACTGGGCGTAGTTCGAATCGGGATAGGGATCGAAGCCCATCACGGAAGCGTCGTAGCGCCCGGTGACCTTGCCGTTCCTGCGATCGAACTCGCGGCGGAATTCGCCGACGCTGAGCCGTCCCGCGAGGCGGCGCGTCACCGCGGCGTCGATGCCGGTGAGGCTTGCGACCCTGTCGGCCGCGCGGTTGGTGGCTGCGACATCGACCTGGCCCTTGGCAAGATCGGTCAGAAATTCGCCGCGCGCGTAGCGCTCGACATCGGCGAGGTCCTTGTGCGTCACCGGCCCCTTGGCCTCGCGCGCCACCGCCGCCATGGTCGGCAAGCGCGCGACATATTGCAGGAGGCTCGAGCCGGACCAGTCGCGGAAATCGAGCACGGGAGAGACCAGAATCAATCCGCGCACGCCAACGCCTTGCTTCGTCTGCAGATTGTGCACGACCTTCGGTCCGCGAATGCCGCCATAGCTCTCGCCGACGACATATTTCGGCGAGGGCAGCCGGTCGTATTTCTCGAGCCAGCGGCGGATCACCAGCGCGATCGCGTCGACGTCGCCTTCGACCGACCAGATGTGGCGCCGCGCCTCCTCGCCGGTCGCGACGAAACGGCTGTAGCCGGTGCCCACAGGATCGATGAAGACGAGATCGCTGAAATCGAGCCAGGTCTCGGCGTTGGGCAGAAGATCGGGCGTTGCGGAGGCAACTGCGCCCTCGCCCGCAATCGACAGCCGCCACGGTCCGGCGTCGCCCAGTTGCAGCCAGGCCGATGAAGCACCCGGTCCACCGTTGAAGAAGAACGCGACCGGCCGCGCGCCTCGGGCGGCGCCATCGAGCTGGTAGGAAATGTAGGCGACGTCGGCTTGCGGCTCGCGCTTTTCGTCGAACAGGCGGATCGATCCGGCGACCGCCGAGAACGACAGCGTGCGGCCGGGCAGCTCCAGCGTGTGGCTGGTGGTGGAATCCGGCGGCAGGCGATGCTGGTCCACGGACGGCGCACCTTGTCCGGTCCCACTTTTCTGGCCCGAGGGTCCCTTTGCAGCCTGCGCCGGCTGATCCTTCCCAGCACCGCCCGCGTCCTGGGCTTGGGCGGCTGCCGCAACGGCCAGGACCAACAGCGCCGCCAGCATGCGCGCACGCCCGACGCGCGGCGCGGCAAGAACGTTGATCATCCGTCGTCTCCCTGCATCTGCCGCAATTGTCGTGCGGGTTCCAACGTCGCGGCCGCCCGCATCGTCCGAAACGGGGGAAACGAATGAAAGTCACAAACGCGCCAGCGTCGAACGTACGCGGCCTTGATGCGACTACCAGTCGCGCGGTCATATTGTCCTCGCCGGCCGCTAAGTGATATCAGTCACATTCGCTGCTGCCGCCGACCGATATGCCGGGAATGCCCAGGGGGCCGGATGATCGGAGCGCAAGCCTCTCCAACTCGAGGATTTTACAATGAAGCGAACGTTGGCCGCCTGTCTCGGACTTTTGGCACTGGCAGGGCCTGCCGCCGCCGAAACGCCGGTCGCAGTCGTCGAAGAGGTGCAGGGCAAGGTCACCGGCGCCGAGTTCATGGACTATTTGCGGCCGAAGATGGTGATCAAGGTCCCGGCGGGCGGTTCCGTCACGATCTCCTACCTGAAGTCCTGCCAGCGCGAGACGATCAGCGGGCTCGGCACCGTCATCGTCGGAACCGAAGAGAGCTTCGTCCAGTTCGCCGACGTCAAGCGCGAGAAGACCGATTGCGATTCCTCCCAGTCGCACGCCACGACCAAGGCAACCAGCGAGGCGGCAGCCACCGTGCTGCGCAGCCTCGCCAGCAACAAGAGCGGACCGAACATCACGACCCAGCTCACCCTGTACGGCGCTTCGCCGATGGTAGAAGCCAGGGGCAAGGGCTCGCTCGTACTCGAGCGGCTCGACGTCAAGGGCGAGCGCCAGCAGGTCGAGCTCAGCGGCAACCAGGCAAAAGGCAGGTTCTACGATTTCGCCGGTACTGGCCGCGCGCTTACTCCGGGCGGCATCTACTCAGCATCGTTCGGCAAGTCCAGGGTCGTGTTCCTGGTCGATGCGAAAGCAAAACCCGGTCCGACGCCGATCGTCGGTCGCCTGATCCGCCTCGACTAGCCCGGTCGCCGTCTTGAACGCACGGCGCGTCACGCGGGATGCGATTGCGGCCACCGCGATCGCGCTCGTCTGCGCCGGCGTTGCCGTCTCCCCGGCGCTGGAGCGCATCCATGGGCTGTCGCTCGACATCCTCACCGCGCTTCGCTTCGAGATGTTCGGCAACCGCCATGATCCGGCGGCATCTCCGGCAGTGGTGGTGGCGATCGACGAGGAGACCTATCACACCGCGCCCTTCAAGGGCTCGCCAACTCTAACCTGGACCGGCGAAATCGGCCGCGTGCTCAACGCTATCGTCGAGGGCGGCGCCAAGGTGGTCGGCTTCGACACCATCATTCAGACCTCGCTCGAGCAATCGGAGATTCCGTTCGGCGAAGGCATGCTCGGCGAACGGGTCAAAGGCTTCGACCGCGACTTCCTGCGCGCGCTCGCCACCGCCGCCGCTCCGGGCAAGCTGGTACTGGGCGAACAGCTGCGCGGCAACGATCCGATCCGGCCTTCGCCCGGCCAGCGCGTCGCCGTGCGCCAGCAGCAGAACATCCGCCCGCTCAACACGGTGACCGACGGCGACGACGTCGTGCGCCGCATGCCGCTGAGCTTTACCGTCAACGGGACCAGGGTGCCGGGCATGGCGCTGGAACTCGCCGCCCGCGCGCAGAATGCGAAGCCGGAGTTCGCCGCCGACGGATCGGTGACGCTCGCCGGCTACAAGGTCCCGGCCGCGGTGCCGAACACTTTGACCGTCAATTTCGCGGGCGGCGCCGACGACATCCCGACCTATTCGCTGGCCGACCTGCGCGCCTGCGCGCTGAAGAACGACAAGGACTATTTCAAGCGCGCCTTCGACGGCAAGGTCGTGATCCTGGGCACGGTGCTCGACGACCAGGATCGCCGCCAGACGTCGAAGCGCTTCGCCACCGGCCTCGAGGGCGCGCGGGCGACGCGTTGCACGGGCGACGCCAGGCCGGTCCTGACCGGATTCAAACACAGCTCGATCGCGGGCATCTATATCCACGCCACGGCCGTCAACAACCTGATCCGCAACGATGCGGCGGTCGAGCTCGGCAAGCCTGCCACTTTTGCCATTGCGCTGCTGATTGCAGCGGTTGCGGCAGCGGGCGCGCTCCTGTTCGCACCCCTTGGGGCGACGGCCGCCTTCGTCCTGCTGGCCGCCGTCGGCGTCGTCGACGCCGTCGTCGCCTTCAGGTACGGGACGGTGATTCCGATCGTCGAGCCGTTCATCGCAGGGCTCGGCGCGCTGGCGCTGACCATCGGCTACCGCTTCGTGGTCGCCGACAAGGACCGGCGGCTGCTGCAGAAGAGCTTCGGACTTTATCTTGCGCCCGACGTTGTCAACCGCATGGTGAATTCGCGCAAGCTGCCCCAGCTGGGCGGCGAGACGCGCGAGGTCACGGTGTTCTTTTCCGACATCGAGGGCTTTTCCAAGATTGCGGAGCAGACCACGCCGGAAAGCCTCACGGCGCTGATGAACGAGTACCTGTCGGCCATGACCGACATCATCGAGAGCCATGGCGGCTATGTCGACAAATACATCGGAGATTCCATCGTCGCCGTGTTCGGCGCGCCGGCCGACGATCCCGACCATGCCCGCAACGCGGCGCGCGCCGCGCTGGATTGCTGCGCGAAACTCGCCGAGCTCAACCGCGACGCCGAGGCGTTCAGGGAGCATCCGCTGGCGCAGCGCATCGGCATCAATTCGGGCAAGGCGCTGGTCGGCAATCTCGGTTCGCGGCGGCGGTTCAACTACTCGGTGATGGGGGATGCGGTAAACCTCGCCTCGCGGCTGGAAGGCGCCAACAAGTTCTACGGCAGCACGATCATAGCCTCCGAAGCGAGCGTCCAGCTCGCGGGCTCCGGCTTTGCCTGGCGCGAACTCGACGCCATCAGGGTGAAGGGACGGACGCAGGCGCTGAAGATCTACGAATTGCTGGCGCGGGCGCCGGAACTGGCGGAGGCGCGGAAGCAGGCCGTTGCCGATTACGCCGAAGGGCTCGCGCACTGGCGCGCACGGGAGTTCCAGGCGGCGGCCGATGCGTTCGGCCGGTCGGCCGCGAGCGACAGGCCGGCGGCGATGTTCCGCGACCGGGCGCAGGAACTGACCGCCGCTCCTCCCGGCGCGGACTGGGATCCGGTGCGAACGCTGCAGGAGAAATAGCCGTCCGGTCCCCGGCTCAGAAACCGATGCCGAGGATCAGCACGAAAGGCCGGACGCACGGGAACGCCGGGTTGCAGCCGGGCCTCGCCAGCGAGGCGATGCGCGCGGGGTAGCTCCGAACCCGGCGCTTGTGCCTCGTTCCTTGCTTCTCCCGCGGCGCCCAAGCCATGGCTGATCGGGACTGCGACATGTCGATCGTCTCGTTCTCCGCCGCGACAGACCGTTTACCGCTGGCGGCGGCCGGAACCGCACAGAGCGTTGCCGTAATGGCAATCGCCGCTCCAACCGAAACACCGACTTTGAGCACATTACGCATGGGCGACCTGATCTCCCACCGCCCGGCGAAACCACGGCCTCAGAAGCCGACGCCGATCATCGTGCTGGGACGGCCACCGCCGCCGCTGACGATGCTCGGACGCGCCACCGCCTGCTGCTTGGCGCGGGGTGCCACCGGTTCGGACGCCGGCTTCGGGCGCGCGGCCTGCTTGCGGCGCGAGGCGGCATCGTCCTCATCGCTCTTCGGCTTGCCGGCCACCGCGGGCGCCTTCTTGTCGTCGGCGATACAGGTCTCACCCTTCAGCGTTTCCCCGGCCTTGCACTCGATCGGGCAGACCCGGGTCGCATGCTTGACGAGTTCGGCGACCAGGGCCTCTGTCACCTTCACGTTTTCAACCGGCTGCCCCTCGATCTTCATGTAACGGCTGAGCGCGGCCGAGGTCGGCGGATTGAGCGCGCCATCGACCTTCCCGGTCAGGCAGCCGAGCCGGATCAATTCGACCTGGGCCGAGCGGATCAGTTCGGGAGAGTTCGGCGCGGCGGCGGCGCGCCTGGCGGCTTCCGCCTTGAACTTGTCGAGCGCGGCGACGACGAGACCGCCGAGCCGGTCGCAGGTGACGGTCCTGGCAAAGGCCTTCAAGTCGTCGACCCCGCTGCCGTCGCTGCCTTTGCCGGTGATCGCCTCGAGCCTGGCTTGCTCGCTCTTGCAGGCGGCTTCCTTCGCGGCCGCAAGCTCCGCCTTCTTGCGGGCCTCCTCGGCTTCCCTCGCCTGTCTGTCGGCGGCAGCGCGCGCGGCGACGGCTTCCGTCTCCGCCCTGCGCTTCTCTTCCGCCGCCTTGCGTTCCGCTTCGCGGACCTTGGCACGCTCGGCTTCCTCGGCGGCCTTGGCCTGGTTGTCGGCGGCCGCTTTCTGCGCGGCAGCCTCCGCGGCCTGACGTTCGCGCTCGGCCTGCTCGGCCCTGGCCTTGGCTTCCGCCGCCTTTCGCTCGGCCTCCGCCGCCCTCGCCTTTTGCTCGGCCTCCAGCGCCTTGGCGCGACGTTCGTCTTCCTCGCGCTTGCGGGCGGCGGCGGCTTCGGCGGCGGCGGCCTTGGCCTTTTCGGCCGCCTCCGCCTCGCGGGCACGGCGCTCGTCGTCCTCGCGCTTCTTCTGCGCGGCGAACTCGGCCTTGCGCGCCTCCTCGAGGCGCCGGGCTTCCTCGGCGGATTTGCGCGCCGCCTCGCGCGCGGCGCGCGCCTGCTCCTCGCGCTCTTGCGCCGCCTTGGTCAGCAGGTCGACGCGCTGCTTCGCATTGATGGCGAGCGGCGAATCCGGGAAGCGCTTGATGAAGCGCTGCAGGGCGTCAATATCCGTGGAATCCTTGATGCGGTCCCACTCCAGCGCCTCGCGGGTCGGCGTCTCGCGCGGCGGCGGCGACTGCGGAAGCGCGGCGAGCCGGGTCTTGGCCGTCTCCGCATTGATCGCTTCGATCTGCGCACGGGCGAGATCGGCGTAGAACCCGCTCGGGTGCGTGCCGAGGAACACCTCCCAGGCGCGCTTGGAGCCGATCTTCTGCACCAGTTCGTAGTCGGCCTTGACGTCGGAGGCCGCCGCTTCCTGGCGCGTCGCCGGCGCCGCCACCAGCGAGATGTTGCCGCCGCCGAGCGATCCGTAAACGAAGGGCTCCTGCCGGTTGCCCGTGGCCTTCAACACCTCGTCCCTCACCCGTCCGAAGGCGAGGCGCACATCGAGGCCGGGCACGGTGAGGTTCCTCAGCACGGCCATGGTGAAGGGGCTGTGCTCGCCGCTGCCGTCGTCGGCGGTGGAACCCGCCTTCGCCGCATAGGCAATCAGCGTGTCGGTGCTGGTCGGCTCCACCTTGCCGAGGCCGGCGACGACGGCGCGGCTGGCCGTCTTGCGCTCGCGGCGCATGCTTCTGACGAACGGATTGTCGCGACAGGCATCGAGGATGATCAGGCGCAGCTTGAGCGCCCCGTCGGCCGAGGAGACGAGGCGCTCCAGCGGGATCGCCTCGTCCTCGGCGTCGCGATCGGAGGCGAGCCGTGCATCGACCGGGATCATGTAGTTGACGCCGCCGATTTCGAGGCCATGGCCGGCGTAGTAGATGACAGCGATATCGGCCTGGTCGGCCGTGGTCTCGAAGCGGCGGATGGCGCGCTTGAAGTCGAGGTTGCCGACGTTGAGCTGGGTCTCGACGGTTTCGAAACCGGCGTCGCGAAACATCTTGGCGACCGCGCCCGCGTCCCGGGACGGATTGGGAAGTTGCGGCACCGCCTGGTAGGCGGCGTTGCCGACGACCAGCGCCACCTTCCTTTCGGCCCATGCGGCGGCAGGGGCGAGAACCGTCGCAAGGACGGCTCCCCCGATCGCGGCCAGCAATGGCACGAGACGGCTTTTCATGCTGTTCCGGCAACTCCTTGCGAACCGACGCAGAAGTCCAATTCAGGCGCTCAAAATCAGATCAGCGGTAGCCAGCCCGAAATGCGCTGGCGCTCCAAAGCATTATCTACCGCACCTTCTCCAATCAATCCACGCCATGGCATTGCGCATCTTAATTTCGCGGCCGGGCGCATCTTGGTGACCAACGTCACGCTCCGCCGCTCGCCCGCCGGCATCCGCCCCCATCAAATGACGGGTAGTTGCGTGATGGAATGTTGCCGGAAAGGCACGGCAATCGGAATTCACAGGGCGGCAAGCCCTCGAATCAGCCGCGGTGCTTTCGACCGGCCCCCCAGCTGTTCTAGATTTTCCCGGGTACCGGTTTTTTTCGATTCTGCTTTTGCTTGAGGACGTGGGGATGACCTCGATTTTGGAAGCACGCGTGCGGCGTGCGACATGGACCTTCGCAGCGGCAGGTCTCGCCGTGATGCTGTCGGCAGCCGATGGTGCTCTCGCGCAGGCTCCGCCGCCGGTGGGCGTCACTCCAAACTGCAATTTCACGCAGGTGGGCGGCATCAACAATCTGAACACCGTCGCCGCACCGGCCGCCGCGGTGTCGGGTGCGCTCGCCGGCGCCATCAGCAACATCAACACGATCTTCCTCGGCCAGCAGGGCAGCGCCTTCGTTTCTGCGCCGCCGAATCCCGCACCGAACCAGCCCGGCGGCGGCGTCTGGGGCCGCGTCGTCGGTGGCGAAGTCACCTTGAAGAGCAATTCGGTCTCGCAGGGGACCGCGATCGTTCAGGGCCTTCCCGCCGCCAACACGTCGATCACCACGAACTGCAACAACAACCAGAAGAGCGATTTCGTCGGCTTCCAGGTCGGCCAGGACATTGCCAGGCTGAACATGAACGGCTGGAACGTTCATCTCGGCACCACGGCGGGCTATCTCGCGAGCAAGTCGAGCGACTCGTTTGCCGGCAACAACACCAAGTTCGAAGTGCCGTTCTGGGGTGCCTATATGGTCGCCACCAAGGACCGCTTCTTCGCCGATATCCTGGTGCGTCAGGAATACTACAACATCGACTTCAACGCGCCGGCCTACGGCTACCAGAACCAGCCGATCGGTGCGCGCGGCGTCTCGGTCACCGCTTCGGCGGGCTATAATTTCGCGCTCGCCAACAACTGGTTCATCGAGCCGTCGGCAGGCTTCGTCTATTCCAACACCACGGTCGACAGCTTCAATTCGGTTGGTTCGCCCGGAATCTTCGTTTCCGGCACCAACAGCATCAACGACATCGAAAGCAAGATGGGCCGCCTGAGCGTGCGCATCGGCACGACGGTCCAGCACAACAACATCATCTTCCAGCCGTTCGCGACGGCGAGCGTGTTCCACGAATTCGCCGGTCCCGTGACCGCAAACTTCTCCACCTTCCCGAATTCGTTCTTCTTCAACCCGCCGGTCGGCCCGCCCATCGCCTTCAACCAGACCAGCAGCACGACGCGCGTCGGCACCTACGGCCAGTTCTCGCTCGGCGTCGCTGGACAGGTGGCCAACACCGGATGGCTTGGTTACGCGCGCCTCGACTATCGCCACGGCGAGAACATCGACGGTTGGACCGGCAATGCCGGCATCCGCTACCAGTTCACGCCGGAAATGCTCGCGGCGGTGATGCCGCGCAAGGCGCCGGTGAAGGCGCTGCCGCCGATTGTCACCGCGGTCAATTGGACCGGCTTCTACCTCGGCGGCTTTGCCGGTGTGGACTACGGCACCACCGATATGCGCTTCGTCAACGGCCTCGGTGTTGGCGCCAAGACTTGGGCAGTGGGCGCGATCGGCGGCCTGCAAGCCGGCTACAATCACCAGATTGATCGATGGGTGCTCGGCATCGAGGGCGACATCGGCTGGGCCAATATCCGCGGCGGCCGTGCCTGCGGTACCGCCACCGGACTCGATGCCACCGGCGTGCCGCTCCCGGGCCCCGCCGGCTTCACCCCCGCGTTCCTTACCTGCAACGACCGCATGGACTGGATCGCCACCGCTACGGCCCGCGTCGGCTACGCCTATGAGCGCACGCTGTACTACGTGAAGGGCGGCGCCGCCTTTACCGACGGCCATCTCACCATCGGCTGCATCATCGACCCCGCGCTGAACGGCGCCGGCGGCGGTGTCGCTCCCCGTCGCTGCGCCGACCAGGCCGGCGTGACCACCAACGGCTTCTTCGGCAATAACAGCCGGGTCGGCTGGACGCTCGGCTACGGCGTCGAGTTTGCGCTCGGCAACAACTGGTCGGCCAAGGCCGAATACGACTACATCGATTTCGGCCGCAAGACGACGCTGATGAGCGACGGCACCACGTCGATCTCGGCCCATCCAACCCAGAGCCAGGTCAAGATCGGCGTCAACTACCGCTTCACGCCGGGCTCCGCGGTCGTCGTCGCCAAGAACTGAGGGCGCGTATTCGGCAAGAACATGTCGGGCGGCTGCCGTGCAGCCGCCCGTTTTCGTTTACCCTGCCTTGCAGGCGGGGCACCCTCGCCTCGACAGCAACCGCCAAGGTGCGTTAGACGAACGGTAGCGCATCGCGCCCCCGGTTACCGAGTAAGCCCGCCCCATGTCCACGCGGTACGAGAAGATCGCCTTTGTCGCGAGCGCAAGCAGTGAGGCGCAGGCGGCGCTGAAGCAGCTGGCCGACATCTACGGCAACAGCGATGCCGACAAGGCCGACGTGGTGGTGGCGCTCGGCGGCGACGGCCTGATGCTGCAGACGCTGCATCGGCACATGCATACGGGCAAGCCGATCTACGGCATGCACCGCGGCACCGTCGGCTTCCTGATGAACGAGTTCTCCACTCACGACTTGCACGCCCGCCTGTCGGCGGCGCGGGAGTCGCTGATCAACCCGCTGAAGATGCGCGCCACCGACATCCATGGCGACGTGCACATCCATCATGCCATCAACGAGGTCGCGCTGTTCCGCCAGACCCATCAGGCCGCGCACTTGCGCATCCTGATCGACGAACGCGAGCGCATGGCCGAACTGATCGCCGACGGCATCCTGGTGGCGACGCCCGCGGGCTCGACCGCCTACAATCTCTCGGCCCAGGGCCCGATCCTGCCGATCAACGCATCTCTGCTGGCGCTTACTCCGATCAGCCCGTTCCGGCCGCGGCGCTGGCGCGGCGCCCTGCTGCCCAACTCCGCCTATGTCGTCATCGAGGTGCTCGACAGCGCCAAGCGGCCGGTGGCGGCGGTCGCCGACCATGACGAGGCGCGCGACGTCACGCGCGTCGAGGTGCTGTCCGACAAGACGATCTCGATGCGCATGCTGTTCGACCCCGGCCACAGCCTGGAAGAGCGGATTCTGCGCGAGCAGTTCGGGCACTGAAACCGGCGCTTGCGGCGATCGCGACGCCGGCCGAAACCATTCGTTAACCCCGACGGCGATATGGTTAATGCGGGGTATAGCGCGTTCCCCGCCAGGGCCGAACCATGTTTCGCATCGACTTCAACAAGCTGCGTTTCCTCGTCTGCGACGACAATCCGCACATGCGGCGCATCTTGCGCACGCTGCTGCACTCCTTCGGTGCCCGCGAAGTCTACGAAGCCGAGGACGGCGCCACCGCGCTCGAGATGTACACGCACTATGTGCCCGATATCGTCATCACCGACTGGGCGATGCCGATCTTCGACGGCATCGAGCTGGCGCAGATGATCCGTCAGCCGGACTCCAAGGGCAATCCCTACGCGCCGATCATCATGCTGACCGGCCATTCCGAGAAGCGCCGCGTCACCGTGGCGCGCGATGCCGGCGTCACCGAATTCCTGGCCAAGCCGATCTCGGCCAAGGGCCTCTACCAGCGCATCCTCAACGTGGTCGCCAATCCCCGCCCCTTCATCAAGACCAAGACCTATTTCGGGCCGGACCGCCGCCGCAACACCGTGAACACTTATATCGGCCCCGAGCGACGCGTCGGTGGCGAGATGGAAGTGATGCAGCAGCCCTCGCTGCTCGACAAGGCGCGGTCGGGCATCTAGGCGCGGGAGCGAGGTTATGGCGAAGAACAAGCCCGGCGACATCGAGGTCAAGGCCTTCACTACCCATCACGTGATCGTGCAGCCCAATCCGCTGCGCAGTGTGCTGCGGCGCGTGCCGGACGACGACCGCGACGATCCGGTGGCGCGCGCCGAACAGGCGCTGGAGGGGCTGTCGGGCGAATTCAAGAACTGGATGGCGATCGAGGCCGACCGCCTGTCGGCGGCCTGGGAAGCGATCCACAGCAGCGGGTTCAGCGCCGAAAGTCGCGGCGAGCTGTTCCGCGCGGCCCATGACATCAAGGGCGACGCCGCGACGTTCGGCTTCCCCTCGGCGGGCGCTGCCGCCAACAGCCTCTGCCGCATCATCGAGCATGCGCCGGATCTTGCGCAGGTGCCCGGCGACCTGATCATGCATCACATCAACGCGGTGCAGGCGATCGTGCGCCAGCGTACCAAGCTCGACACGGTCGCGATGGCGAGCGAGCTGAGCCGCCAGCTGCGCGGCATCGCGGACGA
>CAZDEZ010000079.1:0-2599 GCA_964504705.1 uncultured Bradyrhizobium sp.
CCATCACGGTGTCGGCGCCCCAGCGGATCGCCCACACCATCTTGTCGACTTCCTCCTCGACCGACGAGGTCACGGCGGAGTTGCCGATATTGGCGTTGATCTTGGTGAGGAAGTTGCGGCCGATGATCATCGGCTCGAGCTCGGCGTGGTTGATGTTGGAGGGAATGATGGCGCGGCCGCGCGCGATCTCGGAGCGCACGAACTCGGGGGTGATGAAGGCGGGGACGGCGGCGCCAAAGCTTTCGCCGTCGGCAAGCGCTTGCTCGGCGCGTTCCAGCTGTTGCTTGCGGCCGAGGTTTTCGCGCTCGGCGACGTAGATCATCTCTTTCGTGATGATCCCCGCGCGGGCGAATTCGAGCTGGGTGATCTTGTGGCCGGGAAGGCCGCGGATCGGCTTGTGATGCGCGGAGAACGCTTTTGCCGCCTTGTCGGCGGAGACGTTGCCGTTGTCGACTGGTTTGATCGTTCGGCCTTCGTACTCTTCGACGCCGCCACGTTCTTTCACCCAGGCGAGGCGATTGCGCGGCAGGCCGGCATTGACGTCGATGGTGACGCTGGGGTCGGTGTAGGGGCCCGAGGTGTCGTAGACCGGCAGGTTCGGCTCGCCCGCGCCTTCCGACAGGATGATCTCGCGCAAGGGCACGCGCAGGTCCGGCGCGGCGTCGGGGGAGGCGAAGATCTTCCGCGAGGAGGGCAGCGGGCCGGTGGTGACGGCGGGACGGGTGTCGTTCGGGTTGGAGCGGATGTTCATTTGATCCTCCGTTTTATTTCGTTGTCGTCGCTGAGCGAGAGACGATTACCGCTGTCATCCCCGCGAAGGCGGGGATCCAGTATTCCAGAGGCCTCGATGGGATAAGGAGAGGCCGCGGCGTACTGGATCGCCCGGTCAAGCCGGGCGATGACAATGGGATGTGTGGGGCGATTGCGTGCATCACGCCGCCTCCGCGCTTTGGCCGAGCCACTGCCGCACCCGGGCATCGGGGTCGGCGTTTTGCGTGACGTCGGAGACGACAGCGATGGAATCGGCGCCGGCGGCGAAGATCTCGGCGGCCTGCTCGAACTTGATGCCGCCGATGGCGACCAGCGGAATGCTGCCGATGCGCTGCTTCCATTCCGTGATCTTCGGGATGCCTTGCGGGGCGAAGCGCATCGACTTCAGCGTGGTCGGGAAGATCGGGCCGAGCGCGACGTAGTCGGGCTTGGCGCGTAGCGCGGTGGCGAGTTCCTCGTCGTCATGGGTGGAGATGCCGAGCGTCAGCCCGGCGGCGCGGATCGCCTTGAGGTCGGCATCGGCCAGGTCTTCCTGGCCGAGATGCAAATCGTGCGCCCCGGCCTCGATGGCCGCGCGCCAGTAGTCGTTGACCACCAGCCGCGTGCGCGTGCCCCTGACGGCGGCGAGCGCTTCTCTGACGACCGCCAACGCCTGCGCGTCGTCGAGATTTTTCGCGCGCAATTGAATCGTGCCGACGCCGAGCTTGGTCAGGCGCGCGACCCAGGCGACGCTGTCGACGACGGGATAAAAACGATCAGGATACGGCATGCCAGAACGGAGTCCCGACGATGGGGGTGGAGGGCGAGGCGAAGTCGCGGGCCTGCATCAGGCCCGCCTCGAAAGCGGTGCGGCCGGCGTCGACGCCGAGGCGGAAGGCGTTCGCCATCGCGACGGGGTCGGCGGCCTTGGCAATGGCGGTGTTGAGCAGCACGGCGTCGTAGCCGAGCTCCATCGCTTCGGCCGCGTGCGAGGGCGCGCCGAGGCCGGCATCGACCACCAGCGTCACGTCGGGCAGGCGGTCGCGCAGCAATTTCAGCGCGTCACGGTTGATGATGCCGCGGGCCGAGCCGATCGGCGCGGCCCAGGGCATCACGACCTTGCAGCCGGCGTCCACCAGGCGCGTGGCGACGGAAAGATCTTCCGTGCAATAGGGGAACACTTCGAAGCCGTCCTTGATCAGGATGGCGGCCGCTTCGACCAGGCCGACGACGTCCGGCTGCAGCGTGTCGTTGTCGGCGATCACTTCCAGCTTGATCCAGGACGTGCCGAACAATTCGCGCGCGAGCTTTGCGGTAGTCACCGCCTCGCGCACGCTGCGGCAGCCGGCGGTGTTGGGCAGCACGGTGACGTCGAGCTCGCGGATCAGCGACCAGAAGGCGTCGCCGGTCTTGCCGCCGGCACTTTCCCGCCGCAGCGACACCGTGACGATGGCCGCGCCGGAGGCGCGGATCGCCGCCTGCATGATCGCCGGCGAAGGATACAGCGCCGTGCCGATCAAGAGGCGGGAGGCGAAGGTTTTGCCGTAGAAGTTGACCATCAGTCAGTCCTCGTCGTCCCGGCGAACGCCGGGACCCATACCGCGTGATTTCTCTTTGGGCACATTGGCAGACACCTTCCGTAACCACGACGTCCTGTGGTTATGGGTCCCGGCTTTCGCCGGGACGACAGCGGAGGATGCCGCGCGAGCTGTGCACATCATGCCCCTCACCCTCCCTGCCGCGGCGTGATGATCTCGATCTCGTCGCCGGCTTTCAGCGGCGTCTCGGCCCAGCGGCTTTTCGGCACCACGTCGTAGTTCAGCGCAATCGCGAAATGCGTGCCCTCGTA
>CAZDEZ010000079.1:2699-17022 GCA_964504705.1 uncultured Bradyrhizobium sp.
GGCTTTTCGGCACCACGTCGTAGTTCAGCGCAATCGCGAAATGCGTGCCCTCGTAGTCGAGCTCGGCCAGCAGCGCGTCGACGCGCGCGGCGTTCACTTCGCGCGGCTCGCCGTTGACGATCACCTGCATCGCATCACCTCGTTGTCCAGCGCGCCGCGCTCGACATAGGCAAGCGTCAGCTCCGCCAGCGCCGGCGCCAGCAGGAAGCCGTGGCGATAGAGCCCGTTCACGGAAATGCGCTTCTTGTCGACGGTGATGCGCGGCAGATTGTCGGGATAGGCCGGGCGGAGGCCCGAGCCGAATTCGAGGATGCGCGCTTCGGCAAAGGCCGGATGCACGGCGTAGGCGGCGCCGAGCAGTTCCAGCGCCGAGCGGACGCTGACGCCCCAGTCCTCGGCTTCGATGGACGTGGCGCCCAGCATGAAGCGGTTGTCGCCGCGCGGGATCACGTAGAGCGGCCAGCGCGGATGGATCAGCCGCACCGGACGCGACAGCTGAACTTCATCGGTCTCGATCACGATCATCTCGCCCTTGACGCCGCGCAGCTCCGGCTCGGCGTCGCGCGCGGCTAGCCCGCGGCAATCGATCACGATGCCTTCGAGCGTCTCGATGTCCACGTCGCTGTCGAACTTGACGGTGCCGCCGGCCTTGACGATGCGCGCATGCAGTTCCGGCAGCACGCGGCGCGGCTCGACATGGCCTTCGTCGGGATAGAACAGGCCCTCGCGGAAGCGGCCCTCTAGCGACGGCTCGAGCTCGCTCAACCCCGCAGCATCCAGCCGCCGGTAGTCCGACGTCAGGCGCGCAAAGCGCTCGAAATCGCTGCGGTCGCGGGCATGCGCCACCACCAGCGAGCCGTTGAACTCGGTGTCGGGGAAATGCTTTCGCCAGACTTTCAGCGAGTGCAGGCCGAGCCGGCCGATCACGGGCTCTGCGGTCTCCGCCTCGCACCACGGCGCCAGCATGCCGCCGGCCCAGTGGCTGGTGGATTCCGTCATCGCGGCGTCGCTGCGCTCGTGCAGGGTGACGGCGTGGCCGGCCTGCGCGAACAACAGCGCCTGCCAGGCGCCGGCAATGCCTGCGCCGATGATGGTGACGGGAGAATTGCCCCGCGGCTTGGTCGTCTGCTGCATCCCTGTCCCTTCGCCGGCATGACCCGGATCAGGTTCAAAGGGTCACCGCGGATTGCGGTATCTCAGCTCCACCATCGGAGCACCCCTCGGAACGGGCCTAATGTAGGCGCGCGGGGGGCCGTGTCAACGCGGCCTTGGCCCGTTTGCACCGTCCAAATGCGGAGCTGATGTGCGGAACCCGCCTGCCGGCGAGATGCCGTGACGGCGCCGGCGTTAACGCTTTGCGCACCATGATTGTTGCGTTGCACGGATGGCTTAACCCCGTGGCTTTACCAAGCATTATGCGCCGGCATGGTTCGATCCGGCCGGAAAAGGCGGCCGTCCCATGAGCGTCACCACTGTGCATACCGACCAGGCTGCGCCCGCAATGCGCATCCTGCTGCCCGTCTGGGTCGGCGCTGCCGTCTACGCGCTGTTCGTGCTCGCCGGCGACCGGCTGCTGATCGATCCCGACACGCTGTGGCAGATCACGGTCGGGCAGTGGATATCAGATCACGGCGCGGTGCCGACGGTGGACGTCTATTCCTTCACCATGCGCGGCCAGCCGTGGATCTCCACGCAATGGCTGGCGCAGGTGCTTTACGCCAAGGCCTTTGCGGTTGCCGGCTGGACCGGGCCGGTGGTGCTGGCGGCGAGCGCGATCGCGCTCACCTTCATGCTGCTGGCGCGCTTCGTCAGCCGCCGGCTGTCCGACAGCGCGACGCTGGTCTACGTCGCCGCGGCGCTCGCGCTCACCGTGCCGCATCTCCTGGCGCGGCCGCACGTGCTGGCGCTGCCGGTGCTGGTGGCGTGGGCGGCGGGATTGATCGCGGCCGCCGACCGGCGCGAGGCGCCGTCCTGGCTGCTGCTGCCGCTGATGACGTTGTGGGCCAACCTGCACGGCGGCTTCGTGTTCGGTCTCGTGCTGATCGGCGGGCTCGCGCTCGATGCGGTGTGGAACGCGGATGCGAGCGTGCGGAAGAAACTGTTGCTGCGCTGGTTCGCCTTCGGCCTCGCGGCGCTGGCGGCGAGCTGCATCACGCCCTATGGCTGGCATGCGCTGCTCGCCTCGCAAAAGATACTTTCGCTCGGTGCGGCGCTGCCGCTGATCATGGAATGGCGGCCGATGGATTTCGGCTCGCTCGGCGCCTTCGAGGTCTGCCTGCTGCTCGGCATGGGGCTCGCGCTCTACCACGGCATCAAGCTGCCCTTGATGCGGATCGTGCTGCTGCTCGGGCTCGTGCACATGTCGCTGGCGCAGGGCCGCGCGGCGGAAATCCTGGCGCTGATCGGGCCGCTATTGCTCGCAGCCCCGCTGGCGCGGCAGATCGGCGGCGTTGATGCCTCCGCCGCAACAGCCCCGCCGTTCCGCGGCGCGCTGGTGGCCGGCGTCACCGCGGTGCTGGTGGCGGGCACGCTTGCCTGGGCTTCGGTGCATCGCTTCGAGCCGCATATGCGCACCTCGCCGGTCGCGGCGGTGACCGAATTGAAGAAGCTCAACCTGTCGCGCGTGTTCAACGACTACGATTTCGGCGGCTATCTGATCGCGAGCGGCGTCGCGCCCTTCATCGACGGGCGCACCGAGCTCTACGGCGAAAAATTCTTCGTCGACCACAACGCCGCCTCCGGCCTGATTCAGCCGGACAATCTGTTCCGCCTGCTCGCGCAGTACGACATCGAGGCGACGCTGCTGCGCACGCAGAGCGCGGCAACGAAACTGCTCGACCGCGTCGACGGCTGGCAGAAGGTCTATTCCGACGACGTCGCGACCATTCACCTGCGCAAGCCTGGCGCGGCACACACCAGGGAACCCGCGGTATCCGCGAACAAGTAATTGCGTTTGCGGTGCATGCGCACGCAGAGCGAGCGAACAAACGCGCGCAATGCACGGTGCCGCGCCGAATCGAATCAAATTGACAGCGCTGTCAATTGCAGCGCAGCGACGATTTGCAGACTTGTCCACCGCTATTGTCGTGCAAATGACGCAATGTCGGTCTAGTGTTGCTTGCATTACACAGAACGTGTGCGGTTCCGACAGTAGCCAGTTCCTGTCCCATCACCCGACATCACGATTCAAGAAAAGTTCTGAGGGAGTGCGCACCATGGCCAGATCAAATCTCGGCTATCCCCGTGGAAATCCGTGTGCCCAGTGCGGCAAGCCGATCGCGTCCCCTGACTGGGTGGAACAAGGCCAAGGCCGCATTTCCTATCTCTGGACCTGCCGCGCCTGCGACTATCGCTTCGAGGCCATCGCCATCTTCGACGAACGGCAGGCGGAACCGGAACCGCTCGCGGCCTGACGGGCACTGCTCGACCCGTTTCGATCTCAGACTCCGACCGACTGACGCCACGCTTGCGTGCGGCGCAGCGTTGCGCGGCTGTTCCATCGCACAATCGCGGGAACGGTTGTCGAAGTGGCGTGTTCTCCCGCATCTGTTCTTGAAGTGAGGGAGACCACACCATGATCGCCAAATATGCCATTGCCGGTGTTGCCGGCACGGCCCTGCTCGCGTCCGTCGCATTTGCGCAATCGCCGACTTCGCCCGGCGAGACCAAGATGGCGCCGCCCGCGAAGTCCGACGCAGCCACCACGTCAGCCTCGACCTCGTCGTTCCAGGGCAACTGGCGCGCCTCGAAGCTGGTGGGCCTGAACGTGTACAACGAAAAGAACGAGAGCGTCGGCTCGATCAACGACATGCTCACCGACAAGAACGGCAAGATCGTCGCCGTCGTGATCGGCGTCGGCGGCTTCCTCGGCGTCGGCGAGCATCTGGTTGCCGTGCCGTTCGAGAAGGTGAAGTTCTCCGACAAGCCCGTCGCCTACACCGGCGCGGCCAACACCAGCGCGCCGGCCAAGCCGGGCAGCACCACGACCACGGGTTCGGCCTCGAACACCGCGGCCACCACCGCCGCCAAGCCGAATCCCTGGTATCCGGACCACGCCGTCTTCAACGCCACCAAGGACGAACTGAAGGCGATGCCGGAGTTCAAGTATTCGACCTGAGGCAACAACTCGGGGCGAAGCCTGATCGGCAGATAGCCGGACCGCACCGCGGTCCGGCTATTTTCCTGCGACCCGCGCCTCCCTCGAGCGGATGGTGCGCCGCATCCTATCGGCACCCTCTGGCTGATGTTAGGCTCGGCCGCGCGGCAGGAGCATCCTGCGTCCTGCCCTCATCACAACGGGAGGACGGTCATGGCTGATAGCGTCTACAAGGTGATCGAGCTGATCGGGACCAGCAAGGATTCCTGGGAGAAGGCGGCGGCCGCCGCCGTCAGCCGGGCCGGCAAGACGCTGCGTGAACTGCGCGTCGCCGAAGTCGTCCAGCTCGACCTCGTGATGGACGCCAAGGGCAGGGTGGAGGCCTACCGCGCCAAGCTGAAGGTGTCGTTCAAGTTCGAGGGATCGTAAGGAACAGAGTCGATCCGTGCTTCACCTCAGCCGTCCGGCGAGGTGAAGCATCGGGTCGATCGGCAGTTCTACGGCTTGAAGCCGACCCGGACGCCTGCGTCGATCTGATCCCCGGGGTAGAGGATTAGGCGCTCGCCCTGCTTCAACCCCTTGCCGATGGCCGCGAGTCCGCCGGAGCGTCGGATCACGTCGACGGTGCGGAGTTGCGCGCGGCCGTCTTCGACCACATAGACGCTCCAACGGTCGCCGCGGCGGAACAGCGCGCCGGCGGGGACGATTTCAACGTCGTCCTGCGCATACACGATAATTCGCGTGTCTACCCGGTAGCCGTCCCCGAGACCGGCCCATTGCTCGCGCGGGGACAGCAGGTCGATCCGCACATTGACCCGCTGTTCCTCGACGCCGAGTGTCGAAATCTTGGTGAATGCCGATGGTTCGACCCGGTGCACCCTTCCTGAAAGGATGTCGCCGCCGCCCCAACGGTCGATCGCCACGGCGGCACCGGGGCGGATTTCGACGGCATCGGTGCTCAGAACGTCGGTCACGACTTCGAGATCGCCTGGATCGCCGATCTCCATCAGCAGCGTGCCCGACTGCACCACTGTCTCGCTCTCCTGCGCGACCTTGAGCACCACACCCGATACCGGCGCGGTGACGTTCCAAGGTTCGGCGGGTCCGGTGTCGTCCTTGTAGCGGCCGAGCAGCGCCTTGGCCTGGGCGAGTTCATGGCTTGCTGCATGATCCTGGAACTCTGCAGCCCGCAGGTCGCGGTCGGCAATCCGCTGCGCCAGCTCGGAACGCTCCAGCGTCTGCACGGTCGTTGCTCCGCTGGCGGCGAGCGCGCGGGTTCGGTCGAGATCAGTCTTGGCCTGGACTGCCTGGGCCTGTGTCCGTTCGACCGTGGCCCTGCTGCGCTCCAGTGCAGCCTCGGCGACACCCATTCGTTCCTCCGCCTCGCGGCGGGTGCGGGGGTCGAGCAGCGGCGCCGGCGGCGGCAGGATCGTCGCGACGACGTCGTTTGCGTTGACGGGATCGCCGGCCTTCAACCCGACGCGGGTGAGGCGCCCGGCCAGCGGGGCTGCTACGGCATAACGCTGACGGATGCGGGTCTTGCCATCCTCGTCGACGGTGGCGACGAAGCGGCCCTTGATGACCGCCGCCGTCTCGACCAGGATCGGTTTTGGCATCACGAGCCAGGCAATGCCGGCGATTGCGACCGCTGCGCCCAGCGCCAAGCCCACACGACCGGCGGTGATCTGCATACTCAATCCCTCGTCTTCAGTACGGCCACCAGGTCGAGATCGTCGATCCGGCGGCGAACAATGTAGACGCTGGCCAGCGCAGCGGCCAAGACGATAGCGACGGCCATCACATAGGTTCGCGGCTCGACTACTCCCGGGATCTGGAAGCTCTCGCTGGAATGGAACTGCGCGATCAACTCGACGATGTAGCGCGAGAGCACCAGCCCGATGGGAATCGCCAGTGCGATCTCGGCGGCGAATTGGCTGAACAGGATATTGGCCACCTCGGGGCGCGTGAAGCCGAGCACACGCAGGCTGGCGAGCTCCCAGGCGCGTTCCTGCAGGGCGATCCGGGCGCTGTTGTACACCACGCCCACCGCGACGATCACCGCAAACGCGGTGAGAATGCCGGCGCTGACATAGACAATGGCCGCGATCTTCTCGAAGAAGGAAGTCAGCGTGTAGGCCTTCACCGCCACCGATTCGATGACGGGAAGTTGCTTGAAACGCCGCGACAGCGCCGGCAGCTCAGATGGCTCCACGAACAGGTATGCTGCCGACACCACCGCCCCTTCGCCTGTCAGGCGGTTCAGCGTGTCGATCTCCAGATAGGACGACATCCCGACGGCCTCGTCGACGATGGCGCTGGCCCGCACATCGATCCTGCGGCGACGGCCTTCCATGACTTCGACCGTTACGGTTTCCCCCGGGGAGACGCCAATCCGCTCTGCCAGCCGCCTGGTCAGCGTGATGCCGTCGGGCGGCACGTCGATGGGGCGCAACGCCACGTCATGGGGGCGCCGCAGGGAAGCTCCGACGGGCAGGCCGATCACCGACGTCAGATAGCTGCGATGACCGGCGCGAAGGCGGACCGGCACGATACGCAGACCTTCGGCGACGAGGACGCCCGGCTCGCGGGCCAGGTCGCGGACGACGGAACGGTCGACCGGACGGGGAAAGGTGACGACGGTGTTGCCACGTTCGACGAGATTGAACTGGACTTCGATCATCCGGTCGATCGAGTCGCGCCAGAACAGTCCGAGCACCACCATCGGCACGGCGAGCGCGATGCCGAAGATCGTGAACAGGCTGCGCAGCGGGCGGCCGGCAAAATTGCGGATTGCCAGCACGCGGCGCGGCTTCAACGTCCCGGCCGGCAGACAGGTTTCGATCCAGTAACGGCGAAAACGCCTGGGTGCAGCGGGCCGCATGGCGACGGCAGGCGTCAGCGCAACGATCTGTTGCAGAGCTGTTATGACGCCAAGACACGCCGCCGCGAGGCTGATCAGGAGGCCGGCTGCGGCGGACCACGCGGTGAGTTCGAAGGCCAGCACCGGCAGCCGAAAGAAGCCGTGATAGCTCGCCACCATCGCCACGCCGAAGAGGTAGCCGCCTGCGAGCCCGAGCGCCGCTCCAATGGAAACAACCACGGCGACGAGCTTTAGATAGTGCAGCACCAGCGGCATCGTCGGGAAGCCGAGCGCCTTCAATGCCGCGATCTGTTCGCGCTGGGCCGTCACCAGCCTTCCCAGCACGACGTTGAGCAGGAATGCGGCGACACCGAAGAAGATGATGGGAATGGTGATCGACATCACCTTTTGCTGATTGAGTTCGTCTTCCAGGAAGCGGTTCGATGCCTGATCCCGCCTGGCAATGGCGCCGACCGATCCGTAAGGTTCGAGCAGGCGGTCGAGCGCGTCGATCACCTGATCAGGATCGGTTCCGGGCGCAAGCGACACGATGGCGTCGTTGAAAGCGCCGGTCATGTCGAAGGCGGCCTCGGCGGCGCTGCGGTCGACCCATAGCACCGCATAGAAGCGGTCGTCGGGAATCGGCACGCCGGGTTTTACTGCGTAGACATATTCCGGAGAGAGCGCGACGGCAGCGACTCGAAAGCCCTGGATGCGACCATTCAGGACCACCGGCACCTCAGTGCCCAGCTTCACCGCGTTTGCATCGGCGAAAGCCTCGTTGATCGCGACGCTCCTGCTGTCGCCGGGCTCCGGCGGGGCGCCGCGGCGAAGGTGCAATCGCGCCATCGGCTCGTCACCGGCATGCGTCAGCGATACCATACGTGCCGAGACAGGCAGCGTGGCCGAAGGCCAGTCAAGGATGACGTCGCGCACAATGCGCGGCTCGACGGCGGCAACTCCTGGAATTTCCCTGATCTGCGCCACGACCGGAAGCGGCGCCCGCTTGAGGGTGACGAAGACATGCGGGAAGCGGGCGCTGTCGTAAAAGCGGTCCCGCCCGGCGCGGAGCGAATCGTAGGTCGATATCGAGGCCACGAATACCGACATGCCGGCGGCGACGACCAGCGCGATGGTGGCCACCTGACCACGCATGGCGAGCAGGTCACGCAGGAGCTTGCGGTCGAGCAGGCTCACCAGTGCACCTCTTCCGGGGAAAGCCGCCGCGCATTGCGCTCCTCGCCGACGAGTCGTCCGCCACCCAGGCGAAGCACTCGATCCGCCATGCCCGCGATCGCCGCGTTGTGGGTGATGATGATGGTCGTGGTGCCGAGCTGCTCGTTGGCCCGCGCGATCGCAGCGAGCACGACCTTGCCGGTCTCGTAGTCGAGCGCGCCCGTCGGTTCGTCGCAGAGCAGCACGTCGGGCGATTTGACGATGGCGCGGGCAACCGCGACACGTTGCTGCTCGCCGCCGGAAAGTTGCGAAGGGAAATGATCGAGCCGATGGTCGAGGCCAACGAGCGCCAGTGCCTCGCGGGGGTCGAGCGGCTTGTCGGCGATCTCGTTCACCAGCGCCACATTTTCCAGCACGGTGAGACTCGGGATCAGATTGTAGAACTGGAACACGAAGCCGACATGTTCGCGGCGGTAACGCGTCAGCTCCGCATCGTCGGCGCCGACAAGCTCATGGTCACGCCAGCGCGCCTGGCCCCCGGTCGGGGCGTCGAGCCCGCCGAGAATGTTGAGCAGCGTCGACTTGCCCGATCCGGAGGGGCCGAGCAGAACCACGAACTCCCGCTCGTAGATGTCGAGATCCACATCGCGAAGGGCGTGGACCTCAACTTCCCCCATGATGTAGGTCTTGGACAGGCCCCGTGCCCGAAAGACGACGTGGCGCGAGTCTCCGTGTTGCTGGGGCTGGTTCTGCGCCACGATATCCTGCCGCGTTGACCACCAGATATTGTTACCGGCCTATTTTGTTAGGCAATTGAGACAGGTCAACCTGCCCCGCCTGCGGCGAGTCCCGGAGAGCCCGTCGCGGTGGTCAAAGCGCCGGCAGCGCCGAGATGAACACCTTGATCGAGCCTTCGCTTTCGGCGATCACGCGCAGCGTCCTGGAATCGAAGGCGATGTCGGCGAGGCGAAGGCTGGTGATCTCGGCCGTCACCCGCACGCCGTCCTCGCTCTTCTGCAGATCGGCGATGGCGGCGGCGATCTTCTTCTGCGCGTTGCCGGCGAAGGGTTTCAGGTCCACCATCGCCTTCTCGGCCAGCACGCGCTGCAGATGCGGCATCGCCGCGCGCGCCGCGGCGCCGAGCAGGCCGAACGCGGCTTCCGACTCCACCGCGACCTCGATGGAATCGAGCCGCAGCGTCTGCCGCGCCCCGTCGAGCACCGGCACGCCCCAGATGTGCACATAGGCCTCGGCGCCGAAGCCGAGGAAGCTCTTCTTCTCCTTCGCGTAGACCAGCAGCGTGAACAGCAGCCGGTCGCCGGAGGCCGCCACGCTCGCCTTCTTCACGGTGACGTCGACCGAACCCGAGCCGTCTTCCGGGAATGTCTTGCCGGCGAATTGCGCTTGCACGATCTTGTTGATCTCGGTGAAGGGCAGGTCGATGGGGACCGCGATGTTGACGCCGCCCTTCGACGCCGGACCGATGGTCAGCGTCGCCGGGAACGGGCAGTCGGGTTTGGTCTCCGATGGCGTGATGCGGGTTTCGGCCTCGATGCCCATCGTCAGCGTCATCGCCGAGGCATCGACGCGCGGCTGCGCCGCGATGGCGCGCGTCGGCTTCAGCTCGAGCCACAGCGGCGGCAGGCCGGAAGAGCCCGCGCCCTGCAGCGGGATCGAGCGGCAGGCCTTGGCCCATTGCGTCCGCGCGTTCTGCTCGAAGGTCGGGTCGTTCTTCATCCGCGCCTGCACCGCGGCGAGCTGCTCCGCGACCTGCTTGTCGATCAGCGGCTTGACCTGCGCCGGCACGTTGATGCGGGCGCCGGCCGCCGCGACGCTGGTATCGCCGAGGTTGACCTGCGCGGCCAGATTGGGCTCGATGCGCCAGGCCGCCGCAAGGCGTGGCCGCGAGGTGACGACGACGTTGCCCCTGATCTCGCCGCTGACGTTGAGGTTCTTGATGTTGATGCCGCCGAGCTGCTTGGCGGCGCCGCTGCCGAGCAGGCCGCCGATCGCGTCGTTGATGGTGTCGTTGGCCTTCGCCGACAGCGATCCCGTGATGTTGAGCGTTCCCGTCAGCGGCGTGGTCAGCGACAGCGCGTCCTGGACGCCTGCCACCGCGATCGGCCCGCGCGAGGCGGTCCAGCCGATGTCGGCGTTCTGCAGGACCTGCGAGACGGGATTGTCGGCCTTGCCGCCGAAGGTGCGCGCGGTGGAGCGCTCGGCGGCGTCGCGGATCGCCGTCAGCGCGACCTCGACCGGCGCCAGCACGCGCGAGGAGCGCGTCGCCGGCGGCAGCGGCGGCAGCTCGGTGAGCACCGGCGCCTTGCCGCCACCGCGCGGCGCGAGCCAGTCCATCGCCATCAGGCTGACGAAAAAGGAAACCGCGACCACGGCGACCGCGATCAGGATCGTCTTGAGACTGAGATCGAGCTTGAGGAGCTTGAGATCCAACTTCAGGCGCATCTTCCCCCCGGAATCGGGGCGGACTTTACAGGCGGGGGCAGGGGGGCGCTAGGGCGGGAGGAGCGGCGGGATGTCAGCACACGACCTTGTGCTCAACCGAGAGGGACTGCGCCGCAACGGGAGGCGGGGCTGGCTCAGACTCTCAGGATGAGGCTCACTGCTACCGTGTCAGTTACGAAAAAAAATGGCGCCGCGAGGGCGCCATTTTGCGTCAAGCCAAATTGCCGCGATCAGCGAATAGCGCGGCCGAGGTCGGCGCGGCGGTCCATCGGCAGCACGATCACCTTGGTGCCGACGTGAACGCGGGAGTAGAGGTCCATCACGTCCTCGTTGGTCAGGCGCAGGCAGCCGGACGACACGCGGGTGCCGATGGTGTGCGGCGCGTTGGTGCCGTGGATGCGATAGATGGTGCCGCCGAGATACATGGCGCGGGCGCCGAGCGGGTTGCCGGGGCCGCCGGCCATGTGGCGCGGCAGATAGGGCTGGCGGGCGATCATCTCCGGCGGCGGCGTCCAGTCCGGCCATTCCGCCTTCTTGACGATGGTCTGCGTGCCCGACCAGGTGAAACCTTCGCGGCCGACACCGATGCCGTAGCGCATGGCCTGTCCGTTGCCCATGACCAGGTAGAGATAGGTGTTGGGCGTATCGATGATGATGGTGCCGGGCGCTTCGCGGGTCGGATAGTTGACGACCTGGCGCTTCAGGCGTGCGGGCAGCTCATGCGGGCTGGCGGCGTCCTCGTCGTCGGGCACGGCCTGCACCGGAGGTGCCGGCGCATATTGCTGCTGCTGCGGGAAGAACGGAAACAGCGGCAGGGGGGCTGCCGCGGCGGAAGAGGTGAAAGCGATCGCGCCGATCGTCAGCGCGCCCAAAGTGGCGGCAACGAGCTTCGCATTCAGCCTGGCTGAGTTGAACATTGTCGTCCCCTGTTACTTGCGCCCTTGCGCGCCAGTCCCCGGCGCGTCGTTGGCAACAGCAATACAGATGAACCGTTTCGGGACGTTTGCACGAAACCGCCAAAATGGTTTCGTCGGATTAACCAATTGTTTCGTGGTTCGGCCGGCCGACGACACATTTGCCGGCACGCGACGCCCGGATAGCGCGGTGGATCAGCGCAGGTTGTTCGCCGGCTTCCTGCCCTTTGGCGGCGCCTGCACGGGGGCGGTCCGCCGCGGCTGCTGCAATGCCGGCCGGCCGGGAAGTCCGCCCTGCCGCAAACCCGGCCCGCCGCCTTGCCTGAGCTGGCCGCCCTGTTGCGGCAGCGGTTGCACGCCGCCCGGCTGTTGCAGGCGCGGCTGATTCACCGGCGGTGTAGCGGGGCCGCCCGGCGCGGGCCGGCCGATCGGGGCAGCTTGCTGCGGCGCGCCGGTTGGCGAGCCGGTCTGACCGGGAGCTCCCGGGGTTTGACCCGGCCGTGGCGACAGCCCCGGACGTTGCGGTCCGCCCGGCCGCTGGCCGGTCTGTTGTTGTCCGGGCTGACCCTGCTGGCCGGGTCGGCCGAGCTGTCCCGGTTGACCCGGTCGCGGCGGCTGACCCGACTGCTGCGGCGAACCCGGTTGCTGCAACCCCTGCCGGCCGGGCGCGCCCGGCTGTGGCTGGCCGGGACGGTTGCGCAGCCCCGGTTGGCCGGGCAAGCCGTCCCGGCGCAATTGACCGGGACCACCGGGTTGTCCGGGCTGGCGGATCGGCCGGTTGGGATTGATGAAGTTCGGATTGGCGCGGCGGAACGAGCGCTGCTCGTCGAAGACGCGGCGGCCGAAAGTCTGCATCGAATGCACCTGGCGTACGAAACCCTGGTCGCGCTGCATCATCTGCGGCGTGATCGCGATCGGCACCGCCGCAAAGCGCGCGCCGGCGGCGCCGGGCCGGATGGCAAAGCCGCTGGCGCCCTGGCTCAGGAAGCCGAGCCGCGCGCCGGCGCGATCGTTGACCTCGATGCGACCGACGCGGCCGTCGGCGTCGGGATAGAGCTTGATGTTGACGTTATTGGCGCTGGTGGCGGTGGTCCCGGCGGGCACCTCGACGAGGCCCGACGTGCCGCGGATGCCGAGTGTCGCCGTCGGCGTCGTGATCTGCATGTCGCCGGTCTTGGCCACTTGCGCGGCGACGAACGCGACGGTGCCCTTGGCGACGTCGAAGATTCCGGCGTTCTTCTTGCCGCCTTCCTCGTAGACGAAATCGTCGATCGTGATCTGCGAACTGGCCTTCAGGTTGAAGGTGGTGCCGTCGCTGAAGGTGATGCCGAGCGTCGAATTCGCCGAGGTCTGCACGACGTCGTTGAGATAGATGTCGTCCTTCAGCGCCAGCGGGATGGACTTGTCGTTGCGCTTGACGCTGGCCTTGCCGGTCAGCGATGCGACGTTGCCAATCGGCTCTTCCTGTGTGTCGGGAGCCGGGGTCGTGGCCGCCGGTGCGGGCGCCGCAGGCAAGGGCGTGGCGCCGGCCGGTGTCTGGATCGGTGGCCCGGGCTGCGCCTGCGCGAGCTGAACGGCGCCGGATTCGGCGCGCGCCGTGTCGGCGGACACAAGGCCGGCCACGAGCAGGAGCGCGAATGGGAATTGGCGCCGCATCACTTAGGGGATTTCCAGACCGGGCGGAGAACAGGCGAGTGGAGAGGGCGATTTCAGTCTGCGCCGGCTGAATGCCGGATGAATGAAGCCTGCTTGTCACGGCCCGCAAAAACGATCAAGCGCCACGTCCGTCGGGACATGGCGCTTGAACAGGGCAGTGAAAAATGTCAGCCGCGCTTGTGCGGGGTGATGTTGAGCGGCTGGTGCGGCTTGCCGGTCGGAGGATAGTTCACCGGCGTTGCTGCGGGCTCCATCTTGCGGAACACCGACTTGCAGCCGTCGGACAGCTGCGAGCGCTTGGCGATCATGCAGGCGGTGACGCGGTCGACGTCGGGTATCGCCTCGCTGCAGAGCCGCATCGCATCGCCCGTGCAGAGCTGCTGCTGTTCCTGGGTGTAGGCAAAGGAAGCCGTCGTCATCAGGCCGAAAGCCAGAAGGCTCGCGGCCACGAGCTTGCTGCCGCGGAAAACTGAACCGGTGGATGTCATGGAAGTGTCCCCTTGAAGTAAGCGCCCGAAAGGTGCGTCGCCCGACGTCTCTCTCGTTACGCAGGAAGATAGGCGAGGGGCGTTTCCGGAGTTTTTCGTGGATGGGGTGAAATTGTTTCGTCGCGGGAGAGATTTGTTTCATCACGTTGCACGGAAAGGATTTGTTAACCTGCCTTCCGACGCCCAAGGAAAAGGCCCCGCGGGTCGCGCGGGGCCTCTTGCCGATCCACTGGTTCTCAGCTGACGCGCTTCCAGGTCTGGCCGCCGCAGAACATGCCGCCGAAGGCGCAACCCTGGACACGCAGCGCGTTCGGTCCGCGCATCGCGATCGTCGAGTCGTACTTGCGGCCGGAGTCCGGATCGTTGATGCGGCCGACCCACTTGTTGTCGGACGGCTTCATGTTGATCAGGATGCGCTCGTTGGTCTTGACCGCATAGCCGCACAGGTTCTCGCCGCACTGCTCGATGCGCACATTGCCCTTGTTCTCCTCGGTCGCCCACACGCCGATCGGCGAATTGGCGACGGCGACTGGCGCAGCCGCAACGGGTGCCGGAGCCGGGGCGGGGCTGGCTGCGACGGGCGCCGGAGCGGGAGCCGCGGCAACCGGGGCCGGGGCGGCGGTGACGTTGTTGGTGACCGGGGCAGGCGCGGCGGCGACGGGGGCCGGAG
>CAZDEZ010000080.1:0-17000 GCA_964504705.1 uncultured Bradyrhizobium sp.
TCGACCGGGCCGCCCGGCGCGAACTGCACCACGACGAAGGCGACGAAAAGGATTCCGAGCAGGGTCGGAAACATCAGCAGGACGCGGCGGGCGATATAGGCTGCCATGGACTATTTCGCCTGATCGAGTTTCGCGGCCTTGGCGGCGTCATGCCACCACAGGGTCCGCTCGCCGACGCCGGAGTAGCGCGGCAGCTTCAGAGGATGACCGAAGACGTCCCAATAGGCCAGCCGATGGCTGGTGTTGTACCATTGCGGCACCCAGTAGCGGCCGGCACGGAACACGCGGTCGAGCGCGCGGCAGGCGAAAGTCAGGTCACTGCGCGTCTCCGCGGCCATGGCCTTCTCCACCAGGGCATCGATTGCAGGATTGGCAATGCCGGCAAAGTTGTACGATCCCCTGGTCTTGGCGGCTTGCGATGTGAAATAGGCACGCAGGCCGTCACCCGGCGTCGGCGACATTGTCAGCCGCTGTATGGCGATATCGTAATCAAAAGCCTCGATCCGTGCCCGCAGCTGCACGGCATCGACGACGCGCAGGCCGGCCTCGATGCCGAGCGTTCCCAGATTCTTGATGAACGAGCCGTGATGCGGCTGGAACGACGGCTCGTCGATGAGGAACTCGATGGTGAAAACCTCGCCGTTCGGCAGCAGCCGCTTGCCGTCCTTGACCGGCAATCCCGCCGCCTGCAGCAATTGCTGCGACTTGCGCAGCAGGGTGCGGTCCTGGCCCGAACCGTCGGAAACCGGCGGCACGTAAGGCTCGCCAAACACCTCGTCCGGCACCTGGCCGCGGAACGGTTCCAACAGCTTCAGTTCCTCGGCAGAGGGCTTGCCTTCCGCCACCAAATCCGAGTTCTGGAACGGCGAGCGGGTGCGCGCATAGGCGCCGTACATGATGGTCTTGTTGGTCCATTCGAAGTCGAAGGCGTTGATCATCGCCTCGCGCACCGGCGGATCCCCGAACTTGTCGCGGCGGGTGTTGATGAACCAGCCCTGGCCGCCGGACGGCGTCTCGTCGGGCACCAGCTCCTGCTTGACCCGGCCGTCCTTCAGCGCCGGAAAGTCGTACCGCGTGGCCCAGATGCGGGCGGTGAACTCCTCGCGGTACAGGTAGGTCCGGGCGGCGAAGCCTTCGAAGGCAACGTCGCGGTCGCGATAGAATTCGTAGCGGATGGTATCGTAGTTGTAATGGCCGCGGCAGACCGGGAGGTCCGCGCCCCACCAGTCCTTCACCCGTTCGAACTCGATGTAGCGGTTGACCTCGAACCTGCCGACCTTGTAGGGGCCCGAGCCCAGCGGGGTGTCGAGCGTGGATTCGTCGAATGCACGGGTCTCGTAATATTTCTTCGAGAAGATCGGCAGGCCCGCAACATACAGCGGCACGTCGCGCGCGCGCTTCTCGGCGAAGCTGACGGCAACGGTCGCATCGTCGAGCGCCTCGGCGCCCTTGACGTCGCGCATCTGTACCTGGATGAGCGGGTGGCCCTTGGCCTTCAGCGTGTTGATCGACCAGGCGACGTCATGCGCCGTGATCTTCGAGCCGTCGTGGAATTTCGCCTCCGGGCGCAGCGTGAAACGGTAGGTCAGTCTGTCCGGCGAAATCCGCACCGACTTCGCCGCGAGGCCGTACATCGCGTCCGGTTCGTCGCCCGCCCGCGCCATCAGCGCGACAAAGGTGAGGTCCATGCCCTGCGCGCCCTCGCCCTTGAGGATGAACGCATTGAGCGAGTTGAAGGTTTGGAACGATTGATTGTAGGCGCGTGACGAGGCAATGCCGGAGAACAGTCCGCCCTTCGGAGCGGCCGGATTGACGTAGTCGAAATGCCTGAAGTCGGCGGGATACTTCAGATCGCCGAACGCCGAGATGCCGTGCACCTCGGCGCCGGCGGCTTCATCCGCGGCACGGGCCGGCGCCAGCCGCAGCGCGGCCAGCGCGCCGCCGGTCAGGCCGAAAAAATGCCGGCGAGAGAAAGCCGCCATGCGCGGGAAATCCTTCACGAGCGCTTGCCGATCCGGGAGGCCTTGTCGGCATCGTACCACCACAACGACGGCAGGCCCGAGCGGGCGTATTTCGGCAGCGGCGCGTGGCTGAAGCGATCCCAGCGGGCATAACGGGCGAACGGATAGGTGAACTGCGGCACCACATAGTGGTTCCATAGCAGCACGCGATCGAGCGCCCGCGTCGCGGCTTCCAGGCTCGGCCTGTCGGCGGCGAAGATCACCTTCTCGATCAGCGCGTCGATCGCCGGATTCTTGATGCCGATGGAGTTGCGCGAGCCGGGCGCGTCGGCCGATTGCGAGCCCCAGAATTCGCGCTGCTCGTTGCCGGGCGAGAGGGACTGGCCCCACACGTCGGTGATCATGTCGAAGTCGAAACTGCGGGTACGGTTCTCGTACTGCGCGGCGTCGACGACGCGGATCGACGTGGTGACGCCGATGCGCTCCAGCGACGGCTTGTAGAACAGCGCGATGCGCTCCGCGGAAGGATCCTGCACCAGGATTTCCACCGTGACAGGCTTGCCCGAGGCGTCCACCAGCTTGCGGTCCTTCACTTCGAAGCCGGCCTCCTTCAGGAGACGCGTCGCTTCGCGCAGATTGCTGCGGACGTTCTCGGGATTGCCTCCGACCGGGTTGGTGTAGGGCGTGGTGAAGACTTCCGGCGGAACCTTGTCCTTCACGGCTTCGAGAAGCTGCAGCTCCTGGCCTTTCGGCAGGCCCGAGCACGCGAGATCGGTGCCTTCGAAGTAGCTGTTGATGCGCTTGTACATGCCGTAGAAGAGCTGCTTGTTCATCTCTTCGAAGTCATAGGCGAGGTTGAAGGCGCGGCGCAGCCGCGCATCCCTGAACTGCTCGCGCCGCAAATTGAGCACGAAGCCCTGCATGCGGCCGGAATCGGTGATCGGGAATTCTTCCTTGACCACGCGCTTGTCGACCACGGCTGGGAATTCGTAAGCGGTAGCCCATTGCTTGGCGGAATTTTCCACGATCCAGTCGGCCTGATCGGCCTTGAAGGCCTCCAGCGCGACGTTGTTGTCGCGGTAGTATTCGAAGCGCATCTCGTCGAAATTGTTCTGCCCGATGCGAACCGGCAGATTGGCGCCCCAGTAATCCTTCACGCGTTCGAGCACGACCGAACGGCCCGCAACGAAGTCCTTGATGCGGTAGGGACCGGAGCCGAGCGGCTTCTCCAGCGTGGTCAGCGAGATGTCGCGCTTGCGGCCCTGCTCGTCGGTGCCTTCCCACCAGTGCTTCGGCAGCACGGGCACTTCGCCGACGATAGTCGGCAATTCGCGGTTTCCCGGCCCGTCGAACGTGAACCTGATGTCGCGCTCGCCGCTCTTCTCGGCCTTCACGACATGGCGATAATAGGCGCCGTAGAACGGGCTGAGCTTCTTCAGCGTTTCCAGCGAGAAGATCACGTCCTCGGGCGTCACCGGCTTGCCGTCGTGCCAGCGCGCTTCCTTGCGCAGGCGGTAGACCACCCAGGAGAAGTCGTCCGGATGGGCCGCGGATTCCGCCAGCAGGCCGTACTCGGTGACGATCTCGTCCTGCGACTTGAACATCAGGGTTTCGTAGATCTGGGTCGATGCGGCGGCGATGTTGCCCTTGATGCCGGCGACCGCGATGTTGAAATTGTCGAAAGTGCCGAGCGAGATCAGCCGCGCCGTGCCGCCCTTCGGCGCATCCGGATTCACGTAGTCGAAGCGCTTGAAATCGGCGGGATACTTGATGTCGCCGAACAGCGACAGCGCGTGACGCCAGGCCGGTTCGGTGGCTGTTTGCGCATGGGCGGTGTCGATGAGGGGAAGGCGCGTCAGCGCCGGGGCCATGGCGGCGATGGCGCCGCTCGCGAGAAGGTGTCGTCGGGAAATTGCCAAAACGAGAATTCCTGTTGTGAGCGATGGACGAGTGGTTTCGACGTCCCCCAAATCCTCAAGCCCCGATCATCAAGGACCCATTATACGGCAAGCTTTCGGCCGATTATGTTGCTTTTTCCTCATCTTGCCAGCCCGTAAGGCTCGCCGCTGCGGCGAAAGGCCCCGGTCAAATGGGCGCGATCCCGTGAAACCAAAACGGCCAGGCATTGCCTGGCCGTTCGAAACGATCATGGCTCGCGGCCGGAACCTACTTCGAGGCGGTGGGCAGCGGGACCGGCTTGTCCGACAGCGTGCGCAAATAGGCGATCACGTCGGCGCGCTCCGAGTCCTTCTGGACGCCGGCAAAGCCCATCGCGGTGCCCGGGATGAAGCCCTTCGGGTTGGCGATGAACTTGTTGAGGTCGTCGTACGTCCACTCGCCGCCCTTGGCCTTCAGCGCAGCCGAGAAGTTGAAGCCGCCCTTGCCCTCGCCCTTCTTCTCGCCGACGATGTTGTAGAGGTTCGGGCCGACGCGGTTCGGACCGCCCTTCTCGAAGGTGTGGCAGGCGGCGCACTTCTTGGCGGCGGCGGCGCCCTTCTCGACGGAGGCGGTCTGCAGCAGCTTCTCGATCGGCTCGGACGGAGCGGCCGCAGCGGCGGCGCCACCCTTGGATTCTTCCTTCACCGCGATCTCGAAGCCAGGCTTCTCCAGCGGCTTGGGCGTGAACACGGCGTGTGCGGCAAAGCTCGTCACCAGCACCAGGAGGCAGGTGGCAAGGACGGCGCCGAGAATTTTGTTCAGTTCGAAGGAGTCCATAGTGGCTCAGGCCCCTAGCCGGAAGGTCAGTCTGGGCCGGCGAAAGCGGCCCGCGGGAAGGAAATAACCTGAAGGAATCAGGCTTTCGCGCCGCACCCCTCAGCAGGGTTCAGATATCGGTTTGCCCCGCCTCTGGCAACCCGGTAAAACGCGCCAGCTCTTGCCCGATCCCCATCATTTCCGGCCGGTTTTTCGACCCGTCGGCAGCCCGTTCCCGATGCAAGAAAACCGCGTTTTGGTGCTGATTCCGGCCCGTATGGCGGCCACCCGCCTGCCCGGCAAGCCGCTGCTCGACATCGGCGGCCTGCCCATGATCGTCCACGTGCTGCGGCGGGCGGAAGCCGCCGGGATCGGCCGGGTGGCGGTCGCGACCGATACGCCCGAGATCGCGGCCGTCGTGCGGGCGAACGGGGGCGAGGCGGTCATGACGCGGCCCGACCATCCGTCCGGCTCCGACCGCATCCACGAGGCGATGCAACGGCTCGATCCCGGAGGCCGGGCCGAGATCGTGGTCAATCTGCAGGGCGATTTCCCCACCATCTCGCCGGACAACATCCGCGATGTGCTGCCGCCGCTCGACGACCCCGCCGTGGACATCGCAACGCTCGCCGCCGAGATCCACACCGAGGAGGAAGCGCTCAACCCGAACGTGGTGAAGGCGGTCGGCTCCCCGGTCGGCGCGAGGCGGCTGCGCGCGCTCTATTTCACCCGCGCCACCGCGCCATCGGGCGAAGGCCCGCGCTATCACCATATCGGGCTCTACGCCTATCGCCGCGCCGCGCTGGAACGGTTCGTTTCCCTGCCGCCCTCGCCGCTGGAGAAGCAGGAGAAGCTCGAGCAGCTCCGGGCGCTGGAGGCGGGGATGCGGATCGACGTCACCATCGTGGACGCGGTCCCGCGCGGGGTGGACACGCCGGCCGACCTCGAAACTGCTCGCCGGATGCTGGCAAATAGCTGAGCCGCTGCTAAAAGGCTCGCCAGGAAAAAAGACATGACCAAACAACTGACCATCGCATTCCAGGGCGAACCCGGGGCCAATTCCCACATCGCCATCGTCGAGGCCTATCCGGGCGCAAGATCTCTGCCCTGCGCCACCTTCGAGGACGCGCTGGGCGCGATCTCGGGCGGCGAGGCCGACCTCGGCATGATCCCGATCGAGAACTCGGTGGCGGGCCGCGTCGCGGACATCCATCATCTGCTGCCGGCTTCGGGCCTCTACATCGTCGGCGAGTTCTTCCTGCCGATCCGCCATCAATTGATGGCGCTGAAGGGCGTGAAGCTCTCGGACATCAAGACGGTCGAGAGTCATGTCCACGCGCTCGGCCAGTGCCGCCGCATCATCCGCAAGCTCGGCATCAGGCCGATCGTCGCCGCCGACACCGCCGGCAGCGCCCGCGACGTCTCCGAGCGCAAGGACAGAAGCGTCGCCGCGATCGCCTCGAAGCTGGCGGCGCAGATCTACGGCCTCGACATCCTCGCCGAGGACGTCGAGGACGAGGCGCACAACACCACGCGTTTCGTGATGCTGGCGCGCGAGCCGAACTGGGCTAGCCAAGGCTCCGGCCCGCTGGTGACGAGCTTCGTGTTCCGCGTGCGCAATTTGCCGGCCGCGCTCTACAAGGCGCTCGGCGGCTTTGCCACCAACGGCGTCAACATGACAAAGCTCGAAAGCTACATGGTCGACGGCAATTTCTTCGCCACGCAGTTTTACGCCGACGTCGACGGCCATCCCGACGATCGCGGGCTGGCGTTTGCGCTGGAGGAGCTGAAGTTCTTCTCGCGCGAATTGCGCATCGTCGGCGTCTATCCCGCCCATCCCTTCAGGGCGACGTTCAGCGAGAAGGCGGAGTAGCTGTCGTCCCTGCGAACGCAGGGACCCATACCCACAGGGCACCGTTTTTGAGTTCGCTGGAGCTCCAGCGAGCGCCACAACAGAGAACGGGGATTATGGGTCCCGGCTCGCGCTTCGCTTGGCCGGGACGACAGTTGTTACGCCGCCGCCTTTTTCGCCAGCCCGAACGCATCGGCCAGCAGGCTGTACGACTTCTTCCGCGCCTCGTGGTCGTACACCGCGGTGATCACCATCAGTTCGTCCGCTTCGCTCGCCGAAACCATCGCCTGCAATTTCTGCAGCACCGTCGCCGGGCTGCCGACGAACAGGCGCGAGCGGTTGCGGGCGATGGAGGCGCGCTCGGCATCGCTATAGGGATAGGCCAGCGCCTCCTCGACGCTCGGCAATAGCAGATACTGGCCGCGGTCGCGGCGCAGGCGGTTGAGGTCCATCGAGGTTGCTAGCTTGTCCGCTTCGTCGTCGGTTTCCGCGACCACCGCAGCGACCGCCAGGATGCCGTGCGGCGTCTGCCGCCAGCCCGACGGCTTGAAGCGACGACGGTAATGGGTCATCGCCTCGATGGCGTCATAGGTCGCGAAATGATGCGCGAACGCGAAGCCCATGCCGACCTGCGCGGCGAGTTCGGAACTATAGTCCGAAGAGCCGAGCAGCCAGATCGGCGGCAGCGGCGTATCGTCGGGCATCGCCACGACGTTGTTGTAGGGATGGCCGGGCGGGAAATCGCGGGTCTCCCACAAGGTCAGCTCATGCAGCCGTTCGAGGAAATCGTCGCCCTCGCGGCGGTCGAGCCGGCTACGCAGCGCATGGGCAGTGGCGCCGTCGGTGCCGGGCGCGCGACCGAGGCCGAGATCGATGCGGCCGGGGAACAGCGCCTCCAGCATCTTGAAACGCTCTGCCACCACCAGCGGCGCATGATTGGGCAGCATCACGCCGCCGGAACCGACACGGATTTTTTTGGTCACCGCAGCGATTTGCCCAATCATCAGGTCCGGCGCGGGGCTGGCGACGGAGGCAAGGTTGTGGTGTTCGGCGAGCCAGTACCTGACATAACCGAGCCCATCGACATGGCGTGCCAGGTCGATGCTGTTGCGCAAGGCGGCCGCGGGTTTGGTGCCTGTGGTGACGACGGAAAGGTCGAGGACGGAAAGCGGGATCATGGGCGTAAACTTATTGTGCCGGGTGGAGCCGACAAAGGCCCTCGCGGCGCAGATCAGGGCCGCGCCGCGAATAGTCAGGGCGAAACGTTGATGCCGCCGACGGTGGGACAAATAATGACAATCTGACCACTTGGCCGCTCTGCCCAATTTCCTCGGCTTCCCAAAAGTAAAACAACTTATTGTAATTACATATACTTTTATCATTATGCGCCGTTAACTCGTTCCCAACGGCCAGAAAATCCAGGCAATAAATCGCAACCTTCTTCGCTAGTTGGGCAACTTCCCATGATCGATGGGCTATTTGACCCGCGGTGTTTGGCCTATTTTAGCTTCCACGCGATAGGCCTGTTGTCGGTATTTTCCGGAGTTTTTGCGAGCGTCATGACCGAGTTTGCCATTCCCGCGCCCGATGGGCAGCGCGTGCTCAAATCTCCCAAAATCTCCTTCGAGTTCTTCCCGCCCAAGACGGAGGAGATGGAGCGCAGCCTCTGGGAGACTATCAACCGCCTGGCGCCGCTCGCGCCCAATTTCGTCTCGGTGACCTACGGCGCCGGCGGTTCGACCCGCGAGCGCACCCATTCGACCATCGCCCGCATCCTCGCCGAGACCTCGCTGGTGCCGGCCGCGCACCTGACCTGCGTCGGCGCTGCGCGCGGCGAGATCGACGAGATCGTCGACCGCTATCACGACATCGGCGTCCGCCACATCGTGGCGCTGCGCGGCGACCCCATCGGCGGTCTCGGCACGCCCTTTATCGGCCATCCCGACGGCTACAGGAGCTCGGCCGATCTCGTCGCCGGAATCAAGAAGCGCCATGGCGACATCGAAGTCTCGGTGTCGGCCTATCCCGAGAAGCATCCCGATGCGCAAAGCCTCGATGCCGACATCGACACGCTGAAGGCCAAGGTCGACGCGGGCGCGGCGCGCGCCATCACCCAGGTGTTCTTCGACAACGATTTGTATCTGCGTTACCTCGACCGCGTCCGGGCCCGGGGCATCGACATCCCGATCGTTCCCGGCATCATGCCGATGCACAATTTCAAGCAGGCGCGCAATTTCGTCACCCGCGCCGGCACCACCGTGCCGAACTGGCTGGCGGAGAAATTCGAAGGGCTCGACGACGATGCCGAGACCCGCAAGCTGGTGGCGGCGACCGTCGCCGCGGGCCAGGTGCAGAAGCTGGCCAAGCACGGCGTCGACACCTTCCATTTCTACACCATGAACCGCGCCGACCTCGTGTTCGCGATTGCCCATCTGCTCGGCATCCGCCCGAAGGGCGAGGCGAAGGCGGCCTGATCGATGAAACTGCCCGTTTCTCCCAAGCGCACCGCCCTGCTCGCTGCCGCGCGTGAAAGAATCCTGGTGCTCGACGGCGCCATGGGCACCATGATCCAGGGCCTGCAATACGACGAGGCTGCTTTCCGCGGCGCGCGGTTCGCGGACTTCCACCGCGACGTCAGAGGCAACAACGATCTGTTGATCCTGACGCAGCCGAAGGCGATCGAGGATATCCACGCGGAATATCTGCGTGCGGGCGCCGACATCGTCGCCACCAACACCTTCTCGTCGACATCGATCGCGCAGGCCGACTACGACATGTCGGAGCTGGCCTACGAGCTGAACCGCGACGGCGCCAGGCTCGCGCGCGCCGCGGCCGAGCGCGTCACCAAGGAAGACGGCAAGCCGCGCTTCGTTGCGGGAGCCATCGGCCCGACCAACCGCACTGCCTCGATCTCGCCCGACGTCGCCAATCCCGGCTACCGCGCCGTCACCTTCGACGATTTGCGCCAGTCCTATGGCGAGCAGATCAGGGGGCTGCTCGACGGCGGCGCCGATTTGCTGTTGGTCGAAACCATCTTCGACACGCTGAACGCCAAGGCAGCGCTCTATGCCATCGCCGAGATCACGGAAGAACGCGGCATCGACGTGCCCGTGATGGTGTCCGGCACCATCACCGACAAATCCGGCCGCCTGCTGTCGGGGCAGATGCCGGAAGCGTTCTGGAACTCGGTGCGGCACGCAAAACCCGTCACTATCGGCTTCAACTGCGCGCTCGGCGCCGAAGATTTGCGCGCGCACATCGCCGACATCGGCCGCGTCGCCGACACGCTGGTGTGCGCCTATCCCAACGCCGGCCTGCCCAACGAATTCGGCCAGTACGACGAAAGCCCGGAATACATGGCGCGCCTGATCGGCGAATTCGCACGCGACGGCCTCGTCAACATCGTCGGCGGCTGCTGCGGCACCACGCCGGACCATATCGCCGCGATTGCGGCCGCCGTCGCCCCGCACAAGCCGCGCATCGTGCCGACAATCGAGCCGCGGCTGCGGCTCTCCGGCCTCGAGCCCTTTGCGCTGACGCCGGCGATTCCCTTCGTCAATGTCGGCGAGCGCACCAACGTCACCGGCTCGGCGCGCTTCCGCAAGCTGATCACGGCAGGCGACTACAGCGCCGCGCTGCAGGTCGCGCGCGACCAGGTCGAGAACGGCGCCCAGATCATCGACGTCAACATGGACGAGGGCCTGCTGGATTCGGAAGCCGCGATGGTCACTTTCCTCAACCTGATCGCGGCCGAACCGGATATCGCCCGCGTGCCGGTGATGGTGGACTCCTCCAAGTTTTCCGTGATCGAGGCCGGCCTGAAATGCCTGCAGGGCAAGCCGGTGGTGAACTCGATCTCGATGAAGGAAGGCGAGGAGAAATTCATCCACGAGGCGAAGATCGCCCGCCGCCACGGCGCCGCCGTCGTGGTGATGGCGTTCGACGAGAAGGGCCAGGCCGACACGTTCGCGCGCAAGACCGAGATCTGCAAACGCGCCTACGACATCCTGGTCAACCAGGTCGATTTCCCGCCGGAAGACATCATCTTCGATCCGAATATTTTCGCGATCGCGACCGGCCTCGAAGAGCACAACAATTACGGCGTCGACTTCATCGAGGCGACGCGCTGGATCCGGGCGAACCTGCCGGGTGCGCACATTTCCGGCGGCGTGTCGAATCTGTCGTTCTCGTTCCGTGGCAACGAGCCGGTACGCGAGGCCATGCACTCGGTGTTCCTGTATCACGCCATCCACGCCGGCATGGACATGGGCATCGTCAATGCCGGACAGATGATCGTCTATGACGACATCGACCCCGAACTGCGCCAGGTATGCGAGGACGTCATCCTCAACCGCGATCCCGGCGCGTCGGAGCGGCTGCTGGCGCTCGCTGAAAAGTTCCGCGGCCAGGAGAAGCAGACCAAGGAAGCCGATCTCGCCTGGCGCGAATGGCCGGTCGAGAAGCGGCTTAGCCATGCGCTGGTGCACGGGATCACCGAATTCATCGAGGAGGACACCGAAGCCGCACGGCAGACCGTCGACCGCCCGCTCGGCGTGATCGAAGGCCCGCTGATGGCCGGCATGAACGTCGTCGGCGACCTCTTCGGCGACGGCAAGATGTTTTTGCCGCAGGTGGTGAAGTCGGCGCGGGTGATGAAGCAGGCCGTCGCCTATCTGATGCCGTTCATGGAGGAGGAGAAGGCGCGCAATCTGGCGAACGGCGTCACTGGGGCGAGCGGTAGCGGCGCCGGCAAGATCGTGCTCGCCACCGTCAAGGGCGACGTCCACGACATCGGCAAGAACATCGTCGGCATCGTGCTGCAGTGTAACAATTTCGAGGTCATCGACCTCGGCGTGATGGTGTCGGCGGCCAAGATCATCGAGACGGCGAAGGCCGAGAACGCCGACATCATCGGTCTCTCCGGCCTCATCACGCCCTCACTCGACGAGATGAGCTTCCTCGCCGGCGAGATGGAGCGCAACGGCATGAAGATGCCGCTCCTGATCGGCGGCGCCACCACCAGCCGCGTGCATACGGCGGTGAAGATAGACCCGAACTACAAGGGCGGGCCGGTGGTGCATGTCAACGACGCCAGCCGCGCCGTTGGCGTTGCCTCCTCGCTGCTGTCGCCCGACAGGCGCGAGGCGTTCGCGGCCGACATCCGCGCCGAATACGCAAAAATTTCCGCGGCGCATTTCCGGGCGCAGGCCGACAAGAAGCGGCTGACGCTGGCAGCCGCCCGCGCCAATCGGGTGCCTCTGGACTTTGCCCAGGCGCCGCCCAAGAAGCCGGCGTTCCTCGGCATCCGGAGCTTCGACGACTACGATCTCGCGGAACTGGCCGATTACATCGACTGGACGCCGTTCTTCCAGACCTGGGAGCTGGCCGGTCGCTTCCCCGCCATCCTCGACGACGCCAAGGTCGGCGAGGTCGCGCGCTCCCTGTATGAGGACGCCCGCAAGATGCTGGACCTCATCGTCAGGGAGAAATGGTTCAAGGCGCGCGCAACCGTCGGTTTCTGGCCGGCCAATGCCGAGGGCGACGACATCGCGCTGTATGCGGATGAGACTCGCCGCGAGAGGATCGCGACGCTGCACACGCTGCGCCAGCAACTGGAGAAGCGCGAGGGCCGCTTCAACGCCGCGCTGGCGGATTTCGTCGCGCCAGCCGCATCCGGCGTGCCCGACTATGTCGGCGGCTTCGTCGTCACGGCGGGAATCGGCGAGGACGCGGTAGCCGACCGCTTCAAGAACGCCAACGACGACTACTCATCGATCCTGTGCAAGGCGCTGGCCGATCGCCTGGCCGAGGCCTTTGCCGAGCGCATGCACCAGCGCGTGCGCACCGAATTCTGGGGCTATGCGCCGGACGAGGCGCTGTCGCCGGAGGAGTTGATCCTGGAAAAGTACCAGGGCATCCGCCCTGCGCCCGGCTATCCCGCGCAGCCGGACCACACCGAGAAGAAGACGCTGTTCGAGCTGCTCGATGCCGAGAACACCGCCGGTGTGAAGCTGACCGAGAGTTTTGCGATGTGGCCGGGCAGCAGCGTGTCGGGGCTCTATTTCGCAAACCCTGAAAGCTTCTATTTCGGCGTCGGCAAGATCGAGCGCGACCAGGTCGAGGACTATGCCGCGCGCAAGGGCATGAATGTGGCCGAAGTCGAGCGCTGGCTGGCGCCTGTGCTCAACTACATCCCTGCGCAGGACCAGTCCGCCGCCGACCGCGCGGTGAAGGTGGCGATGCCGAAGGAAGCGCCGGCCGCGGTGCCCGCGAACGACGTGGCTTCGCACCCGCCCGGCTGCACCTGCGCCGTGCATCTGGCCTGGCGAAAGAAGGCGGCGAACGGCTAATCGCTTCTTTCTTCCCTTCTCCCCTTGTGGGAGAAGGTGGTTCGCATCGACAGATGCGAACCCGATGAGGGGTCTTGCATCCGCGGAGAGAACCCCTCACCCGGCACGAATTCGCTATGCTCATTCGTGCCGCCCTTTCCCACAAGGGGAGAGGGCGAAAGAGGAAGCCATCATGAAATTCTTCTCTTTCTGGCGATCGCTGGCGAGTTTTCGGGTGCGCATCGCGCTCAATCTGAAGAAGCTGCCGGCCGAGGTGGTGTTCGTCGATCTCGATACCGACGCGCATCGCAGCGACGAGTACCGCCGCATCAATCCGCAGATGGCGCTGCCGGCGCTGGTGGAGGACGACGGCACCGTGCTGTTCCAGTCGGTCGCGATCCTCGAGTATCTCGAGGAGAAGTATCCCTCGCCGCCGATCCTGCCATCCGATGCGGAAGGCCGCGCGCGGGTGCGGGCGCTGGCACTGATGGTGGCCTGCGAGGGCCATCCGCTGCTGACGCCGCGGGTACGGCGCTATCTCGACCGCGAGCTCAATCTGCGCGACGAGCAGCAGACGGCGTGGCGGCGGCACTGGGTGATCGAGACGCTGACCGCGCTGGAAGGACATCTTGCCGGAAGCAGGCAAACGGGGAAGTTCTGCCATGGCAATGCACCGACCATGGCGGACATCTGCATGGTCGGCCATTGCACCGTCGCCGGCATGCTGCAGATGAGGCTCGACCGCTGGCCGACGGTGCAGCGCGTCTTCGACACCGCCATGGCGCTGCCGGAATTCGCCAAGGCGCATCCGCTGGCGCAGCCGGACACGCCGGAGGCGATGCGGCTAAATCGGTAGGATGGGTAGAGCGACAGCGAAACCCATCATGGCGCCGCGGCAAGAAAGTGATGGGTTTCGCTGTCGCTCTACCATCCTACGGCCTTCTCGCCGGGGCCGCGCTAGTACCCCGGCGGCTTCTGCTTGCTGCGCTTGCCTTTCGGCCCGGCGTAGTAGGGATTGACCACGCAGGAGGCGGCACGGCCGGAGGCGGACATCTGGCACTGCGGCAGCGACGTGTAGGCGCACTCGAAATAGTAGTCCATGCGACCGGTATAGACCTGCAGACAAACGGGATATTTGGGATCGTAGGTCTGGGCCTCTGCGGGTTCGGCGGTGAATGCGCCGAGGAGCGTCAAGGCTGCGGCGGCAAGGGTGTGACGTGACTTCATGCTCATGCCCTCGCGGAACATCTTCTGCCCCGACTGTATGCCGCCGGCGGGGATGCGTCGAGACGCACGTACGCTGGCGTGCGCTTCGCAGCAGTTGCCCGGTCTTGTGCAATGCAAGCAAACCGATCCGGTCCATTTCATTGACGCCGATGCGGCGTGAAGGTAGCGTTCCTGCCGCGACGGGTGCCGGATAATCGCACGACGAGAGCGCACGAAGACGCTCCGGACGATCTGCGAGCGAAAGAGCACGAACAAGCCGCGCGCATGAGGGAGAATTAAGAACACACAAGGGAGGGGATGACGATGTCCGTCCAGATTCGCGATTCACGACGAGTCCTGTGCCTGGCCGCTGCGACAGCAATGGCCATCGCCGTCACCGGCGCCGCCCATGCCCAGCAAAAGACGGACGTCATTTTCAGCGCCGGCCCGACCGGCGGCAGCTGGACGCCGATGGCGGCGGCGGCATCCCAGGTCGTCAACAAGCGGTTTCCCGAGTTGAACGTGCAGGTCGAGCCGGGTGCCGCCCTCGTCAACATGGAGAAGATCCGCAACGACAAGGCCGATATCGGCTGGTCGATGACGACCGTGATGGTCGATGCGCAGAAGGGCGAAGGCCAGTTCGCCGGCAAACAGACCGACAAGGGCCTGTTCGTCGCCAACTTCTATCCCAACGTCTGGCAGCTGGTGGTTCCCGCCAACAGCGAGATCAAGAGCATCAAGGACCTGAAGGGCCAGCCGGTGGCGTTGCCCTCGCGCGGCAATACCAGCCTTGCGGCTGGCTGGGAGTACGTGCTCAAGGTCAACGACATGACGCTGAACGACCTCGGCGCCAAGAGCTACGGGCCGGTGTCCTCCAACGCGGAGGCGGTGAAGAACCGGCAGGCGATGGCGGTCGGATGGTTTACGGTGGTGCCGGCGTCCTTCATCATGGATCTCGGCTCGGCGATGCCGGTGCGGGTGCTCGGCGTCACCGACGAGGAGATGGCAGCACTGCGCAAGATCAATCCGGGCTTCGTGCCCTACACGCTTCCGGCCGGCATCTACAAGGAGCAGGGCGTCGCCGAAGCGATCAAGACCTTCCAGTCGCCAACCGTGCTGATCGCCTCCTCCAAGACGTCGGAAGACGTGATCTACAAGATCACCAAGGCCATCGTCGAAGGACGGGACGAGTTCGGCAACGTCACCAGCGTCATGAAAGGCGTGACGGGGGCGGACATGGCGCAGAATTTCGGCATGCCCATGCATCCGGGAGCGGAGAAGTACTACAAGGAAGCGGGGCTTCTGAAGAAGTAGCGCGCCCGCCATGCGGAAGCTCGCAGGTTACGCGGGACTCGTCGTCGGCACCGTCGCGGTCGCGATGTCCCTGTACCATGTCTACGCGCGCCTGACGAAGTACGCGCCCGACCAGCAGGCCCTGCTCTACATCACGCTCGCCTTCAGCCTGGTGCTGTCGTTCCTGCTGTGGCCGTCGCGCAAGGGCGCGACGCCCGATCGCATACCGTGGGTGGACCTTGCCCTCGCCGCCCTTTCGCTCGGCTGCATCGGCTACATGTTCGTGAACTACGACTACGTCGTGAACCGCTTCCCGACCGCGGACTCGCTCAGTCGAACCGACATGGCGGTGGGCATCATCGCCACGCTGCTGGTGCTGGAGGCGACGCGGCGCACCATCGGCGCGGCGCTGCCGATCGTCGCGATCGTGTTCCTGCTGTACGGGTTCGCCGGGCCCTGGCTCTACGGCTGGACCTACCACAAGGGGCTGACCCTCGAGATCGCGATCGACCAGACCTACTTCACGACCGAGGGCATCTTTGGCGTGCCGATGACGGTGGCCGCGACCTACGTCATTCTCTTCATCATCTTCGGATCGTTCCTCGAACGATCCGGGGCCGGCGAGTTCTTCATGAACTTCGCCAATGCGATCGCCGGCGGCGCGCGCGGCGGGCCCGGCAAGGTCGCGGTCGTCTCCTCAAGCCTGTTCGGCACCATCTCCGGCTCGGCCGTCGCCAACGTCATGGTCGACGGCTGGCTCACCATCCCGATGATGAAGAAGACCGGCTTCAAGCCCGAGGCCGCCGCCGCCATCGAAGCGGTCGCCTCCACCGGCGGGCAGATCATGCCGCCGATCATGGGCGCGGCGGCCTTCGTGATGGCCGAGTTCCAGGGCGTCAGCTACACCAAGGTGATGATCGCCGCGCTCATCCCGGCGCTGTTCTATTACGGCGCGCTGTTCGCCGCGATCCACTTCAACGCCGTCCGTTCCGGCCTGAAAGGCCTGCCGCGAGAGGAGCTGCCGGTCCTCGGTTACATCATCGTCCGCCAGGGGCATCTGTTCCTGCCTGTCATCGTGCTGCTGGCGCTGCTGCTGTTCGGCTTTACACCGACTTACGGCGCGATCATCGCCACCGTCGCGCTGATCGCGATCTCGTGGCTGCGCCCTGCGACCGCGCTCGGCTTGCGCGCGTGCCTCGACGGCCTGCGCGACGGCGCCGTGCAGACCGTGCCGGTGGCGATGGCGTGCGCCTCCGCAGGGATCGTGATCGGCATAGTGCTGCAAACCGGGCTGGCGCTGCGGTTCACGGCGTTCCTGATCGACTTCACCTATGGATCGCTGCTGCTGGCGCTGCTCATCACCATGGTCGCCGGCATCGTGCTGGGGATGGGCATGCCGACCACGCCCGCCTACATCATGCAGGCGGCGCTGCTGGTGCCCGCGATCATGAAGCTCGGCGTCGAGCCGATGGCCGCGCACATGTTCGCCTTCTATTTCTCGTGCCTGTCGGCGGTGACCCCGCCGGTGGCGCTGGCCGTATACGCCGCCGCGTCGATAGGCGGCGCCGGGCTGTGGGGCTCCGGCGTTCAGGCGGTGAAGTTCGCGGCCGCCGGCTTCATCGTGCCGTTCTTCTTCGTCTACAACCCGGCCCTGCTGTTCCAGGG